>NZ_JAFBBE010000010.1 GCF_016907015.1 Oceanisphaera litoralis
ATTCACTGGGCACAATCGGTCAATGAACGCACCGGCAGTAAGCTCATTGCCATTGATGGCAAGACCTTGCGGGGCTCATATAACCGTGAGGACAGCCGCTCAGCCATCCACATGGTCAGCGCCTTTGCGGTCGATAACAAAACAGTGCCTATCTGGAGCAGGTGATCATTGCCGGAATGGCGTCATTGGGTGAAAAGTAAACATACGTGCTCTCGCCCTGGTAGCCCCCTCACCTGTCTGTGCATGGCATACCAGTCGATGGTGTGCCAGCTATCAGCCGGGTGGGAAAATGCAGGTACATGAACTTCAGTACTCATCTTGCTATTCTCCTCAGTGCTTTGTTTATGAAAGCCCCGAGCGAGAAACAGATGGATCAATCCCTTGCGGGAGTGAAATCTGCTCCCGCAAGGGTTCTGGCGAAATCGGTTCTCGGCCGCTTCGCCACCTTTCATGTCACTGTGGGCGCTTTACACGCCTGCACACGATTAAAGACCTGTCGGACGTGGGCTCCCGTTTCCGGTGGAGGAACCTTTAACCCCCTATCCGCTCCATTACAGAACGGCATTCGCTTTTTCCGACTTCCCAAACCCGCACGTCCAACAGCGTCGATTGCTCTTCGCCTGCCCCAGGTCATTAAACCGGGGCGAAGGTACGGGGTTTCCGAGTTCCGTGCCGATGACACGAGTCACTTAGGTTCTGCCAATACACCGAAGGCTTGATGGCAACGTATCCCCAGATGTAAGAGGGATAGCCAGCCTTGTACCTTTTGGTCAAAGCGCATCAGTAGCTTGCGCTCATTGCGGTTGACGGTGCTTGTTAGCAGTTCACGTATGTTAACCATATGACCCAGCCTAGCCTCTCATCCGCCTGCTACTGGCGAAATCTCCGGCACACCTCGCGATGTAAACCGAACCCTTGCGGGGAGTACATTGTCAGGAAGCTTCGCACCCCACCGTTACCAGTGACGCACTATCCCTAGGCTACTGTTGGTTGCACAACAGGTTCCGCTCACCACACCGGCCAAGTTACTTTTAGCCGAGTATCGCGTGGAACAATCATCAGACACAGCTTCACACCGGCAGGTGCTTAGCTTTTGATAGACACGGATATTCCCGTTACCTCACAACCTCAAATTTCGAGACTGCTTCAACGTGTATCATTCGCGTAATGCGGGGATACAGGCTCATCACCCATACCTGAATTCGGTACTCCATACGGAGACCGATATTCGGGCCTGGAACAAGCCTGAATATCGGGTTTTCTCAAATACTATTTTCTGCTGGAAATGGCAGTGACCACCACCTAAAAGTTAGTGATCACTTCGGGTGTAACCCAGCCAGGCTAGCTACCTGCGCGACTCTCGTCGCATCACATCATGCCGCCCATGCCGCCCATACCGCCCATGCCACCCATGTCCGGCATGGCCGGCGCGTCCTGCTTCGGCAGCTCGGTCACCATGGCTTCGGTGGTGATCATCAGACCGGCCACGGAAGCGGCGAACTGCAGCGCAGAGCGAGTCACCTTGGTCGGATCCAGGATGCCCATGGCCAGCATGTCGCCATAGGTATCGTTGCCGGCGTTGTAGCCGAAGTTACCTTCGCCATCCTTGATTTTGGATACCACGACGGAAGCTTCTTCACCGGCGTTGGTCACGATCTGACGCAGCGGAGATTCCATGGCGCGCAGGGCAACCTTGATACCCACGTTCTGGTCTTCGTTGTCGCCACGCAGTTCGGACAGCTTGCTGGCAACGCGTACCAGGGCCACACCGCCGCCCGGTACCACACCTTCTTCTACCGCGGCACGAGTGGCGTGCAGGGCATCGTCGACGCGGGCTTTCTTCTCTTTCATTTCCATTTCGGTGGCGGCACCGACCTTGATCACGGCAACACCGCCGGCCAGCTTGGCCACGCGCTCTTGCAGCTTCTCTTTGTCGTAATCGGAAGAAGAGTCTTCGATCTGCTGACGAATCTGCGCCACGCGCGCTTCGATGGACGCCACTTCACCCACGCCATCGATGATGGTGGTGTTGTCTTTGGTGATCACCACGCGCTTGGCACGGCCCAGATCTTCCAGGGTGGCTTTTTCCAGTTCCAGACCCACTTCTTCGGAGATCACGGTACCACCGGTCAGGATGGCAATATCCTGCAGCATGGCCTTGCGACGGTCGCCGAAGCCCGGGGCCTTGACGCCGGCAACTTTAACGATGCCACGCATGTTGTTCACCACCAGGGTCGCCAGGGCTTCGCCTTCGATATCTTCGGCAACCAGCAGCAGCGGCTTGGATTGCTTGGCCACGCCTTCCAGTACCGGCAGCAGCTCGCGGATATTGGAGACTTTCTTGTCAACCAGCAGGATGAAGGGGTCTTCCAGCTCGACGGTGCCGGTTTCCTGCTTGTTGATGAAATAGGGAGACAGATAGCCACGGTCGAACTGCATGCCTTCTACCACGTCCAGCTCGTCCTGCAGGCCCTGACCTTCTTCCACGGTGATCACACCGTCGGTACCGACTTTTTCCATGGCTTCGGCAATCAGCGCGCCCACGGTTTCGTCGGAGTTGGCGGAGATGGTGCCTACCTGAGCAATGGCGGTGGTGTCTTTACAGGGAACGGACAGGCCTTTCAGCTCTTCCACTGCCTGGATCACGGCCTTGTCGATGCCGCGCTTCAGATCCATCGGGTTCATGCCGGCGGCAACCGCTTTCAGGCCTTCGTTAACGATGGACTGGGCCAGTACGGTGGCGGTGGTGGTGCCGTCGCCCGCTTCGTCGTTGGCCTTGGAAGCCACTTCCTTCACCATCTGGGCGCCCATGTTCTCGAACTTGTCTTCCAGCTCGATTTCCTTGGCGACGGACACGCCGTCCTTGGTGATAACGGGGGCACCGAAAGATTTGTCCAGTACCACGTTACGGCCCTTGGGACCCAGGGTAACTTTCACGGCATCGGCCAGGATGTTCACACCCTTGAGCATTTTTACGCGAGCGTCGTTACCAAATTTAACTTCTTTAGCAGCCATTGTTCATATTCCTTGAAGTAGATAAACCGGATGATTATTCGACGATAGCCAGAATGTCGTTTTCGGACAGGATCAGTACTTCCTGACCGTCCAGCTTCTCGGTTTTCACACCGAAGCCTTCGTTGAAAATAACCTTGTCACCCACTTTGACGGACACGGCCTTGACTTCACCATTGTCCAGGGTGCGGCCATTACCTACCGCCAGCACCTCACCACGGGTGGACTTTTCGGCGGCAGACCCGGTCAAAACGATGCCTCCGGCAGATTTTGACTCGGCTTCAATACGCTTGATAATAACGCGATCGTGCAATGGACGAATGTTCATCGATAACTCTCCTGATGAGTGTTGTTACCTAGTGATATAAACGGCCGGCGGCCGCAAATTGTTACGCTGTCCTTCTATATGGGAGCGCATTCCCCCCCTTCAAGGGCCAACACATAAATTTTTTTTAAAGCGCGCCCGGCGGCGGTATCATGGGCCTCGCCTCTGCAGGGCCGACTCACTCACTTCAAGAGAGCATTAGTGGTACCACACAATTCGCTGCTGACTGCCCCCATAGGCCCGCAACTGGCCAGAATGGCCGGTCCCATGGCGCTCGGCATCGTCGCCATTCAGGCCTTCAATCTGGTTGATATCTTTTTCATCGGCCTGCTCGGTACCGATGCCCTGGCGGCCATCAGCTTTACCTTTCCGGTTACCTTCGTGGTGATTTCGCTGGCCATGGGACTGGGCGCGGGGTTGTCCGCCTGCCTGGGCCAGGCGCTGGGCGCCGGCAACCGGCAGGAGGCCGCCCAGTTTACCAGTCACAGCCTGCTGCTTGCGCTGCTGTTGGCACTGCTGCTGGCCGCGCTGGGCGCCACCACCATAGACCCCCTGTTCCGGCTGCTGGGCGCGACCGATACCCTGCTGACGCCGATCCACGACTATATGCTGATCTGGTATCTGACCATGCCGCTGCTGGTGCTGCCCATGGTGGGCAATGCGGCCATTCGCGCCACCGGCGATACCCGCACCCCCAGCCTGGTGATGATGGTGGCCGGCCTGGTCAACGGTCTGCTCGACCCCTTGCTTATCTTCGGATTCGGACCCTTTCCCGAGCTGGGCATCAGGGGCGCGGCCATTGCGTCGGCCTGCTCCTGGCTGATGGCCACCCTCGTCGGACTCTGGCTGTTGTGGCGCCGGGAGCGATTGCTGCTCTGGCCCTGGCTGCGAAGGGAGCGTGCGATCCCGCACTGGCGTCAGCTGTTGCAGGTGGCCATTCCGGCCTCCTTTACCAACCTGCTCAATCCGCTCACCACGGCGGTGCTGATGATGATACTGGCCGGGCTGGGCAAGGAAGCGGTTGCCGCCTACGGGGCCGCCTCGCGCATCGAGGCACTGCTGCTGATTGTCATGATGGCGCTGAGCTCGGTACTGGCGCCCTTTATTTCCCAGAATACCGGGGCCGGTCTGCATGAGCGCAGCCGGCAGGCCCTGCTGCTGTCGATGCGCTTCGCGCTGGTTTTTCAACTGCTGGTGTTCGGGCTGCTGTGGTGGCTGGCGCCCTGGCTGGCGCGCCAGTTTACCGACAACGCCGAGGTCAGCCGGTACCTGACGTTTTATCTGCGATTGGTGCCATTGGGATATGGGTTGCAGGGCTGTTTCATGCTGCTGGCATCGGCCCTGAACGGGCTGCGGGTCTCGAGTATTTCACTGCTGCTCAACGGTATCCGGCTGTTCGGCCTGCTGCTGCCCCTGGCCTGGCTGGGCAACCGCTGGCAGGGTGAGATCGGCGTCTTCACCGGTATGCTGGTGGCCAACCTGCTGGCGGGCGTCATCGCCTGTGGTTTCGCCTGGCGGCGCTTCCCCTGGAAGATCAATCACCCGACAAGCTAAAGCGGTAAGCCATAGGCTTTCAGCCATGTTGATTATTTGTCATCGTCCTTGCGCTGGAACTCGCCGTCGAAGGTGGTGCCTTCTTCATCTTTTTCCGAGTGCCGGCCCAGCCGCTCCTGATGAATGCGGGTTTCGCTGTATTCATGATATTCGGCGGTAAAGGTATGGCCCTTGCCTCCGCGTACGTGCGCCTTGCTTATGAAACACTCGATCAGGGCGGCGCGTACCGGCGGCAGCAGCAGCAAGAGGCCGCCCAGATCCGACACGAAGCCCGGCAGCAGCAGCAGGACACCACTCATGGCCAGCATGATGCCGGCCAGCATTTCCCGGGCCGGGGCCTCGCCCAGATTCACCTTGCGCTGGGCTTCCATCAGGGTCTGTACGCCCTGAATGCGCACCAGGCTGATGCCGACCACGGCGGTCAGTATGATCAGCGCCAGGGTACTCCAGGCGCCGATGGCCGATCCCACCTCGATGAAAACAAAAATTTCCAGCAGGGTGGCGCCGACAAACATCAAGAAAATCTTACCCACTAAAACCTCATCTTCGCCTGCATTGGCGATTTATCTGGGTGAAACCATCAAGATGGGGGCGAACCGCGTTATTTTCAAATCATACATCGCGATGATTTTAGTCCGGGGCGGCGCTATAGTAATCTTCGCTCGGTTCTCTCTGCCGCCACCATAACCCCAAGGTGATCCATGTTGCGTATACCGCTGTTACTTCTAACCTCGGCACTGATGTCGCTCCCGAGTCAGGCCGGGGTGCTGGAATGGCTGGGCCTGCGTCCGGAGCCGGCGGCATCCGGCTCCTCTTTTTTGCCCGTCGAGCAGGCCTTTGTGCTCAGCAGCAGGCAGACGCCTTCCGGCCTGTTGCTGGAGTTTACCATTGCGCCCGGCTATTACCTTTATCGCCAGCGATTGTCGGTATCGCCTCACAATACCCGTTTCGGCGACTGGGAGCTCCCCGCCGGCACCCCGCACGAGGACGAATATTTCGGCAAAAGCCAGGTCTATTACCAGCGGCTCGAGCTGACCATACCACTGCAGCAGGTGGCGCCAGACGGCCGGGCCGAGCTCCGCTACCAGGGCTGTACCAGCGGCCTCTGCTATGCCCCCCAGCAGATCAGCATTCCCCTGGTCCCCGCGTTAATGGGGCGCAACGGCCTTGATGGATGAGTATTATCTTCGACGGTCACCGCATGAAGGATGAGTACGGTGTGAATGACGAGGCCCCCGACAACCCGGCTCCGCCCTGGCACCTTTACCTGCTGCGCTGTCGTGACGGCAGCTTCTATGCGGGTATCAGCCTGGATCCGGTGCGCCGCTGCAAAGAGCACAACCAGCAAATCTCGCGCGCCTCCCGTTATGTCTGGTCTCGCCGCCCGGCCGAGCTGGTGTGGCAACGCACTGTGGCCAGCCAGTCCGTGGCGCTCCAGCTGGAATACCGCCTGAAGCGACTGAGCAAGGCGCATAAAGAACGGCTATTGCAGGACGACCACGGCTGGGTGGCGCTGCAGACCAAAATAAAAACGGCGCCCTGAGGCGCCGTTTTTCCCCTTACTCCGCGACCGGAGCGTCGGATTCGGCTTCGGCTTCGGGCTGCTCGGTTGCCTTGATATCCAGCAACTCGACTTCGAATACCAGTACCGCATTGCCGGGGATGCTACCGGCGCCAGATTCGCCATAACCCAGAGAGGCCGGGATAAACAGCTTGTACTTGGAACCCACCGGCATCAGCTGTACGCCTTCGGTCCAGCCCGGGATCACCTGATTCAGGGGGAAGCTTACCGGCTCGCCACGCTCTACCGAGCTGTCGAAGGTGGTACCGTCAGCCAGGGTGCCGGTGTAGTGCACCGTTACCACGTCTTCGGCCACCGGCTTGGCGCCGTTGCCTTCGGTCAGCACTTCGTACTGCAAGCCCGACTCGGTGACGGTCACGCCGTCACGCTTGGCGTTTTCTTCCAGAAACTTCCTGCCCTCTTCCAGGGTGGTCGCCGCCTGCTCCTTGGCCTGGGTTTCGATCAGCTCATTGATGTGCTCGTCATAAGCCGTCAGCGCGGCCTGAATTTCTTCGTCGCTCATCTGACCCGCATCGGAGAAACCGTCCTTGACGCCCCGGAGTATGGTGTCGTTATCCAGCTCGACACCCAGCTCCTGCTGTTTTTCCAGCGTGGAGCCGATGTAGCGCCCCATGGACAGGCCGATGGCGTAGGCTGACTTGGCTTCGAAGCTTTCCAGCTCCGGCGCCGCTTCAACTGCCGTTGGGGCAGACGCCTGCTCTTCCTTACAACCACTCAGACCCACCAACACCGCAGAGGCCAGCAAACTGACTTGTAACAGTTTTTTCATTATTCACTCCAGAACAGGGGAAAAATACCATGGAAAATGAGATGCTTATCAATCCGGACCTATACTACCGTTTCACCTTGCCGATGCGAAAGCCCAAGCTCATAAAAATGCCCTCCAACCTGCCGATGGTGACGCTGTGCGTCATATTTTTGCTGATCTCGGGTTGCGATACGGGCGACACCCCGGTGACCCAGAGCCGTTACGCCGAGGGCACAGTGCTGGCGGCACAAACCAGTGCCGATGGCCGCTTTACCCTGGTCGCCACCGGCCCCAGCCCGGTGCAGGTGTGGCAGCGAGGCAAAGACGAACCGCTTTACCACTGGTACCAGGGCGAAACCACCGATGATATTCTGCTGTTGGCCATCTCCCCCGATGGCCACAGCGCCGCCACGGCCAGCATAGACACGGTCGCCGTCTGGTCGCTGCAGAGCGGTCGGAATGCCGGCTTCTATCAGCTGAATAACTCCCTGCGCGCCCTGGCACTGGCCAACAATGGCCACAGCCTGCTGCTCGGTTACCACAACGGTGAAGTCGAATATGTCGATCTGCAAAGCGGCCGTCGGCTCTTGTTCATGGGGCACCGGCTCGGGGGCGAAAACAGCCGCATCAATTCGGTGGACTTATCCGCCAACGGCCGTTATGCCCTCAGCGCCAGCCAGAATGGCCAGGTCCTGTTATGGCAAACCACCGACGCCGCCATCCTCAGTCGCTGGCAGCATGAGAACAGCATCAGCCTGGTGCGCCTGGATAGCAGCGGACGCCTCGCCTTCAGTGCCGATGCCCAGGGCCAGGGGCAGTTGCATCGGCTGCCATCGGGAGCATTGCTGTCCAGTCTTCAGGTGCCTTATCGCGGCCAGACCTTTATCAGCGCCCGGCTGGATTCGAGCAACAATCGACTGCTGACCGGCAGCACCTCCCGTCGCCTGGAACTGTGGCAACTGGACGATGGCAAGCAACTACAACAGTGGTCCGTCGGCCTGCATACCAAGCTGCGCCCCGCCAGCGCCATGGTGTATGACGTGGCCTTTATCGATCAACAGCATATTTACAGCGTCAGCTCCGCCGGCTTCGGTGAAACCTGGACCATAGACTCAAGAGAACAGCATCATGAATGAAGACATACTCCACCGCCTGGAGCAGCTGGAAACCCGGCTGGCCTTTCAGGACGACACCATAGAGCAATTGAACCTGGAGGTGACCGCCCTGGGCGCCGAAGCCGCCCGGCTCAAGAGCCAGCTCAGCCTGATGGTGAAAAAACTGAAGGAATTGCAGCCGGGAGAAGTCGCCAGCCAGGAAGAAGAAACCCCGCCGCCACATTATTGAAATCAGACGAAGCCGAGCCGGAGGGGCCTGCTCCCGGTTCGGGTATTGCTGTCTTGCGTACCGACATCACCCTATATCTAGGGTCTGGCGCTTAAAAAAAAGCAGGATGACCACCGCCATCCTGCTTTATGCGCTCGATTCAGGGACTCGTATTATTCAACCAGTTTGACCGCCTCACGGGTCAGGCGGGCAATTTCATCCCACTGACCGGCATTGACCAGCGCCTTGTCCACCATCCAGGAACCGCCACAGGCGATCACGCCGGGGATGGCCAGGTAATCCTTGATGTTGTTGGCATTCACACCGCCGGTGGGCATGATTTTCAGCTGGTTGAAGGGACCGAGCAGGGCCTTGATCATCTTGACGCCACCGGACGCTTCCGCCGGGAAGAACTTGACCGTGGTCAGGCCCATCTCCAGGGCGGCTTCGATGGTGCTGGGGTTGTTGGTACCCGGAATAATCGGAATATCCAGCTCCTGGCAGGCCCTGACCGTATTCGGGTTGAAGCCCGGAGACACGATAAAGCTGGCACCGGCCTCCTTGGCCGCCACCACCTGCTCACGAGTGAGCACGGTACCGGCGCCGATCAGCATATCGGGCTGGGCCTCACGCAACAGGCGAATCGCCTCCACCGCCGCGTCGGAGCGGAAAGTAATTTCCGCGGCCGGCAGGCCATTCTCCGCCAGCACCTTGCCCAGGGGAACAATATCCTCGGCCTTGTCGAGGACGATAACCGGCAGTATTTTCAGCGCGGCAATCTGTTCAACTAACGTACTCATGTTAAGCATTCCTTGTGGTCGTAAATAGTACATCCGCGGTAGCCGATGCGGGAATAATGGCGCCTTTATGCTGGATCACGATACCAGCCAGTCGATGCCCCTGGCGGCAACTCTCGGCAGCCGGCAGATCCTGCAGGTATCCCGCCAGAAAACCGGCATTGAAGGCATCGCCGGCCGAGGTGGTATCCACCACCCGGGCAACGGGCGTGGTACCAATCAGCTCGGCCTGGCCGCTCGCGGCCTCACCATACAGACAACCTTCGGCACCCAGCTTGAGCACCGCTTTTTTTACTCCCTGACGGTAGAGTCGGCTCAGGGCAGCTTCCGGTACCTCATCACCCCAGATGGCCTGTTCATCATCAAAGGTCAGCAATGCCAGCTCGGTAAAGGACAGGATCTCGCCATAGGCGGCCCGGGTTTCTTCCAGATCCTGCCACAGGGCGGGACGGTAATTGCTATCGAAGGCAATGGCCACCCCCTGCTGCGACAGGCTTTTCAGCAGGGAAAGCAGGCGGGCCCGGTCTTCCGCCGGCAGTATCGCCAGGCTGATCCCGCTCAGATACACCAGATCGCAGCCGGCCAGGTGGGCAGCGATGGTATCGAAGTCCGGGTGTTGCAGCAGGTAACGGGCCGCAGACTGGTTGCGCCAGTAAAGAAAGGTGCGCTCCCCCTGCTCGTCCAGCTGGATCAGGTACAGACCCGGCTGACGTTGCTCATCACGCAATACATGGTCGGTATTGAGCCCTTCCTGCTGCCAGCGGGCCACCATGCCCCGGCTCAGCGCATCGGTACCCATGGCGGTAATGTAATCGATATTGACCGCCTCACCGGCGGTACGGGCAAGATAGACGGCGGTGTTCAGGCTGTCGCCACCATAGGTCTGCTGCATGGCGCCAAAGGGGGCGCCGTTCAGCTCGATCATGCACTCGCCGATAATGGCAATGCGTTTCATGCCTCTTCTCCCGGCAGACGGAAATAGTCTCTGGCATTGTGGTAACAGATGTTCTGCACCATGCTGCCGAGCAGCTGGATATCGTTGGGGGCTTCGCCCTTTTCCACCCAGCGGCCGAGCATCTCGCACAGGATACGGCGGAAGTATTCATGGCGGGTATAGGACAGGAAGCTGCGCGAGTCGGTGAGCATGCCGACAAACTGGCTCAGCAGGCCGAGCTGGGATAACTGCTCCAGCTGGCGCTGCATGCCGTCTTTCTGATCGTTGAACCACCAGCCCGAGCCGAATTGCACCTTGCCGGCGATACCGCCGCCCTGGAAGTTGCCGATCATGGTGGCCATCATCTCGTTATCGCGCGGATTCAGGCAGTAAAGAATGGTCTTCGGCAGCTCGTCGGTGATGTCCATGGCATCGAGCAACGAGGCCAGCTCGAAGGCGAACGGCTTGTCGCCGATGGAATCGAAGCCGGCATCGGCGCCCAGCAGACGGAACATGCGGCTATTGTTGTTGCGCTGGGCACCGATATGCAACTGCATCACCCAGCCCCGTTTGGCGTATTGACGACCCAGCCAGACCTGCACCGCGGTACTGAACTGGGCGGCCTGCTGCTCGTTCAGTACGTCACCGGCCAGGCGCCGGGCCAACAGGCTATCCAGCTCGCTTTCGGCCGGCACGGCGGCAAAACGCACGATTTCGATACCGTGATCGGCGGCGCGACAACCATGGGCGGCAAAATGATCCAGCCGACGGGTCAGGGCGCTCAGCAGATCGTCAAAACGACGAATCTCTATATCGGCGGCCTGCCCCAGCAGGGTCATATAGTCGGCAAAGCCGTCCAGTTCGATTTTAAAGGCCCGATCCGGACGCCAGCTGGGCGCCACTTCGATATCGAAGCTGCTGTCTTCGGCAATGGCCTTGTGGTGCTCCAGCGAATCGACGGGATCGTCCGTGGTGCCGACCATTCTGACCTTCATCTGACGCATGATGCCCCGGGCGGAAAACTCCGGCGTGGCCAGCAGCTCGTTACACCGGTTCCATATGCTATCGGCGGTGTCGGGATTGAGCACGGTATTGGTGATGCCAAAGGGCCGCTTCAACTCGAGGTGAGTCCAGTGGTACAGAGGATTGCCCAGGCACTGAGGCACGGTTCTGGCCCAGGCCTGATATTTTTCCAGATCGGTGGCATTGCCGGTGATCAGCCGCTCATCGATGCCGGCCGAACGCATGCCGCGCCACTTGTAATGATCCCCTGCCAGCCAAATCTGGCTCAGGTTGTCAAAACGCTGATCGTCGGCCACCGCCTGCGGGCTCAGGTGACAGTGGTAGTCATAAATCGGCTGCTCCTTGGCGAACTCGTGATACAGGCGCACGGCCGTCGGGGTGCTCAGCAAAAAATCGTCATCGAGAAAGGGCTTCATAATATATCCTTGCTATTCAATGCGTTATAAGGATGCCACGGCGGCGCGTGCACCAGCCGTCACCAGCTTGGTATAGGCCCGAGTGACCGCATCAACAAACTGCGGCTCGGCCGCCAGATCGGTGCCGAAAATGGCCTCTACGCCGATCAGCGCCGGCACCACCGAGCTTTTCAGCCCATGCTGATCACAAATAGCCTTGAGCTGAGCCGCCATGGGATCCCGCACCTCGATGGCCTGCCCCTGTTCGTCCACGCCGCTGACGTAGCGCATCCAGCCGGCAACGCCCAGCGCCAGATAAGAAAAGTCGGTGCCCCGTTGCAGATGAGTTCGAATGGATTGCAGCAGTCGCTGGGGCAGCTTCTGGCTGCCGTCCATGGCGATTTGCCAGGTTCTGTGCTTCAGCTTGGGATTGGCGAACCGCGCAATCAACATCTCGGCGTAGGCCGTCAGATCGGTGCCGGCCGGCATATTCAGGGTCGGCGCCTGCTCCCGGGTCATCAGGGCCAGTGCCGCCCGGCGGTAATGGGCATCGGTCATGGTTTCATCAATATGCTGGTAGCCACCCAAGTAGCCCAGGTAGGCCAGAAAGGAATGGCTGCCGTTGAGCATGCGCAACTTCATTTCCTCGAAGGGCACCACGTCCTGTACCAGCTCGGCGCCGACCCGCTCCCACTCGGGGCGACCGGCAACGAAGTTGTCTTCGATCACCCACTGGCGGAACGGCTCGCAGGCGATGGCACAAGGATCCTCGACCCCCAGCAGACCGGTAATCTCGGCCAGGGAATCAGCCGTGGCTGCCGGCACGATACGATCGACCATGGTGCAGGGAAAGCTGGCATGGGTACCAATCCAGTCGGCCAGCGCCGGATCCCGCTGCGCGGCAAAATCCAGCACCACCTGGCGAACCAGCTGGCCGTTTTCCGGCACATTGTCGCAGGACATGACAGAGAAACCGCCCAACCCCCGCTCACGTCTTATCTGCAAGGCCTGCACCAGGTAGCCGATGGCGGACTGAGGGTGGCTCGGGTCAACCAGATCATGGGTAATCAGCGCATTGGTCTGGTCCAGCCGACCGGTGGCCGGATCGACGCAATAGCCTTTTTCGGTGATGGTCAGCGAGATGATGGCCACATCCGGGTCGGCCATTTTTTCCAGCACCGCCTCGATGCCGTCCAGTTTGGGATGCAGGGATTCACGCACCACACCGATCACCTTGACATCGGTCTGTTCGGCGCCTTTCTCGACCAGGGTATAAAGATGATTCTGGGCGCGCAGGGCGCTGATTTCGTCGGCGCCGCTGAACAGCTTGACCACGCACTGGCCCCAGTCACTGTGATGACTGGCGGCCAGTTCGTCGTTAAACAGCGCCTGATGGGCGCGATGGAAGGCGCCAAAACCGAGATGAACAATTCTGGTTTTTAAATGACTAGGATCGTAACTGACTTGTTTCACGTTGGGATTAAGTTCGGCATTTGCAATATTTTTATCGACAATAGTCATTTGAAAACCTTTTGCTGCTCATCATAAAAAATAGGGGCTTTCATCGTGATTACGCCGAAAGCCCTTTGTTATTTTATTACCGCCGAAAATCAGTTACTGAAGAAAGCCCGCTTGATGGCCAGCTCCACACCTCTGACTTCGGCCAGGCCTTTCAGGCGGCCAATGGCCGAATAGCCCGGGTTGGTGGTTTTCTTCAAATCGTCCAGCATCTGGTGACCGTGGTCGGGACGCATGGGGATCAGCAGCTCATTGCCTTCCTGCTTGCGACGATGTTCTTCCGCCAGTATGGCCTTGACCACTTCATACATGTCGACATCGCCATTGAGGTGCGCCGCTTCATGGAAGGATTTGGGGTTATCACCCTCGCGGCAGGTGGCGCGCAGATGGGTGAAATAAATGCGATGGCCGAACCGTTGGATCATGTTGACCAGATCGTTGTCGGCCCGCACGCCGTAGGAGCCGGTGCACATGGTAAAACCATTGGCAATGCTGTCGATGGTATCCACCATCCACTGCATGTCTTCCACCGTGGAGACGATGCGGGGCAGGCCCAGGATGGCCCGTGGCGGATCGTCCGGGTGCACCGCCATGCGCAGGCCGCACTGCTCGGCCACCGGTATGATTTTTTTCAGGAAGAAGGCGAAGTGCTCGCGCAGCCGGGCCTTGTCGATGCCGTCGTACACGGCCAGACGCTCACGGAACTGCGCTATGGTGTAGCCTTCCTCGGCGCCGGGCAGACCGGCGATGATGTTGCGGGTCAGCTTTTCCTTCTCGGCGTCGGTCATGGCGGCAAAACGGGCCTTGGCCTGGGCCATTTCTTCCGGCGTATAGTCGGCTTCGGCGCCGGGACGCTGGAGAATATGCAATTCAAAGGCCGCGAACTCGATCTGATCGAAACGCAGTGCCCGTGAACCATCCGGCAACTCATACTCCAGATCGGTACGGGTCCAGTCCAGGATCGGCATAAAGTTGTAGCAGACGGTATGGATACCGCACTCGGCCAGGTTACGCAGCGACTGCTTGTAGTTTTCGATATATTTCAGATAGTCGCCGGTCTGGGTCTTGATGTCTTCGTGGATAGGCACACTTTCCACCACCGACCAGGTCAGACCGCTTTTTTCTATTAACGCCTTGCGTTCTTTAATATCCTCGAGCGGCCAGACTTCACCGTTGGGAATATGGTGCAGAGCGGAAACAACGCCGGTTGCACCCGCTTGCCGCACATCGGCCAGCGATACAGGATCATTCGGGCCATACCAGCGCCATGTTTGTTCCATTACATTATCCTCATCTTTTAGGCTTAGTCTGCCCCTATGGATACCGTCGGCATCCATAGGCAAGGGACAGAATATGTTTTTAACACTGTGTCTTGTTATTCGTCTTATTCGTCTTATTCGCCAATGGCAACCGGAATGGAGCTGAACAAGTAGCCATCGAATTCAGGATCCTCGATATCCGATAGTTCCAGCAGGGTTTCCTTGACATTTTCCAGGTGCTGCCACACGGCTTGACGCGCGGATTTGGGATCTTTGTGTTGGAGTGCGGCCAGTATCCGGAGATGATCATCCAGCCAGAAGCGACGATAGCTGGTGTCGGCAATACGTGAGTGCAGTTTTTGCCACATGGGGCTGTTTTTGCGTCGTAACCAGAGTTGATGCTGAATATCAACCAACACGCTGTTTTGAGTGGCCTCGGCAATCAGCCGATGGAACAGCTCATCGCCCTCTTCATTATTCTCGTCGGCAAGCAGTGACTGGCGTTCAAGCTCCAGCGCCTGGCGCATCTGGCCAATGCCATTTTTGGTTACCTGGGTGGCGGCAAAGGCGGCAATATCACTCTCCAGCAACTGCCTGGCCTGCAATAATTCAAATGGACCGACATCCTCATGGATGGCTTGCTCAAGCTGTGATTCCTGTTGCTGCTCAGGCAACTTGACCACATAGACGCCCGAGCCCTTGCGCACATCGATCAGGTTTTCCAGTTCCAGCATGATCAGCGCCTCGCGTACCACGGTGCGACTGACGCCCAGCTGCTCCGCGATATTACGCTCGGGAGGCAGCCGATCGCCGATTTGGTAACGACCGGAATGAAGCTCGTTACGCAGCTTCATGCCTATCTCCTGATACAAGCGTTTTGGCTCAAACATGATCAACAATCCCGAATCAATAATCCCGAACCCGAAGTACTATCGCATGAACAAATTCTATCAGAGCTGGCAAGCCACGCAACAAAATTGGTTTACCAATTTCATTTTGTGGCTTGCCAGGGTGACTTACAGGTTACGCAAACCATCAACCAGCTGATAAAGCTCGGGATCTTCCTGTTTCAGTGTGTCGTACATGGGCGCAACGGCCTGCTGGAAAGGCACTTTATCGACGGTGACAAACTCCACACCCTGCTTCTCGGCGGACTTGCGCTCGGCGATTTCCGACTCGGCCCACAGCTTTCTCATTTCCTGCATGGACTCGGCAGCGGCCTGGCTAAGGGCATTACGCTCATGCTCGGGCAGCTCTTTCCATACCCTGGCGGAGATCACCAGCACATCCGGGATCATGGTGTGCTCGTCCATGCTGAAAAACTTGGCCACTTCGCTGTGCCGATTCATGGTCATGGACGGCAGGTTGTTTTCGGCCGCATCCACCACGCCCTGCTGCAGCGCGGTATACAGCTCGCCAAACGCCAGCGGTGTAGGGTGACCGCCCAGCAGTTTAATCATTTCAACCGCGGTCGGGCTGGGCTGTACCCGCACCTTCATGCCCTTCACATCGGCCGGTGAGGTGATGGCTTTTTTGGCGTAGAAGCTGCGGGCGCCCGCATCGTAATAGGTAAGACCGACAAAGCCGTTCGTCTCGGAGGACTGCAGGATCTGCTTGCCGATATCGCTTTCCAGCGCCCGGTAATAGTGGTCCTGATCATTGAACAGGTAAGGCATGTTGAAGGCGCCATAGGCCTTGGCAAAGGCTTCCAGCTCGGCGGCATTCGACTTGGCCATGTCCAGGGCGCCGTTCTGGATCAACTCCAGTGATTCACGCTGGGAGCCCAGCTGACCATTGGGATAGATACGGATCTTGAGATCGCCACCGGACAGTTCCTTTGCCCGTTTTTCCATAAATTTCATGGCTTTATGTACTGGGTAGCTGGTGTCCATATTATGGCTCAGCTTGAGGGTGGTGGCCTGTACCGCACCACTCACGGCCATGGTAGCCCCCACGATCAATGCCAGTATTGTTTTTTTTCCTTGCATGCGGATATTCTCCATGTGTTCTTTCTATTGAACTCTATTGAACTGCCAGCCCAGCCTGCAGCCTTGTACAGCCTGAATCCTGCTTCTGTAGCATCTACCATGTGCCGACATGCCAGCAAAGTCAAAAACCAATCACAAACTGGTTGAACCGGATCACACTTGAAACACAAAAATATGTTGGACCAAACAATCTGTGATATAGATCGCTCTTAATGTAGTACCAGGGAATACAATCGCCTCCAATATCGACAAGAGGCTAAATATTCAACACTGTCGCTCTTCAGCGGCAATCACTGGGTGTACCCACATCCGGTCATCACTATATGCCAAGGTAACCATATGAAAGCACTAACCAATCTGGTCAACCACACGCTGGCTTGGCTCACTGTCACCATATCAACGGTTCTGGTTGGTTGTGTCGTCTGGCAGGTACTGAGCCGCTATGTCTTTGGCGCCCCCAGTACCGTCACCGACGAAATGGCGCGTTTCCTGTTCATGTGGGTCGGCCTGCTCGGTGCCGCTTATGCAACGGGGCTGAAACGTCACCTGGCCATCGATCTGCTGACCATGCGACTGACCGGAAAACGCAAGGCCTGGTCCGAATTGCTGGTTCAGCTGGCGGTGGCCGGGTTTGCCTCCGTGATCATGATTTATGGCGGTCTGGGCCTGGTCAACAAAACCCTGTCTACCGGCCAGATCTCTCCCGCCCTGGGGCTCCCCATGGGTTACGTCTATCTCTGTCTGCCCATCAGTGGCGTGGGGATACTGTTTTATTGTGTAGTGGACTCGCTGGATAAGCTGAAAACACTTACTTCACCATCTGCGGCATAACATTTTTCGGTTTACAGGAAGGGTTCACTATGGAATGGCACGTCATTCTAACCTTGTTTGGTTCATTTTTTGTATTTCTGGCACTGGGCATTCCCGTGTCCTTTGCTATCGGTATCTCCTCGGTGCTGACCATTATGCTGTCATTGCCCTTCGAGCCGGCCATCGCCGTGGTGTCCCAGAAGATGGCGTCGGGACTGGACAGCTTTTCACTGCTGGCGATTCCCTTCTTTATTCTGGCCGGCAATATCATGAACTGTGGCGGTATCGCCATGCGACTGATCAACCTGGCCAAGGTGCTGGGTGGCCGTCTGCCCGGTTCCCTGGCCCACTGTAACGTGCTGGCCAACATGATGTTTGGTTCCATTTCCGGCTCGGCCGTTGCGTCCGCCGCCGCCGTGGGCGGCACCATGGCACCGATGCAGCGAAGAGAGGGTTACAGCCCGACCTATTCCGCCGCCGTTAATATCGCCTCCTGTCCGAGCGGCCTGCTGATACCGCCCTCCAATACCCTGATCGTGTACTCCCTGGTGTCGGGTGGTACCTCAATTTCGGCGCTGTTTCTGGCCGGTTATATCCCCGGTATGCTGATGGGGCTGGGCATCATGCTGGTGGCCGGCATCATCGCCAAGCGACGTGGCTATCCGATCGATAAACGCTCCACCTGGCAGGACGTCATGCGTCTGACCTGGGATGCCCTGCCTTCACTGGCGCTGATCTTCATTATCATGGGCGGCATTATCTCCGGCGTGTTTACCGCCACCGAGGCCTCCGCCATTGCCGTTGTCTATACCCTGTTCCTGGCGGTGGGCGTGTATCGGGAGGTGAAGGTAAAAGAGCTGCCCAAAATCATCCTGGACTCGGCCATTACCACCTCCATAGTGCTGCTGCTGATCGGTGCTTCCATGGGCATGTCCTGGGCCATGGCCAACGCCGATATCCCCTATATGATCAGCGATGCCCTGCTGGCGGTATCGGAAAACCCGCTCATTCTGTTGTTGATCATCAACATCATCCTGCTGGTGGTCGGTATTTTCATGGACATGACCCCGGCGGTACTGATTTTCACCCCTATCTTCTGGCCCATCGCCCAGGAAATGGGGCTGGACCCGGTGCATTTCGGCATCATGATGACCTTTAACCTGTGTATCGGCATCTGTACTCCCCCGGTCGGCAGCGCCCTGTTTATCGGCTGCTCCGTCGGCGGCGTATCGATTGATAAGGTGATCAAGCCGCTGCTGCCCTTCTATGCGGTACTCTTCGCCACCTTGTTACTCGTGGCCTATGTACCTGAAATCAGTCTGTTCCTGCCCAAACTTCTGCTGGGTTACTGATTTAAGTGACCGGGAAGCGCATCACCCAGGCTTCCCGGTCATTGAGTTCACCGCCTGCTATCCCATGGCAAGAGCAGCCATCAATATAAGCCCCTGATTAGCGACGACTCTGAAACGGCTGGTCATTGGCCGCTCCAAGCCCCCCTCTTCCTCTCAGCCCAAAAAACTCAGCCCCAAAAAACCGGTTAACCAATTCAACCTATTGAGTGATTTTTTGTGCTCATTCATGACTTTCCACCCCACTCTCCGACAAAAAAACACAAAACTGGTTGATCCACATCTCATTTCTGGCCTCATTTGGCTTTTTAATTAACAAAGATGTTATACCTTTTAACGCACTCAAGTTGGCGACAAATCGGTCGGTGCGGGCTGGTATCGTTTAATCGGTACCGGCTATTCGGGAGTGTTTATCGAGAATTCCATTAACAACGGATGCAAATGGAGAAATGGTATGAAAAGACGGTTTTTACTCGCGCCAATAGCCGTGACGGTCGCCATCCTGCTTGCCGGCTGCAAGGACGATGTCAAAACGACGGTAGTTGAAGTACTCCCCTCCTATGCCCAGCCCGACATCGCGGTCGGCTCTTCTGCCAACACGCTCACCGTTGACGGTTATACCTTCAAGGATCTGAACAAGAACAATGCACTCGATGCCTACGAAGACTGGCGGCTGACGACGGCAGAACGGATAGATGATCTGGTCGACCAGATGACGCTGGAAGAAAAAGCCGGCATGATGCTGATCGATACCATGAACGCCGCAGCCTATGGCGAGGTGAACGGCATCCACCTTGATTATATCGAGCAGCAGAAGATGACCCGCTTTATCTTCCGCAACCCGGTGTTACCGGAGGATCAAATTACCGATCCCGAACCGGAGAATGCCACCATTGATGGTCGCGCCAGTGCCCCCATCACCCCCTACCAGGCCGCCCAGTACATGAATACCGTACAGGAGCTGGCCGAAGGCTCCCGCCTGGGGGTTCCCCTGCTGTTCAAATCCAATGCCCGTAACCATAACGACCCCAATGCCAAGCCGGGGATCAACGTGTCTGCCGGGGCCTTCTCCGAATGGCCGAAAGAGGCCGGTCTGGCCGCCACCCGCGATATGGCGCTGATCGGGGAATTTGCCGATATCATGCGCAAGGAGTGGAACGCCATCGGCCTGCGAGGCATGTACGGCTATATGGCGGATCTGTCCACCGAGCCGCGCTGGTACCGGGTACATGAAACCTTTACCGAAGATGCGGATCTGGCCGCCGACATCATGACCACCCTGATCGGCACCCTGCAGGGCAAGCAGGTGACCCGCAACAGTGTGGTGCTGACCATGAAACACTTCCCCGGCGGCGGCCCCCAGTTCCTGGGTCTGGATCCTCACTACCTTGCCGGTCAGCATCAGAGCTATCCTGCCGGCATGTTCGACTATCACGTCAAGCCTTTTGCGGCCGCGATCGATGCCGGTGTCGCGTCCCTGATGCCCTACTACGGCATCGTCGGCGGCGGCGATTGGTCGCTGAACAGCCCGGACGGCAAAACCAATTTCGACGTCGGGGGCGGCAATGAGCTGGTCGATGTGGTGTCTGATCGGGTGAAAGATACCGTGCGGGTGGCGGATAATAGCTACAGCACCGATGTCGGTACCCCGGCCGGCAATGTCGGTATCGCCTTCTCCAAGGGGATCCTGTCCGATCTGCTGCGCAGAGATCTCGGTTTTGGCGGGGTGATCAACTCCGACACCGGCATCATCAACGATCCGAACACCGGGGAAAGCGATACCCAAACCGTGCAAAATAACCGCGCCTGGGGTTTGCAGGATAAAACCAAGGCCGAGCAGCTGGTGATTGCCATCGAGGCCGGCACCGATGTGTTCTCCGGTTTCCACGAGAATGCCGAGATCCTGGCACTGGTCGAACAGGGCCTGGTGCCCGAATCGCGCCTTGATGAGTCGGTCAAGCGGTTGCTGAAGGTGCAGTTTGAGCTGGGGCTGTTTGAAAACCCCTACGTGGACCCGGTTCGTGCCGAGGCCATAGTTGGTAATGAGTCCTTCCAGCAAAAAGCCCGGCTGGCACAGCGCAAGTCCATCGTGCTGCTGAAGAACGAAGATACCGCTCGGTCTCCCGTGCTACCACTGCCGGCTTCCACCGGTGGTGCCATTCAGATCTACACCATGGGTATGGATGATGCGGTAGTGGCTGATTATGGCTATACCGCAGTGAACGGGGATTACGATCCGGCGCTTGAAGCCCGTCCCGATGCCACAGGCAGTGACTACGCGTTGATCCGGGTCCGGGTGACCAACAAGGATACCGGTAATCTGGTCTTCGGCGGCGCCAAGTTCGATGAAGTGGATGTCCTGGACTTCACCGGCATGGCGGCGGCACAGACCTGGGACATCAGCCCGTCGCTGGCCGATATCCAGGCGGTGATGAGTGAAGTGGGGGCCGACAACACTGTGCTGTCCGTCTACTTCCGCCAGCCCTTCGTACTGGATGAGGCCAGCGGCATGAAAGACGCAGGCTCCATTCTGGCCAGCTTCGGGGTCAAGGACGATGCGCTGATGGACGTCATCACCGGTGCCTTCAACCCGAGCGGCACGCTGCCGTTCGCCCTGGCCAACAGTGCCCAGGCCATTGTCGACCAGGCATCCGATGCCCCCGGCTATGACCAGGCAGATACCCTGTATCCCTTCGGTCACGGCCTGAGCTTCGCTCAATGAAACCCGGCTTCAGGGATAATGCCGACGACATCGGTGCCATCAGATGGCACCGATGTCCTGCTATCGGACAAACCGCAAACCTATGGCTGCGGCTGCGTAAATCAGACAGAGTCTGCTCCAGCGCCAGTCCCTGATGCAACCGACGGCAAGTAAGGGGGGGGGGATTGTTACATGATAAGGATAAATAAGTCCTGTCGAACATGTTAGATTCCCGGGTTCGGTGCCGATTACAGTAGAGCACCCCGATTGATATTCGTATCACCATTAAATGCCATGTTCCTGGTGTTTAATCCGTTTGCCGACCCGCTTCCGTTTCGCCATTGTCGAGCAGGGGGCGGCCGGCAAGCCGATGTTTTTTAACCGAAGCGCTTTCAACCATAAGGAAGGAATGGATGCCGTTTATCCTGTCAGTCATTGTTCCCATATTTATTCTCATCGCCCTGGGGTACGGCGCGGTAAGGTGGCAGCTGATAACGGCCCAGGCCGCTCAGGGGCTGGGGCAGTTCGTGCTGTATTTCGCCATGCCCGCCCTGCTGTTCCAGAACCTGAGTCAGATGGAGTTCAAACAGGTTCTGGAGCCGCTGTATTTGCTCGCCTATAGCGGCGGCTCCCTGCTGACGCTGATCGCGGCCCTGCTGCTGCTTCGGGGTTTCCGGCATAAAAACGGCTCGCTGGCGGCCATCCAGGTCATGGGCATGACGGTACCCAACAGTGCCTTTTTCGGCTTCCCTATCCTGCTGCAGGTGCTGGAGTCGTCGGCGGCCAAGGCCTTTGCCATGGCGGTGATGGTGGAAAACCTGATCGTGATTCCGCTTGGGCTGCTGCTGCTGGAATACAGCGCGCCCAAAAACGGCCGCCATCAGGCCGGTTCACTCTGGTGGCTGCTGCTGAGCCGCCTGCTGCGCAATCCCCTGTTACTGGCCATTATTGCCGGCCTGGGCGTCTCGTTACTGGACCTCCGGCTGCCGGATACCCTCGGCACCCCTCTGCGGCTGCTGGGCCAGGCATCGGTTGCCGTGGCATTATTTGCGATTGGCGCCTCTCTGGTCGGTAACAAGATCCAGAGCGAGCTTCCCGACATGGGGATAGTGGTGGCGGGAAAACTGATACTTCATCCCTTGCTGGTGGGGCTGATGATCTGGCTGCTGCCGCCCTTCGACGCCGGCTTGAGCCAGGCCCTGATCCTGATTGCCGCCATGCCGATGATGAGCATGTATCCGATTATCGGCGCCCAGTACGGCCATGGCCGCTTCAGCGCCGGCACCCTGCTGCTGACGACCATGACCGCCTTTATCACCCTGTCCCTTGTCCTCTGGCTGGTGCGGATATAAAAAAAGGGCGCCGCGGCGCCCTGTTCGATTGTTCCTGATAACTCAGTGCTTGTGACCGCAGCAACCGCCTGAATGGTCATGCTCGTGGTCGTGTTCGTCGTGGCCGTGTTCGCCATGCACGTGGCCGTGCGCCAGCTCTTCTTCGGTCGCTTCACGCACTTCGCGTACCACGCCCTTGAAGGTCAGGGTCATGCCGGCCAGCGGATGGTTGCCATCCACCTTGACGTATTCTTCCGCTACTTCGACGATGGTCACCGGGCGGTGGCCGTCATCGGTCTCGGCCACGAAGGTGTCGCCTTCGGCCACTTCCATGCCGTCGAACAGCTCGCCGGGAACCGACTGCACCAGGGCATCGTCACGCTCGCCGTACGCCTGCTCGGGATTCAGGGTCACGTCGAAGTCTTCGCCGACCACCTTGTCGTTCAGTACCGCTTCCAGACCAGCCACCAGATAGCCGGTACCGTGCAGGTATTCCAGCGGCTGCTTGCCTTCGGTAGAGTCGAGGATGTCACCGTTGATGTTGGTGACGGTAAAGTCCAGCGTAACCACGCTGTTTTCGGATACTTTCATGGGAATAACCCTGCTGATGAATTTTGTCATAGCATACAGGATGGCAGGTCGGGATGAAATGCGACTGCCACACCAGTGCCACTCATTATGACCGCCGTGGGTCCTAGCTGTTGCCGCTTAAGTTTATGCCGGCTTGAGCTTACTCCGGCTTGAAGACGCCGATCACCTCGCCACCACCGGCTTGCTTGACCTGATCGTCGGTCTGACTTTGGGTGTGGCCGCAGCCAACACATTCGACTTTCTCGACACCGTGCTCCATATACAGCATCATGGTATCAATGGCGTTACAGCGGGGGCAGACGGCCCCGGCAATAAAGCGCTTCTTACGACGGGTTTCCATGGTTTTACATCCTGAACGACAAACCTGACCCCGAATTCTCCGCCAAAAACGAACCGACTACAATGACCACAACCGCCCATTACAGCATTCATCATCAGCTTCTTGAGCTGCCTCACCTGGTGCCAGGCAAACGCCAGCGTCACATCAAGGGTGTGCTGCTGCTGATGCACCAGGGCGCCGGGCTGCTGCAGCTGGGTCGCCATTATTATCCGCTGGTCGAGGGCGAGGCCGCCTTTCTGCCCGCCGATACCCTGTTTGCCTGGCATGGCTTTGCCCACAGCCGACTGAGCCGGGTCGAGCTGTCGGCCCGACTCGAGCAGCCCGCCCGTGTCGGCCGGCTGATGCCCTCCCCCTTGCTGGTCGCCATTGCCGGTCGCCTGGCCGACTGGCCGGGTGAGCAGGACTGGCAAGGTGCCCATGGCCGCCTGTGTCGGATACTGCACGACGAGCTGCAGCTACAGACCCTGCTGCCGGTCGCCTCGCAGCCGCCGCTGCAGCAGTGGGTAACCGCCAATCCCGCCGCCTTTAGCCTGGACTCGGGCCAGCAGGCCGAGTTTCGCCGTCGCTTCGGCTGCGACGCAGACAGCTTTCGCCGCCAGTGTGCCCTCTTACTGGTGCTGCGCGATCTGGCCAAAAGCCCGAATCTCGAGCAGTTGGTGCAGGAGCATGGCTTTACCTCGGTGCCGCAATTTGAACAGGATTGTCGCCACTGGTTGGCAAGCCCCTGTCATCGGAGCGGTAAAACCGGGTAAAATGGCGTTTT
The DNA here is from genome assembly GCF_016907015.1 of Oceanisphaera litoralis. Classification (GTDB taxonomy): domain Bacteria; phylum Pseudomonadota; class Gammaproteobacteria; order Enterobacterales; family Aeromonadaceae; genus Oceanimonas; species Oceanimonas litoralis. The sequence continues at coordinate 24,344 of NZ_JAFBBE010000010.1, forward strand.
TGTCACAAGTCAGGATCCCATGATCACCCTTAACCAGATTGAACTCCTCCGGGGCGGCCGCCCCCTGCTAAAAGATGCCAACGCCGTCATTCACGGCGGCCAGAAGGTAGGTCTGGTGGGGAAAAACGGCTGTGGCAAATCCACCCTGTTCGCCCTGTTCAAGGGCGAGCTCGGCATCGACAGCGGCCAGTTCCATCTGCCCACCGACTGGCAGCTGGCCAGCGTGGCCCAGGAAACGCCGGCACTGAGCTGCTCGGCACTGGATTACGTGATTGACGGCGACCGGGAATACCGCCGCCTGTGCAAAGAGCTGGAGCGGGCCGAAGACCGCCACGACGGCATTGCCATCGCCGAACTGCACGGTCGGCTCGATATTCACGGCGGCTATCATGTCCATGCCCGCGCCGCCGAATTGCTGCACGGTCTGGGCTTTTCCAACGAGGCCCAGGGCCGCCCGGTCAGCGCCTTTTCCGGTGGTTGGCGCATGCGTCTCAACCTGGCCCAGGCACTGATCTGTCGTTCCGACCTGCTGCTGCTCGATGAGCCCACCAACCACCTGGATCTGGATGCGGTGATCTGGCTGGAACGCTGGCTGAACAGCTATGAAGGCACCCTGATCCTGATCTCCCACGACCGGGATTTTCTCGATGCCGTGGTCAATCGCATCATCCACATCGAAAACAACCAGCTCAACGAATACACCGGCAATTATTCCGACTTCGAGCGCATGCGGGCCGAACAGCTAGCCCTGCAGCAGTCGATGTTCGAGAAGCAGCAGCGCGCCCTCAGCCACATGCAGGACTACGTGGATCGCTTTCGCTACAAGGCCAGCAAGGCCAAGCAGGCCCAGAGCCGGCTCAAGGCCATGGAGCGAATGGAAAAAATTCTGCCGGCGCATGTCGACTCGCCGTTCAGCTTCAGCTTTCGCCCACCCGCCAGCCTGCCGATTCCCCTGATTGCGATGGAAAAACTGTCTGCCGGCTACGGCGGCAAGGCCATACTGTCCGACATCAAGCTCAATCTGGTGCCCGGCTCCCGCATCGGCCTGCTGGGCCGCAACGGCGCCGGCAAGTCCACCTTTATCAAGCTGCTGTCCGGCGAGCTGGCGCCGATGTCGGGCAAGCTGGAGGCCAGCAACGGCATCTCCCTCGGTTATTTTGCCCAGCACCAGCTGGAAAGCCTGCACCTGGAAGAGTCGCCGCTCACTCACCTGGCCCGGCTCGATCCCAGGGCCACCGAGCAGAGCCTGCGCGATTATCTGGGCGGCTTCGACTTCCGAGGCGATCAGGTCAAGGATCCGGTCGGCCCCTTCTCCGGCGGTGAAAAGGCCCGGCTGGTACTGGCGCTGATCGTCTACCAGCGCCCCAACCTGTTGTTGCTGGATGAACCCACCAACCACCTGGATCTGGACATGCGCGAGGCGCTGACCCTGGCGCTGCAGGTGTTCGAGGGCGCCATGGTGATCGTCTCGCACGACCGGCACCTGCTGCGCGCCACCACCGACGAGTTCTATCTGGTGGACAGTGGCCGGGTGCAGCCGTTCGACGGCGATATCGAAGATTATCACCAGTGGCTGGTGGCCCAGGACAAGGCCGCCCAGCCCGAATCGGTCGGCACCGCCGGCGACAATTCGGCCCAGAATCGCAAGGCGGAAAAACGCCGACAGGCCGAACTGCGCCAGCAGACCCAGCCGCTGCGCAAGGCCATCACCAGGCTCGAACAGCAAATGGAACAGTGCCAGCAACAACTGGCCGATATCGAGCAGCGCCTGGCCGATCCGGATATTTACGCCGCCGAGCAAAAAGCCGACTTGCAGCAACTGCTGAAATCGCAGATACCGCTGCAGCAGAAACTGGCCGAGGCGGAAGCCGAGTGGCTGGAACTGCAGGAGCAACTGGAAGAGCTGGAGCAGGCATGATGCTGCCCGGCGCCGATCAGTTCTGGCAGTTCAGCGAGCAGCATTACAGCCGCCCCGGTGTGGCCCGGGCCTGCCTGCAACTGCAGGACGAACACGGCGCCAACGTCAATCTGCTGCTGTTGCTGCTGATGCTGGAAGCACGCGGGCTCGTTGCCGATCCCGCGCATTTTCTGCCGCTGTTGCAGCAACGTCAGGGACTCTTTAGTCAGTGGCGCGGGCTGCGCCGCCGACTTAAATCCCGACTCGACAACGAAGAGTATGTGCAGCTGCTGCAGCACGAGCTGGAGCTGGAGCGCTGGCAACAGCAGGAGCTGTTGCAGGTGCTGGAACAGCATCTGCCCCGGCCCGGCAGCGGCTGCCTGCTCACCTATCTCACCCTGCTGCAGGTGGCCGATGCGCCGCTGTGGCAGCTTAAACTCGCCGGTTAATACGGACACCTTTCATGCTTAGCTATCGTCATGCCTTTCATGCCGGCAATCACGCCGATGTACTCAAACACGCGGTGCAGGCCTTTATCCTCGAGGCGCTGTGCGTCAAGGACAAGGGTTACAGCTACATCGACACCCACTCGGGCGCCGGCGGCTATGCGCTGGATCACGAATGGACCCAGAAAAAGGCGGAATACCTGGGTGGCATAGCGCCCCTGTGGCAGCAGCGCCGCCAGTGGCCGCAACTGGCCGGTTACTTTGCCGCCATCGAGGCCATGAACCCGGGTGATGCGCTCGACTTCTATCCCGGCTCGCCCAAGGTGGCAGAGCACTTTCAGCGGCCGCAAGACAGCCTGACGCTGATGGAGCTGCATCATAACGAAGTGGATCTGTTGCGCCAGAATATGGGCCCCAAGGCGGCCATTCACCACCGCAACGGCTTCGAAGGCCTGCCGGCGCTGCTGCCGCCCACGCCCAAGCGTGGCCTGGTGCTGATTGACCCGCCCTACGAGCTGAAAGAAGATTATCACACCGTGGCCACCACCCTGGCCAAGGCCTATAAACGCTGGCCCATCGGCATCTATGCCATCTGGTATCCGCTACTGGCCAAAAACGTGGACCGCAGTGGCGCCCTCAAGGAGGCGCTGGCCAACTGCGGCTTCGAGCAGGTGCTGTGCGCCGAGCTCAGCGTCAGTGCCCAGGCCGACGACTTCGGCATGTACGGCTCCGGTATGATGGTACTCAACCCGCCCTGGAAGCTGGATGAACAGCTGGCCGAGCTGCTGCCACGGCTGAAAGACACCCTGGCCCAGGACAAGGCCGCCGACTGGAATCTGCAGTGGTTGAAGAAAACGGATAGATAACGGTCAGCTTAGATGTCTTGAGTCTGTACAGCTGAATTTCAGCGGCCACAAAAAAGCCGGTCAGGTCGTCAACATGACAACCTTACCGGCTTTTTCAATTCCGCAGTTTAGCAATACAAGGGATTACTGGCCCTTGTTCAGTACCGGGCGGGCGTACATCGATAGTACCAGCTCGCGCAGTTCGGCCGGGATCCGGGCCATGTGCTGCTCGAATGCCTCGGCGGCCGACGGGTCCACCTGGGCGGTCTGGCCGGCGGCCAGCAGGTTGCTGGGGAAGAGGTGGTAATTGGCGTGGATCTGCCGATCGATGGCCACCGCCAGCTGATCCGCATTGTCGAACTCGCCACGTACCGGCTCACCAAAGCTCACGTGGACCCGCCCTTTCTGGCCGACGATGCCCTGCACTATGCTCTGCACGTCTTCGAACTCGCTTTTCTCATAGGCGCCATGGGCCGCCTTGGCGTAAAGCTCGCGCGCCTTGGCCAGATCACCGGGATCGTATTCGTAAGAGATGGAAACCGGCACCAGGTTCAGGCTCTTGATGTAGTCGCCGAAGGGAATTTTCTGCCGCTTGCCTTCCATGTAGAACATCTTGAGGATGGCCGGATCGGTTTTATCGTTACCGTCCTTGGCGCGCCCTTCCTTCTGGGCAATCCAGATGGAATGACCGTCGTCGAGGGAGTGGCGCAGGTAGGCCGACAGTTCGCTGAACGCCTTCATCATTTCGCGCGGGCCCTTGGCCGAACGCTTGACGATAAAACTCTTGTTCAGCTTCATCAGCTCGGCGGCACAGGGCTTGCGCAGCAGGTTGTCGCCGATGGCGATACGCACCGTGTCCAGCCCGTTGCTGTGCAGGCCCCAGTTAACAAAGGCCGGGTCCAGCGCTATGTCCCTGTGATTGGAAATGAACAGGTAGCTTCCATCAGGATCCAGTTGATCCAGGCCGGAGTAGCTGACGCCCGAGGTGGTGCTCGAGATCATTTTTTCCATGTAGACCGCCACTTCCTGCTGGATCTGGCGGATACTGTCGAGCTTGCGCCAGCGCCAGCTCAGATACAGGCGGATCAACGCCTTGATGAAGGGGCCACCGATACCGGACAGGGTGGAAAAGCGGTATTTGGCGATGGCGCCGATAAATTCATCGTCGCGGATCAGCCGCTGAATGGCGCCGGCGACTTCGTCGTCCCGGTAGGGACGAATGTCTTTAAACAAATCTGTGTCTGAAACCATGACAATATTGGGGTCCTGGGGCAAAAAACGCCCAGATTTTACACCCTTTGGCGGCAAACTCTAAGGATAATGCGTAAAAACCGGTTTAACGCCAGATCATCAGCACGCTGGCTGCCGTCAATATGGCCATCGAAAGATTAAAACGCCGCCAGTCCCGGGGCGTATGCAGCCAGCGCCGCAGGTGCATGCCGAACAGGGCCCAGACATGGCCGGTGATGATGCCGAACAACAAAAATATCGCCAGCACCCCGGCCGCCGACCACCAGTATTGATCGCCGGCCAGGGTAAAGCCGCTGATCGCCGACACCGCCATCAGCCAGGATTTGGGATTGAGAAACTGAAACAGGGCGCCTTGTTGCCAGCCCATGCCCGGCTCGCTGTCGCCGGCAGCGGGCGGACTGGCGCGGCCAATCTTCCAGGCAAGCCATAACAGATAACCGCTGCCGGCCACCTTGAGTGCCCATTGCAGGGCCGGCCACAGCAGAAACAGCTGTCCCAGCCCCAGGGCGGTGAGCAGCATCAGCAGTTGCAGGCCGAGCATAATGCCCAGCAACAGCTTGAGGGTCGGACCGTAGCCGAAGCGGGTACCCGAGCTGGTGAGCAGCATGTTGTTGGGCCCCGGCGTGCCGCAGGCGGCGAGGGCAAAGCCGGCGGCGGAGCCGAGCAGGGCGAGATCCATGATATACCGGTCAAATAACGAGGAAGAACCTTGTTTTACTCGATTTTCTGCTCGACGCCCAGTATTTTATCGGCGCATGGTTTTGTCGATTGATGGTTTTGTCGATTGATGGTTTATCGACATCAATACCGCCCCGGTGGCGTGCCCACCCCAGTGTAATACAGGAAGCTATGATCCATCCCAGCCGATTCCATTCCCCCTGGTGGGCCCGTAATCCGCATGTGCAGACCATTATGGCCAAGTACCTGCATCGCTCGCGCATCGACACCCGCCGCGAGCGGCTGGAGCTGCCGGACGGGGATTTTGTCGATCTGGCCTGGGCGCTGCCGGTACTGGATGAACAGCGGCCATTGATAGTGCTGTTTCATGGTCTGGAAGGCTGTGTCGAGTCCCATTATGCCAGGGGCATGATGGCGGCGCTGCATGCACAGGGCTGGCAGCCGGTGCTGATGCATTTTCGCGGTTGCAGCGGCGAACCCAATCGCTACCTGCAGGCCTATCATTCCGGCGCCATCGAAGATCCGCATTATGTGCTGGAGCTGCTGCGCCGGCGCTATCCGGAGCGGCCCATGGCGGCCATCGGCTATTCTCTCGGCGGTAACATGCTGATCAACTATCTGGCGGCGCACCAGCGTCATCCCCTATGTGCCGCCGTGGTCATTTCGGCCCCGCTGCAGTTGTCGGCCTGTGCCGATCGCATCAACTCGGGCTTTTCCCGCCTCTATCAGCGCTATCTGCTGGGCCGGATGAAGTTCAACTGGCAGCAACGACTACGCCGACATCCGCATCATCGCTGGCAGGGCAACCTCGCCCGCATCAACAGCCTGCGCGAGTTCGATGACAAGGTAACCGCGCCAATACACGGTTTTAACGACGCCGAGGATTATTATCGACGCTGTTCCGGTCTCTATAAGCTGTCGAAGATCAGCACACCGACGCTGATGATCCACGCCGCCGACGATCCCTTCATGAACGATACGGTGATCCCCGACGCCAGCGAGCTACCGCCGGCGATCACCTATGAACTGAGTCGCACCGGTGGCCATGTCGGCTTTATGCATGGCCAGCCCTGGCGCCCTCGCTACTGGCTGGAACAACGGGTTCCCCAATGGCTGGAAAAACAGTGGCTGGAAAACTAATGGCTGTAAAAACAGTGGCTGGAAAAGTAATGGCTGTAAAACAGTGGCTGGCCACCCAGTGGCCCTCTTATCAGGAAAAAGCATGATTATTCCCTTCACCGAATTGAGCGAAGACACGCTCAATAATCTGATCGAACAGTTCGTACTCCAGGAAGGCACCGAATACGGCGACCGGGACATCTCGCTGGATGAAAAAGTTATTCAGGTTAAACAACAACTTAAATCTGGCGACGCTATCATTGTCTACAGCGAATTACACGAGAGCGTCAACATAGTGCCGGCGGAGCGGTTCCATCACAAACCTTGACCTGCCCCCGGCCCACTGCGTATAAACATTCACAGCTTCATCAATTTCAGGGTTCCTTATGTCTGCCAAGCACCCCATTATTGCGGTTACCGGCTCCTCGGGTGCCGGCACTTCAACCTCGACCGAGGTGTTCCAGTCCATGTTTGCCCAGCTAGGGGTCAAGGCCGCCATGCTCGAAGGCGACAGCTTTCACCGCTATACCCGTCCGGAGATGGATGTGGCAATTCGCCGGGCCCGGGAGCAAGGCAGACATATCAGCTACTTCGGACCGGAAGCCAACGACTTCGAACTGCTTGAACACTTTTTCAAGGAGTATGGCAACACCGGCACCGGCCAGTTTCGCCGTTACCTGCACACCTTCGACGAGGCGGTGCCCTTCAATCAGATGCCTGGCACCTTTACCCCCTGGCAACAGTTGCCGGAAGACACCAACCTGCTGTTTTACGAGGGTCTGCACGGCGGTGTGGTCACCGAGGATCAGAATGTGGCGCAACATGTGGATCTGCTGATCGGCATGGTGCCCATCGTCAACCTGGAATGGATCCAGAAGCTGATCCGCGACACCGCCGAGCGCGGCCACTCCCGGGAGGCGGTGACCGACTCCATCGTCCGCTCGATGGAGGACTACATCAATTTCATCACGCCCCAGTTTTCCCGCACCCATATCAATTTTCAGCGGGTGCCGACGGTGGATACTTCCAACCCTTTCAGCGCCAAGATCATTCCCAGCGCGGACGAGAGCATGATGGTGATCCGCTTTCGCGGCATCAAGAACGTCGACTTCCCCTACCTGCTGGCGATGATCGACGGCTCCTTCATGTCTCGACGCAACACCATAGTGGTGCCCGGCGGCAAGATGGGCTTCGTTATGGAGCTGATCCTGCGCCCCATGCTCGAGCAGTTACTGGAAACCGGCAAGATCCGTTAACAGAAGTGAGGCGTGAAGTGTGAAGTGTGAGGGGTGATACTCCTCACCCCTTACTCTTCACGCCTCACGATTACTCAGGCGTTGCGGATCTCGAAGGAGGACTCGACAGTGACCGCCTTTTCCAGCATTTTCATCACAGAGCAGTACTTGTGCATCGACAGTTCGACGGCGCGAGCCACCTGCTTCTCGGCCAGATCCTGGCCGGTGACCACAAAGTGCAGCCGAATGGCGGTAAAGACCCGGGGCGGCTTCTCGGCCCGGTCTGCATCCAGCTCCACGTAACAGCCGGTGACCTGCTGACGCCCCTTTTCCAGAATGGACACCACATCGATGGCGCTGCAGCCACCGGCGCCCAGCAGCACCGCTTCCATCGGGCTGGCGCCCTTGCCCGGATTGGTACCGTCCAGCACCATCTTGTGCCCAGACTCGGACAAGCCCTCGAAACACATCCCTTCCAACCAGGTTACCTTGGCTTTCATAATATCTCCTCACCGAAAAATCGCATATTAGCCTATCACCCCGGCGTCGACGAGCAGGATAAAAGCCTCAAGGCTCTTGATGGCGAGGCACAAGCCTTTTATGCTAGCGAATTATCTACCTAAATTAGGCAAGGCAGCCTGCTCGCTAGGCGTTCAGCCCGAGTCAATCAAGAGGAAAGTCCATGGTTATTGGCAAGCCCCAAAGTGACCCTACCCTGGAATGGTTTTTGTCACATTGCCATATTCATAAGTATCCGGCCAAAAGCTCGCTTATTCATGCGGGCGAGAAAGCCGAAACCCTGTATTATATCGTCAAGGGCTCGGTTTCGGTGCTGATAAAGGATGAAGACGGCAAGGAAATGATCCTGTCTTATCTCAATCAGGGTGATTTTATTGGTGAGCTGGGGCTGTTTGAAGAAACGGACAATCCACTGAGGACCGCCTGGGTTCGTGCCAAGTCGCCCTGCGAAGTGGCCGAAATTTCCTACAAGAAGTTTCGTCAGCTAATCCAGGTGAACCCGGAGATCCTGCTGCGACTGTCGGCCCAGATGGCAGAGCGACTGCAGACCACCAGTCAGAAGGTGGGCGATCTGGCCTTTCTGGATGTGACCGGTCGCATCGCGGAAACCCTGCTCAGCCTGGCCCGTCAGCCGGATGCCATGACTCACCCGGACGGCATGCAGATCAAGATTACCCGTCAGGAAATCGGCCAGATCGTCGGCTGCTCCCGGGAAACCGTTGGCCGGATCCTGAAAATGCTGGAAGAGCAGAACCTGATCTCCGCCCACGGAAAAACCATAGTGGTATACGGCACCCGTTAAGCCGCCTTTTACTGCGAATAATAAAAAAACCCGGGAGCTCCCGGGTTTTTTTATTTAATCAATCAGACCGTACTGGTCGCGCAATATGGCGATAATATCCACCTTGGGATTATCGGATAATTCCAGTTTCTGCCCGGTAATCTTCTCGGCAATCCCCACATAGGTACGGGATATATCCATCAACACCTCGACCGGCAAGGCATTATCTCGCGCCAGCGCTTCCCGCTCGGGCATCCGCTCTTTATTGAGCAGAATATCCGGATCCGGAAAATGGGTGAGCAATAGCTGGCGGAAGTCCTCTTTCGAATTCTCCACGATACGGCCTTCGCGGTAGGCAGGGCCGTCCCAGATACGGGATGAATCGGGGGTGCCCACTTCATCCATGTAAATCAGCTTCTCGTTGCCTGCGGCGTCGGTCACATAGCCAAACTCGAACTTGGTATCGACAAACACCTGATCGATTTTAGCCAGCTCACGGCTGATGACCTCGAAGCCTTCTTTCAACAGCCGCTCGTAACGGGCAATATCATCCTGGCTGCGAAAGTTGAAGGCTGCGAAGTTGTCTTCGATATTCTGGCGGCTGATGTTGACGTCGTCCGCCTCCGGCACGCCGGGAATCCCGGTGAGAATGCCCTTGGTGGAGGGGGTCATCAGCAACTCGGGCAGCTTCTGATCCTTTTGCAGACCATCCGGCAGGCGGATACCGCAGAATTCCCGCTCTCCCTTGGCATAGCTGCGCCACATGGAGCCGGTAATGTACTGGCGGCAGATGGCCTCGATCTTCACCGGGGTCGCCTTCTGCACTATCCACACGAAGGGATGGGGAATGTCCAGAATATGGCTGTCGGCCAGGCCCTGCTCGCGGAACAGCTTGAACCAGTGGTTGGAAATGGCGTTGAGCGCCGCGCCCTTGCCGGGCACGCCCTGCATGCCGCCTTCGCCGTGCCAGATGCAGTCGAACGCCGAGATGCGATCGCTGATCACCATGATGGCCAGCGGCGCATCGGCGGCCACGTCATAGCCTTTTTCCCGGATCAGCCGGCGGCTGTCTTCTTCGGTCAGCCAGTATACAGAGCGCACCTTGCCACTGTGCACCGGTTGCCGGGTACGGATCGGAAGGTCGTTGTTAACGGCCAATACCTTGTCTGCGAGACTCATCGCGTATGTCCTGTGTGTGGAGTGTTGAAACGCTGCCAAACACCGCCGCCGGGTTATTGTATTTATACGGAAGGGCGAGGCTGCCGGCGGCGCTATCTTATCAGATGTGAGAAAGCGGCAATAGCCGCTCCAGCACCAGCAACAAAGACGGCGTCGCAGGCGCCAGCCACCAGCAGACCGCCAGCAGAGACAACAACAGCAGATTGGGCAGCGGAGCCGGCCATTCGGTGATTTTCAGCGCGGTACCGAACGACTTCTTGAGCCGTCGTCCTTCCAGATCAATGCTGTACAGCTCATCCAGCAACAAATGTATCAAGGCGCCGATAAACACGAAAATGCCCACCTGCCAGGCCAGCTCGTCCGGCAACTGGAACAGACGGGAGCTAATCACCACCCCCCCACCGGCAAACACCAGATTGGCCAGCAGTGAATGCAGGGTGCCCCTGTGCACGGTAAAGCGGGCAAAAACCCAGCACAGGGGATAACGCACCAGCACATAAGCCCCCGCCCCCAGCACCAGGGTATCGAGCAGCGGCAGATATTGTCGGCCATAGAGCAATGCCAGCACGGTGCCGAGCATACCGAACAGACGGAAGATGATACGAATGGAGCGGGACGTGTCGGCATCTATGTCCGGCATGATGCCGCCCAGAGAGCCGGCCAGCCACAGCAGGCCCGCCTCGGGCAGGGTCACCAGCTGCGCCCAGGCCAGGGTGCCCGCCAGCAGGCCGCTGGCCACCGAGGCCACCTGTATATGAGTTCTGAAATCCGCCATCGACCACCTTCCCGGCTGAAAAATGGGAGCGAGTGTAGCATGTGCATACTGGATAAAAAAACAGGATAAGCGGTCACTCTGGGGCCACCCGAGGTCAGTAAGGGGTTGCCTGACGCAACCCCGCAAATGCTCCCATGACTCAGGTCGGTTAATGACTGGGCAGCAGACCCGGCGGTACCAGATGGCTCAGGCTGTTGGCCTTGAGCAGGGCATCGGCCTGTTCGATATCCGGCGCGAAGAAGCGGTCCTTGTCGTAGTAGCCGACTTTTTCACGCAGGGCCTGACGCGCCACTTCCAGCGCTGCCGTGGTCTTGAGGCCACCGCGGAAGTCCAGGCCCTGACAGGCGGCCAGCCACTCGATGGCCAGCACGCCGCGGCTGTTTTCCGCCATCGGCCACAGGCGTCGCCCCCCGTTGGGGGCCATGGACACATGGTCTTCCTGGTTGGCAGAGGTCGGCAGCGAGTCGACCGAGTGCGGATGCGCCAGGGCCTTGTTGTCGGAGGCCAGCGCGGCGGCTGTGACCTGGGCTATCATGAAACCGGAGTTGACGCCGCCGTTTTCCACCAGGAAGGGCGGCAGACCCGACATGTGGGTATCCATCATCAGGGACACCCGACGCTCGCTCAGGGAGCCGATTTCGGCAATCGCCAGCGCCAGGTTATCCGCCGCCATGGCCACCGGTTCGGCGTGGAAGTTGCCACCGGAAATCACGTCGTTGTCGTCGGCAAATACCAGCGGGTTGTCGGACACGGCGTTGCCTTCCACCAGCAGCACCTCGGCGGCCTGACGCAACTGGGTCAGACAGGCCCCCATCACCTGAGGCTGGCAGCGCAGAGAGTAAGGGTCCTGCACCTTGGTACAGTTGCTGTGCGACTGGCTGACTGCGCTGGACTCGCCCAATACATGGCGGTAACCGGCGGCGGCATCGATCTGCCCCTGCTGACCACGGATGGCATGGATACGCGGGTCAAAGGGACGACGCGAGCTCAGGGTGGCCTCTACGGTCAGGCCACCGATCACGATGGCGCCGGCGAACAGATCTTCCGCCTCGAACAGGCCGCGCAGGGCGAAGGCGGTGGACACCTGGGTGCCGTTCAGCAGGGCCAGGCCCTCTTTCGGTGCCAGCGCCATCGGTGTGAGGCCGGCCATTTCCAGCGCCTGACCGGCGCTGATCACTTCGCCTTTATAACGGGCCGTCCCCTCGCCCAGCAGCACGCAGCTCATGTGTGCCAGCGGTGCCAGATCGCCGGAGGCGCCGACCGAGCCCTTGCCCGGAATGCAGGGATAAATCTCGTGATTGACCAGGGTCATCAGCGCGTCCAGCACCTGCAGCCGGATGCCGGAAAAACCCCGGGCCAGGCCGTTGATCTTCAGCACCATGATCAGGCGTACCAACTGGTCGCTGACCAGCTCGCCCAGGCCGGTGGCGTGGGACAGCACCAGAGAGCGTTGCAGGGTTTCCAGATCTTGCGGCTTGATACGGGTGCTGGCCAGCAGGCCAAAACCGGTGTTGATGCCGTACACGGTGCGATCTTCGGCGACCATGCGGTTAACGCAGTCCACCGATGCCTGAATGGCGTCGTGGCAGCCGGGATCCAGCTTGAGCTTGACCGGCTGTTCGTAGACCTGGCGCATCTCGGCCAGGGTCATTTTTCCGGGGGTGATCGTCAGCGTTGTCATCACATTAATCCTTGTTAACCATCGGCAAGTCCAGACCCTGCTCGCGGGCACAGTCGATGGCAATATCATAACCGGCATCGGCGTGGCGCATGACACCGGTACCCGGGTCGTTACGCAGCACCCGGCCCAGGCGGGCGGCGGCGGCATCGGTACCGTCCGCTACTATCACCACCCCCGCGTGCTGGCTGAAGCCCATGCCCACACCACCACCATGGTGCAGAGACACCCAGGTCGCGCCGCCGGCGGTGTTCAGCAGGGCGTTGAGCAGCGGCCAGTCGGACACCGCATCGGAGCCATCCTTCATGGCTTCGGTTTCCCGGTTGGGGCTGGCGACGGAGCCGGAGTCCAGGTGATCACGGCCGATGACGATGGGGGCCTTCAGCTCGCCGTTCCTGACCATGTCGTTGAAGGCCAGCGCCAGGCGGGCACGGTCTTTCAGGCCGACCCAGCAGATGCGGGCAGGCAGTCCCTGGAAGGCGATACGCTCGCGCGCCATGTCCAGCCAGTTGTGCAGGTGCGGGTTGTCCGGGATCAGTTCCTTCACCCTGGCGTCGGTCTTGTAGATGTCTTGTGGATCGCCACTCAGGGCCACCCAGCGGAAGGGGCCTATGCCTTCGCAGAACAGCGGGCGCACATAGGCGGGGACGAAGCCGGGGAAGTCGAAGGCATTCTCAACGCCTTCTTCCAATGCCATCTGGCGGATGTTGTTGCCGTAATCCAGGGTAGCGGCACCGCGCGCCTGCAGATCCAGCATCGCCTGTACCTGTACCGCCATCGACTGTTTGGCGGCCTTGACCACGGCGGCCTCGTCCTGCTTGCGCATCTCGGCGGCCTGTTCCATGGTCCAGCCCTGGGGCAAGTAGCCGTTCAGCGGATCGTGGGCCGACGTCTGGTCGGTGACCACATCCGGCGTGATGTTGCGCGCTACCAGCTCCTTGAACACGTCGGCGGCGTTGCCCAGCAGACCGACGGAAATCGCTTCGCCCTTGGCCTTGGCCGTGTCGATAATCTCCAGCGCTTCATCCAGGCTGTAGGCCTTCTTGTCGACATAACGGGTGCGCAGACGGAAATCGATACGGGTTTCGTCACATTCGACGGCAATCATGGAAAAGCCGGCCATGGTGGCGGCCAGCGGCTGAGCGCCACCCATGCCACCCAGGCCAGCGGTCAGGATCCAGCGCCCTTTTGCCTCGCCGTTGAAGTGCTGCCTGGCCACGGCGACGAAGGTCTCAAAGGTGCCCTGCACTATGCCCTGGGAACCGATATAGATCCAGGAGCCGGCGGTCATCTGGCCGTACATCATCAGGCCTTTCTTGTCGAGCTCGTTGAAGTGCTCCCAGTTGGCCCAATGGGGCACCAGGTTGGAGTTGGCCAGCAGCACGCGCGGGGCGTCGGCGTGGGTCTTGAACACCCCCACCGGCTTGCCGGACTGCACCAGCAGGGTTTCGTCGTCTTCCAGCCGGGTCAGCACGTCGGCAATGCGGTCGAAACACTCCCAGTCACGGGCCGCGCGGCCGATACCGCCGTACACCACCAGATCTTCGGGCCGCTCGGCCACGTCCGGGTGCAGGTTGTTGTGCAGCATGCGGTAGGCGGCCTCGGTCAGCCAGCTCTTGCAGATCTTGTTGACGCCGGTCGGCGCCTTGATCACGCGGCCCGGATCGTGACGCTTGTCTTGCTGTGACTTCTTTTGCTGCGACATCTTTTGCTGCGACATGAGTGTCCCTCCTACAGTGTCAAAGTATGAATTAACCGAGCCGCCAGCCGGGCCGTATGGCCGTCGACGTCAACCTCGGGGTTCAGCTCGGCCAGATCGGCAAGTCGCAACTTGCCACTGGCGATAATCTGTTCAATTAAAGGTTCAATCACATCCAGTGCCACCCCCCGGGCGGCCGGTGCACTGACACCGGGCGCCTGGGCTGCGGGAAACACATCGAGATCCAGGGTCAGATACAGGTGGTCGCAACGACCGATGAAGGCGTTAAGTTCGCTGTGCATCTCGGCCAGTCGGCTCTGGGTCATGGTTTTGTCTTCCCAGGTCAGTACCTGCAGCTGTTCCGCCTTGTCGAACAGGCCCCGGGTATTGGAGGCCCGGCTCACGCCTAGGCAGGCGTACTGGAAGGGCCAGTCTTGCTGCTCGCAGGCTTGTGCAATCTGGGCGAAGGGGGTGCCGGAAGACACCACAACACCCGGATCGCGCAGATCGAAATGGGCATCGAAATTGATGATGCCGATGCGCGGGCGCAGCTCTTGGGTGGCCAGATGTCGGGCCAGCCCACTCCAGGAGCCGAACGCCACCTCGTGGCCGCCGCCCATCACGATGGGCAACTGCCGCCGTGCCAGACACTGAGCTACCTGTTTGGCCAGGGCCTGGTGCGCCGCTTCCAGCTCTTCGCCTGCACAGATCACGTCACCGGCGTCATAAACCGGAGCCGACTGGTGCCAGGCCAGGCTCGCCAGCATCTTGCGCAGGGAGGCAGGACCCTTAGCCGCGCCCACTCGCCCCTTGTTGCGGCGCACCCCTTCATCGCTGCAAAAACCAATCAGGGTATAGCCCGGCTCGGCCGCGGGGCCGAACGGCTGCACCTGCTGGTGCCAGCGGGCGGTATTGGGCTCGGGATCGGTGCGACCGGTCCAGATGTTCATGTCGATATTCATGCACACTCCCCAGCGACTATGCGTTGAACGAGGCGAGGCAGACCCACGCTGTAGGCCAGCTCCGCCGGATTAAGGGTGTCCCACAGACAAAAGTCCGCCTGCAATCCGGGCGCGATACGCCCCACCTCTTCCTGCAAGCCCAGTGCCCGGGCACTATGGGCGGTCACACCGCGCAGGGCCTCGATGGGGGTCAGGCGAAACAGGGTGCAGGCCATGTTCAGCATCAGCTTCAGGCTGAAGATGGGGGAAGTGCCCGGGTTGGCATCGGTGGCCAGCGCCATCGGCACCCGGTAACGCCGCAGCAGCTCGATGGGCGGCACCCTGGTCTCGCGCAAGATGAAGAAGGCGCCGGGCAGCAGGGTGGCCACGGTACCGGCCTCGGCCAGGGCCTTGACTCCGTCTTCGTCCAGGTATTCGATGTGATCCACCGAAAGCGCGCCGGCCCGGGCGGCGGCGGCGCTGCCGCCCAGATTGGACAACTGCTCGGTGTGCCCCTTGATGGCCAGGCCGTGCGCCCTGGCGGCGGCATAGACCCGTTCGCACTGCGCGACCGAGAAGGCGATGTTCTCGCAGAACACATCCACCGCATCGGCCAGCCCTTCGGCGGCAGCCGGTATCATCCGGTTACACACCAGATCTATGTAGCCGTCGGCGTTGTCCTTGTATTCCGGCGGCAGCGCATGGGCGCCGAGCAGGGTGGTCACCACCCGAACCGGCAGCTCGCGGCCAAGACGGCGCGCCACCCGCAGCATCTTCAATTCGCTTTCCAGGGTCAGGCCGTAACCGGACTTGATCTCGACCGTGGTCACGCCATCGGCCATCAGGGCCTGCAGGCGGGGCCTGGCGCTTTCGAACAGCTCGTCTTCGGTGGCGGCGCGGGTGGCGCACACCGTGCTGATGATGCCGCCGCCGGCACGGGCGATGTCTTCATAGCTAGATCCTTCCAGCCGGGCTTCAAACTCGCCGGCCCGGTTGCCGCCAAACACCAGGTGGGTGTGGCAGTCAATCAGACCCGGAGTCATCAGGGCACCCGCCACATCGATACACTCGAAGCCGGATCTGTCGTCGGCGCTCAGTTCACTCATCGTCTTGAGCCAGGCGATCCGGCCCGCCTGCACCGCCACCGCCATCGGCTCGGCGGCGCCATTCAGGCCATCAAACAGAGAGGCATTTACCCAGAGGCGATGTGATGACCGATTCATGAAAGCGTCCTCGATGCGTTATTTGTATATACATTTAATCCTTATCTTTGCATATGGCAATCATTTAAAACCAGAAAAACCAAAATTATTGACCTGTGTCACACCAGAAATATACACACCATTAACTTTATTTTGTTTTGTATATACATTACATATTTTTAATCCATTTCCATTTACTGCAGACAGTGACAAGGAGCGCTACAGACGGTGACAAGGAGTGCTCATGAATGACGGCATGCCGGCGCACCGGGCCCGGTCGGTGTTTACACTCTCGGAGTGAGGATTAAACGTCGCCTCACCGACCGCTGAGGCGCGCCGGGCTGGCTCCGGCTGCGGCTTACCGTTAAGATGTCGCCTTTTACACGGGACGATCTCATGGCCCTGACCGCCACCCTGCATAAAGTCCGCATGAATATCAGCGACTTGCACCGACATTACTATCAAGAGCACAGCCTGACCGTGGCTCAGCATCCTTCCGAAACCGACACCCGGCTGATGGTGCGCCTGCTGGCCTTTATGCGCCACGCCGATGAAGACCTGAGCTTTACCAAGGGCCTGAGCACCGACGACGAGCCGGAGCTGTGGCAGAAGTCGCCGGATGGCCGCATTCTGCTGTGGGTGGAGCTGGGAGAGCCCAGCGTCAAGCGCATCAAACAGGCCCTGTCCCGGGCCGAACAGGTGGTGGTGTACAGCTACGGCGGACGCAGCGCCCAGGAGTGGTGGAACAAGCATCAGACCGAGCTGGGCCAGTTGCCGCGGCTGCAGATTTATCACCTGGCCGACCCGCAACCGGCCCAACTGGCCGGGTTGTGCCAGCGCAGCATCGACCTGTTTGCCACCCTGCAGGAAAGTGAAGTTCAGCTCACCGATGGTGAACACAGCCTGGATTTGCAGCTGGACCAGTGGCGGTAAAATGCGGGGATTCGGGAATGGGGACCTGGGATTAGATGGTCGGTTGGGATGAGCGAAGCGAACCCCGACATGAAGCCGCCGGCGGCTTGTTGGAATTCGCTACGCTCATTACCAACCTACGCTGCGGCCCAAGAGATTGGGAGTGCGCTTTTTCCGCCCCCTCTCCCGGCACCTACAGTTTCAGGGTAGAGCGCAGCTTGTATTTGTCGCCCGGATGCCAGAGCCGGGCAAAGCTGACCAGCTGATGCAGTGACCAGGTGCGACGGGTCACCAGCAGGCAGGGGGAGTCGGACGATATCTGCAGCCAGTCACGAACCTCATCGGGCGCTATTCGGGCCTCAACTATGTGTTCCAGATCCGACAGCGGGCAATGTTCCACCAGATAGGCGTTGGGGGTTTGCCGGCTGAAATCGCACTCCAGATAACCGGGGGCCAGCGCCGGATGCACAAAGCGATCTTCCACCTGTATCGGTACCTTGTTTTCCCGATGCACTATCACCGAATGAAACACCCGGGCGTTGAGTCGCATGCCCATGTGCAGGGCCACTTCTTCATTGGCACGGCTCGCTTCCAGCACGATGACGCTGTTGCTGTACTGGTGGCCGCGTGCGCGCACCTCGTCGGCAATATTG
Source organism: Oceanisphaera litoralis (assembly GCF_016907015.1). Lineage (GTDB taxonomy): Bacteria > Pseudomonadota > Gammaproteobacteria > Enterobacterales > Aeromonadaceae > Oceanimonas > Oceanimonas litoralis. The sequence goes on from NZ_JAFBBE010000010.1 coordinate 42,154, forward strand.
CTGACATCCGCCAGCGGTGATTCGGCCTTGGGCTCGATCACGAAGGTACCCAGCCCGGCCCGACGCATCAGGTAACCTTCCTGCACCAGATCCCGAATCGCCTTGTGGGCCGTCATCCGGCTGACCTTGAATTGCCCGGCCAGTTCCTGTTCGGGCGGTATCTGCTGATGCAGCGGATACTCCCCAGACTCGATTCGAACCAGGATATGCTGTTTGATCTGCTGATAAAGGGGAATGGATTGGGTCACGTGGCCTCCTGTAACAATCTCGATTGTACATACAACCGACAGGCTGTCACATACCAGCCGCGTCAAACCATGAACCGGATCCCACCGAGACTTTAAACAGACGCCGATTTACGCTATGGTGCGCGCAAATTCAGTCAGCCATCGGCAGGAATACCTTGGAAAAACATGAAGAAGTGCTGGTGGCGCTGCGCCAGATCATCCGTGCCATCGACCTTCACTCCCGTCAGCTCAGCAAAGCCTCCGGCCTGACCGGCCCTCAGCTGTTGTTGTTGCAGGCCATCAGCACCCATGGCGACATCACCATGCGCAAGCTGGCCCAGGCCACGCACATGAGCCAGGCCACCGCCACCACCATTATCGACCGGCTGGAGCAGAAACAGCTGGTACGGCGGGAACGCAGTCAGACCGACAAGCGCAAGGTGCACGCGGTACTGACCGAAGATGGAAAAACCAAGCTCAAGACGGCACCGAGACCCTTGCAGGAAAGCTTCATCCAGCGTTTTCAGTCACTGGAAGCCTGGGAGCAGAACCTGCTACTGTCTTCGGTACAGCGGATTTCGTCGATGATGAACGCCGACGATCTGGATGTGGCCCCCCTGCTGCAGGTCGGCAGCCTGCTGCACGAGTGAGAGACGTGAGGGGTGAGGAGTGAACCTCTCCCCCTCACGCCTTACTATTCACCCTTCACGATCTTATCCTCACGCCTCACACTGCCAATTATTCTTCCAGGCTGATGCCGATATTCGACACCCCGTCCTGGGCGGCGAAGTCGCGAATGGCCAGAATGGTAGCGGCCTCTCTCGGCTGGCCCACTCGCTCCAGCAGCTCAACCTGAAACTCCATCTCTGTCATCATCAGATCGTTTTCGTACAGCTCTTCTTCACTCAGCTCCCGTTCCGCCAGCAGTTCGGCAAAACCGGCCACGGTACCGAGCGAGGCGTTGCTGGCTTCGATGGCTTCTTCACCGATACGACAAATCACCGAGTTGTAGGCGGCTCCCAGGGCGACGCAGGCATCCAGTGCCGGGTAGGCGCCGTAATGTTCAAAACGGGAAGGATCGGGAATAAAGGCTTCGAATGATTCAAGCTCGGCCGTCAAATCCACCTTGGATCCCTTGACGGTCAGATAGGTCCAGAGGGTGTTCAGCGTCGAGCGCAGACGCTCTCCGTTACCAAACCCGGACGTATCGCTGAACAGTCGGTAATTGGGATACATCCGCTCGGCCAGCGCCAATGCAAACACCGTTTGCTGCCATGGAGCCAGCTTGTTGATTTTTTTATAAAATTTATCACCGAACACGGATATTTCCTTATTGTTGGGGCTGCCGCCTTGTGGCCAGTATCGCCGTTTGCGGCCAAGGCTCACATTTTATGCGGGAAACACTGGTATAAGTTTATGCTTGTGCCATTGTCTCATAAAACACAGGTACAAAAAGCACGTTGAGGAGAGAAGGTATGGCCAATCATACCCTGTTACTGCTCAGTCAGGATAACGCCGAATATCAGGCGCTGTTGCAGCAGGCCTACCTGCCCGGTCTGACCATTCTGGCTCCCGAGCGGGAAGCGGATATCCAGGCGGCGCTGGCCAGAGCCGACATTCTTCTGGGCGAGCCGGCCCGCCTTCGCGAGCGCCTCGAGGATGCACACGCGCTCAAGTGGGCCCAGTCCACCTACGCCGGGGTCGAGCTTCTGCTCGAGTCCAACTGCCGCCGGAATTACCAGCTGACCAATATCAGAGGCATCTTCGGCCCCCTGATCAGTGAATATGTCTTTGCTCATCTGCTGTCGCTGACCCGACATCTGCGCCATTACCGGGAACAGCAGCGGTTGCACCACTGGCAACCCCTGCCCTATCACAGCATTCGCGGCAAGACGATGCTGATCATGGGGACCGGCAGCATAGCCCAGCATGTGGCCCACACCGCGGCTCACTTCGGGCTGACCGTGCTGGGCATCAGTCGTTCCGGGCGCGAAGCGCCCGGCTTCGATCATACCTATCAGCTGCCCGCCTTGAACAAGGTGCTGCCCAGAGCCGATGTGGTGGTGAGCGTACTGCCCTCCACGCCCCAGACCCGTGGCCTGTTCAACAAGGAACGCATGGACTGCTTCAAACCCGGCGCCCTCTTCTTCAACGTGGGCCGGGGCGATGTGGCAGATGAAAGTGCGTTAATCGAGGCCCTGCGCCACGGCAATCTCGGTGCCGCTGTGCTGGACGTGTTTGCCACCGAGCCACTGCCGGCCGGAAGTCCCTTATGGGACATGCCCAACGTGGTTATCACCCCTCACAACGCCGGCTACAGCTTTCCGGATCAGATTGTCACCCGCTTCAGTCGCAACTACCTGAAATACATAGAAGGCAAGCCGATGGAAGGGCTGGTGAATTTCAATCTGGGATACTGATGGACGCCGAATTCGAACGACTGCTGCGGCGGGTTCGGGCCTGCCGGATTTGTGAAGCCCAGTTGCCGCTGGGGCCTCGTCCTGTGGTACAAATGGCGCCACAAGCCCGCATCATGATCATCGGTCAGGCGCCGGGCCTGCGTGTTCATGAAACCGGCATTCCCTGGAACGACCCCAGCGGCGACACCCTGCGCCGCTGGCTGCAGTTGAGCCGGGAGCAGTTTTACGACCCCGATATCATCGCCATCATGCCCATGGGGTTCTGCTACCCGGGCCGGGGCAAGAGCGGCGACCTGCCGCCCCGCCCCGAGTGCGCCCCCGCCTGGCATGAGCCACTGCTGGCCGCCCTGCCCCACATTCGACTCACCCTGTTGATAGGCCAGTATGCCCAGCGTTATTACCTGGGCAGGCAATATCGCACCCTCACCGATACGGTTCGCCACTGGCGGGATTTTGCGCCCGACCGGCTGCCCCTGCCCCATCCTTCGCCACGCAACCGGCGCTGGCTGAGCCAGAACCCCTGGTTCGAACAGGAAGAACTGCCTGCATTGCGGGCGCGGGTACATGAAGTGCTGGGGAATACACAGAAATAGGTTGGCGATGAGCGCAGCGAATCCCAATATTCATGCCGCCGGAAAGAAGTTGGGACTCATACTTCGTCCCAACCTACGTCCTGTGTTTTTCTGACAGCTTAAAGCTTATCGCTGGCAGCTATTTTATTAACCCCGTTTCGGCACCAGTTGCGACAGCAGGAACAAGGTGGCGGCCACCACCACCACCGAAGGGCCGGCGGGGGTATCCTGGCTGATCGATAATTGCAGGCCGCCGACCACGGCAATCATGCCCAGGCCGCTGGCATACAGGGCCATTTGCTCCGGCGTATGACTGAAGCGCCGGGCGGTGGCGGCGGGGATGATCAGCAACGACGTGATGATCAGGGCCCCCACAAACTTCATCGCCACCGCGATCAGCACGCTTATCATCATCAGCAACAGCAGTTTCAACGGCTCTACCCGTATTCCCTCCACCCGCGCCAGCTCTTCGCTGACGGTAATGGACAGCAACTGACTCCAGTAGTGACGCAGGATCAACAACAGTGCCAGGCCGCCACCGTAAATCCAGTACAGGTCCGCCAGCTGGATCGCCAGTAGATCGCCGAACAGATAGGCCATGAGATCGACGCGGACATTTTCCATAAAGGCCAGCGCCACCAGCCCCAGCGACAGGGAAGTATGAGCCAGAATGCCGAGCAGGGTGTCGGTTGCCAGCCAGCTGGCGCGTTGCAGTGCCGCCAGCAGGATACCGAGGCATAAACAGGCCACCAGCACCGCCAGCGTCAGATCGATCTGCAGCAAGAGACCGAGCGCCACCCCCAGCAGGGAAGAATGGGCCAGGGTATCGCCGAAATAGGCCATGCGTCGCCAGACCACAAAGCTGCCGAGCGGGCCCGCCAGCAGGGCGATCCCCAGGCCGGCCAGCAGGGCATAAAGCAGAAAACTATCCCACATGGCGTACGTCTCCGTGGTGGTCGTCGTCACAATCATGGTGGTGGGTGTACACCGCCAGCTGAGCCAGTTCGGGGCGGCCGAACAGACGGGCAAACTCCGGATGGCGCGCCACCTGCTCCGGCTCGCCATGACAACAGATATGCTGATTCAGGCAAATCACCCTGTGGGTGCTGGCCATCACCAGGTGCAGATCGTGAGACACCATCAGTACGCCGCACTGCAATTCGTCGCTGAGCTGCTTGATCAGGGTGTAGAGTTCGGTCTGTCCGTGCACGTCCACGCCCTGGGCGGGTTCGTCCAGAATCAGTAATTCCGGCGCCATCATCAGGGCCCGCGCCAGCAGGATGCGCTGCATTTCACCACCGGACAACGCCTGCATGGCCCGGTCCGCCAGCCGTTCGGCACCCACCCTGGCCAGCGCCTGGGCCACCGTCAGCCGGCGACCATGAGACAGGCTCATGAAACGGGCTACCGTCAGCGGCAGCACCGGATCCAGATGCAACTTCTGCGGCACATAGCCGATGCGCAGCCCCGGCTTGCGCCACAACCGACCGGTATTGCCCTCGTTCAGGCGCAACACCAGTTTCATCAGCGAGCTCTTGCCGGCCCCGTTCGGCCCGACTACGGTCAGTATTTCGCCGCTGTGCAGGGTCAGTGAAATTCGTTCGAGAATGACATTGCCCCCAATTTCCAGTCCGACGTCGGTCAGTTCAACCAGCTTGGTCATTCGCTTTACGCCTTTACATCTCAATTTGTAATATTATAACATTGCCTGCTTACCGAACTCTATCACCAATCCGGACGACCCCCATCATGAGAGCCCTGTTTTTGCTGCCCCTGCCCCTGCTGCTGACGATGTCTCTGCTGCTGAGCGGCCAGGCCCGCGCGCTGGAAGTACTGACCACCATCAAGCCACTGCAACTGATTGCCAGTGCCATTACCGAAGGCGGCGAGGCTCCCGGGTTGTTGCTGGCGCCGGGGACATCACCCCACGACTATGCCCTGCGCCCGTCGGATGTACGTCGGATAAATAATGCGGATCTGGTGCTCTGGGTAGGCCCCGAGCTGGAAGGCTTTCTGACCTCGCTGCTCGACAAGCAACCCAACAGCCTGGCATTGCTGGCGCAGCTCGATATCGAAGGCCACGAACACCATGCAGACCATGCAGACCATGCAGACCATGCGGACCATGCAGACCATGATGCTCACCCGTATCCCCACCATGACGAACATGATTCCGATAAAATCACCGTCGGAAGCGAGGATGACGGACACGATCATCGTCATGGAGAGCAGGATACCCACATCTGGCTGGATCCCCATCACGCAGAAAAAATTGCCAGCCTGCTGGCCGAGCGCCTGAGTCGGCTGGATCCGGACAATAGTGAACGATATCAGCGCAATCTGACCGCCTTTCGGGCAGGCTTGACCGAGGCCGACCAACAGGTGGCCGAACGTCTGGCCCCGACCGCCGGCATCGGTTACTTCGTGTTCCACGATGCCTACGGCTACTGGGAAGATCATTACCAGTTACCGTCTCTCGGATATTTTACCGTCAACCCGGAACGCTCTCCCGGGGCCAGAACCGTGTCACGTATCCATCAGGCACTGAAGCAATCCCAGGCACAGTGCGTCTTTGCCGAACCCCAGTTCAGGCCCGCCGTAGTAGAGGCCGTGGTGCGTAACACCCAGGCGCGCATCGGCATACTGGACCCTTTGGGGGCCGATATTGAAGTAGGCCCCCGAGGCTACTTTGCCTTTATGCACCAGCTGGCGGACGCCATGGCCGGCTGCCTGCTCAATGAACGCTAAAAACTTGAAAAAAAATCCGGTACTATACGGAACTTTATAATTGCAGCATGCACTAATCACGGTGGTCCGGACGACGGACCATTATAGTAATAAACCTTAACCGCTTTATTATCTTTGGATCTATGCCTGGATAGATAAAGCGGTTTTTGCATTCATCATTCATGATTCAGCAACCCACAGGCACAGGTAATCCGGATGAATCCTCTCCGCCCAATACAATCAAAACTGAAAGGTATGCCGGCGCCATTACCCAAGCGACACCTGTATGGCATTATCCTGCTCGGCGGCCTGACGCTGACGACCACGGTGCTGCTCCCCTCGCCCGGCGACCTGGCCACGCAACCGATAAAAATCACCATTCCAGCCAGCCTGAACCTGCCGCAAAAAGCCGCCAAAGAGCAGGTCGACAACACCGAATTCTACACCCTGCCCAGCGATGAAATAGAGCCGGTCGACGCCCTGGATGAAATTGCCGCCACCGAGCCCGAATGGCAGGAATACGTGGTGCAAAACGGCGATACCCTGAGCACCATTTTCAACGGTCTGGGGCTGCCGCTCGCCACCATGTACCGGCTACTGGAAGCCGACCAGGGCAAGGTACTGCACGGCCTCAGGCCGGGTCAGACCCTGTCGTTGCTGATCGATCAGGACAACCTGCTGCAGGAATTCAAGATCAAGCGGGATTTGCTGCATACCCGCATCTTTACCCGCGACGGCGACGGCTATCAAAGCCGCCTCAGAACAGAGGAAAGCAACTGGGAAACCCGGGCCCTGAGCGGAGTGATCAACGGCAGTTTCTATATCAGCGCCCGGGATGCCGGCCTTTCCGCCACTCAGATCCAGCGGGTTGCCAACCTGTTTCAGTGGCAGCTCGATTTTGCCCGGGATTTGCGTCAGGGCGACCGCTTCAAGGTGCTGGTACAGCGTGAGTTCGTCGAAGGCCAGAGCACCGGCAAGTCCGAACTGCAGGCGGTGGAAATGACCAACAAGGGCCGCACCTTCTACGCCTTTCGTCATGAAGACGGCAAATTTTACGATGCGAAGGGTGAAAGCCTGGAGCGGGGCTTTATTCGCATTCCGCTGGAACGTCGTGCCCGGCTCAGTTCCAACTTCAACCTGAACCGCAAACACCCCGTTACCGGCCGGGTTCAGCCCCACAAGGGCACCGACTTTGCCGTTCCTGTCGGTACCCCTGTGCTGGCCCCAGGTGACGGCGTGGTGGTCAAGGCCGTGCGCCATCGCCTGGCCGGCAACTACCTGGTGCTCCGTCATGGTCGCCAGTACACCACCCGCTTCCTGCACCTCAGCAAGTTCCTGGTCAAACCGGGTGATACGGTGCGTCGGGGCCAGCGTATTGCGCTGTCCGGCAACACGGGCCGCTCTACCGGGCCGCATCTGCACTACGAGTTCCACGTCAACAACAGGGCGGTGGACGCCATGCAGGTCAAGTTGCCGATGGCCGATGGTCTGGGTGGTACCGAGAAGCGTACCTTCCTTGCCACCGTGGAAAAATACCGGCAGGAGCTGGACGGTTAACAACCAGACTTCTCCCATAAATACAAAAAGCGCCTGACGGCGCTTTTTTTATTACGGCGTAATCACGATCGGTTATTTGGCGTGGTAGGGCCGTGACAGGCGATGTACCGACTCGATAAAGGCACCGGCGTGTTCCGGATCCACATCCAGATGAATGCCATGGCCCAGGTTGAACACATGGCCGGGGCCGTCGCCAAAACCTTCCAGAATGGTCGCCACTTCCTGCTCGATACGGGGAATGGGCGCATAGAGCATGGACGGATCCATGTTGCCCTGCAGGGCCACCTTGTCGCCGACGCGACGCTTGGCGTCGGCAATGTTGATGGTCCAGTCCAGGCCCACCGCATCACAGCCGGTGGCGGCAATCGCTTCCAGCCACTGGCCACCGTTTTTGGTAAACAGGGTCACCGGCACCCGGCGACCTTCATTTTCGCGGGTCAGGCCATCGACGATTCTGGCCATGTACTGCAGCGAGAAGTCGTTGTAGTCGCGCGGGGTCAGCACGCCACCCCAGGTATCGAAAATCATCAGTGACTGGGCACCGGCCGCCACCTGGGCGTTGAGATAGCTGGTTACGCTGTCGGCCAGCTTGTCGAGCAGCAGATGCAGGGCCTGAGGATCGGCATACATCATCTTCTTGATCTTGGTGAAGGCCTTGGAGCTGCCGCCTTCCACCATATAGGTAGCCAGGGTCCAGGGGCTGCCGGAAAAGCCGATCAGCGGCACTTCACCCTGCAGCTCGCGACGAATGGTGCGTACCGCATTCATCACATAGCCCAGCTCGTCTTCCGGATCCGGAATGGCGATTTTCTGCACATCGGCCATGGAGGCAATCGGCCGCTCGAACTTGGGACCCTCTCCGGTTTCGAAGTAGAGCCCCAGTCCCATGGCATCGGGAATGGTCAGAATATCGGAAAACAGGATGGCCGCATCGAGCGGGAAACGACGCAGCGGCTGCAGCGTCACTTCACAGGCCAGCTCTGCATTTTTGCACAGTGACATAAAATCACCGGCTTCGGCCCGGGTTGCCTTGTACTCGGGCAGATAGCGGCCCGCCTGGCGCATCATCCATACCGGGGTATAGTCTACCGGCTGGCGTAAAAGGGCACGTAAGTAACTATCATTCTTGAGTGGTTTCATCCCGTCGTTCCAGATCAGGTGGCAAATTGCCCGCATTGTAACATTAGATGCCGGAAGTAACATCCAGATGGCGGAATCGGCAAACGGCGTGGGTCGGTCAAACCCGTGCCGGAAAGGGTGCACAAAGGCACAACTTATGAGCAATGCTATTGACCCGGACTACTCTTTACTTTAATGATGGGGGCCTGCCACCTGTTCAGGTCGCCCAAGGAGGGAATCATGCTCAGGAAAATGGAACAAACCAAAAAGCAACTGGCCGGCAAGCATCAGGCCCTGGATGCCTTTATCAATGCCCGCCAAAGCCTGCTGGTCGAATACATCCGTCTGTCCACCAACCAGAAAACCCAGCCAACACCGGAAGAGCTGTCCGAATTCTGTGGTCAGCTGGTCGACTATGTCTGCGCCGGTCATTTCGAGATCTACGATTATGTCATGGCCGCCTACGAGGCATCCCGGGGCAACGCACGGACGCTGGCCGAACGCATCTATCCGCGCCTCAAGCAAAGCGCCGGCGAGGCGCTGAATTTCCATGACAAGTACGCTCAGGTCGATGAAGACACCCTGCTGGAACTGGAGCTGGACCAGGATCTCGGCCGGCTTGGCGAAATGCTCGAAGAGCGGTTTGAACTGGAAGACCGGCTGGTGTCGGCCATCTCGCTGGTGAACCATCTGGATACCGGTGAGCTCGCCTGACAGAAGCCGATAATGGCTGAACGCAGACGGGCTCAAGGCGGGAGCAAGAGCCCGACTCGCGCCGGGTTATAACGCTTCGAGCGCCTCGTCCAGCTTCTTGACGGCGATCACTTCCATGCCGGCAGGTGCCTGCTTGGGTCTGTTCGCCCAGGGGACTATGGCGCGGGTAAAGCCGTGCTTGGCCGCTTCCATCAGTCGCTCCTGACCCGACGGCACCGGGCGGATTTCTCCCGACAGGCCCACTTCGCCGAACACCACCAGCTCTTGCGGTAACGGCTTGTCACGAAAACTCGATACCAACGCCAGTAACAAGGCCAAATCGGCACTGGTATCTTCTACTCTCACCCCGCCCACCACGTTGACAAATACATCCTGATCCGCCATCTGCAAGCCGCCATGGCGATGTAATACCGCCAGCAACATCGACAGCCTGTTCTGCTCCAGCCCCACGGTGACCCGTCGCGGATTACCCAGCTGGGAATAATCCACCAGGGCCTGCAGCTCAACCAGCAAGGGACGGGTCCCTTCCCAGATGATCATCACCACAGAGCCCGTGGTCTGTTCTTCCCCCCGGCTCAGGAAGATGGCCGAAGGGTTGCTCACTTCTTTAAGGCCGGTTTCGGTCATGGCAAAGACCCCCAGCTCGTTAACCGCACCGAAGCGGTTCTTGTGACTGCGCAACATACGAAAACGGCTGTCACTGGCGCCATCGAGCATAATGGAACAATCGATGCAGTGTTCCAGTACCTTGGGCCCGGCCAGGGCACCGTCTTTGGTCACATGCCCGACCAGCAGCATGATCACCCCTTGCTGCTTGGCAAAACGCGTTAATTGCGCCGCCGCCTCTCGTACCTGACTCACGGAACCGGGAGCCGACTGAACGTCGGCCACATGCATGACCTGAATGGAGTCGATCACCACCACGGCGGGCTTTTCTTCCCGTGCCACATGACAAATTTGCTCGACGCTGGTTTCAGACAGCATACGTAGCTGATCCCGGGGCAAGCCCAGGCGCTGAGCCCGCATCGCCACCTGTTGCAGGGATTCTTCACCGGTGACATAGAGGGTTTTCATGCGACGGGCCAAGCCGCACATCACCTGCAGCAACAGCGTACTCTTGCCCGCCCCGGGGCTACCGCCGATTAAAATGGCCGAACCGGCGACCATACCGCCGCCCAACACGCGATCCAGCTCATTAAATCCACTGTTGATACGCGGCAACTCGGTTAATGCCACTTCGTCCAGCGTTTGTACCTTGTTGTCCTGAGTGCCCGCATAACCCACAAACCGGCTGTTACGGCTGACGGTCGTCGCGGTGGCCGGCGCCAGCCGAATCTCGGTAACGGTATTCCACTCCTTGCACTCGGAACACTGCCCCTGCCAGCGTGGAAATTCGGCACCACATTCGCCGCAGACAAACGCCGTTTTGGGCTTGGCCATACATACTCACTCATTGATTAACGAGCTGCTATACTGGCCCAAGTTTTTCATACACTCAACCCCAGGCCAGGATGGATCTCAGCCGCTACAAAGCCCTACTCGATAAACTGGTTCCCCTCAGTTACCATCATGAACTCGATGGGCTGCTGGATACCCTGTTGCCAGAAGCCGCCCCCGGTACCCGCTTCAAATTGCAGGCCGAAGTGCGCCGTCTCACCAGCCCCTGTCTGCGGGTGCTGGATTTACGCAACCTGTTTCCGGACCAATGCCGGCTGGTACGCCACCAGGGCCTGGATCATATGCTGCCGGAGCCGTTTGAACAGCGCTTCATGACCTTGCTCCAGGATTTTAACGGCGACTATACCCGCGGTCTGTACGAAACGCTGCTCGCCGAACTCGAGGCCTTGCGCCAGCGGCCCCTCCCGTTCAATGCCACACCCTGGCGTCAGCCTGCACAGGGTATCCGACGTAAAGAAAGCCGTCTGCGTTTCGTGACGCCGGTCTGGCTGCATCTGGGAGACGAACGGATACGGGGTAACAGCCTGGATATTTCGGCGGCCGGACTGCTGGTACAATTGTCGATTTCCCGCCAGCTGCCGGAGCAGCTGCGGGTATCCTTCCCCGAGCTGGCAAAACTGCCGGGACTCGCCTGTCTCGCCACGCCGCGCCGTTATCGTCTGTATCAGAGCCCGGACGAGCCGGAGCGCCTCAAGATGCAGCGGCAGGATGAAGACCCCGATTGGCAACAGGCACTGACTCTGTTTATCGAGCAAAAACGCCCCCGCTACGGTCTGGATGCCGAAGATCTGTACAGTGCCGTTCAGTCCCAGTGCTGGGGCCAGGTTCTGCTGGAAAATGGCCTTGGCCTGTCGTTGTTTTTTGATGTGCAGGGTGAGCTGCAGAACATACTGGCCAACCGTCACGGCGGCCAGATTCTGAGCCACTGGCAGCAGGATACCCCCGGCGATCTGATGGGTACCCTGTTGCCCCCGGAGCGGGTATTGAGTCTCGGCCGTCAGCCACAACAGCCGCATCTGTTGTACAGCTTCAGGCACAAGGGGCAAAGCCAGATGTTCCATTTTGTGGCCGGCCAGCATGAACTGGAGCAGCGCCAGGCTTATGCCACCTTTATCAACGAAGGACTGAGATCCGGCAGCCTGCACTGCTATTACCTGAGTATCCGGCCGCTGAATTTGGCCGGGCAAGCCAGAGATACACTGGATCTTCTGGGCGTTCGTACCTTGAAACAGCTGAAATGGCAGCTTTGGCTGACCCCGCTGCCGATACCGATAACCTCGATCGCCACCGAGATCCAGATTCAGCAGCTGTCGCCCTTTATTCGTCCGATCCGACAACGTCTTATCACCATTACGCCACTCGGACGGCAATCATCAAAACGACAGGAAACCCGCTTTAAATTTCAGAGCGCGGTAGAGTTAACCCTTGGCGGTCAGCACCTTGCCGGCCAGATACAGGATCTATCCTGCAGCGGCATGAAAGTCTCCCTGTCGCAGCCGATACGGCTCGAGGTTCCCTGCCTGGTTCAGGTTAACCTGGTCGAACTCGGTCAACGCAGCCGCAAATGGAAGCTGAAAAACCTGCCCTATCGGGTATTGAACCAGAGTGGCGGCGGCAAGGTATTGCACCTGCACATCGAAGGAGCAAAAGAGACTCATGTGGGCTTTCAGTTTGTTACAGCCCTTCTCGAGCAAAATCAGGACAAGCTGCGTGTCCGCCCGGAAACCGATCATACTCCCTCTTGGATAAACTGGCTGTGCCGCCAGGCCCAACAACAGCCACCGGCACCCACCTTCATGCTGGGGCGCAACGACGAAGGTTTCTATGTGCAGGGCGCCATTGCCTGCCAGCCACAACATGAGTTGATGAGCTTTTTGTCCGACGAAGATAAGCAGGCCCATTTCAGCCGACTGGTCTCCCGCCAGCTATTGCAGTCGATCATCACCCAGCTGCTACGGCCCGATGGCAAGCAGCACCTGTGCCTCGAAATCTGGACCGCAGCCGACAAGAGCGGCAAAGAATGGCTGCAGGTGAACCCCACTCCCGCCAGACGTCATGTTTTAATGGACTCACGCCAGACCAGAGCACTCAGGGTCAGCCTGCTGGTGGTTAACCGCCTGCAACTGCGCCAGCTGGATTATGTAGTACCTGAACGAGACAGGCTGACCAAGACGTCGCTGTATAAGACCCAACTTCTGGAACAACAACTGGTGGAACTGGCCGCCATGTGCCAGGTATTCGACATCACCGATATGGTCAGATGGCGGCAAACACTCACCGCGCCTGCAGTAACGCCAGCACCCCTTCCAGACTCAGCCGGTTAAGGCACACCGGCGCCTGTTCCTGCACCAGCGGCTTGGCGTGCAAGGCGACCCCCAGCCCGGCCTGCGCCAGCATCAGCAGATCATTGGCGCCATCGCCGATGGCCACCGTCTGGCTGAGCGGAATATCGTAACGTTCGGCCAGTTCGACCAGAATGCGGGCCTTGGCCTCGGCATCGACGATGTCGCCCAGCACTTCACCGGTAAAGCGGCCGTCCCGGATTTCCAGGGTATTGGCAAAGTCCGCATCCAGCCCCAGGGTCTGACGCAGATGGCCGGTAAAGGGCGTAAAACCACCGGAAGCCAGCGCCACTTTCCAGCCCATGGCTTTCAAGCCTTCGACCAGGATAATCAGCCCCGGCATCAACGGCATACGCGCTATCACCTGCTCGATAATGGCGGCATCGGCACCGGTCAGCGCCCTGACGCGACGGCGCAGGCTTTCGGAAAACGGCAGCGCACCTTCCATCGCCGCCCGGGTAACGGCAGCCACTTCTTCTCCTACCCCGGCCAAGAGGGCGATTTCGTCGATGCACTCAATCTGAATGGCCGTCGAGTCCATGTCCATCAGTACCAGACCCGGTTTGTCCGCCAGGGGCAAAGCGGGCACACAGGCAAGATCCCAGCCATCGGCCGCCGCCTGCAGACGGGCCTTGAGCGCCGGCGACCAGCTAGACAGACGCAGGCTCAACAGATCCCGCTCGGCCACGCGTTTTACCCCGGAGACTTCCACCTGCACACCGGCCTCATCCAGTATCTGCAGGCTGGATTGCAACGCGGATTTATGCAACTGCTCCGCCAGCAGTATCAGATGCCCGGCAGGCGCGGCCAGCTGCCCCGGCGTCAGGTGACCCGGCTGCCACAGCCGGCTGCCGCAAGACAGCATATCGGTCCAGTCACGGACCCTCTCGGGTAAAACATCCATTAACAGTGCCACTCGCTATTCCTATGCTCACAAAGACCGGCGTTCAGGGTAGCGTATTGCTTTTTCGCCGGGCAAGAGACAATATTGCCGCCATGTGGAAAAAACACCCCGTAAAATACAAACCGCTGCTGGCTCTGCTACTCCTGATTCTGCTGCTGATGTCGTTCATCGGCTGGCAGTGGCTGCAAGTCACGGAGCTCGGCCAACGCTGGCGACAGTTGCCCCAGCGAACGCTGGCCGCCCCGCTTGCCGATTATGCCGAGCTGCAGGCGATAAACTCCCTGGTGACCGATGACGCCGAGCGCCAGCGCCGACTGGTGGAGGAACTGGTCAGCGCCAAGCTGGTGGTCGCGGCGCAACTGTACGATGGTGGCGGCCAGCTACTGGCCGAGGCCGGCCTGCTCGGCGATGGTGAACTCCCTTACATACGTCCGCTATATCAGGAAGAGCGGCCGGTCGGCTTCCTGCGTATGCAGCTGGCGCCCTCGCCGCTGACGATGGCGCAACGCGGCATCTGGCAACAGCTGCTGCATCATGTGAGCTGGCTGTTACCCCTGTGCGCGCTACTGGGTATCCTGGTGGGGCTGGGGCTCAGGCGCCGGCGGCAAGACCAACAACAAAGGCAGTTGCCGGCGCCAGATACACAGGCGCCACAAGAACAATCAGACGCCGCCCAGTAATACCGACTCCAGCGCCACCTCCATCATGTCGTCGAAGCTGGTCTGGCGCTCGTCGGCACTCAGTGCCTCGTGGCGCAGAATATGATCGGACACGGTACAGAGGGTCAGCGCCCGGGCGCCGTATTCGGCCGCCACGCCATACAGCCCCGCCGCTTCCATCTCTACCCCCAGAATACCGTAGCGTTTCATCAACGCGAACAGCTCGGGCTGGGGCGAATAGAAGAGGTCGGCCGAAAACAGATTGCCCACCCTGACCGGCACCTTGCAGGCCTTCGCCGCCGCGACGGCATGTGTCACCAGATCGAAGTCGGCCAGGGCGGCCAGGTCGTGTTCCATGAAGCGAATCCGATTGACCCGGGAATCGGTGCTGGCGCCCAGGCCAATCACCACATCTCGCAACGCCACGTCATCGCGTACGGCGCCGCAGGATCCGACCCGGATCAGGGTATTGACGCCGAACTCGGTAATCAGCTCCTTGGCATAGATGGACACCGACGGTATGCCCATGCCATGACCCATCACCGAGATGGCCCGGCCCTTGTAGCTGCCGGTAAAGCCGAGCATATTGCGCACCTGGTTCACCTGTCTGACGTCGGACAGAAAGGTATCGGCGATGTACTGGGCCCGCAACGGGTCGCCCGGCATCAGCACGGTATCGGCAAAGTCACCTCGCTCGGCCTTGATATGGGGGGTCGCCATAACCTGTTCACTCCTCTGTTGGTCTTTGGGATAGACGTATAATACTAACCGTTTTAACCGATTGAGGTGTTTCACGTCTGTTTCTATTCGTACATCGGGAAAAGGGCCAGCTCCGCCGACACGCTCAAGCACCATTCCGCAATAACCGTGACACAGTCAAAACCGAAATCCTGATTTTCGTCTGGATGACGGCACAGAGCGGACAACATTTATATATAGCACGCATGTAGTAGCTGCTTCAGCTGCTAAATCCGGCAACGCCGGATCTGATGCACAGAGGATCTGATGCACAGAGCAACATGAAACATCGGCGCAAAGATATCGCTCTGCGATATTGCAGGATGTGGCTACGCCACATTGCGAAGCTGAAGCATCGCCTACAGCTGTGCCTACAAGGAGGTGCTTGCAGCGTGTCGGAGGAGGCAACCCTGTTGCCTCTTGTTTGCTGCGGCTAGGAATAGAAAAGGCGCCCGCAGGCGCCTTGTTTACATAGGTAACAACAGGTCGGAAAAGCCGGGTCAGCCGACCAGCGCCAGCAGCACACCGGCGGCGACCGCCGAGCCGAGCACACCGGCGACGTTCGGGCCCATGGCATGCATCAGCAGGAAGTTCTGGTTGTTGGCCTCCAGGCCCACCTTGTTGACCACCCGGGCCGCCATGGGGACCGCCGAGACGCCGGCCGCGCCGATCAGCGGGTTGACCCTGCCACCGGACAGCTTGCACATCAGCTTGGCCATCAGCACGCCACCGGCGGTGCCGATGGAGAAAGCCACCGCGCCCAGCCCCAGAATACCCAGGGTATCCAGGGTCAGGAACTGCTCCGCCGACAGCTTGGAACCCACCGCCAGACCCAGAAAGATGGTGACGACGTTGATCAGCTCGTTCTGTGCCGTCTTGGACAGCCGGTCCACCACCCCGGACTCCTTCATCAGGTTACCCAGACAGAACATGCCGATCAGCGGCGCCGCCGCCGGCAGAAACAGTATGGTCAGGGTCAGCACCATCAGCGGGAACAACACCTTCTCCCGCTTGCTCACGTGCCGCAGCTGTTCCATCTTGATTTCACGCTCTGCCTTGGTGGTCAGCAACTTCATGATCGGCGGCTGAATAATGGGCACCAGCGCCATATAGGAATAGGCTGCCACCGCGATGGCACCGAGCAAGTCCGGAGCCAGCTTGGAAGCCAGGAAGATGGCGGTAGGACCATCCGCCCCCCCTATGATGGCGATAGCCGATGCATCCGCCAGGGTAAAGTCAAAGCCGGGCAACGCGTTCAGGGCGATGGCGCCGAACAGGGTGGCAAAGATGCCAAACTGCGCCGCCGCGCCAAGCAACAGGGTCTTGGGGTTGGCAATCAGGGCGCCGAAGTCGGTCATGGCGCCCACCCCCATGAAGATCAGCAAGGGAAAGACGCCGGTGCCGATACCCACTTCATAGATGTAATACAGCAGCCCGCCCGGATCGGCCATGCCGGCATTGGGAATATTGGCCAGCACACCGCCGAAGCCGATGGGCAGCAACAGCAGGGGCTCGAAGCCCCTGGCGATGGCGAGATAGATGAGACCCAGGCCCACCGCTATCATCACCAGCTGCTTCCAGTGAAAGTTGGCCAGGCCGGTTTCCTGCCACAGAGTCAGTAACGAGTCCATTTCAGCTCCTTAGGCCAGGTTGACCAGAGGGTCGCCAACGGATACGGCATCGCCCTCTTTCACCAGTACATTCAGCACCTGACCGGCCCGGGCCGCCCGCACCTCGGTTTCCATCTTCATAGCTTCCAGGATCAGCAGCACATCACCGGCGGCGACCTGAGTACCTGCCTTGGCGACCACCTTGAAGATATTACCGGCCAGCGGCGCCGGCACAGCTTCACCGGAGCCGGTCGCCGCTGGTGCGACTTGCGGGGCAGCAGCCACCGGGGCGGCGGTACTCCGGGCACCCTGTACGGCGCTGATGCTGCCGGCCGGACCCACTTCCACTTCATAGAGCTGACCGTCGACCTTGACCGCATAGACTTCGGGGCTTCCCGCCGACTGGCTGGCAAGGGATGCGGGCGCCGCTGCCGGCTCGGGCTCGGTGCCCGGGGCCGGTTCAAAGGCGGAAGCATCGTCGCGATGACGAATAAACTTGAGGCCGATCTGCGGGAACAGGGCGTAGGTCAGTACATCATCCACCTCGTCGGTGGCGACCCGCAGCTGTTCTTCTCTCGCCAATGCCTGGAACTCAGCGGTCAGTTTTGCCAGCTCGTCGGTCAACAGATCCGCCGGGCGGCAGGTGATCGGCTCGGCGCCTTCCAGCACCCGCTGTTGCAGCTCGGCATTGACCGGGGCCGGGGCGGCGCCGTATTCGCCTTTCAGTACGCCGGCAGTTTCCTTGGTGATGCTCTTGTAGCGCTCGCCGGTCAGGACGTTGATCACCGCCTGGGTGCCGACAATCTGGGAGGTCGGCGTCACCAGCGGGATAAAGCCCAGATCCTCACGCACCCGGGGAATTTCTTTCAGCACCTCGTCCATTCTGTCGGCCGCGCCCTGCTCTTTCAGCTGACCCTCCATGTTGGTGAGCATGCCACCCGGCACCTGAGACAGCAGGATCCGGGAGTCGATCCCCTTGAGGCTGCCTTCGAATTTGGCGTACTTCTTGCGCACCTCGCGAAAATAGGCGGCAATCTCTTCCAGCTTGAGCAGATCCAGACCGGTATCGCGCTCTGAGCCCTCCACCATGGCCACCAGGGTCTCGGTGGGCGAATGACCATAGGTCATGCTCATCGACGAAATGGAGGCATCCAGGATGTCGATACCGGCATCGATGGCTTTCATGTGCGTCGGCAGGCTCAGGCCGGTGGTGGCATGGCAATGCAATGCCAGCGGCAGCTTGACCTCGGCCTTGATGCGCGTGATCAGCTTCTCGGCTTCATAGGGTTTGAGCAGTCCGGCCATGTCCTTGATGCAGATGGAATGACACCCCATGTCTTCCAGCTTTTTAGCCATGTCCACCCACATTTCCAGGGTGTGTACCGGGGACGTGGTATAGGAGATGGTACCCTGGGCATGACCTTCGACCGCCACCGTGGCCTTGATGGCGGTTTCCAGGTTGCGCACGTCGTTCATGGCATCGAAGATGCGGAACACATCCATGCCATTGGTACGGGCCCGCTCCACAAACTTGTACACCAGATCGTCGGCATAATGACGGTAGCCCAGCAGGTTCTGGCCCCGCAGCAACATCTGCTGGGGGGTTTTCGGCATGGCTTTTTTCAGGGCACGCAGGCGTTCCCAGGGATCTTCGCCCAGATAACGAATGCAGGCATCGAAGGTGGCGCCTCCCCAGGTTTCCAGCGACCAGTAGCCGATGTCATCCAGCTTTTCGGCGATGGGCAGCATGTCTTCCAGGCGCAAACGGGTGGCAAGCAGAGATTGGTGCGCGTCACGCAACACCACATCGGTGATGGCAAGAGGTTTGGTCATTTGACTAGCTCCGTTAAGTTTCGTTAAGTTCCGTTTTAGTCAGTTCGGTCGATGCCTTGCCTGACTCAGTCTTTTTTATTGTTTTTGTATTGCTTGACGGCGGCGCCGATGGCGGCCATTTTTTGTGGACTCAGGCCGTTGCCGGCGGGAGTCGCGGTGGCGGAAACCGGCATAGATGCCGGTTCGGCGGCAACCAGCGATAATACCTTGATGGCCAGGATGGTGAGGGAGAGAAAGGCAAAGACAAACATCATGCCCAGCCCCATCAGTCCGGCGGCTTCAACTAGTTGAGAAGAGACGTTATTCATCAGCAGGCTCCTTGCTATCTGCGATCCGGTCACGAGCATACCCAGCTCGCACCTATATTGGCAATGTTACATGCTCAAAAATGTTGTAAAAATTACAAAAAAATATGTAAAAAGTGCAACTAATCACATTTAAAACCAAATATTAAATATAAATATTCAATATTTAAATTTTAACGGTGATTTATATACAAAAAAAGAAGGGTAGGCAAGGCCGGCGAAAAAGGGAATTCGGCAGGAAATCGATATGACAGACACAAAAAAGCCGGCGCGGGGCCGGCTTTTCAATATGATGGCGCATCCGGGAGGATTCGAACCTCCGACCGCTCGGTTCGTAGCCGAGTACTCTATCCAGCTGAGCTACGGATGCGTTAAATGGCGGTGAAGGAGGGATTCGAACCCTCGATGCGGGTATAAGCCGCATACTCCCTTAGCAGGGGAGCGCCTTCAGCCTCTCGGCCACCTCACCGTGTTTTCAGACAAACAACATATCAGACAAAAACACTATAAATGGAAAGACCGGCGCTTGGCCGGCCTTTCAATATGGCGCATCCGGGAGGATTCGAACCTCCGACCGCTCGGTTCGTAGCCGAGTACTCTATCCAGCTGAGCTACGGATGCATTTTAAACTGTGGCAAGATTCAGATGGCGCATCCGGGAGGATTCGAACCTCCGACCGCTCGGTTCGTAGCCGAGTACTCTATCCAGCTGAGCTACGGATGCTTTTCTGAAACTTGTCTAACCTGGTACTACTTTCTAAATCTTACTTTCTAAATATGGCGCATCCGGGAGGATTCGAACCTCCGACCGCTCGGTTCGTAGCCGAGTACTCTATCCAGCTGAGCTACGGATGCGTAAATGGCGGTGAAGGAGGGATTCGAACCCTCGATGCGGGTATAAGCCGCATACTCCCTTAGCAGGGGAGCGCCTTCAGCCTCTCGGCCACCTCACCGTGTTTGCGGGGCGTATATTAACGTCAGGCCAAAATAAGTCAAACACTTTTCTCACCCGACTCCACCACCCGAACAATCTTTAAACACAATGAGTTGAAAGCAGCCAGAAGGAACAATAATCACCCCGGAATAGCTTAGTACTGGCTGTCTTCTGCGGTGCCTTTCTCGGCCTGTATCCGCATGTAAATCTCTTCACGGTGCACAGAGACTTCTTTCGGCGCATTGACGCCGATACGAACCTGGTTACCCTTAACACCTAGTACGGTTACGGTGACTTCGTCACCAATCATCAGGGTTTCCCCTACTCGTCGAGTCAAAATCAGCATCTGGCTGCTCCTGTGTGCGCTATGTAATAGTCGAAAATGTTACTTATTATCCGATAAAGGTATTCAAAAACCTAGCTTTTCCCCAATTAACAGATGGGGTGCCGTTATTTCCAAATCAAGAGGCCTGTCGATGACAGGCCTCTTTTATTGCCACTTACTTTCCACAGCGACGTATTTTCAACCTTTTGACATTATAGCCGTTCTGTCAGCCAGGGAGTGACGGAAGCCAGCGCCGCCGGCAGCCGGGCCGGTTCGGTGCCACCGGCCTGAGCCATATCCGGTCGACCGCCGCCCTTGCCGCCCACCTGCTGGGCCACCAGGTTCACCAGTTCACCGGCCTTGACCTTACCGGTCAGATCCTTGGTCACGCCGGCAATCAGGCTGACCTTGCCCTCGGTCACGGTAGCCAGTACCACAATACCGGATTGCAGCTTGACCTTGAGATCGTCCAGAGAGCCGCGTAGCGACTTGCTGTCGACCCCTTCCAGGTTGGCCACCAGCACCTTGGTGCCCTTCACCTCGATAACCTGATCCAGCAGCGCCGTGCCCGCGTGCGCGGTCAGCTTGGCCTTGAGCTGTTCGATTTCCTTTTCGAGCTGACGGCTGCGATCCAGCACCTGCCGCACCTTGTCCGAGACCGAGAACAGATCGCCCTTTACCAGACTGGCCGTCTGGGCCAGTTCCTGATTCAGCTGATACAGATAGGCCTGGGCCGCCTCACCGGTCACCGCTTCGATGCGACGAATCCCGGCGGCAATGCCGCTTTCGGACAGGATCTTGAACAGGCCGATATCGCCGGTACGCTGTACGTGAGTACCACCGCACAATTCGGTGGAGGCATCGCCCATCGAGACTACGCGCACTTCATCGTCGTATTTCTCGCCGAACAGTGCCATGGCGCCGGCCTCCTTGGCAGAGTCCAGATCCATCAGCCGGGTAGAGACTTCGTGATTGGCACGGATCTCCTTGTTGACCATGTCTTCGATTTCGCGAATTTCCTGCGCCGTCATGGCTTCCAGATGCGAGAAGTCGAAACGCAGACGATCGGGTCCCACCAGCGACCCCTTCTGAATGACGTGGTCGCCCAGCAGCTTGCGCAGACAATCATGCATCAGGTGGGTGACCGAGTGGTTGAGCGCCGTGGCCTGACGTCGATAGCTGTCTACCGCCGCGGTGACCGCCTCCCCCACTTCCAGGGTGCCCAGCTCCAGCTGGCCCAGGTGCAGAATACCGTTACCGGCCTTCTGGGTATCCCTGACCACGAAGAGGCCGTCATCCAGCTTGATCACGCCGGTATCACCGACCTGACCACCGGACTCCGCGTAGAAGGGGGTCTTGTCCAGCACCAGGGCGCCTTCTTCACCCGCAATCAGGGCAGACACCGGCTCGCCGTCCTTGAACAGCGCCGTCACCCTGGCCGACTCGGCCAGGTGCTGGTAACCGGTGAAGTCGGTCTCGCCCTCCACCTTGATCACCCGGGAATAGTCCACACCGAAGTTGGAGGCTTCCTTGGCCCGCTCCCGCTGCTGCTGCATCAGGATTTCGAAACCGGCTTCATCGATGCTCAGCTCGCGGTCGCGCAGTACATCGGCAGTCAGATCCGCCGGAAAACCATAGGTATCGTACAGCTTGAACACCACCTCGCCCGGCAGCACCCTGGCGTCGCCCAGCTCAGCGATGGCATCTTCCAGCAGTTGCAGACCGCGGCCCAGGGTACGGGCAAACTGCTCTTCTTCCAGCCGCAGCACCTTCTCGATAATGGCGCGCTGGGTGTTCAGCTCCGGATAGGCATCGGCCATCTGCTCGCACAGGGCACCCACCAGGGTATGGAAGAAGGACTGCTCGGCACCCAGCTTGCGACCATGGCGCACAGCGCGACGAATGATACGGCGCAACACATAGCCCCGACCTTCGTTGGACGGCATGACACCATCGGCGATCAGGAAAGAGCAGGAACGGATATGGTCGGCGATGACCCGCAGCGACTTGTTGTCCAGATCCTCCGTGCCCACGGCCTTGGCCGCCGCCTTGATCAGGGCCTGGAACAGGTCGATTTCGTAGTTGGAATGAACGCCCTGCAGTATGGTGGCAATACGCTCCAGTCCCATGCCGGTGTCAACCGACGGCTTGGGCAGCGGCTCCATGGTACCATCCGCATGGCGGTTGAATTGCATGAACACCAGGTTCCAGATCTCGATATAGCGATCACCGTCTTCTTCCGGGCTGCCGGGAGGGCCGCCCCAGATGTGCTCGCCGTGATCGAAGAAAATTTCGGTACAGGGGCCGCAGGGGCCGGTATCGCCCATGGTCCAGAAGTTGTCGGACGCATACTCGGCGCCCTTGTTGTCGCCGATGCGCACTATGCGCTCGACCGGTACGCCGACCTGCTTCGACCAGATGTCGAAGGCCTCGTCGTCGGTGGCGTACACGGTTACCCACAGTTTCTCTTTGGGCAGCTTGACCACCTCGGTCAGAAATTCCCAGGCGAAGCGGATGGCATCCTGCTTGAAGTAGTCACCAAAACTGAAGTTACCCAGCATTTCGAAAAACGTATGGTGACGCGCGGTATAACCCACATTCTCCAGATCGTTGTGCTTGCCGCCGGCGCGCACGCAACGCTGTGAGCTGGTGGCCCGGTTGTAGGCCCGCTGCTCCAGTCCCAGGAACAGCTCCTTGAACTGGTTCATGCCGGCATTGGTAAACAGCAGGGTCGGGTCGTTGTGGGGAACCAGCGAGCTGGATGCCACCACCTGGTGGCCCTGCTGGCGGAAATACTCGAGAAACGCAGTGCGTAACTCAGATGTGGTCATCTGCATGGATAATCCTGTTCTATTGCTGGGTTCATAGGCGTTAACCCGGATAATTTAAAAGGTATCCGGGCCAATGTAAAACGCGCCTTGCAGCGGCGGGGCAGAAAGGGCTACTCCGGCGGGGTCTCCAGGGCGTAGCGAATATGGTCTGAAG
Organism: Oceanisphaera litoralis; assembly: GCF_016907015.1. Lineage (GTDB taxonomy): Bacteria > Pseudomonadota > Gammaproteobacteria > Enterobacterales > Aeromonadaceae > Oceanimonas > Oceanimonas litoralis. Next base: position 65,582 of record NZ_JAFBBE010000010.1, read on the forward strand.
TGAAGCCCCGGCTCTGCAGATAACGCATGCGCCTTGCTTTTTCCTTGATATCCAGCCGCTCGGCAAAGGCGAAGCGAGACCGGTAGCAGGCCAGCGCCAGCTCGAACCAGTCGGGTGCTTCTTCTTCCAGCGCCTGCTCGATATCGGCCTGGGTCACGCCCTTGCGCTGCAACTCGACACGAATACGCAGCGGGCCATGCTTCCTGAAGATATGCTGGCGCACCTGCACGGTGGCATAACGGCGGTCGGCCAGCCATTGCTGCTGCTCCAGTTTATCCAGCGCCAGCTCGATAAGCTCGGCATCAAACTGCCGTTGACGAAGTTTCTGGGCCAGCTCGCGGCGGCTGTGATCCCGGCGGGACAACAACCGGAGGGCGCAATCCCACAGTTGCTGGGGAGTAAGTGGTGGTTCCATCATGTTCTGCTAAAACAAATACCAATAAAACAAATACCAATAAAACAAAGGCCGGGCATTGCCCGGCCTCTTGATTAAAACTCTTCGTTATTGCCCGGGCCGTCCAGCTCGGCCAGCGCCTCGCCTTTGGCTGCCGCTTCATCTTTGGCCGAACCCGGCGCCAGCAACAGCATTTCGCGCAGCAGGCGCTCGATTTCATCGGAGATGTCTTTATGCTCCAGCAGGTATTTCATCGAGTTGGCCTTGCCCTGGCCTATCTTGTTGCCTTTGTAGCTGTACCAGGCACCGGCTTTTTCTACCAGCTTGTGCTTGACGCCCAGCTCGATCAGCTCGCCTTCCTTGGAGATACCGGCACCGTAGACGATCTGGAACTCGGCCTGCTTGAACGGCGGCGCTACCTTGTTCTTGACCACCTTGACCCGGGTTTCGTTGCCGATGACTTCGTCACCTTCCTTGATGGCACCGATACGACGGATGTCGAGACGTACCGAGGCGTAGAACTTGAGCGCGTTGCCACCCGTGGTGGTTTCGGGGCTGCCGAACATGACGCCGATCTTCATGCGGATCTGGTTGATGAAGATCACCAGGCAGTTGGCGCTCTTGATGTTACCGGTCAGCTTGCGCAGCGCCTGGGACATGAGACGCGCCTGGAGACCCACGTGGGAGTCGCCCATTTCGCCTTCGATTTCGGCGCGCGGCGTCAGGGCCGCGACCGAGTCGACGATGATGACGTCGACGGCACCGGAGCGCACCAGCATGTCGCAGATTTCCAGCGCCTGCTCACCGGTATCCGGCTGGGACACCAGCAAATCGTCGACGTTGACGCCCAGCTTGCCCGCATACTGCGGATCCAGCGCGTGCTCCGCATCCACGAAGGCACAGACCTTGCCGGCCCGCTGGGCTTCGGCAATCACCTGCAGGGTCAGGGTGGTTTTACCGGAGGACTCGGGGCCATAGATCTCGACAATACGACCGGTGGGCAGACCGCCGATACCGAGTGCGATATCCAGCGACAGGGAGCCAGTAGAAATGGACTCGATATTCAACGCCTTGTTGTCGCCCAGTCGCATGATAGAGCCTTTGCCAAATTGTTTTTCAATCTGACCCAGGGCCGCGGCCAAGGCTTTTTCTTTGTTCTGATCCATGAGGAGCTCCGCTGATTAAGCTAATGCGTCGAAAAATATAAGATTGAGTATACTGGTTATTCGTACAGTATCAAGCCCGGGGCTTGTCCACCAGCGCCAGGCATTCCTGCAGCGCCGCCGCTATGGTTTGCCGGCGCACACTCAGGCGGTCGCCCTCGAGCTGCAGCAGGCGGCAATGGGTTTTATCCTCCGCCGCCAGGTGACAGGCCAGCCAGACGGTGCCGACCGGTTTTTCCGGGCTGCCGCCATCGGGGCCGGCCACACCACTGACCGCCACCCCGAGCGAGTCGCCGCCGGCGGCACAGGCGCCCTTGGCCATGGCGATGACCACCGCCTCGCTGACGGCACCGTCACGCTCGATAAGCGCGGGATCGACGCCCAGCATCTCGCTCTTGGCCGCATTGGAGTAGGTGACAAAGCCCCGCTCGAACCAGGCCGAACTGCCAGCAATATCGGTGATGGTACAGGCTATGCCGCCGCCGGTACAGGATTCGGCCGTGGTCACCGTCAGCCCGCGACTCAGCAAGGCATCACCCAGTTGTTGTGCCAGTGTCGTCAGATTCAAAGCGCCCTCCCCGGTCATCCATTGCTGCAAACAGACGGTTATTATGCCGATACGGGGCGGCATCGCCAACGGCTATCGACGTTCTGTCAGTGAACCTTTATCCGTTCAGGCCGCCGGTTACCCCCTGCCACAACACCACCAGCGCCGACAGGGCGGAAATCCGCAGTATTGCCGGCCGGGCGCTGTCTTTCTGAACGACCTTTTCAAGCCGCCGCGACAGCCAGAAGCCCAACAATACCCCGGGCATCATCTTCAGGATCATGTGTTTAGGCCAGGATACTGGTATGATTCCGCCCCGGCAGCGAGTCATGCTTCGCTCGCCTCACCGTTTTCAGAAACAGTCTCATAAAGATATAAGGTATTGATTTAGCTATGAATCAAGACAAGACCCAACATACTCCCATGATGCAGCAATATCTCGCCCTCAAGGCGCAGCATCCGGACATACTGCTGTTCTACCGTATGGGTGATTTTTATGAGCTGTTCTATGACGATGCCAAGAAGGCCTCGCGCCTGCTGGATATCTCCCTGACCAAGCGCGGCAAGTCGGGCGGCAACGCCATTCCCATGGCGGGGGTGCCCCATCATGCGGCGGAAAACTACCTGGCGCGGCTGGTCCAGATGGGCGAGTCGGTGGCCATCTGCGAGCAGATTGGCGATCCGGCCACCAGCAAGGGACCGGTGGAACGCCAGGTGGTGCGTATTATTACCCCCGGCACCCTGTCGGACGAGGCGCTGCTGGCCGACCGGCAGGACAACTGCCTCGCGGCGGTGTATCACGATGGTCAGCAATTCGGTTACGGCATCATCGATGTCAGCACCGGCCGCTTCGTGCTCAACCAGTTCGATACCGAAGAGGCGCTGGTCGCCGAGTTGCAGCGTACCCAGCCCGCCGAGCTGCTGTATCCTGAAGGCTTTGCCTGGTTTGGGCTTATCGAAAGCCGCAAGGGGCTGCGCCGCCGGCCGGAATGGGAGTTCGATCTGGGCACCGCCCGGCACCTGCTGTGCCAGCAGTTCGGCACCCGGGATCTGGTGGGCTTCGGCGTCGAGCAGTCCACCACCGCCCTCTGTGCCGCCGGTTGCCTGCTGCAATATGTAAAAGACACCCAGCGCACCGCTCTGCCCCATATCGGCAGCGTGAGTCTGGAGCGCAGTCAGGACATGGTGATCATGGATGCCGCCACCCGCCGTAACCTGGAGCTGACCCTGAACCTGTCCGGCACCCTGGAAAACACCCTGGCCGAGGTGCTGGACAACACCGCCACCCCCATGGGTAGCCGCCTGCTCAAGCGCTGGATCCACCAGCCCAGCCGCGATATCGACGATCTCAACCGCCGTCAGGACATGATTGCCCTGCTGATGGAGCAGGGTCGTCACGAAGAGTTGCGCCCGCTGCTGCGTCAGGTCGGCGACATGGAGCGGGTGCTGGCACGACTGGCGTTGCGTTCGGCCCGGCCCCGGGATCTGAGTCGGCTGCGCGCCGCCTTGCAGGCGTTGCCCGACATTCAGGCCTTGGTAAGCGAGGCCACGCCTTGCTGTCTGGACGCCCTGGCCGATCGCATCGGCCGGTTTCCGGAGCTGGCCGAGTTGCTGGAACGGGCGGTGGTCGATACCCCGCCGGTGCTGATCCGCGACGGCGGCGTCATTCGTGATGGCTTCAACTCCGAGCTGGACGAGCTGCGCGAGCTGGCCGCCGGGGCCCACCGGTATCTGGAAGAGCTGGAAGCCCGGGAAAAAGCCGCCACCGGTATACCTACCCTGAAAGTGGCCTATAACCGGGTGCACGGTTTTTACATCGAGGTCAGCCGGGCCAGCGCCCATCTGGTGCCGGTGCATTATGTACGTCGCCAGACCCTGAAGAACAACGAGCGCTACCTCATTCCCGAGCTGAAAGAGTACGAAGACAAGGTACTTAACGCCCAGAGCAAGGGCCTGGCGCTGGAAAAGAAACTGTACGAGGCGCTGCTGGACCGCCTGCTGGAACAGCTGCAACCGTTGCAGCACAGCGCCATCGCCCTGGCCCAGCTGGATGTGTTCGCCAACCTGGCCGAGCGGGCCGAAAGCCTTAATTACTGCCGCCCGCAGCTGACCGGCGACGAGGTGATCGACATAGAGGAAGGTCGCCACCCGGTGGTCGAGCAGGTGATGACGGAACCCTTTATCGCCAACCCGCTGTCGATGTCGGAGCAGCGCAAGATGCTGGTGATCACCGGGCCGAACATGGGCGGTAAATCCACCTATATGCGGCAAACGGCGCTGATCGTGCTGATGGCCTACATCGGCTCTTTCGTACCGGCCCAGCGTGCCCGTATCGGCAAGGTGGACCGCATTTTTACCCGTATCGGCGCCTCGGACGATCTGGCCTCGGGCCGCTCCACCTTCATGGTGGAGATGACCGAAACCGCCAATATTCTCAACAACGCCAGCCGTCACAGCCTGGTGCTGATGGATGAAATCGGCCGCGGCACCAGCACCTACGACGGCCTGGCTCTGGCCTGGTCCTGCGCCGATGCGCTGGCCAACCGGCTGCATGCCTACACCCTGTTCGCCACCCACTACTTCGAGCTGACCGAACTGGCGGGCTTGTGGCCCGAGGTGGCCAACGTCCATCTGGATGCGGTGGAGCATGGGGACACCATCGCCTTCATGCATGCGGTACAGGAAGGCGCCGCCAGCCGCTCTTACGGCTTGCAGGTCGCCGCCCTGGCCGGGGTGCCGAGAAGGGTGCTTACCCTGGCCCGCCAGAAACTGGCCGAACTGGAGAGCGGGCATCGGCCCCGGGAGCAGGTACAGCAAGGCCAGCATGCAGCGGCTGACAAGACCCCGGCTCATCATGAAGATCCGCAGCCGTCGCTGCCGCTGTTCGAAGCCGAGCCGGATCCGGCGTTATTGTTACTTGATGAAGTAGAGCCGGATGAGCTGAGCCCACGCCAGGCACTGGAGCTGCTGTATCAGTTGAAGCTAAAGCGTAAGGCGTAAAAGCGATATTGCACAGCTGAAGCAGTGCCTACATCCGTGCAATATATTGGCACAGAGCGGCGCCGATATTTACATGCAGCACGAATGTAGTAGCTGCTTTAGCTGCTAAATCCGGCAACGCCGGATCTGACGCACAGAGCCACATGAAGCACTGGAGCAAAAATATCGCTTCGCGATATTGCACAGCTGAAGCAGTGCCTACATGGGGTGCCATTCCGCAATCACCGTGATCGCAGTCAAAACCGAAATCCTGACTTTCGTCAGGATGACGGACAAAAGGCTGCGCCGATAGAAAACAAAAAGCCAACAACAGACGACCGTTTGCTGTTGGCTTTTTTGCTGACGATGTCAATCGCTGTAGAACAGGGTGTCTATCGACAGCCCCTGCAGGGTAAGTACTTCCTTCAGCCGACGCAGGGCTTCTACCTGGATCTGCCGTACCCGTTCCCGGGTCAGACCTATCTCTCTGCCCACGTCTTCCAGCGTCGAGGCCTCGTAGCCGAGCAGGCCGAAACGACGGGCCAGCACCTCTCGCTGCTTGGGATTGAGTTCTTCCAGCCAGCGCACCAGGCTCAGCCGAATGTCCTCATCCTGTATTTCGGTTTCCGGATCCAGATCATTCTCGTCGGTGATCACATCGAGCAGCGCCTTGTCACCGTCACCCCCGATGGGGGTGTCCACCGAACTGATTTTTTCGTTCAGCTTGAGCATGCGGGAGACATCTTCCACCGGCCTGTCGAGGGCGTCGGCTATCTCTTCGGCGGTGGGTTCATGATCGAGTCGATGGGCCAGTTCACGGGCGGTACGCAGATAAACGTTGAGTTCCTTGACCACATGAATGGGCAGTCGGATGGTGCGGGTCTGGTTCATGATGGCCCGCTCTATGGTCTGGCGGATCCACCAGGTGGCATAGGTCGAGAAACGAAAACCGCGCTCGGGATCGAATTTCTCGACCGCGCGGATCAGGCCGAGGTTGCCCTCTTCAATCAAATCCAGCAGCGCCAGGCCACGGTTGTTGTAACGGCGGGATATCTTGACCACGAGTCGCAGATTGGACTCGATCATCCGCTTGCGGGCGATGAGATCCCCACGCAGGGCGCGACGAGAATAAAGCACTTCTTCCTCTGCCGTCAGCAGGGGTGAAAAGCCGATTTCTCCCAGATAAAGCTGGGTAACATCCAGCGTTCGTGCATTCGGTGCCTTGAGAATTTCTTCTTCCTGAATACTTTCCTTTTCGGCGCTACCGGTCATCACATCCTGTTCAGTACCGGCATTCAAGCCCGCCTCATCATGGTGGGCTGTTTTTTTACTATGGCTCATGGCAGTTCTCCCTTAGTCCGGGTACTACCTGTTTCCCGGAATCTATCGCTTTGGCAGATATTTCATCGGATTAACCGAGGATCCCTGATACCGGATTTCGAAATGCAATCGCACATCGGTGGTATCACTGCTACCCATATCCGCTATGTGCTGACCGGCCCTCACCCTTTGTTGCTCCTTGACCCGGAGCACTTCATTGTGAGCGTAGGCAGACAAGTAATCATCGTTGTGTTTGATGATGATCAGATTGCCGTAACCACGTAGCGCATTCCCTGCGTAAACAACCTTGCCTGCGGCGGCGGCCTTGATGGCCTGGCCTCTGCTGCCCCTGATATCAATGCCTTTATTACCGGTTTCGGCCAGCGAAAAGCCCGAGATGACCGGGCCTGCCGCTGGCCATTGCCAGGAGATGTTCACATTGACAGCGGCGTTTTTTTGTACTTTGGAACCAGCGTATGCTTTTCCCGAAGCGGGTGCAAGTGGCTTGGGTGCTTTTGCCGAGGTGCTCGTACCAGCAGTGGTGCTCGAGTTGCTCCGGGCCTTTTTCGGCCCCGCCGCCGCCGTGGTGCGAGTACGCAGGTTCAAGGGTTGACCCACGTAGATGCGATAAGGAGGTGTAAGCCCGTTCAGGGTCGCCAGGTCGGCCACGGTATGACCGGTGTTGCGCGCTATGATACCGAGGGTATCGCCACGACGTACCCGGTATACCGCCAGAGCGGCATTGGGAACATCCAGCCGCAGGGTCTGGCCGGGATAAATGGAGTAAGGTGCCTGAATCCGGTTATGTCGTGCCAGGGTCGGCACATCGGTACCGGCCTGCCAGGCGATGGAATACAGGGTATCGCCCTTGACCACCACATAATGGCGGCCGTCGGCCTTGATCTGGCCACGGGCATGCACCCCCACTACCGGCGCAGGACGAGAGGCGGAACAGGCCGTCAGCAGGGTGATCAACAGCAGGTTGAAACACGCCAGTCTGAATGTGCTGCTCCGCCCTAGCATCAGCGCGTCAGTGCCTCAGTGCTTCAGCAACAGGTAGGCCGCCACCGCCGCCGCCAGACAAAGCCAGCCGAGGATATCGATATATCGGATCAGCCTGGCCTCCATTCTGACTCCGCCCCAGACCATCAGGCCCGACACCAGGAAAAAGCGCAGGCCCCGCCCGATCAGGGAAATCAGCAGAAAGGGGAGAAACGCCATCTGCAGCAGGCCGGCCGTGACCGTAAACACCTTGTAGGGAATCGGGGTAAAGCTGGCGATGAAAATGACCCAGATGCCCCATTCATCAAACCACTGCCGGGCGATGTCCATCTTGCCTTCGTAACCCATGGTGGCGATAAAGGGCTGTACCACCGGCTCCCACAGGGCATAACCCAGCAGGTAACCGAAGGCGGCCCCCAGCACCGAGAAGAAGGTGGCGAGGGCGGCATAATACCAGGCCCGTTCCGGCTTGGACAATGCCATGGGCGCCAGCATCACATCCACCGGCACCGGCCAGAAGATGGACTCGACAAAGCTGTTCAAAGACAAATAAACCGGCGCATGCCGGTGCACGGCCCACATCATGACCTGCCGGTACAACCGAGAAAAAATCTTCACTCGAGATCACCCTTCACCAAAGGTACAAAACGCACCGATTCCAGCTCGGTACGCGAAAATTGATCGCCATGACGTTGATAGAGCCACAGCGACTGCCGACTCTGCCCCACCGGTATCACCATGCGTCCGCCATCCGCCAGTTGTGACAACAGGGCCTGGGGCGTTTCCTGCGCGGCCGCCGTCACCATAATGGCGTCGAAGGGCGCCTTGCTGGCCCAGCCCAGCCAGCCATCGCCGTGCTTGGTCGACACATTGTGCAAATCCAGCCGCTGCAACCGGCGCCGGGCCTGATATTGCAACGACTTTATCCGCTCAACGGTAAAGACCTGCTCCACCAGCTGCGCCAGTACCGCGGTCTGAAAGCCCGATCCCGTGCCCACCTCCAGCACCCGCTTCGGCTGCCGGGCCAGCAAGACTTCCGTCATCCGCGCGACAATATAGGGCTGGGAGATGGTCTGGCCAAAACCGATGGGCAGGGCGCTGTTTTCCCAGGCCTTGTGAGCCATGGCCTCATCGACAAACTGGGTTCTTGGCAGACCGGCAATGGCCTGCAACACCCGCTCGTCCCTGATGCCCTGCTGTTGCAGCAAACCATAGAGCTGCTGTCCCGATAACGTGAGCACCCGCTACTCCACTTCCTGAATCCAGCTGGCCAACGCCGCCATTTGCGCATACGCCGTCATGTCGATGGTCAAGGGGGTGATGGACACATAGCCCCGCTCCACCGCATCGAAATCGGTACCTTCACCTGCGTCCTGAATGGCGCCCGGTGGCCCTATCCAGTAAATGGGCCGGCCGCGGGGGTCGTATTCCTTGAGCACGGCATCGCTGCGATGGCGATTGCCCAGGCGAGTCACCTTGATACCCTGAATGTTATCCAGCGGCAGGTCGGGCACATTCACATTCAGAATTTGATTGGGCGCCAGCGGCGCCCGCAACAATCCCTGAACCAGCAGGCTGGCATAATGGGCCGCCGTCTCGAAATGCCGATCCCCACACAGCGACACCGCCACCGAGGGCAAGCCCAGGTGACGCCCTTCGGTGGCCGCCGCGACCGTGCCGGAGTAAATCACGTCGTCGCCCAGGTTGGCACCGTGGTTGATGCCGGCCACCACCATGTCCGGGTCCGGATCGAGCAGGCTGTTCACCGCCCAGTGCACACAGTCGGTCGGGGTGCCCTTGACCGAATAGAAACCGCTGTCATCCAGCTTGTCGGCCCGCAAGGGCACTTCCAGCGTCAGGGAATGACTGGCCCCGCTGCGGTTACGGTCAGGCGCCACCGTCACCACTTCGGCAAATTCCGCCAGCGCCCGACTCAGGGTACGAATGCCTAAGGCATTCACACCATCATCATTACTCACCAGTATCTTCATCGTTTCCATTATCCTTGACTAATTCCCGCACCAGGCTGGTGGCGTAGCTGCCTGCCGGTAACCAGAACGACAGCGTGAGGCTGTCGCCCTCCCGGTGCCAGCTCATCTGCCTGGGGAGCAGCAGCAAGGGCCGCCGTTCCTGTTTCAGGCCATTGGCTTCCAGCCCTTCGCACAGGTCTTGCTGTTCGGCGATCGCCGCCTGTTCCAGCTCGCCGGGCCGGCCACGGCTGGCCAGCCGGCCCCTCCCCCACAGCGGGGCGCTCAGACGCACATCACCTTCGGCAAAGCGGGCCTGCATGGCGTCGTCCAGCGGATTGTCTTCGCCCAGGGTAAAGAAAGACTGGGTACCCGACAGCATCACACAGTCGCCGTCCAGTAACTGCTCACCCAGGCCGGCGGCCAATCGATGGCTGGCCGCCAGATTGAACAGATAGCTGCGGGCAGAAGACAGATACAGGGAGCGCTTGTTGCGATCCTTGACCCGACGACCGTTGAACATGGCCCTGGCCTGATCCAGGTTACCGAACTCCCGGCCAAAACGCTGGTCGCCGTAATAATTGGGTACACCGCGCTCGGCGATGGCCACCAGACGGGACTCCAGATCGCCCTGCCCTTCCAGCTCGGTGACCCTGAGCTCGAACCAGTTACCCTTGAGGGCACCGGTTTTCAGCTTCTTGTGGTGGCGGGCGATGGCCAGAATTTGTACGTCGTCGTTTTCGAGGCTAGAAAAGTCCGGCATTTCCTTGCCCGGCAAATGCACCCCGAACCACTGTTCGGTCACCGCATGCCGGTCCTTGAGTCCGGCCCAGGTCACCTCCCGCTGGGTCACGCCCGCCAGCCGCGCCAGCTCACGCGCCACCCACTGGGTATTCTGGCCGCGCTTGCGAATATGCAGCAGTATATGCTCACCCTCGCCGCCGGGGCCAAACCCTAAGTCTTCGCGTACGATAAAGTCTTCCGGTGCCGCCTTCAGGCGCCCGCGGTAGTCGGGTTGTCCGTGCAGATAATGCCAATTGTTGTTCATGCTTTTACCAGCAGCACCACGGCTTCCGCCGCTATGCCTTCCTTGCGGCCGACAAAACCGAGTTGCTCGGTGGTGGTGGCCTTGACGTTGATGAGGGTGGATTCCGTGTGCAGATCGGCGGCGATATTGGCCACCATATCATTGATGAAAGGCGCCAGTCTGGGCGCCTGGGCCAGTACGGTAATATCCGCATTGCCCAGTGTAAAGCCGGCCTGTCTGACTTGCTCGAACACGTCGCGCAGCAGTATTCGGCTGTCGATGCCGGCATAGGCCGCATCGGTATCCGGGAAGTGGCGGCCGATATCGCCGGCACCGATGGCGCCGAGCAGGGCATCGCTCAGGGCGTGCAGCACCACGTCACCATCGGAATGGGCCAGCAGCCCCTGGCTATAAGGCACCGCCACACCGGCCAGGATACAGGGCCCCTGTCCACCAAACTTGTGCACGTCGAAACCGTGCCCGATTCGCATCATATCTTGCTCTCATTCATCTGCTGCAGAAAAAAGCCCGCCAGGCCAAGGTCTTCCGGGCGGGTTATCTTGATATTGTCGGCGCGCCCTTCCACCAGTCGGGGATGAAAACCGGCCCACTCCATGGCCGAGGCCTCGTCGGTGATGACGGCGCCGGCCGCCAGGGACGCACTCAGCGCCTGTTGCAGGGGGGCGGTGGCAAAGCATTGGGGCGTCAGGGCGTGCCAGAGTTCATCCCGAGACACGCTGTTATTGATGGAGCCCCGGCCATCGCCCCGTTTCATGGTGTCGCGCACCCGACAGGCCAGCAGGGCGCCCTGAGGCTGCCGCCCCGCCGCCAGTACGGCATCGAGATCGGCTCTGTGCAGGCAGGGCCGGGCCGCATCGTGTACCAGCACCCAGTCGGTCTCGACATGCGCCAGCGCATTGAGCACCGAATCGGCCCGCTCGCGCCCGCCATTCACCCGTAATACCTGCGGGTGGCGGGCAATGGCCAGCCGTTCAAACCAGGGATCCAGCTCGGCGGTGGCCACGATAATACGACCGATGGCCGGATGATTGAGCAAAGGTTCCAGGCTCTGCTCGAGCAGGGTACGACCGCCCAGCGGCAGATATTGTTTGGGGATGTCGGCTGCCATACGGCTGCCGATCCCGGCTGCGGGCACCACGGCGGTAAAAGACTGATCAGGTATCATGGTGATGATGGCTCTTCCGCCAGCAACAGGCGATAAAAGGTTTCTCCGGGCTTGATCATGCCCAGATCGTTGCGGGCCAGTTCTTCCACCGCCGCCAGCCCCTTGTTGAGATCCTCGATCTCCCGGTACAGCAGGGCGTTGCGAGCAAGCAGCTGTTCGTTATCGATCATCTGGCGAGCCACATTGGCCTGGGCTTCGTGATATTCGGCCAGGCCGTTCTTGCCCCACCACAGGTGGTATTGCAGGCTGCCTAACAGGGCGAGCAGTATCAGCGTCAGGGTGCGCATCAATCCTCCAGAAGTAGCGCGCTAGTTTCCCATATTCGGGAGCCGAACAAAAGAAACCCCGCACGAGGCGGGGGTTCAGTCTTGCGGCATAAGTGTTCTGTTATTGCGGTGTAAGGTCGGACAAAGGGACTGCACCGCCGACACGCTGTAAATACATCCATGTAGCGCTCGGCAAATGCCATCCATGGCATTTAACGGTCGGCTGTGCCGTTCCCTTTGCCCGCCCCTTGTGTATCGGCATTATCTGTCCGAAACAGACCACCATATCAGCCACAAAAGGCAGGCATTAAGCCTGGCCTTTTACCTCGGACAAGCCGTGGTAAGGGGCCTTGGCGCCCAGCTCTTCTTCGATGCGGATCAGCTGGTTGTACTTGGCAACCCGATCGGAACGGCTCATGGAGCCGGTCTTGATCTGCCCGGCGCAGGTGCCTACCGCCAGATCGGCGATGGTGGCATCTTCGGTTTCACCGGAGCGGTGCGAGATCACTGCGGTGTAACCGGCGTCCTTGGCCATCTTGATGGCGTTCAGGGTTTCGGTCAGGGAGCCAATCTGGTTGAACTTGATCAGTATGCTGTTGGCGATGCCCTTGTCGATGCCTTCTTTCAGGATCCTGGTGTTGGTCACGAACAGATCGTCACCTACCAGCTGGATCTTGTCGCCCAGCACCTTGGTTTGATAGGCGAAACCATCCCAGTCAGATTCGTCCAGACCATCTTCGATGGAAACGATCGGATACTGCTTGGTCAGCTCTTCCAGGTAATGGGTGAACTCCTGAGAAGTGAAGATCTTGCCTTCGCCTTTCAGGTTGTAGTTACCCGCTTCCTTGTCGAAGAACTCGGAGGCCGCACAGTCCATGGCCAGGGTGACGTCTTTACCCAGCACGTAACCGGCCTGCTCGACCGCTTCCTTGATGGCAGCCAGGGCGGCGGCGTTGGACTCCAGATCCGGTGCAAAACCACCTTCGTCACCCACGGCGGTGCTCAGGCCCTTGGCCTTCAGTACCTTGGCCAGGTTGTGGAACACCTCGGCGCCTATACGCAGGGCTTCCCTGATGTTGCTGGCGCCGACCGGCTGAATCATGAATTCCTGAATGTCGACATTGTTGTCGGCGTGCTCACCACCGTTGATGATGTTCATCATCGGCAGCGGCATCGAGTACTGACCCGGGGTACCGTTCAGTTCGGCAATCCAGGCGTACAGCGGCAGGCCCCTGGCGGCGGCTGCGGCCTTGGCGGTGGCCAGGGACACGGCCAGGATGGCGTTGGCCCCCAGGGTGGCTTTGTTGTCGGTACCGTCCAGGTCGATCATGATCTGGTCAATCTCGGCCTGTTGGCTTGCATCCTTGCCTATCAGAGCGGCAGCAATCTGGTCGTTGATATTGGCGACGGCAATTTGTACGCCTTTGCCCAAGAAGCGGGACTTGTCGCCGTCACGCAGTTCCAGGGCCTCGCGAGAACCGGTAGAGGCACCGGACGGCGCCGCGGCACGGCCCATGAAGCCGCCTTCCAGGAACACATCGGCTTCTACGGTAGGGTTGCCACGAGAGTCGATGATTTCACGACCGATTACTTTAACGATCTTAGCCATTCTCTAACTTCCTCTTGGTTTAAAGGTAAAAATAGTGGAAAGGTAAAAACGAGATAAAGCACTAAAAAATGCGGCTGAGCCAGAGGCTCAGCCGTAATGTCAGTTTAAGCCAGTCCTTTATTCCAGCTCTCCCTGCTGGTATTGACCCGCCGCCTTCACGAAACCGGCAAAGAGGCCGTGACCATCACGCGGGGTGGAGGTGAATTCCGGATGGAACTGCGCCGCCACAAACCAGGGATGATCCGGATTTTCGATGATCTCGACCAGCTTCTTGTCGGCGGAACGACCGGTCACTTTCAGGCCGGCTGCTTCAATCTTCGGCAGCAGGCGATTGTTCACTTCATAACGGTGGCGATGACGCTCATAGATGGTGTCGGAACCGTAGAGGGCGTGCACCTTGGAACCCGGCTCCAGATGACACAACTGTGCGCCCAGACGCATGGTGCCGCCCAGATCGGACATCTCATCACGTACTTCGACATTGCCTTCTTCATCGATCCATTCGGTGATCAGACCCACCACCGGATAGGGGCTTTGCTTGTCGAACTCGGACGAGTGGGCACCTTCCAGGCCGGCCACGTTGCGGGCGTATTCGATCAATGCCACCTGCATGCCCAGGCAGATGCCCAGGTAAGGCACGCGGTTCTCACGCGCATAACGGGCCGCCATGATCTTGCCTTCGACACCGCGCTCACCGAAGCCGCCGGGCACCAGAATGGCATCCAGACCTTCAAGCAGACCCAGGCCCTTGCTTTCCAGATCCTGGGAATCGATATATTTGATGTTGACGGTCAATCGGTTTTTCAGGCCGCCGTGCTTGAGCGCCTCGTTCACCGACTTGTAGGCATCGGGCAGCTCTATATATTTGCCGACCATACCGATGGTCACTTCACCCATGGGGTTGGCTTCTTCGTAGATCACCTGTTCCCATTCGGACAAATCCGAGGGCGGGCAATCCAGACCGAAACGCTTGACCACCAGCTCATCCAGGCCCTGAGAGCGCAACAGCGCCGGGATCTTGTAGATGGAGTCCACGTCTTTCAGGGAGATAACGGCCTTTTCGGACACGTTACAGAACAAGGCTATCTTGGCGCGTTCGTGCGGCGGAATGACTCTGTCACTGCGGCAAATCAGAATATCGGGCTGAATGCCGATAGACAGCAGCTCTTTGACCGAGTGCTGGGTCGGCTTGGTTTTCACCTCGCCGGCCGCCGCCAGATAAGGCACCAGGGTCAGGTGCATGAACAGGGTGTTTTCCCGGCCAACCACTACCGCCAGCTGACGCAACGCCTCGAGGAAGGGCAGGGATTCGATATCACCCACGGTGCCGCCGACTTCCACAATGGCTACCTGGTGCCCTTCGGCACCGGCAATCACCCTGTCCTTGATGGCATTGGTGATATGCGGGATCACCTGAATGGTTGCCCCCAGGTAGTCGCCACGTCGTTCCTTGCGCAGCACGTCCGCATAAACACGGCCGGAGGTGAAGTTGTTGCGGCGAGTCATCTTGGTGCGAATGAAACGCTCGTAATGGCCAAGATCCAGGTCGGTTTCAGCACCGTCATCCGTCACGAAGACTTCACCGTGCTGGGTCGGGCTCATGGTTCCCGGATCCACGTTGATGTAAGGATCCAGCTTCATAATGGTCACATTAAGACCACGAGCCTCGAGGATGGCCGCCAGGGAACCGGCAGCAATGCCTTTACCCAGGGAGGAAACAACCCCACCAGTAACAAAAATATATTTAGTCGTCATGCAGAACCTGAAGAAAGCTAGGGAACGAATGAAATGTGGAATTCAAGACGGGGTAAAAGTATACGCAAGATGGCCGATAACGACAATGAAACAATGTCCGGGTACCGGCGGTAGGGTGATTATTTTTTGCCATTTTTCCCCTTTTGTTCTCATGGGAGCGTCCATTCGAACCGGCTGCCGGCGGCAGACTGGGCACCACTATAGCGGCTTTAGCTGTTTTGTTACAACAGAGGGCCGCTTTAATCCGGATATTCGTTGTACCACGCACGGCAGTTTCTCCTACTCCTTATCCCGCTCCTTATTCAATTCCTTATTCAATTCCTTATTCAATTCCTTATTCAATTCCTTATCCAACGCCTCATTCAGCTCTGGCAGCACCTCGAACAGATCCGCCACCAGGCCATAGTCGGCCACCTCGAAGATAGGGGCCTCGCCATCCTTGTTGATGGCCACTATGACCTTCGAGTCTTTCATCCCCGCCAGATGCTGTATGGCACCAGACAGGCCCACGGCGATATAGAGCTCGGGCGCCACTATCTTGCCGGTTTGCCCTACCTGCATGTCATTGGCGGCAAAGCCCGCATCCACCGCCGCCCGGGTGGCACCCACGGCCCCGCTCAGCTTGTCGGCCACTTGTTCCAGCAGCGAAAAATGCTCTTTCGACCCCATTCCCCGACCGCCGGAGATCACCACCCGTGCCGCCGTCAGCTCGGGCCGCTCGCTGGCCGCCAGCGCCTCGCTCACAAAGCGGCTGCCGCCGGGCCCGGGCACCGGTGCCAGCTCTTCCAGCTCCGCCCGGTTATTACCGGGCACCATGGCCTCGAAGGCGGTGGCGCGCACAGTCAGCACCTTGATGGCGTCCAGCGACTGCACCATGGCAATGGCATTACCCGCGTAAATGGGCCGTCGAAAGGTATCCGCCGCCTCGATAGCCACCACATCCGATACCATGCCCACGTCCAGCAACGCGGCCACCCGGGGCAGCAGATTCTTGCCCTGGGTAGTGGCCGCCGCCAGCAGATGACTGTACTCACCGGCCAGCGACACCACCAGGGCGGCACAGGGCTCGGCCCGCTGATGCTCATAGCTCGCATCATCCGCCAGCAATACCTTGCCGACGCCAAGCCCGCGAGCGGCCTCGGCCACCGCCCGGCAATCATGTCCCATCACCAGCAGATCGATCTCGCCACCCAACAGGGCGGCGGCGGTCAGGGCGTGGAAGCAGGCGGGCTTGAGCCCGTCGTTATCGTGTTCCGCTATCACCAGAGTCGCCATCAGATCACCTTTGCGTCGTTTTTCAGTTTCGCCACCAGCTCGGCCACATCCTTCACCCGGATGCCTGCCTTGCGCACCGGGGGCGGAACGACCTTCACCAGGCGCGTGTGGGCTCGGGGCTCAACGCCCAATTCATCGGCGGTGAGGGTTTCCAGCGGCTTCTGCTTGGCCTTCATTATACTGGGCAGGGAGGCATAGCGCGGCGTGTTCAGCCGCAGATCCGTGGTCACCACCGCCGGCAGCGTCAGGGCCAGGGTCTGCAGGCCGCCGTCCACTTCCCGGGTAACCCGCAGCTCGTCGCCATCCCGTTCTATGCCGGAGGCGAAGGTGCCCTGAGGCCAGCCGGTGAGTGCGGCCAGCATCTGACCGACCTGATTGTTGTCGGTGTCGATGGACTGCTTGCCGAGCAGCACCAGGCCGGGCTGCTCCCGCTCCACCAGTTTGGCCAGCAGCCTGGCCACCGTCAGCGGCTCGACCACACCATCCGCGATCACCAGCAGCGCCCTGTCCGCCCCCAGTGCCAGCGCCGTACGCAGTTGCTCCTGCGCCGCCTGGGGGCCGATGGACACCGCCACTATTTCCGATACCCAGCCCGCTTCCTTCATTCGTACCGCCTCTTCCAGCGCTATCTCGCAGAAGGGATTGGCTGCCATCTTCACATTGTTCAGATCCACGTCGCTTTCATCGGCCAGTACCCTGACCCTGACGTGGTAATCGATAACCCGCTTGACCGTTACCAGCACCTTCATCCTTGCCTCCGGACGCTATCGGATGTGCCTTAATACTACGCCATGCTCCCGGATCCTGCCGTTTTCACCTTTGTTAAATACCGCAACCAATACAATAATTTAGCCATGCCCCTACAACAGCAGGATCGGATGATGCAACGGGAGTCGATGGAGTTTGATGTGGTGATAGTGGGTGCCGGCCCCGCCGGACTGGCCGCGGCCTGCCGGCTGATGCAAGAGGCCGACGCCGCCAGCCTGACGATCAGTGTTTGCGTGGTGGAAAAAGGCGCCGAAGTGGGGGCGCATATTCTGTCCGGCGCCCTGCTCGACATTCGTGCCCTGGCCGAGCTGTTCCCGGACTGGCAAGCCCGGGGCGCCCCGGTTCACACCGCCGTCGGCGATGACCGCGTCTATATGCTGACCAGCGAAACCGGCGGCATCGAGCTGCCCTCCGCCCTGGTGCCCGCCCCCATGCACAACCGGGGCAATTACATCATCAGCCTCGGCAACCTGTGCCGCTGGCTGGCGATTCAGGCCGAGCAGCTGGGGGTGGCGATATTTCCCGGCTTTGCCGCCCGGTCTCCGCTTTACGACGATCAGGGAGCGGTATGCGGCATTCTCACCGGCGACCTGGGACTGGCGGCCGATGGCAGCCCCAAGTCCAACCATGTGCCGGGCATGGAGTTGCGCGCCCGCTATACCCTCTTTGCCGAAGGCAGTCGCGGCCATATCGGCAAGGAGCTGATCAGCCGCTTCGAGCTCGACCAAGGCCGGGATCCCCAGCACTATGGACTCGGTATCAAGGAGCTGTGGCAGCTGGCGCCGGAGCGTCACCGGCCCGGCCTGGTGATACACGGCAGTGGCTGGCCATTGAAAGAGGCTCGGGGTGGGTTTTTCATGTATCACGGGGATGACAATCAGGTGGCGGTGGGCCTGATCGTGGATCTCGACTATACCAACCCCTGGCTCAGCCCGTTCGAGGAATGTCAGCGGCTCAAGCAGCATCCGCTGCTGGCTCGACACCTGGAGGGCGGCAAACGCCTGGCCTTCGGTGCCCGCGCCATTACCAAGGGGGGCCTGAACTCGCTGCCACGCCTGACCATGCCCGGTGCCCTGCTGCTGGGCTGCGATGCCGGCACCCTGGATGGCGCCAGGATCAAGGGCATTCATGCCGCCATGAAGTCGGGCATGCTGGCCGCCGACACCCTGGTGCGAACCCTGGCCGCCGGTGATTCAGACGCTCGCACCCTCATCGATTTCGACACCGCCTTCAAAGACAGTTGGCTCCACCAGGAACTGAAGCAAAGCCGGAACTTCG
Source organism: Oceanisphaera litoralis (assembly GCF_016907015.1). GTDB lineage: Bacteria > Pseudomonadota > Gammaproteobacteria > Enterobacterales > Aeromonadaceae > Oceanimonas > Oceanimonas litoralis. The sequence goes on from NZ_JAFBBE010000010.1 coordinate 84,118, forward strand.
TTCCCGCCCTGCATAAATTCGGCCCCTGGCTGGGCGGCGCCTTCAATTATCTGAACCACAACTGGCTGGGGGGCAAGCTGCCCTTTACCCTGCACGACCGCACTCCCGATCACGCCACCCTGGCCCCCGCCGCCCGGTGCCGAAAAATAGACTACCCCAGGCCCGACGGCCACTTGTCGTTCGACCGCTTGTCGTCGGTCTATCTGGCCAATACCGGCCACGACGAGGATCAGCCCTGTCACCTGGTGCTGGCCGATCCCGCGCTGCCGCTGCGTGATAACCTGCCACGCTTCGCGGAGCCGGCCCAGCGTTATTGCCCGGCCGGTGTCTACGAAATCGTCACCACGGACGGTGAGCCCAGGTTTCAGATCAACGCCGCCAACTGTGTGCACTGCAAGGCCTGCGACATCAAGGATCCGGCGCAGAATATCCGCTGGACCCCGCCGGAAGGCGGCAGCGGCCCCAACTATCCCAATATGTAGGGCCTGTTGACCTTTCAAGATGATGTTTGCAGCAGTTTGTGGGGGCTTGATACAAGGCAGCGCTTGTTATCGTTTTTACAGCCGCAGGCCGCCGTCCATTTCCAGCATGCGGCCATGAAAATAATCGTTGTCGATAATGTACTGCAGGCTCTGTACCAGCTCGCCTGTTTCGGCCAGGCGGCCCAGGGGAATACGGCGGGTAATGCGCGCCATCGCCTCCGGCTTCATCTGGGCGGTCATGGGAGTGGCGATCACCCCGGGGGCGATACCCGCCACCCGAATGCCGTAGCGGCTGAGTTCGCCGGCCCAGCACACCACCAGCGCGGCCACCCCGGCCTTGGTGGCCGCATAATTGCTCTGCCCCCGATTCCCCGCCCGGGCCACAGAGGAGATGTTGACGATAAGGCCGCCCTCTCCCCGCTCGGCCATCACCGCCGCCGCCTCCCGGCCGCAGAGAAAGGTGCCGGTGAGATTGACATCCACCACCTGCTGCCACTGCTGCAGGCTCATTTTGTTGACGAGCTTGCCGTCTTCCAGCTTGACCAGCAGGGCATCGCGCATCAGGCCCGCGTTGTTGACCAGCACATCCAGCCCACCCAGCTCCCGCGCCAGATGACCGAAGGTGTCCGTCACCTGGGTTTCATCGGTAATATCACACAGATAGACCCCCACCCGGGCACCGGTGGCCGCTACCATTTCTCCGCTGTTGGCCAAGTCCTTCTCGTTGTTGTCGATCAGCGCCAGCGTCGCGCCCTGCCGGGCCAGATGATGAGCCATTGCCTGACCCAACCCCCGGCCCGCCCCCGTCATCGCCACCACCTTGCCTTTGATATCCATGACTATTCACCTCTCTCGCTCGACTGGAACAACGTCAGCAGGCTGGAAAAATCCAGTTCATCGCAGCCCGCCACCTGATGCAGGTTGAACAGCGCCCTGGCCGCCGACCCCATGGGGACCGGCGAGCCGCTGTCCCGGCTCAGCTCCATGGCGAGATTCAGATCCTTGCACATCAGCTTGACCTGAAAGCCCCCCCGATAACCACGGGAGGCGGGCACCTTGTCCATCACCCCCGGTACCGGGTTATACAGCTGCAGCACCCAGTTGTTACCCGAGCTCTGTTTGATGATCTCCGACAGTACCTTGGGGTCCAGGCCGTTGTTGATACCCATGTTGAGCGCCTCACAGGTGCCCGCCATCTGCACCGCCAGCAGCATGTTGTTGCAGGCCTTGGCTACCTGGCCCGCCCCGTGCTCACCCGCATGCAGCACCTGCTTGCCCATCTGCTGCAATACAGGCTTTGCTTCGGCAAACTGTGTTTCGCTGCCACCCACGATAAAGGTGAGGGTGCCGGCCTCGGCGCCGGCTACCCCGCCGGATACGGGCGCATCGATAAACTCCAGCCCATGGGTCATGGCCTGGGCGGCCGTGGCCCTGGCGGTGGCCGCGTCTATGGTCGAGCAGTCGATCACCAGGGTGCCCGCTGCCAGATGATCGAACAGGGGATCCGGGCCGCTCACATAGAGCGAGTCCACCTGGGTACCGCTTTGCAGCATGGTGATCACCAGCTCCGCCTGCTGCACCGCCTCGGCGGCAGACGCGGCCGGTGTGGCTCCCTGCCCGGCGGCCCGTCGGACCGCTTCGGGCTGCAAGTCATAGACCTGCACCCTGTGCCCGGCCTTGAGCAAGTTCACCACCATGGGGCTGCCCATGTTACCCAGGCCGATAAATGCAATCGTCGCCATTATGCTCACCTCCGTTACAGACTCGTCAGCGGATTGACCGGCCAGGGCGATTCGAACAGGGCTGCCAGCACCCCTTCGTCCACGGCCTTCAGGCTTGTGAAGGTCCAGTCGGGTCGGTTGTCCTTGTCGATCAGCCTGGCCCGCACGCCTTCGGCAAACTCCCGAAACCGGCACAGTTGCACCGACAGCGCCAGCTCGGCCCGAAACACCTCGGCCAGCGAACAGTGCCGACTGCGGCGTAATTGCTCTGCAATCACCCTGATAGCCAGCGGGCTGCCCGCCGCCAGACCCTGCCGGGCCTGTTGGAACCAGGAGTCTTCATACTCGGCACCGAGTATCGCCGCCACCTTGTTCGCCAGGCTGTCTTTATCCAGCAGAAGGCGGATCTGTGGCTGGTGTTGCCGCAAGGGCGACGACAAGCCGGCAAAGACATCCCCCGAGTCTGCCTCCAGTTGCCGCAGCACCGCACTCACCGCCGCCTCGGGTCGGTGCCAGTTTGTCACCGCCTGCAGGGCCGGCAGCAGTTCGGCTCGCTTGTCGGCGGCGAGGGTCCTGTTACCCAATCCCAGCCAATGGGCGTCCTTGCCATTGATGGCGCAACCGGTCAGGGCGATAAATTCCCCCAGCCCCGGCGGTAAATGATTGAGAAACCAGCTACCGCCCACATCCGGATACAGGGCTATGGTGACTTCTGGCATCGCCAGCCGGCTGGTTTCGGTGACGATACGGTGCGAGCAGGCACTGAACAGGCCCATGCCGCCGCCCATGACGATGCCGCCTCCCCAGCACAGCACCGGCTTATTGAAGGTATGCAGCAGGTAATCGAGCCGGTATTCCCGCTCGAAGAAGCGTGCCGCCAATTCGGACACCGGCGCCAGCCCCCGTTCATCGACTGGCCCGGTTTCGCAAATGGCGTGATACAGCGTCACCACATCGCCGCCGGCACAGAAGGCCTTGTCGCCGGCACCATCGAGCAGCACCGCCACCAGCTGCGGATCCTGCTGCCAGGCTGTCAGCGTCGGCAGCATCTGTTCGATCATCTCCAGCGTCAGGGCATTGAGGCTGCGCTCGGCATTCAGCCTGATGTGACCGATACGCTTTCCGTCGCCGGTTGGATATTCCTCGATGCTCAGGCCGCTCATGCATTCTCCTTAGCCGTTACAGCTCCCCGCTTCCTTCCGCCAGCACCCGCCGGGCGATCAGCAACTTCATGATCTCGTTGGTGCCTTCCAGAATACGATGCACCCGGGTATCGCGCAGGTAACGCTCCAGCGGATACTCCCGTATATAACCGTAGCCGCCATACAACTGCAGCGCCCGATCGCACACCCGAAACCCCACGTCGGTGGCAAACCGCTTGGCCATGGCGCAATAGGTGGTGGCATCCGGGTGTCCCGCATCCAGCCTGCAGGCGGCCAGCCGCACCAGCTGGCGGGCCGCCACCAGCTCGGTGGCCATGTCGGCCAGGGTAAACTGCAACGCCTGAAACTCCGCCAGCTTGCGGCCGAACTGGCTGCGCTCCTGCAGGTACTGCCGTGCCTTGTTCAGCGCCTGCTGGGCCGTGCCCAGTGAGCAGCTGGCGATATTGATGCGTCCGCCATCCAGCCCCTTCATCGCTATCTTGAAGCCCTCGCCTTCCCGGCCCAGCAATTGCCCGGCCGGCACCTTGACCCCCTCGAAGGTGACGGTGCGGGTTGGCTGGCTGTTCCAGCCCATCTTGTCTTCGGGGCGACCGTAGCTGATGCCCGGACTGTCGGCATCCAGCGCGAAGGCGGAGATACCGCCGGCCCCCTCACCGCCGGTGCGGGCCATCACCACCAGTACCTGGGTACTGCCGGCACCGGAGATAAACATCTTGCTGCCATTCAGCTCGTAATGATCACCAACCCTAAGGGCACTGGTTTTCAGGGCGGCCGCGTCGGAGCCGGCATTGGCCTCGGTCAGACAGTAGGAGCCCAATAACCGGCCGCCGACCAGGCCTTCGCCCCAGCGGGCCCAACTGTCCCGGGTTCCGAAACTGGCCACCATCCAGGTGACCATGTTGTGGATGGTGATGAAGGCGGTGGTGGAGGTGCAGCCCATGGACAGCCGCTCGAAGATCAGGCTGGCGTCGAGCCGGCTCAGGCCCAGGCCACCGGCCGACTCCGGGGTGTACAGGCCGCAGAAGCCGAGCTCGCCGGCCTTTTTCAGCACCTCGACCGGAAAATAATGATCCCGATCCCAGTCGGCGGCGTAGGGCTCCAGCTCGTTACGGGCAAAGTCATCGGCCAGCTCGACGAAGGCGCGCTGCTCGTCACTCAGTTCAAAGTCCATGAACACTCCCTAAGCAAGCGGTAAGCTACAAGCGAAAGCAGCCAACCGTAACCCCTCCCCAGCCCTCCCCTTACGTTGCACATTGGCACTATTCTGTTGAAACAGAGGTCAAGGGGAGGGAGCAAAACCGATTCAACGGCTTCATTCGGGCTGCTTATGGCTGACCACTTAAAGCTTACGGCTATCATTTCAGGTGAATCGACATGTTGGGGCCGGCCACCGCCTCGTCATCAAACCAGCGGGCGGTGATGGTCTTGGTTTCGGTATAGAAACGCACCGCCTGCTTGCCATAGGCGTGCAGATCGCCGTAGAAGGAATGGCGCCAGCCGGTGAAGGAAAAAAACGGCAGCGGTACCGGTATGGGCACATTGATGCCCACCTGACCGACCTGGATCTCGTGCTGATATTTGCGCGCGGCCGCCCCCGAGGCGGTGAATATCGAGGTGCCGTTGCCGTAGGGATTGGCGTTCACCAGCTCGATGGCCTCATCCAGGCTGGCTACCGTCATCACCAGTAGCACGGGGCCGAAAATCTCTTCCTTGTAAATCGTCATGTCGCGGGTCACGCCGCCGAACAGGGTGGGCCCCAGCCAGTTGCCGTCCGGGTAATCGCTCACCTGCACCTGGCTGCCGTCGAGCAAACAGTCGGCGCCCTCGCTTTTTCCCTTGGCTATCAGCTGCAGCACCCGTGTTTTGGCCGCCTTGCTGATCAAGGGGCCATAAGCTGCTTGCGGGTCGTTCCAGATACCGGGCCGCACTTTTTCCATCGCCGCCTTCAGCTCGGGGAGCAGCTCCCCGGCCTCGCCCACCAGCACCGCCACCGAAATCGCCATGCAGCGCTGCCCGGCGGCGCCGACCGAGGCGCCCACCAGATTATTTATTGCCTGTTGCCGGTTGGCATCGGGCAGCACCACCATGTGGTTCTTGGCACCGGCAAAGGCCTGCACCCGCTTCAGATGGTCGGTGCCGGTACGATAAATATGCCGGGCCACCGCCACCGAGCCGACGAAGGAAATGGCCCGTACCTGCGGGTGTATCAGCAACTGATCAACCACTTCCTTGCCCCCGTGCACCACCTGCAGCAAGCCGTCGGGCGCACCCGCCTCCATAAACAGCTCCGCCAGCCGCATTGGCACCAGCGGATCCTGCTCCGAGGGCTTGAGCACCAAGGTATTACCGCAGGCAATGGCCAGCGGAAACATCCACAGCGGTATCATGGCCGGAAAATTGAACGGCGTGATGCCTACGCAGACACCCAGCGGCTGGGTAAAACTGTAACAGTCGACCCCGCGGGCCACGTTTTCCTGAGTTTCCCCCATGCCGAGCGAGGCGATATTCGCCGCCTGCTCCACCACTTCTATGCCGCGCCACACATCGCCTTTGGCATCCTCCAGGGTCTTGCCGGTATCCCGACTGAGCAGGCGGGCGATGTCGTCGTGATGCTCTTTCAGCAACGCCTGATAACGCAGCATCAGCCGGGCCCGCTCCGGCACCGGCGTTTCTTTCCAGTCGACAAAGGCGGCACTGGCCGCCGCCACCGCCGCATCCACTTCCGCCGCCGTGGCACAGGGCAGGCGGGCAATCACCTTCTGGGTGGCCGGGTTGTTCACCTCCAGCCACTGTTCGGTGCGGCTGGGCACCATGTTGCCACCAATCAGCAACGGGATCTGATACGCCATGGCTGTTACTCCCTCCAGTTTCAATCAGCAGGTTCAATCAAGAGGTTCGGCCTGCACCGGATTAAATCAGCTCCAGCGCCACCGCCGTGGCTTCGCCGCCGCCGATGCACAGCGCTGCCACCCCTCTCTTCAAGCCGCGCCGACGCAAGGCGTGCAGCAAGGTCACCACAATGCGGGCGCCGCTGGCCCCTATGGGGTGACCCAGGGCACAGGCGCCACCGTTCACATTGACCCTGGCCGCATCCAGTTTCAGATCCTTCATTGCCAGCAGGGCCACCACGGCGAAAGCTTCGTTTATCTCGAACAGGTCCACCTGGTCCGCCTGCCAGTCCACCTGTTCCAGTACTTTTCGAATGGCACCGATGGGTGCCAGAGTAAACTCGGCAGGCAACCGGGCGTGGGTGGCATGAGCCAGTACCCGGGCCAGGGGGGTGAGCCCCAGCGCTCGGGCCCGTTCGGCGGTGGTCACCACCAGGGCGGCGGCACCGTCGGAGATGGAGCTGGAATTGGCGGCGGTAACTGTGCCCTCTGTGGCGAAAGCGGGCCTGAGCCGGCGGATTTTTTCCGGCCTGGCCTTGCCCGGTTGCTCGTCGGTCGCCACCGCCACAGTGTCATGCCGATGCTCAACCAGCACGGCGGCGATTTCTTCGGTAAAGGCTCCCTCGGCCATGGCCCTTCGCGCCCGACTCAGCGATTCGAGAGCAAAGTCGTCCATCGCCTCCCGGCTGACGCCGTACTTATCCGCCGTCTGCTGGGCGAAGCTGCCCATCAGACCGCCTTCATAGGCGTCTTCGAGTCCGTCGAAAAACATGTGATCGAGCAGTTGGGCATGGCCCATGCGCAAGCCCGCTCTGGCCTTAGGTACAAGGTAGGGCGCCAGACTCATGCTTTCCATCCCCCCGGCGACCATCAATTCGGTACTGCCGGCTGTCAGTTGATCATAGGCCAGCATCAGCGCCTTCATGCCCGAGCCACACATCTTGTTGACCGTAGTGCAGCCGGTACTCATCGGCAGCCCCGCCGCCAGCGCCGCCTGCCGGGCCGGCGCCTGGCCCAGACCCGCCGCCAGCACGCAGCCCATCACCACTTCATCCACCAGCTCCGCTGCCACCCCGGATCTTTGCAGGGCGGCGGCAATGGCCGTGGCTCCCAACTGCGGCGCCGGTACCGTGCCCAGCTCCCCCTGCAGCGCCCCCATCGGCGTGCGGGCCGCACCCACTATCACTATCTCGTTGTTTGTCATACTGGCTCCACCTGCTCTAGCCACCGCCTAATGAAGGGATAGAAGGCGCTGGAAGGAAACGACTAAGCCGACCGTGACATGCCATGGATGGCATGTCCGAGCGTACAAGGACGTATTTACAGCGTGTCGGCGTGTCGTTCCTTCCAGCGCCATCCACCTCCGAATACTTATTCAAGCTTAGCCAAGCCTCGCCCATCTCATTGCACTCCTCATTGCACTATAGTTAATGCGGCAAGATCGGCAGCAAACGAGCCCACAGTCTCCATCACCTCACCCGAGCTCAGCCCCCAGATAAAGGAGGACGCCATGACCCCCTACCCGCCCCTGAATATCGACCTGGACGACACCCTGACCCTGCTGCGCGAGCAGGTGGCGGCCTTCGCCGGGCACGAAATCGCCCCCCTGGCCGAGGCCATCGACAGAGACAATCGTTTTCCCGCCGAACTCTGGCCCAGACTGGGTGACATGGGGCTGTTCGGCATCACGGTGGCCGAGGCCTACGGCGGGGTGAACATGGGCTACCTGGCCCATGTGCTGGCAATGGAAGAAATCAGCCGGGCCTCGGCGGCGGTAGGCTTGTCTTATGGCGCCCACTCCAATCTGTGCGTCAACCAGATCCATCGCCACGGCAGCGAAACGCAGAAGCAGCGTTACCTGCCGCCCCTGCTGAGCGGCGAGCACATAGGCGCTTTGGCCATGTCGGAGCCCAATGCGGGATCCGACGTGGTGTCGATGAGCCTGCAGGCCCGTGCCGATGGTGATGACTTCGTGTTGAACGGCACCAAGATGTGGATCACCAACGGTCCCGAAGCCCAGGTACTGGTGGTGTACGCCAAAACCGAGCCGCAGGCCGGGGCCCGCGGCATCAGCGCCTTTATCGTGGAACGCGACACCCCCGGTTTCAGCCACGCCCAAAAGCTCGACAAGCTCGGCATGCGCGGTTCCAGCACCTGCGAGCTGGTATTTCAGGACTGTCGCGTGCCCGGGGCCAATCTGCTGGGTCCACCGAACGGCGGCGTTGAAGTGCTGATGAGCGGACTGGATTACGAACGGCTGGTACTGGCCGGCGGCCCGCTCGGCATCATGCAGGCGGCCATGGATCTGGTGCTGCCCTATGTACGGGAGCGCAAGCAGTTCGGCCAGGCCATCGGCGATTTTCAACTGGTGCAGGGCAAACTGGCCGACATGTACACCCGGATGAACGCCGCCCGTTGCTATACCTATATGACGGCGATGGCGGCGGACCGTGGCCAGTTGTCCCGCAAGGATGCCGCCGGCGTGATTTTGCTGGCTTCCGAAAGCGCCACCCAGATGGCACTGGACGCCATACAGCTGCTCGGCGGCAATGGTTATATCAACGAGTTTCCCGCCGGGCGCCTGCTGCGGGATGCCAAGCTGTACGAAATCGGCGCCGGCACCTCGGAGATCCGTCGCATGCTGATCGGCCGGGAACTGGTGCAGAATCGGTGAGAGGCTCAATGACCACTCGTTTCCGACCACATCAGGCAGCCTCGAGCCTGAAGAGCGAACAAAGGGATCTGCTCCATCGACCTTCCGTTTCAGGGATGAAACGGAGAGCCTACACGGACGTATTCATGGCGTGTTGGTGGAGCTGGCCCTTTGGTCGCGGCTCAAAGCTACCCACAAGCAACTCTGGAGCCGGTCATGACGATTCTGCCCAATAACATCATCCCCGAATCGGACCGGTTCAAGGCCAATAATGAGGCCATGACGGCCGAGGTGACGGCATTGCGGGAGCGGGTGGCCATTATCGAACAGGGCGGCGGCGAAGCCAGCCGACAACGACACACGGAAAGAGGCAAGCTACTGCCCCGGGAGCGGGTGCGCCAGTTGCTGGATCCGGGCGCCCCCTTTCTGGAACTGTCCCAGCTGGCGGCCCATGAGGTTTACGACGACGCAGTGCCGGCGGCGGGGCTGATTACCGGCATAGGCCGGGTTAGCGGGGTCGAGTGCATGATAGTGGCCAACGACGCCACGGTAAAAGGCGGCACCTATTACCCGCTGACGGTCAAGAAACACCTGCGCGCCCAGGAAATTGCCGAACGCTGCCGCCTGCCCTGCATCTATCTGGTCGACTCCGGCGGCGCCCACCTGCCCAGCCAGGCCGAGGTATTCCCGGACCGGGAGCACTTCGGGCGTATTTTCTTCAATCAGGCGCGGATGTCCGCCGCCAACATTCCCCAGCTGGCGGTGGTGATGGGCCTCTGTACCGCCGGCGGTGCCTATGTGCCGGCCATGGCCGACGAGTCCATCATAGTGCGCCATCAGGGCACCATCTTCCTGGGTGGGCCGCCCCTGGTGCGCGCCGCCACCGGCGAGGTGGTCAGCGCCGAAGAGCTGGGCGGTGCCGAGGTGCATACTCAAATCTCGGGCGTGGCGGATCACGCCGCCGAAGACGACGCCCATGCGCTCTGGCTGGCGCGTCGACTGGTCGCCAATCTCAATCGCCCACCTTTACCCGATCCGCCTCATGCTCCGCTGCCGCCCCGTTACCCCGCCGAAGCACTCTATGGCATCGTCGGCACCGAGCTGCGCAAGACCTTCGAGGTGCGCGACGTCATCGCCCGGCTGGTGGACGACTCGGCCTTCGACGAATTCAAGCGCGACTACGGCACCAGCCTGGTCACCGGCTTTGCCCGCCTGCATGGCTATCCGGTGGGCATTGTCGCCAACAACGGCATCCTGTTCAGCGAATCGGCCCAGAAAGGCACCCACTTCATCGAACTGTGCTGTCAGCGCCGGGTACCATTGCTGTTTCTACAGAACATCACCGGCTTCATGGTGGGCAAAAAATACGAGGCCGAGGGCATCGCCAAACACGGCGCCAAGCTGGTGATGGCGGTGGCCTGCGCCAATGTGCCCAAAATCACCCTGATCATCGGCGGCAGCTTCGGCGCCGGCAACTACGGCATGTGCGGCCGGGCCTATGATCCGGACTTTCTGTGGACCTGGCCCAACAGCCGCATCTCGGTGATGGGCGGCGAACAGGCCGCCGATGTGCTGGCTCGGGTGCGGCGCGATGCCAAAGAAAAGGCCGGTGAATCCTGGAGCGACGCCGACGAAGCCGCCTTCAGGGCGCCCATTATCGCGCGCTACGAACAGGAAGGGCACGCCTGGTATGCCAGCGCCCGCCTGTGGGACGACGGCGTCATCGACCCGGTCGACAGCCGCACCGTGCTGGCCATGAGCCTGGCGCTGGCTATGAACCGGCCCATGGACGAACCCCGCTTCGGGGTCTTTCGCATCTAGGAGGCATCATGAGCGAACCCGTGCAGCTTGCAGAGCACAGCTTCGGCGTCTGGGAGCTGATACTGAACCGGCCCGAACGCCATAACGCCTTCGACGAGGTACTGATGGCCGCCATGGGCAAGCGACTGGAACAGGCCGCCCACCAGCCCGGCCTGCGCCTGCTGGTGCTGCGCGGCACCGGCAAACACTTCAGCGCCGGGGCCGATCTGGGCTGGATGCAAAGGGCCGCCACCCTCGACAAGACGCGGAACCTGACCGATGCCCGGCAACTGGCGCAGTTGTTGCGGCAACTGGATACCTTCCCCCACCCGACCCTGGCATTGGTACAGGGCGTGGCCTATGGTGGCGCCCTGGGGCTGGTTGCCTGCTGCGACTTGGTGGTGGCGGCGGCCGACAGCCGTTTTTGTTTAAGCGAAGTGCGGCTGGGCCTGATCCCCGCCACCATCAGCCCCTATGTGCTGCGCGCCCTGGGGCCACGCCAGGCCCGCCGCTACATGCTTACCGCCGAGATCATCTATGCCGCCGCTGCCGAACGACTGGGGCTGGTACATCTGCTGGCCACCCCAGAGCAACGTCTGGATGAGGCGGCAAGGCCCTTTATTCAGGCGATAATACGCAATGGCCCCCATGCGCTCACCGCCGCCAAGCAACTGGTGCGAGACTTCGCCGGGCAAGCCATCGACGAGACGCTGATAGACAGCAGCGCCCGCCGCCTCGCACGGCTGCGCATCGGTGCCGAGGCACGGGAGGGTCTCGATGCCTTCCTCAACAAGCGCCCACCGGCCTGGGAGGACAAGGATGTTTAACAGGATACTGATCGCCAACCGGGGCGAAATTGCCTGCCGCATCATCCGTACCGCCCGCCGGCTCGGCATAGCAACGGTGGCGGTCTATTCCGACGCCGATGCCGGCGCCATGCATGTGGCGCAGGCCGACGAGGCCTGGCGGCTGGGCCCGGCCCCGGCCGCCGAAAGCTACCTCCGGCAAGACATCTTGCTGGAAATCGCCCGACGCTGTGGCGCCGAGGCCATTCATCCGGGCTACGGTTTTTTATCCGAAAACGCCGGCTTCGCTCATGCCTGTGCCGAACAGGGACTGGTCTTTATCGGCCCGCCCGCCAGCGCCATAGAAGCCATGGGATCCAAGTCTGCCGCCAAGGCGCTGATGAGTGCCGCCGGTGTACCTGTGGTACCCGGCTATCACGGACCCAATCAAAATGCCGGCCATCTGCGACAAGAAGCGGAGCGATGCGGCTTTCCGCTGTTGCTGAAGGCGGTGGCCGGGGGCGGCGGCAAGGGCATGCGGGTGGTGCATGGCATCAATGAATTCGACGAGGCACTGGCATCGGCTCGCCGCGAGGCCAAAGCCGCCTTCGGCGACGACGCCATGCTGCTGGAGCGTTACCTGTCAAAGGCCCGCCATGTGGAAGTGCAGGTGTTCTGCGACCAGTTCGGCCACGGCATCTATCTGTCGGAGCGGGACTGCTCGGTACAGCGCCGTCACCAGAAGGTGCTGGAAGAGGCTCCCGCCCCCCACCTTTCGCCGCAAACCCGCGTCAACATGGGCGAAGCGGCGGTACGGGCGGCGCTGGCCATCGGCTACCGGGGGGCCGGCACCCTGGAGTTTCTGTACCTGGCTGACGGCCGTTTCTTCTTCATGGAGATGAACACCCGCCTGCAGGTGGAGCATCCGGTCACCGAACTGGTCACCGGCCTGGATCTGGTGGAATGGCAGTTGCGCGTCGCCGCCGGCGAGCCGCTGCCGCTGACCCAGGAGCAGGTGAAGATCCGCGGCCATGCCGTGGAGGTGCGGGTGTATGCGGAAGATCCGGAGAACGACTTTCTGCCCGCCGCCGGCACCCTGCACCATCTGCACGAGCCCGCCACCGGTACAGATACCAGCCGCGGATCCCTGGTGCGGCTGGATACCGGCGTGCGCCAGGGTGATGAAGTCGGGATCTTCTACGATCCGTTGATCGCCAAACTGATCGTCTGGGCCGAACATCGCGAGCTGGCCCTGCGCCAGCTGGCCGGCTCTCTGGCCCAATATCGCATCGGCGGCGTGCGCACCAATCTGCGCTTGCTGCAGGCCCTGGCCGGGTCGGTGCCGCTCAAGGCCGCCGAGCTGCATACCGGTTTTATCGAGCAGCATGGTGACCTGCTGTTTGCACCGCCCGGTCTGGAGTCGTCCCGGGTGCTGCAGCTCTGTGCCGCCTTTGTGCTGCTCACCGAACAAACATGGGATCCCTCTCCCTTCGCCGGCCATCGGGGCTGGCGGCTCAACCAGCCCTCCCTGCGGCAACTGGCGTTCGAGTATGAAGGCGAGGTTCACCGGCTCGACATAAGCAGCGAGGCCGCTGGCTACCTGATGACACTCGACGAACGGCCGCACCGCCTCACCGCCGAATGGCAGCAGGATCGATTACAGGCGGTGATCGACGGGGTGCCGCTGCTCTGCCATCTGGCCCGGCATAATGACCAGCTATGGCTGTTTTATCGCGGCGAGCGTTTCGACGTGCGGCTGCACAGTCCCGATGTCGAACCGCAGTCCACACCGCATGGCGGCGGCCTCTGTGCCCCCATGCCCGGGGTGATCAGCCGGATCAAGGTGACGCTCGGCGACCCGGTTGCCGTCGGCCAGACCCTGTTGATCCTGGAGGCGATGAAGATGGAGCACTCCATTGTCGCCCCCACCGCCGGTCGGGTGGCCGAGCTGTATTACCGGGAAGGCAGCCAGGTCAGTGAAGGCGCCGAGCTGCTGCGACTGGAGCCAGAGTTGAAGCCAAAGCAGGATCAAGAGCAGGAGCAAGAGACACCATGAGCGACGAGGTCAGACTGGTGGAAGTCGGCCCGCGGGACGGGCTGCAGAACGAGCCGGATTCGGTGCCGTCCGCCATCAAAATCGCACTGGTCGAACGGCTGGCCGACTGTGGCCTGCGTCATATCGAGGCCGCCAGTTTCGTCTCGCCCAAGTGGGTACCGCAAATGGCCGATGGCCACGCCGTGCTCACCGGCATTCGGCGCCAACCTGGTGTCATCTACAGCGCCCTGACCCCCAACCTCAAGGGGCTTGAAGCGGCCCTGGCCGCCGGTGCCGACGAAGTAGCGGTGTTTACCGCCGCCTCCGAGTCGTTCTGCCAGCATAATATCCATTGCTCCATCGCGGAGAGCCTGACCCGCTTCGCACCGCTGTTGTCCCTGGCTAAAGAGCAAGAAATACCGGTGCGCGGCTATGTATCTACCGTGCTGGACTGTCCTTATGAAGGTGCTATTCCCCCGGAGGCGGCGGCACAGGTCGCCGGCGCCCTGTATCAAATGGGTTGTACTGAAATCTCTCTGGGAGATACGCTGGGCACCGGCACCCCCAAACGGGTGAGTGCCCTGCTGAGCGTCGTGAGTCAGGAGATACCCCTGCCGCAGCTGGCGGTACACTTTCACGACACCTACGGCCAGGCCCTGGCCAATATTTATGCCGCCCTGGAGCAGGGAATACGCATCATCGACAGTTCAGTCGCCGGCCTTGGCGGTTGCCCTTACGCCCCCGGGGCTTCGGGCAATGTCGCCACCGAAGAGGTGGTTTATCTGCTGAACGGGCTGGGCATGAACACCGGCGTCGATCTGGACCGACTGGTGAACACCGGCCGCTGGATCTGCCAACAGCTGGGGCGGCACAACGGCTCCCGGGTGGGACTGGCCTGGCCAAAGTGAGAGCATCCGTACGCCCCTCATCCTTACCCGATGGAATACAGCGCCATTGGGCCAACATATTGCACGGATGTAGGCACTGCTTCAGCTGTGCAATATCGCGCAGCGATATCTTTGCTCTGACGTTTCATATAGCGCCTTATTGTTCAGAGAAAGCAAAAAGGGAGCCGAAGCTCCCTTTTTCATCGGACCGAATTCGAACCTTACTGGTTGACGAACTCGACACCCTTGGCGATATCGCCTTTCAGGGTTTCCAGCATGCCGTTCATCGCAGCCTGTTCGAAGGCACTGATGTCGCCGTAAGGCAGCACTTTTTCCACGCCGTTCTTGCCCAGCAGTACCGGCTGTGCGAAGAACTGAGCGTGCTCGCTGCCGCCGTCGACATAGGTGCATTCAACCACGTTGCTTTCGCCCTGCATGGCCTTGACCAGAGACAGCGCGAAACGACAGGCAGCCTGACCCATGGACAGGGTGGCGGAGCCGCCGCCGGCCTTGGCTTCAACCACTTCGGTACCGGCGTTCTGGATGCGGTAGGTCAGCTTCTCGATTTCTTCATCGGAGAAAGAAGCGCCTTCAACCTGAGACAGCAGCGGCAGTATGGTCACACCGCTGTGGCCACCGATAACCGGTACCTTGACGTCAGACACGTTCAGGCCCTTGGCTTCGGCCACGAAGGTCTCGGCGCGGATCACGTCCAGCGTAGTGATACCGAACAGCTTGTTCTTGTCGTAGACGCCGGCTTTTTTCAGCACTTCGGCGGCAATCGGCACAGTCGTGTTCACCGGATTGGTGATGATGGCGATACAGGCCTTGGGACAGGTGGCCGCTGCTTTTTCGATCAGATTCTTGACGATACCGGCGTTCACGTTGAACAGGTCGGCACGATCCATGCCCGGCTTGCGGGCTACACCGGCGGAGATCAGCACTATGTCGGCGCCTTCCAGTGCCGGGGCCGGATCTTCACCGCCAAAACCCACCACGCTCACGGCGGTCGGGATGTGGCTCAGATCGGCGGCAACACCGGGAGTGACGGGCGCGATATCGTACAGGCTTAATGCAGAACCGGCAGGCAGGTTGTTTTTCAACAGCAGGGCCAGAGCCTGGCCGATACCACCGGCGGCTCCAAGTACGGCAACTTTCATGACTGAACTCCGTTTTATTATGGGTTGTTAGGCGTTTCCTAGGGCTTTAGCAACATAGCGAAAGCGCCGCAGAAAAACAATGATCAGGGATGCCGAGTATGCGGTTCTGTGAGCCAGCGCCGCTCATCCCCGAGTCTGGAATACCAGGGCCCGCCGTTCGAGCAGACGAAACAAAAAAGTCAGCAGGCCATTCAGCACCAGATAAATGGCACCGGCCATTCCGAACACGGCCAGGGTGTCGTAGGTCTGACCATTGAGTCGCTGGGCCAGACCCATGATTTCCATGATCGAGATGGTACTGGCCAGGGAACTGCCCTTGAGTACCAGCACCACTTCGTTGGAATAGGCCGGGATCACCCGCCTTCCGGCATGGCGCAGCTTGACGCTCAACGTCTGCCAGCCATTCATGCCCAGCGCCTGACAGGCCAGGGTTTCGCCTTTCGGCACCGCGTCCAGCGCGCCCTTGAACAGGCGGCAGGTGTAGGCGCCGGCATTCATGCCCAGCGCCAGAATGGCGCAGAACATGGGCTCACGCAGATAGGTCCAGGCCCAGCTGTTCTTTACCCAGTCAAACTGGGCGGGACCGTAGTACACCAGAAAAATCTGTACCAGCAGCGGGGTACCGGTCAGCAGCAACAAATAGCCTTCCGTCAGTTGCGCCAGCACCGGCACCCTGAGCTCCAGAATCCAGGTCAGCACCAGGGCAATCACCAGCCCCAGCAAGAGGCCGGCGCCGGTGATGGTCAGGGTGATCTCCACCCCTTGCAGCAGGGTCGGCAGATAGCCAAGCCAGTCAGTCATAACGGGTTACCCTCGCACGCAGTCGTTTCAGCCCCTGCTGGCTGAGCACGGTTATCGCCAGATAGATCAGCGCCGCCATGCCATACCAGGTAAAGGGTTCATAGGTGCGGGCAGCAATGGCCTTGGCCTGATACATCAAGTCGTGCACTCCGATCAAGGACACCAGGGCGGTGTCTTTCAGCAGGATCAGCCACTGGTTACCCAGCCCCGGCAGCGCATGGCGCCAGGTTTGCGGCAATACGATGCGCACAAAGGTGTACAGGGGCGGCAACCCCAGCGCCTGCGCCGCCTGTCGCTGGCCCTGAGGCACCGCGTTGAGCGCCCCGCGCAGGGTCTGGGCGGCATAGGCGGCAAACAGCAGCGACAAGGCCGTCACTCCACACCAGAAGGGACTGAACTCCAGATACTCGCCGGTCAGCAGAAACAGTATCTGGGTCGAACCGAAATAGATAAAGAACACCACCAGTATTTCGGGCAGGCCGCGCAATACCGTGGTCAGCAGGGTCGCCGGCCAGCGCAGCAGGGCAAAACGGCTCATCTCGGCGCCGCACAGCAAGATGGCCAGCACCAGGCCGGCCGCCAATGACATCAATGCCAGCCCCAGCGTCATCAGGCTGGCATTCATCAGGTGGGTCAGCATATTACTGGGGAAAGTACTTTTGGTAGAGACGATCGTAGCTGCCGTTGGCCTTGAGCTCGCTCAGGCCCTGGTTCAGCTTGTCGAGCAGCTCCTGATTGCCCTTGGTCACCGCAATGCCGAAACCGGTACCGAAGTAATTGTCATCGGTGATGCGCTCGCCCAGTACCGCATAGCCGTCGTTTTTGCCCAGCCACTCACCCACCACGGCGGTATCGGCAAACACCGCATGCAGACGACCGTTGGTCATGTCCAGCAGCGCATCCTGCACGCTCTGATAGGGACGGGTCTCCAGACCTTCGCTTTCCAGCTTGTCCTGAATGTATTTCTGGTGCGAAGTGCCGTTCTGCACGCCCACCGTCTTGCCGTTCAGGCCGTCGATGCTGTCAAATTCGTCGGTCGGCGCCACGAACACGGCGGAGTTTTCGTAGTAGATATTGCTGAAATCCACCTGTTTGGCACGCTCTGGGGTAATGTCCATGGCGGCGATGGCGGCATGATAACGACGGAACTTGAGGCTGGGGATCAGGCTGTCGAAGGACTGGTTATGAAAGCTGCACTGAAGGGCGGCCACGTCACACAGCGCCCGGGCCAGATCGAGATCGAAGCCCTGCATCTCGTTGTTTTCATCGACAAATTCGAAGGGAGGATAGGCCGCATTGGTGACAAACTTCACTTCTTCCGCCTGGGCCGCGCCACAGGTCGCCAGCAGCGCCAGGGATAACAGTGTCTTGTTCATGATGATGTCCTTATGGTCATTAATGAGTCAGAAACTCGGCCAACCGCCGAGTCTGGGGATGGTCGAGCAGTCCGGCATCGCCGTATTCCACCAGGCGGCCCTGTTCCAGATAGGCCACCTTGGTTGCCACGCGCCGGGCAAAACCGACTTCGTGGGTCACAATCACCTGGGTAATGCCGGTTTGTCCCAGTTGCAGTATGATCTCCGCCACTTCCTTGGTAATTTCCGGATCCAGGGCCGCCGTGGGTTCATCGAACAGCAGCACCGACGGATTCATCATCAGCGCCCGGGCGATGGCCACCCGCTGCTGCTGACCACCCGACAGCGCGCCCGGCCAGGCCTGGCGCTTATCACTCAGCTTGAGCTGGCTCAGCAGGTAACCGGCCTTGTCCTGCGCCTTGGTTTTATCCATGCCCAGCACCTTGAGCGGCGCTTCCAGCAGATTCTGTTCTACCGTCAGATGCGGCCACAGATGATATTGCTGAAATACCATGCCTACCTTGCCGCGCAGCTGCTGGGCTCTTTTCTGCAGCTGGCTCGAACGCGCATCGGGAAAGGAAAAATGCTCACCGGCGATGGTCAACTGACCGGAATCCGGAATATCCAGCAGGTTAAGTAGCCGCAACAGAGAACTTTTGCCTGCTCCGCTTGGTCCAAGTAGCACTAATGTCTCTCCGGCATCGCATTTAAGCGAAACCTGGCTTAAAATTTCCTGACCAGCCCAGGACTTGCAAATGCCGCTGAATTCTATGCCCATGCGCTATATTCACATCATTTGTCAGAGTGTTCGGCTGATTTTATTTTTCATTGATGTTAATGCAAGCTAATTTTGCATCTTTATGCAAAATAAATGACTATTCCTTGATAAAAAATGACCACGGATAGACAATATGTCCCATTCAACCACGCTCGGTCGGCTGCAAAAAATGAACGAAAAGCAAGAACAACTGATCAAGGCCTTCAAGGCCCTGCTCAAGGAAGAAAGCTTCGGCTCCCAGGCAGAGATAGTGACTGCGCTGCAGGATCTGGGCTTCGACAATATCAACCAGTCCAAGGTTTCACGCATGCTGAGCAAGTTCGGCGCCGTGCGTACCCGCAATGCCAAGATGGAAATGGTCTATTGCCTGCCGATCGAACTGGGCGTGCCCACCAGTAGCAGCCAGTTGAAGAATCTGGTGCTGGATGTAGGCCACAACAGTGCGCTGATCGTGATCCACACCAGTCCCGGTGCCGCCCAGCTGATTGCCCGTATGCTGGACTCGCTCGGCAAGGCCGAAGGTATTCTCGGCACCATCGCCGGCGATGACACCATCTTCATCACCCCCACCAACGACACCCCGATAGAAACCCTGTTCCAGAGCGTACTGGAGCTGTTCGAACAGTACGTTTAAGCAAAAAATCATGGTGAGGCGAGAGGAGTAAGGTGAGCCCTGCATCTACTTTATCCCTTACCCTTACTCCTCACCATCGATGCTTTGTTTACAGTACCTAGGGTCGATTTCAATCGACCGGGGCATGACACCGAGCCCTGAGCGGTCGAATAAATTCGACCCTACGCCCCCTCGATGTCCCCTCACGCCTCACCATCAACGCTGTATTTACAAGTCCCCCTGCATCGCCAGCCACTCTTCCGAAGGCGCGAAGAAAGCGGCACCGGTTTCGGCCTGGGTAAAGAGTGTCAGGTGATCGAAGTGTCCGGCGTCGTCGGGCTGATACATGTTTTCCAGCATGCGGGTAAAGTGCAGCGGCGTGTGGCAGCAGGAGACAAACACCAGGCCCTGTGCGGCGGCCGTGCCCCAGGGCATGCTCTGGCGCAGAATCTCCATGCCGTTGCCCGCGGCGTCCTTGAGGCTGGTCCTCCGGGTGTGGGCCGTCGGGGCCTTCCGGGCCGACTCGTACTCGATATTGTCGGACTTGGTGCGGCCATAGATATCTTCCTGTGCCTTCACCGCCAGCTTCTGCCAGCGGGTCATCTTGTGCCGGTAGCGCTGCACATGGAGGTAACTGCCATCGGCGAAGCGCCCCTCGCCCACCAGCGCCACTTCGGCTCTGTCGTCACCCTGGGGGTTTTCGGTGCCGTCCACAAAACCGGTCATGTCACGGCCGTCGAGATAACGAAAGCCCTGGCGTTCCTCTTGCAGTTCAACCTTGCCCGCCAGCAGGGCCATTACCCGCTGCACGGCGATATAGGCCACGTCCAGCCGGTCGGCCCGCAGCTGAAAGAACAGATCGAAGGGGGTTTCGGGCGCGATGCGCTGACCTTGCTGCTGCGCCGGAAAGGGCATCAGCTCCGCCGGGCGTGCACCGGGATAAAGCTCATCCCAGGCTTCGTTGCCCACCGCCACCACACCGGAAAAGGCCGCATCCGGATAGTCCTGTCGCAGTCCCTGCCACAGGGCCGGTATCTCGGCCAGAGCGGCTCGTACCGCCTCGAAGCGATGGGGACGGATCTCGAACATCAGGTAATGGGCATGAAGATTGGGTTCGGCGCAAATACCGGCTTGTGCTGTCATCGTCTGCTCTTCCGTTGCTTCGAAAAAGACCAGTATAACGACAAAAACAGGGACTGGGGATCGGGGACTGGCAGAAAGCAGGTTGCGAATGAGCGAAGCGAATTCCAACATGGCGTCGCCAGCCCGATGTGGGGACTCGTTCCTCGTCCACAACCCAGGCTCCCGGGCCGAGACTCAAATCACGAATCCCCGGGGTCAGGCCACGGCGCGCTGGCCTTCGGAGTCGGGAAAGAAGGTCAGGGCATGAGGCAGCACCTTCACATTGACCTGGCTGACGGCGGGTAATGGCTCGTTGATACTCACTTCCAGCTGCAGGCTCTGGCACTCCACCACACAGCGGGTATGGGTGCCGAGAAACTGCTGCTCCAGCACCCGGCCATTGCCCTTTTCGGTCAGCGACAGCTGGATTTGCCGTGGGCGCAGCATCAGCTGACCATGGGTGCCGGGGTCGGCGTTCAGTGCCGCCTGACTCACGATGGGACCCATGGCCGTCAGCAGGGTACTGTTGTCGAGCACGGTCGCGGGCACATAGTTGGCCTGGCCGAGAAAGTCGGCCACGAAACGGCTTTGCGGATGCTGATACAGGGTTTGCGGCCGCCCCACCTGCTCGATATGACCGGCCCGGAACAGCGCCAGCCGATCGGAGAAGGCGAAGGCCTCTTCCTTGCTGTGGGTAACGAAGATGGCACTGATCCCCTGCCCCTTGAGCAGATCCCGGATTTCACCGATCAGCCGCATCCGCACTTGGGTATCGATGTTGGAGAAGGGTTCGTCGAGCAACATCAGTCCCGGCTGGCAGATCATGGCCCGGGCAATGGCGACCCGCTGCTGCTGGCCACCGGACAGCTGATGCGGGTAACGCGCACCCAGAGCCGCCAGATTCACCAGCTCCAGCACCTCGGCAACCCGGGCCTTGATGCGCACCTTGTTGCTTTCCTTGCTTTGCAGGCCGAAGGCCACGTTCTGCGCCACCGTCAGATGCGGAAACAGCGCATAATCCTGAAAAATCATGCCGATATTGCGCCGCTCGGGTACGACTTCCACCCCCTTGCCGTTCATCTGCCGGCCATGGATATGAATCTCTCCCCGGGTTACCGGCAGCAAGCCCGCCACCGCCTTCAGCAGTGTGGTCTTGCCACAGCCACTGGCGCCCAGCAGACACATGATTTCATTTTCGGCCACCTGCAACGACAGGTCATCCAGTATGGGGTTACCGTTATAACTACAGCAAATGCCGTTTACATCCAATGCCGCCATCAGTGATGCTGCTCCAGTGATCGATTCAGGAAAATCAGCGGTATCAGTCCCACCAGCACGATGACGATGGCGGGCAGGGCCCCCACCTCCAGCTGCTCGTCGGACACAAACTGATATACATAGGTCGCCAGGGTCTGAAAGTTGAACGGCCGCAGCAGCAGGGCCGCCGGCAGTTCTTTCATGCATTCGATAAACACCAGCAGGGCGCCGGCCAGCATGCCCTTGCGGATCAGCGGCATGTGTACCTTCATCATCATGGCGCCCGGACCATAGCCCATGGTCTGGGTCACCATGTCCAGCGACGGCGACACCTTGCCGAGGCTGCTTTCCACCGCTCCCACCGCCATGGCGCCGAAGCGGACCAGATAACCGAAGGCGATGGCGGTCATGGTGCCGGTCAGCAGCAGACCGGGCTCGCTCATTCCCAGCCACAGGGCCAGATCGTTGATGGCAAAATCGAGGCTGGTCAGGGGCACCAGTACCCCGATGGCCAGCACGGTACCGGGCAGTGCATAGCCCATGCTGGCCAGCCGCATCGGCAGTACCGTGTAGGTTTTTCCGGTCAACCGGTGCGTCATGCCCAGCAGCAGGGCGATGAACAGCGCCAGCCCGGCCACCAGGGTCGAGAGTATCAGGCTGTTGATGCTGTATTCGAAGAAACGGGCATTCCAGGCCTGTTCGAAATAATGCAGGGCGTGATAACAGAGAATGACGAAGGGCAACAGGAAGCCCACCGCCACCAGTCCCCAGCAAAACGCCAGGGCGCCCCATTTCGATACGCCGCTCAGTCGATAACCGGTTTCCTGTTCGTGCCCCATGCCCTTCTGAAACACCTGCTGGCGCTTGCGGCTGATGCGCTCGACACTCAGCAGCAGCATCAACACCAGCAGCATCATGGCGGCGATTTTGGCGGCGGCATTGAGGCTGCCATAACCCAGCCAGGTATCGTACACCGCCGTGGTCAGGGTGTTGACCGCGAAGAAGTTGACGGTGCCGAAGTCGGCCAGGGTTTCCATTGCCACCAATGACAGCCCCACCGCGATCGAGGGCCGCGCCAGCGGCAGGCTGACCCGCTTGAAACTCTGCCAGGGCGTGCATCCCAGCAGACGGCTGGACTGGATCAGGCTGGTGGACTGCTCGAGAAAGGCGGTACGGGCCAGCAGATAGACATAGGGATACAGCACCAGCCCCAGCATCAGGGCGGCGCCGCCCAGGGTACGAATGGCCGGAAAATAATAATCGGCAGCCGACTGCCAGCCAAACCACTGGCGCAGCGTGCCCTGCACCGGACCGGAAAAGTCCAGCAGGTCGGTATAAACGAAGGCGACGATATAGGAAGGCATGGCCAGGGGCAGGATCAGCGCCCACTGCAGCCAGCGTTTGCCGGGCAGCTCGCACATCGCCATCAGCCAGGCGGCGGGCACCCCGCACAACAGGCTGAACACCATGACCAGCAACACCAGCCAGAAGGTATTGTTGATATACGCAGGAAGCACCGTGCCCCACAGATGACGGAAGAGGTCTTCTGCGGGTAACAGTGCTTCATATAATAGTGCCATCACAGGCAAGGTCAGCAGCAAAGCCAGGGCCCAACTGCCGACCGTCCAACCAGGTCTTTTCATCTACAACTCGGAACGGGGGCCAACCCCCGTCTTTTTACAGATCGTATTGGACTTCGTCCATCAATTGCACCGCTTCTTTGGCATGTTTTGCCACATCGCTCAGCGGACGGGTGTCGGACTTGAAGTCACCCCAGCTCTTCACCAGCGCGGACGGCTCCACGCCGGGCTTGACCGGATACTCGTGGTTGACGGACGCATACAGGTGCTGCGCTTCGTCACCGGACAGGAATTCCATCAACTTGACGGCGGCATCCTTGTTCTTGGCATGCTTGGCCAGCGCCACGGCAGAGATGTTGACGTGAGTGCCGCGATCCGCCTGATTGGGGAAGTTGATATAGGCGGATTCGGCCCATTCGCGCTGCTTGTCATCGGTCAGCATGACACCGTAGTAGTAGCTGTTGCCCAGGGCATAATCACAGACGCCGTCCCGGATGGCCTTGATCTGATCCCGGTCACCGCCCTGGGGCTTCTGCGCCAGGTTGGCTTTCACGCCTTCGAGCCAGGTCTTAGTGTACTCGGCGCCGTGCTCGTCAATCATGGAGGCCGTCAGCGCCACATTGTAGGGGTGCTTGCCGCTACGGGTACAGATTTTACCCTTGTATTTGGGATCGGCCAGCTCTTCATAGCTGATGTCGTCACGCTTGCCGACCCGCTCTACCGAACTGTAGATGGCGCGGGCGCGGGTGGTGAGGGCAAACCACTTGCCGTCTGCATCGCGGTACTGGGCCGGAATGTTCTCTTCCAGTACCTGGCTGTCCACCGACTGGGTCAGATCCTTGTCGACGACGTCCATCAGGCGGCTGACGTCCACGGTCAGCACCAGATCCGCCGGTGACAGACGGCCTTCGCGCTGCAGACGTTCCCCCATACCGTCCTTGATGTACACCACATTGACGTCGATACCGGTTTCCTTGGTAAAGGTGTCGATGATCGGCGCGATCAGAAAATCCTGGCGATTGGAGTAAACATTAACTTCTTCGGCAAAGGCCTGGCTGGTGAAACTGGCAACCAGCAACGCCGCCGACGACAGGAAAAATTTCTTAGACATCATCCAGATCCATTTAGTTGAGTGAGAATAATTAACGTTTAGAATTATACTCAGAGATGATTCGGAATCAATAAGCAATTGGCATCCAAATAGTAAAAGTTTTCATCCTCAACATTATTACTTCTTCGGGCCGAGCCGTCCTTGCGCCGGATCGGCTACCAGACAAAAAAGAAGGGGAGGCCCCATGGCCTCCCCTGACGACTGATAAACTGCCTGAACCTTCTGTTTCCATTCCCGCGAAGGCGGGAATCCAGTGCCATGGCTCTCCGCCTTCGCGGAGATGACCCGCCTAAACGGCGGCATCATTGATTAGTCGGTGATAAATATGAGCTACCGTCAAACCATGCCCCGTCAAACCATGGCCGTTATAACAACGGTGCTCAGTTCTGTTTCACGGTCACAAATTCGGGATAGGCATCGATGCCGCAGTCGATCATGTCCATGCCGGACATTTCTTCTTCCTCGGTCACCCGAATACCCATCACCTGTTTCAGCACATACCACACCAGCAGGCTGGCGAGGAATACCCAGGCGCCAATCACCAGGATACCGGTCAACTGGGCCCACAGGGTGGCATCGGCATTGGCCACCGGCACCAGCAGCAGGCCGAAGATACCGCAGACACCGTGCACCGAGATGGCGCCAACAGGATCGTCTATGCGCAGCTTGTCCAGCACCACTATGGCATAGACCACCAGTATGCCCGCCAGCAGGCCGATGGCAGCACCCCACAGATGACCGGGCGACAGGGGATCGGCGGTAATGGCCACCAGACCGGCCAGGGCGCCGTTGAGCACCATGGTCAGATCGGCCTTGCCCCAGGTCAGTTTGGTGACCACCAGGGCACCGATGGCGCCGGCGGCGGCGGCGGCGTTGGTGTTGACGAAGATCCTGGCCACGGCGGTCGAGTTTTCCACATCGGACAGCAACAGCTGTGAGCCACCGTTAAAGCCGAACCAGCCCATCCATAGAATAAAGGTACCCAGGGTCGCCAGCGGCATGTTGGAGCCGGGGATCGGATGAATGGAACCGTTCTTGCCGTATTTGCCTTTACGGGCACCCAACAGCAGCACCCCGGCCAGGGCCGCGCAGGCACCGGCCATATGCACTATGCCGGAGCCGGCAAAGTCGAAGAAGCCCCATTCAGACAGAAAACCGCCCCCCCAGGTCCAGTAGCCTTCCAGCGGATAGATGAAGGCGGTCAGTACCACCGAGAACGCCAGGAAGGCCCACAGCTTCATGCGCTCGGCCACGGCCCCGGAGACGATGGACATGGCGGTGGCGACAAACACCACCTGAAAGAAGAAGTCGGCTTCCAGCGCATGGTCGGCGTCACCGGCCTGGCTGCCAATCAGGCCACCCAGGCTCGGCAGCCAGCCACCTTCGGCATTGTCCACATACATGATGTGATAACCCACCAGCAGGTACATGGTGCAGGCAATGGCAAACAACAGAATATTCTTGGTCAGGATTTCGGTGGTGTTCTTGGCGCGCACCAGGCCGGCCTCCAGCATGGCAAACCCCGCCGCCATCCACATCACCAGTACGCCGGACATCAGGAAATAAAAGGTGTCCAGGGCAAACTTCATTTCGGTTAAGGTATCCATTATGCTCTCCCTCGCTTAAATAGCTTCCATGTCCCGCTCGCCGGTACGGATGCGCACGGTTTGCTGCAGGTCATAAACAAAAATCTTGCCGTCGCCAATCTTGCCGGTATAGGCGGTTTCGGTAATGGCTTCGATCACCAGTTCCACCTGATCACTCTGGGTGGCAATCTCCAGTTTAATCTTGGGCAGAAAATCCACCGTGTATTCGGCCCCGCGATACAGTTCGGTGTGCCCCTTCTGACGACCGAAGCCTTTTACTTCCGTCACCGTCATGCCGTCGATGCCGACGTGAGCCAGCGCCGACCGCACGTCATCGAGCTTGAAGGGTTTGATAATGGCGCAAATCATTTTCATGGCGAGCTTCCTTGTGTGTCTGGATTGGTTAAAGACCTACAAGCATCGTGCCAGTTTTATTATTCTTTTATTTTCAATGATTTAAACTGGCATGACAGGATAATTTAAGCGTCGTGATATGATGCTGGTGCAGTCGATACACTAAAGGCACCAAGATGGTGCAATGGAGTTACCATGTTATCTCTATCGGCCCGGGTGCAGATCCCCGAGCAGGAACTGGAATTTATCACCATGCGTGCCAGCGGCCCCGGCGGCCAGCATGTGAACAAGACCGACTCGGCGGTGCAACTGCGTTTCGACTACGCCAACAGCCCCAGCCTGCCCGATGGCTACAAGGCGGCACTGCGGCAAATGAAGGACAACCGGATACTGGCCTCGGGCTGGATCATGATCCGTGTCGAGAGCCACCGCAGCCAGCTGATGAACAAGGAAACCGCCAAAGAAGCACTGCTCGCCCTGCTGCAGCAAGCCGGCAAACCGGTAAAGGTGCGTCGTCCCACCCAGCCGAGTAAAAATGCCAAACGCAAGCGCACCGACAGCAAGACGCTCAGGGGAAAAATCAAAAGCGGACGGGGGAAGGTAAAGCTGTAAGGGGTGAGGAGTGACTGGGTGAGGGGTGAGGGGTGAGAGCAAAAGCCGGCGCTGCTTTGTTTTACGTCTCACTCTTCACCCCTCACGAATTAACGGTTACTGCAGAAGTCTCGCCATTGCTCCAGCACCCGGGCCAGATCGTCCAGGCCGCAACCGGCGTACAACTCGTCGTCGTAATAGGCCAGACCCTCTTCCATCTCGTCGGTATCGAAAGCCAGGGCATGGGCGCTGAGCTCGGCCTCTTCCCGGGTCAGCAGCAGGGTACACTCGGGATACGTCTTCTTGAATTCCTGCGCCTCGCCCGCTTCAAGGGTCTCGATGGTCGACAGCAGCGCCGTCGCCTCGGCAATACCGACCTCGTCGGTCAGCCATGGGCCCATCACTTCGTGGCCCATGGTAAAACGGGCTCGATGATGGCCATTCAGATCCCGAAAAAATTCA
Organism: Oceanisphaera litoralis; assembly: GCF_016907015.1. Taxonomy (GTDB): domain Bacteria; phylum Pseudomonadota; class Gammaproteobacteria; order Enterobacterales; family Aeromonadaceae; genus Oceanimonas; species Oceanimonas litoralis. The sequence continues at coordinate 111,302 of NZ_JAFBBE010000010.1, forward strand.
AACTCCACAGGCACCTCCAGCAATAAAGCCGCGATTCTACTCCCGGTGACCGGCACTGAACAGGGCTGTTTCAATTCACATAAACTGGCCTGATGTATTTATCTCCAGTATCCTATGCCGCCTTTCTCCACCGGAAGGAATATTCGGTTGCACATTGCAGTATATGTAGATTAAACATCTTCACATAAAGAAAAGTTACCCCACCAGACAGGCCAATCATAAAAACAATCAGGCCGTCTGATTAATAAATTGTATACACCATTGGAACGCAGACACCATGAGTCATGACCCGCACCATCAGGCCGTCCCACAGGAACTGGTCTACAAGCTGCACGACAAACCGCCCTTCGTGCAGTCTCTGTTCGCCGCCATCCAGCACCTGCTGGCGCTGTTCGTGGCGGTGATCACACCGCCGCTGATCATCTGTCAGACCCTGGGTATCCCCGCCGCCGACACCTCTCATATCATCAGCATGTCGCTGTTCATTACCGGTGTGGCTTCCTTTATTCAGATGAAACGGTTCGGCCCCGTCGGCACCGGCCTGCTGTCGATTCAGGGCACCAGCTTCAATTTTCTCGGCCCCATCATCGCCAGCGGCCTGGCCATGAAAGACGGTGGCGTCACCACCGAAGCCATGCTGGCCGCCATTTTCGGCACCGCCCTGCTGGCCGCGCCCACCGAGATGATCCTCTCGCGTTTTCTGCACCTGGCCCGTCGCGTCATCTCGCCGCTGGTCAGCGGCATCATCGTCACCCTGATAGGCCTGACCCTGATCCAACTGGGCCTGACCTCCATCGGTGGCGGTTTCGGTGCCATCGCCGGCGGCACCTTCGGCGCGCTCGACAACCTGGCCCTCGCCGGTACCGTGCTGGGCATCATTATCCTGATGAACCGCAGCCGTAATCCCTATGTTCGGTTGTCGTCCATTCTGGTTGCCATGGTCACCGGTACCCTGCTGGCCTGGACCATGGGCAAGCTGGCCCCGCTGGAAGGCAGCCTCCCCTCCATGGCCTTCCCCATTCCGCTGCAATACGGTCTGGGTTTCGACGCCTCGCTGTTTATACCGCTGGTGCTGGTGTTTCTGATCACGGCGCTGGAAGGCATCGGCGATACCACCGCCACCTCGGAAGTGTCCGGCGAGCCAGTCAGCGGCCCCGTTTACATGCGTCGACTCAAGGGCTGCGTGCTGGGTGATGGCATCAACTCCTCCCTGGCCTCCGTCTTCAATACCTTTCCGGTGTCCACCTTCAGCCAGAACAACGGCGTGATCCAGATGACCGGCGTCGCCAGTCGTCATGTGGGCTTCTTCGTGGCCGGCATTCTGGTGCTCATGGGCCTGTTTCCTGCCATCAGCACCCTGGTGCAGCGCATTCCCGAGCCGGTACTGGGTGGCGCCACCCTGGTGATGTTCGGCTCCATCGCCGCCGCCGGGGTACGCATTCTGTCCCGCGAGCGCCTGGACCGTCGTGCCCTCTTCATCATGGCGATTTCCTTCGGCATGGGCCTCGGCATCGCCCAGCGCCCCGACATACTGCAATTCATGCCAGAGCTCATCAAGAACGTGTTCTCTTCCGGCATTGCCGCCGGTGGTATCACCGCCATCCTGATGAATCTCATCATGCCGCTGAGCCGGCCGCAGGCCGAAGAAGCCGCCGAAACGCAGCAGGCGTAAAAACGGGACTGGGGATTAGGGAATCGGGACTGGTGAAAGCCGCCCTCTATTCCCCACTCCCTATTCCCTCTTCCTCACCCCCTATTCCCTACTTCCTCTTCCCCGCCCCCTATTCCCTACTCCCTCTTCCCCGCTCCCTATTCCCTCAACCCCATCACAACGCCCAGCGCCGCAGCAGGTTGTGATAGACGCCGGTCAGCCGAATGCTGGTCTCGCTGTCAGCCCCCAGCTGCTGATTGATGCTCTGGATGCTCGTATCCAGATCGAACAGCAGGCTGCGCTGACCGTCATCCCGCACCATGCTCTGAATCCAGAAAAAGGAGCTGATGCGTGCCCCCCTTGTCACCGGCAGCACCTGGTGCAGGCTGCTCGACGGGTACAGGATCAGATCACCGGCCGGCAGCTTGACGCTGTGGGCGCCATAGCTGTCTTCCACCACCAGCTCGCCGCCGTCATATTCGTCGGGCTCGCAGAAAAACAGGGTGGCCGACAGATCGGTACGAATCTGCTCTCCCGTGGTCTTGTTTACCCGAATGGCATTGTCTACGTGAGTACCAAAGGATTGACCGCCCTGGTAGCAGTTGAACAGCGGCGGAAAAATGTTGGCGGGCAAGGCACCGGCGATAAACAGCGGGTGCCGGGCCAGGGCCCTGGTGATCAGCTCGCCGATGTCGCGCGCCGTTTCGTCGTCTTCCGGCAACTGCAGGTTGTGCTTGGCCTGGGCCGACTGAAAGCCGGCGGTGGTTTTGCCGTCGGTCCATTGGGCGGCCAGCAGCCGCGCTCGGCATTCGGCCAGCTGTTCGGCGCTGAGCACGCCGGGAATATGCAGCATCATGATGAAATACTCATTTTCGTTATAAATGGATAAAGCCCCGAGAGGGGCTTTTAACAAAATTGTCTGTCAGCTTGAGGGGGAACCATACCAATTTGCACAAAGTTCTCATCGCTTGTGAATTCGAGCGCAGAGGCAACACAGCCGTCTCCCACGACACGCTACGAGTACATATATGGACACCTCGCTTCCTGCAAGTGGGGTTTCCGTTATTTTCGGTAATCAGGATAAAACTGCATACGTATATCCGGCCTGTATTGATGAGCAAGCATCTGGCTTGCTCTGGCCCTAATGAGAGCCGCGCCCTTGCAGCGTTATCGTCCCTACGGAATCCAGGTTCCGAGTACTCACTCAGCATTGGCAAGGGCCGGTCTTACCTGTTACCACATTAACGTCATTTCCACGTGCAGTTCACCGGGGTGATGTAACCTGTTTTTCCTGCTAAACCTGTCTTTTTTTTTGCAGAGCCTGCTGCCTGCTCAGGCCGAACGGTAGTGCTCCTGCCTGACCAGCATGGCCCAGATAATACGTGCCAGTTTGTTGGCAA
>NZ_JAFBBE010000011.1 GCF_016907015.1 Oceanisphaera litoralis
CTCTAGCTCCTTATAAGACCATTCCATAATCTGGCCCACCATATTTCTGTATATAAATACAGTGTAGACACAGTTAACTCATACATAGCCAATCCGATTGGTATAACCTTTAACCTTTAACCTTCCCGGTTCCTGTTCAACACCGCCAGCCACCGAGCCTTGCCGGTGATATCGACGCTTTGGGTCAGCACCAGATGCACCCCATAGCCGATCACCACGCCCCACAGCGCCGATGACAGTCCGTACAAGGACAGGCCCGAGGCGGTCACGATAAAGGTAATCACCGAGGCCTCGCGTTCGCGGGCATTGTCCAGGGCGGTCAACAGGTTGCCGGTAATGGCGCCAAGCAGGGCCAGGCCCGCCAATACGGCGACAAAGGCCGAGGGCAGGGAGGTAAACAGGCTGACAATGGTGCCGGCGAACAGGCCGCCCACCAAATAGAAAACGCCGTTGAAGACGCCGGCAACATAGCGACGCTCGGGCTTTTCATGGGCGTCTTTGCTGGCGCAGATAGCGGCGGTAATGGCGGCCACGACGATGCTGATACCGCCGAACAGGGCCATGGGCAGCGACACCAGACTGGTCACCCCGAGCACCGGTTTGGCGCTGACTGGGTAGCCGCCGTTATGCAACACCGCCATACCCGGCAGGAACTGCCCGGTCAGGCTAACCAGCACCAGCGGCAGGGCCAGGCTGAGGGTGGAGGACAGGGTCCATTCCGGGCTGATGAATTGGGGCGTGGCGAGCTCCCAGCGAATACCGGAAAGGGACGCACCTTCAAACCACACGGCCAGCATAATTCCGACGACCAGCAGCAGGACCAGGGTGTACTTGGGCCACATTCGGCGAAAAAACACATAGGCAATGAGCATGCCGATGGCCAGGGCCGGCGAGGTTTCCATGGCGGTAAAGGCCCCCACGCCGAACTGAAACAGAATACCGGCCATCATGCCGGCGGCCACGCCCTTGGGAATGAGGCGAACCACGGTATCGAACAGACCGGAAACCCCAATCAACAGCGTAATGGCGGCCGCCGTCACATAGGCGCCAATCGCTTCGTTGAGTGACAAGTCGGGAAACAGGGTGACCAGCAGGGCAGTGCCGGGTGCCGACCAGGCGGTTACTATGGGTGCCTTGAGCCAGAACGACAGCAATATGCCGGAGATGGCTGCACCGATAGAGATGGCCCACACCCAGGAGGTCATCATCTGTTCCGAGATCCCGGCACTGGCGCCGGCCTGAAAAAAGATGGCAAGTGGCCCGGCGTAGGACACCAGCACGGCAAGAAAGCCGGCGGCAACGGCAGGTAATGACAAGTCACGCAGAAAAGACGACATAATTCAGCTCCTCGGAATAAGGGTGAACAATAAAAAAAGCCCCGGCACAGACCGGGGCTGTTTAGTCATTGGCCGGCAATCAGCTGTCGGCGGCCACTTTGGTGCCATCGGTTGCCTGGTTGGCGACAGCCTGGCGGCGACCCACCAGGGCGATGGCGACGGTCGCGATGGCGCCGGGCACGGCCAAAGCCAGGAAGTTCATCTGGTGTGGCAATGCCAGGGCCAGCAGGGTACCGCCCAGCATGGGGCCCAGGATGGCGCCGTTACGGCCGATGCCCGATGCCCAGCCGAGGGCGGTGGAGCGAATGTTGGCCGGGTAGAACTGGGCCACATAGGCATACAGCAGGATCTGGGAGCCAATGGTGGTGGCGCCGGCCACGGCCATCAGGCTGTACAGCAGCCACATCGGATGCGGATAACCGAGCGACACCAGGGAGGCGGACGCCAGCAGAAAGAAGCTCACCAGCACAGAGCGCAGCGAGAAGCGATCGGCCAGCCAGCCGCCGCCCACGGCACCGATGATGGCACCGATGTTCAGCACCATCAGGAACATCAGGCTGGAGCCCAGCTCGTAACCGGCCGCGGACATCAGTTTCGGCAGCCAGGAGCCCAGCGCATACACCATCAGCAGGCAGCAGAAGAAGGCGGTCCAGAACATCAGGGTGCTCAGGGTGCGACCACCGCGGAACAGCTCCAGTACCGGCGCCTTCTGCACGTTGGCAGGGGGAACGACCAGCTCATCCTTGTCGGTGATCTGCTGAGCCGGATCAACCTGTTGCAGCAGGCCGCGGGCTTCTTCCCGGCGGTTCTGCGCCATCAGGAAGGCGACCGATTCGGGCAGGTATTTTATCATCAGCGGCAGCAGCAGCATGGGGACCGCAGCCAGATAGAACATGATTTCCCAGCCGTAGTTGGGCACTATCCAGATCCCCAGGCCGGCCGACATCATGCCGCCCACGGCGTAACCGCTGAACATCAGCGCCACCAAGGTGCTGCGGCTTTTCTTCGGGGAGTATTCGCTCATCAAGGACACCACATTGGGCATAACGCCACCGATGCCCAGGCCGGCGATAAAGCGCAAGATGCCGAATTGCCAGGGATTGGTGACCAGGCCGTTGATGACGGTGGTGACGCTGAACAGCATCACGCAGATAAGAATGGTTTTCTTGCGTCCGAGCCGGTCCGACAGCATGCCGAATCCCATGGCGCCGAACATCATGCCGAACAGGGCACTGCTGCCGAGCAGGCCGGCCACATAGGGGTTGAGGGCCCACTGGTCCATCAGCAACGGCAGTACCACGCCGTAGATAACCAGGTCGTAGCCGTCGAAAATAATAATGAGGGAACACCAGAACAGCACCTTCCAGTGGAAGGGGGTGAAGCTGGCATTGTCTATGGTCTGGTTTACATCTATCTGTCTCATCCGGTATTACTCCGTATTCTTTCCTTAACCCAGGAGTGGGGATTGGCCCCTGAGGGCCAAAAAAAAGGCTGCCCATCCTCGGGCAGCCTTTACTGCTTGTCAGCCCAAGTCGCCGCCGGCGACCGGGAGAATGGTGCCGGTGATGTAGCTGGCATCCTCTGATGCGAGGAACAAAATGGCCCCCGCCTGTTCGTCCAGGGTGCCGTAGCGATGCATCAGGCTGGTGGCCTTGGTTTGATCAACCAGCGTCTGGTACCACTGCTGCTCCCGCTCGCCCTGCGCTTCGGTATTGCGCGGGGTCAACCGGGGCGGCGCCTCGGTGCCGCCCGGGGCGGTGGCGTTAACCCGGATACCCAGCTCGGCATACTCGAACGCCAGGGCCACGGTAAGGGCATTCACGCCGCCCTTGGCCGCCGCGTAGGGTACACGCATCAGGCCGCGGGTCGCCACGGAAGACACATTGACGATGACGCCACCTTCACGTTTCAGCAGGTGCGGCAACACGGCCCGGCAGCACCAGAGGGTGGGAAACAGCGACCGCTGCACCTCTTTCTGGATCTGCTCCGGGCTGTAGTGTTCGTAGGGCTGCGCCCAGATGGTGCCGCCTACGTTGTTGACCAGAATGTCGATACCACCAAAATGCTCGGCGGCCCGGGTCATCACGCTGTCAGCGCCGTCCCAGGTTTCCAGGTTGGCCTGCACCGCGATGGCCTCGACCCCCTGCCGGTTCAGGTCCGCCACCAGCTCGTGCACGTAATCGGCCAGGTCAACCAGTACCAGGCGTGCACCTTCTTCCGCCGCCCGTTCGGCCACCCGCCGCCCGATCCCCTGGGCGGCACCGGTGATCACCATGACCTTGTCGGTGAAACGCGGCTTCATGCTACCGCCTCTGCGGAGACGCTGGGGCTGAACTTCTCGTAATGGAACGAGGTGGGTTCAATGCCCTGAGCACGGAAGTAGCCCAGTACCGCATCCACCATGGGGGGCGGACCGCACAGGTAGACGTCCACTTCGCCATGATTGATGGGGGCGTCTTCCATATGGTTGGTCACATAGCCCTTGAGCGGGTGAGCACTGTCGGCGCTGGCAACCACTGTCTTGAAGCTGAAATTCTCAACCTCGGCGGCGAATTGCTCCAGCGCCTGGACACACACCAGATCGTCGTCGTTGGTGACCCCGTAGAGCAGGTGGGTCGGCTGGTCGGTGCCTTCGGCCTTGAGGTGCTCCAGCATGGCCATGAAGGGTGCCAGGCCGGTACCGCCGGCCAGCATCAGCACGGGGCGGGCGACCGGACGCAGGTAGAACACGCCCATGGGACCGGTCAGGGTCAGCTTGTCGCCGGCCTTGCACTGACCGACCAGATAACTGCTCATCAGGCCGCCCGGCACATTGCGGATCAGGAAGCTCAGTTCCCGGCTGCCGGGCTTGGAGCTGAACGAATAAGCGCGAACTTCCTTGGTGCCCGGCACCTGGATGTTCACGTACTGGCCCGGCAGAAAGGCAATATCGTCGTCTGCGGTCAGTTTCAGTTCGATGGCGGTCGGAGAAATCAGGTTGACTTCGACCACTGTGCCGGTGAGGCTGGCGATGCCGGTCTTGCACAGGGTGGAGGCGGCGGGGATCTCCACCACACAGTCGCTGGACGGTACCATCTGGCAGGTGAGGATCTTGCCTTCGGCCGCTTCTTCGTCGGTCAGCGCCTCGTCGATGTACTCGTCGCCCAGCTCGAACTGGCCCTGGTGGCAACTGCCCTTGCAGGTGCCACACACGCCATCAGAGCAGTCCATCGGCAGGTTGATCTGGTTGCGGTAGGCCGCATCCAGTACGGTTTCCCCTTCATTACAGCTGATGAAGCGGGTAACGCCGTCTTCAAAATTGAGCGCGATGTTGTAACTCATTTTCTTTCTCCCCACCAATTACAGGTGATAGATATCAATCACTTGATTGATGTAATCGTTATTCAGAACTACCTTCTTCTCGGTGATCAGGGGCTGTTCGCCGCCGATATCCAGGGTATAGAAGGAGGTACCGAAAAAGGTTTCGGTCTTGTGGTAGCGATGGCTGTTGGTCTGCCAGTTGAAGCGCAGTTTCACCTCGTTGCCTTCCCGGGACAGGATCTCCAGGTTGCTGGTCAGGTGAGTGGTGCGCGGCTCCGGCATGGAGCTGGCACCGGAACGTTCGGTCTTGATCCGATACACCCGATCTTCCAGGCCATCACGATTCGGATAATAAATCAGTGAAATCTCGGTCAGGGGGTTCTCGGTCAGCTGGTCTTCGTCGTCCCATGCCGGCATCCAGTACACTACGTTTTCGCTGTAGCACTTGAGCCACTCGTCCCACTGACGGTCGTCCAGCAGGCGGGCTTCACGGTAGATAAACGCCTGAATTTGTTCAAAGTTCATTCGGAGTCCTCCATGGAAGTGATGGAAATCAGCTGGGCGCGCTCGGCTTCGACCGCCTGCAGCATTTCTTTGACCCAATGCTGGTGATGGGTCACGTACAGGCCTTCGTCTTCCGGCTTGGTACCGCTGAGAATCGGCTTGAGGTCGATGGCCTTGGCACCGGCATCCGGACCTTCAATCCAGTGGGCAGCGCCACGGCTCATGTCGTTCCACTTCAGGCCGCTTGCCGAATAACCTTCCTGGCAGGCACGGAACTCTTCCAGATCGTCCGGCGTACCCATGCCGCTGACGTTGAAGAAGTCTTCGTACTGGCGCAGACGCTTGGTCCGTTCGGCAGCCGGCTCGTTCTTGGGTGCCCAGCAATAGATGGTGATTTCGGTCTTGTTGACGGAAATCGGGCGCAGCACCCGGATCTGGGTGGAGAACTGATCCATCAGGTAGACGTTGGGGTACAGGCACAGGTTCTTGGTGGTGTTGACGATGGCATCGGCACGGGCCTCGCCCACTTTTTCCTGCAGCTGTTCGAGTTGGCTGTAAACCGGACGTACCTCCGGATTGGTCAGTCGGGTCCACAGCATCATGTGGCCATGCTCGAAGCCATAGAAGCCGCCCTCGTTGGACCAGCTCTTGGCATCCACCGCCTCGGTGCCGCCCTTGTCGTAGTTGCGCTGGCCCATGGTGGACAGGTAGTTCCAGTGCACTGTGCCCACGTGGTAGCCATCGGCGCCGTTTTCGGCGGTCAGCTTCCAGTTGCCTTCGTAGGTATAGGTAGAGCTGCCGCGCAGGATTTCGATACCGTCTTCGGCCTGATCGACGATGTTGTCGATGATCTTGGTGGTTTCACCCAGATACTCGGTCAGCGGCAGTACGTCCGCATTGAGGCTGCCGAACAGGAAGCCGCGGTAAGACTCGAACTTCGGCAGGCGCTTCAGATCGTGGGAACCGTCGGTGTTGAAGCTCTCCGGGTAGCCGCCCTTCTTCTGATCGCGGGCTTTCAGCAGCTTGCCGTCGTTCTTGAAGGTCCAGCCGTGGAAGGGGCAGGTGAAGGAGGTCTTGTTGCCCTGCTTCTTGCGGCACAGGGTGGCGCCACGGTGAGAACAGGTGTTCAGCAACGCCTGCAGCTCGCCTTCCTTGGAGCGGGTAACCACTACCGGCTGGCGACCAATGGTTGCGGTGTAGTAGTCACCGGGATTTTCCAGCTGGCTTTCGTGGGCCAGGTACACCCAGTTGCCTTCGAAGATGTGTTTCATCTCCAGGTCGAACAGTTCCTGATCGTTGAAGACGCCACGGTCACAGCGATAGTGGCCGGTGGCCGGGTCGGCTTCTACTGCGCCCCGGATCTTCTTTTCGAGTCGGTCGAGTTGGCGAGTCATGTTTCCTTACTCCATCTGGCGCTGTCGGCCTGTTCGGGCCTCTGTGATACCCGACCGCCTGCTGGCAGCAGGCGGTCGGTCCACACACAGCGTGGTATTAAAAATTTTGTGTCCGGTCGCTTAGCTTTCCAGGGCGCGCAGGCGCTCGTGGCGCTGCTGGTGCTCGGGCTTGTCGGAGGCAACCAGCTGAATGTTGAATTCCACCTTGGTGAACGGCTTGTTCAGGCCGTATTGCTCGGCGGCAGCATTGTCTTCGATGCGCACGGCGTCGCAGACCAGCTCTTCGCGGGTGGCGAAGGCGAAGTCGTCGTAGGTGTATTCGTCACCGGACAGGTTGATCTGGGTGGTCAGGTGCTTGTAGCCCGGCTGGGACACAAAGTAGTGAATGTGCGCCGGACGCTGTCCGTGACGACCCAGCAGGTTCAGCAGGGCCTGGGTGGCGCCTTCGGGCGGGCAGCCGTAGCCTGACGGAATGATGCTCTGGGCGGTGTAGCGGCCTTCGGCATCAGTCATAATGGTGCGACGCAGGTTGTACTCGCTCTGGGACTTGTCGAAGTAGGAGTAGCCACCCTTGAGGTCGGCGTGCCAGATTTCAACCTTGGTGTTGGGCAGGGGCTTGCCGTCCTGATCGGTGACCACACCGGTCAGGATCATGGTTTCGCTATCCTGGGTGCCATCGTCCATGCGGGCGAAGCCTTCGGATACCGGGGCGCCGGCCACATACAGGGGACCTTCGATGGTGCGCGGGGTACCGCCGGCCAGGCCGGCCTGCTCGTCTTCGGCATCCATGCGGATATCCAGGTACTTGTCAATACCGATGCCCGGGGCCAGCAGGGCGGCTTCGCCGTTCTTGCCCAGGTCGTTGATGTAGTAAATGGCGCGCCAGAACTCATCGGGAGTGATGTCCAGATCTTCAACGATCTGGAACAGGTCGTGCATTACACGGTGAACGATGGTCTTGACCCGGTCGTTACCGCCTTCCTGGTTGAGTCCGGCTACCTTTTCCAGCAGTTCTTTGACTTCCTGGGTGTGCATGGTTTTTACTGACATTGCTCTGTCTCCTGACTGGTCCTGTTTTATTACTAATTATCGGAACTGAGTGATTAACGATCATCCTGATGGATGGAAGACGGGTGCCGGCACAGGGGCGCGACGCTGATGTCCATGTAGGGAAACAGCGGCAGCGCACTGATCAGATCCTGCAGTTCGGCGTTGTCGGCCACATCGAAGATGCTCACGTTGGCGTAGCTGCCGGCAACGCGCCACAGGTGGCGCCATTTACCCTGGGCCTGCAGCTCCTGGGCGTAGGCCTTTTCCCGGGCCTTGATCTCGGCGGCCACTTCGGCCGGCATATCTTGGGGAATATTGACCTTCATCTCGACTTTGAACAGCATGTGTCTTTCTCCGTATGGTAATCGTTGCGACGGGTGCCGGGGTCCGGCGGTTTATTTCCGGCGATAATGATTCAGCTTGTCTTCGTCTATCTCGACGCCCAGGCCGGGGCCGGTGGGCAGGGTCACGCCGTTGTCATGGAAGTTTAGCCGCTTGACCACGATGTCGTCCTTCATCAGCAGCGGGCCGAACATTTCGGTGCCCCAGTGAATCTTGTCGAGGGTGGACCAGGCATGCAGGGCGGCGACGCTACCGATGGTGCCTTCCAGCAGGGTGCCGCCATAGAGGCCGATACCGGCGGCGCTGGCCACATTGGCGACCTTCAATGCCTGCAGCGGGCCACCGGCCTTGGCAATTTTCAGGGCCACGGCGCCGGCAAAGCCGGCGGCGGCCAGGCTGAACATGTCGGTGGCATCGGCCACGGCTTCGTCGGCCAGAATGGGCAGATGGAACTTCTCGGACAGGCGAACCAGGGCCGCATGATCCTTCATCGGGGTCGGCTGCTCCACCAGATCGATACCGGCGGCCTGCAACTCGGCCATGCCCCGGGCGGCGGTGCTTTCATCCCAGGCCTGGTTGACATCGACCCGCACGCTGGCGCTGTCGCCGACGGCGGCCTTGATCGCCGCCACATGGCGCACGTCGTCCATCAGGGCACGGCTGCCGATCTTCAGCTTGAAATCGCAGTGGCGCTTGGCGGCGATCAGGCCTTTGGCCTCGTCGATATCCTTGGCGGTATCACCGCTGGCCAGGGTCCAGAGCACCGGAATATGCTGGTGCACGGCGCCGCCCAGCAGCTCGGACAGCGGGCGGTTCAGGCGCTTGCCCTGCAAATCCAGCAGGGCGGTCTCGATGGCGGACTTGGCCAGGCTGTTGCCCCGGGTGGCATTGTTCAGCCTTACCCGCAGGGTATTGATATTGTCAGCCGCTTGCCCCAGCAGCAGGGGCTTGAAATAGGTGTCTATGGTCAGCTTCACGCTCTCGGGGCTTTCCGGGCCGTAGGCCAGGCCGCCGATGGTGGTGGCTTCACCCAGCCCCTCCAGACCGTCGGAGTCTTTCATGCGCACGATAACCATGGTCTGAACGCCCATGGTGGTCATGGAAAGCTTGTGGGGGCGTATGGTCGGTATGTCGACCAGAATAGCTTCGATGGACTGGATGGTAGCGGACATGTAATCTCCCGGTGCGGTATGTTTGCTTTGTTGCGCGAAGGTTACATGCCTTGTATCGATGCGAGCCAATATTGATTAAGTTGCAAGTGATACCCTGGAGGTATGGATGGAGTTAAGGCATCTGCGTTATTTCGTGGTGGTGGCACAAGAGCTGAACCTGACCCGAGCCGCAGAAAAGTTGTTTATTGCCCAGCCGCCGTTAACCCGGCAGATCAAGCAGTTGGAAGAGGAACTGGAAGTCCAGCTCTTTATTCGCAAATCCCGGGGGCTGGAGCTGACCCAGGGCGGTCAGTATTTTCTGCAGCAGGTGCACACCATCATGGACAAGCTCGAGGCCAGCATCGAAGGCACGCGTCAGGTGGCCCAGCACCGCAAGACGGTATTTTCCATCGGCTTTGTGCCGTCGGTGTTCTATGGGCAACTGCCCTTGATGGTGCGGCGCCTGCGTCGTAACAAGAATCTGGAAATCGTGCTGCACGAGCTGAAGACCCAGGAGCAGGTCGAGGCGCTCAAGAGTGGCAAGATCGATATCGGTTTTGGCCGGATACGTATCGATGATCCGGATGTAAAGCAGGAGATGCTGTTCAATGAACCCTTGATTGCCGCCTTGCCCGCGGGTCATCCCCTGACCGGGAATAAGCCGACCATGCAGCAGCTGGCGGAGGTGCCCTTTGTGGCGTTTCCTACCGGCAGCGGGCCCAACTTTTCCGATATGGCGCTGGGGTTGTTTCATCGTCGGGGTCTGAAGATACAGGTTATCCAGCAAGTCAACGATCTGCAGACGGCACTGTCGCTGGTGGCCTCGGACATGGGCTTTGCCCTGGTGCCCGATCAGGTGAAAAAGCTGCGCCGGGAGGGAGTGGAATTTATGTCGGTGGCCGATGAGAACATCACCACGCCGGTGATCGCATCGCGTCGTCGTAGTGAAAACCCCAATGCGGTGATGCGGTTGGTGAATACCATACTGGCGGAGCTGGTAGAAAACCGGCTAAGTGGACGTTATCCCTGATGTGTGAGGGTGAGGGTGGGGATGAGGATGAGGGTGAGGGGGCGACATGGCAAACGCCCGGCCTCCGCTGTATCTCAACCGACCGCCTTTCGTATCAGGCTGGCTTTTTCCTGCAGCAGGGGCAGAAAGCGTCCGCGCAGTGTTTCCATGTTTACGCGTCCCGCGTTGGTACTGATGTTGATGGCGCCCAGCAGAAAGCCCTGCTGATCGAACACCGGCACCGCCACCGAGCGCAGGCCGGGGTCCAGTTCCTGATCGACGATGGCATAGCCTTGCCGGCGCACCGCTTCCAATACCTTGCGCAATTCATCGGGCTCGACGATGCTCCGCCCTGTGTGAGCCAGCAGCCGGACCTTGCCCAGAAAGGATTCCAGTTGGGGGGCGGGCAGATGGGCCAGCAGCACCCGGCCCATCGAGGTGTAGGCGGCGGGCAGGCGGGTGCCTACCGATAGCTGGATGGCCATCAAACGGTGTTCCGCCGCAGAGCGCGCCATATACACCACTTCGTCGCCGTCCAGGATGCCGAGAGAAGTGGACTCGTGTATTTCCCGGGTAATGTCTTCCAGATAGGGCTGGATCATGGTTGCGTAGCGATTAACCGATAAAAAGGCATGGCCCAGTTGCAGCACCCTGGGAGTCAGTTCAAAATGACGATGCTGTTTTTTCAGGTAGTCCAGCGCATGCAGGGTCAGCAGAAAACGGCGGGCCTTGGCCCGGTTCATGCCGGTTTTGACCGCCACTTCGCTCAGGGTCATACGGGGGGTGTTTTGATCGAACGCCTGTAATACTGCCAACCCGCCGGCCAGGGCGGTAACGAAATCCCGATCGTCCGGGCTGAGTTTGTTATCTTCTATCATGTTGTCTTTCCTGTCGCAGTCGGCGGAAGTGCTGGGCAATTGATGATAACAAAAGTTCGCAATGCGAACATACCACATGAATAATTTATCTTATTTTGAAAGTTTCACGCAAAGCTAAAAAATATTCACATGTTTTACAGTTACTTACAGTTACTTAAAGTTACCTGAGAGCGTGAATAACCATTTTGGGTTTGCGAGATAAATAAAACAGTGTAATTATGTTCGCAATGCAAACATATAGTTCGTTATACGAACTTTTGATTTTACTCAGGGAGGCAAATACTCATGGCCAACTTTATGAGCTTGCACGACGCAGTTGCTCACTATGTCCAGGATGGCGCTACCATCGCCATGGAAGGCTTTACTCACCTGATCCCCTTTGCGGCGGGTCATGAAGTTATTCGGCAGGAAAAGCAGGATCTCACGCTGATCCGCATGACCCCCGATATTATTTATGATCAGTTGATTGGTGCCGGTTGTGCCAAGCGCCTGATCTTCTCCTGGGGCGGAAACCCCGGCGTGGGTTCCCTGCATCGTCTGCGCGATGCGGTTGAAAAGGGCTATCCCAAGCCGCTCGAAATTTTCGAACACAGTCACGCGGCCATGGCCTGCGCCTATGAAGCGGGCGCAGCGGGTCTGCCGCTGGCGGTATTGCGCGGTTACATCGGCAGCGACCTGCCCAAGGTCAACCCGCAGATCCGCTTTATTGAATGCCCCTTCACCGGTGAGCGACTGGCGGCCGTTCCCGCCGTGCGACCCGATGTGAGCATTGTGCATGCCCAGCGTGCCGACCGGCAGGGCAACGTGCTGGTATCCGGCATCGTCGGCGTACAGAAAGAAGCGGTGCTGGCGGCGAAGCACAGCATAGTGACCGTCGAGGAAATCGTCGACGACCTGCAGGCCGATCCCAATGCCTGCGTGATCCCGGGCTGGGCCATCGATGCCATTGCCGTGGTGAAGCGAGGCGCCGCGCCGTCTTATGCGCACGGTTACTACCCGCGTGACAACAGTTTTTATAAAGAATGGGATGCGATCGCACGAGATCGCGACAGCTTCAACAACTGGCTGCAAGAAAATGTCTATAACCAGGGAGGGCAAGCCTAATGACACTCGAATATAACGCTTCCGAAATGATGACGGTGACCGCCGCTCGTGCCCTGAGCAACGGCATGACCTGTTTTGTGGGTATCGGCCTGCCCAGCGAGGCGGCCAACCTGGCACGTCTGACCCACGCGCCCGATGTGACCCTGATCTATGAATCCGGCACCCTGCAGACCAAGCCTGAAATACTGCCGCTGTCCATCGGTGACGGCGAGCTGTGCGAGTCGGCCCTGACCACGGTAGCGGTACCCGAAATGTTCCGTTACTGGTTGCAGGGCGGTCACATCGACGTGGGCTTCCTGGGTACCGCGCAGGTAGACAAGTACGGCAACCTCAACACCACCCTGATTGGTGATTACCAGGCGCCCAAGGTACGGCTGCCCGGTGGCGGTGGCGCCCCCGAAATCGCCTCCAACGCCAAGGAAGTGTTCATCACCCTGAAGCACTCGCCGCGCGCCTTTGTGGAAGCGGTCGACTTCATCACCACCCTGGGCTACGGCCGCGACGGCAAGGGCCGTGACGGTGTGCCCAACATCGGCCGTGGCCCGACCAAGGTGATCACCGACCTGTGCGTGATGGCCCCCGATGCCGACACCAAGGAACTGACTGTGGTGTCCCTGCACCCGGGCGTGACCCGCGAGCAGGTTACCGAAGCCACCGGCTGGGCGGTACGCTTTGCCGACGAGCTGGCGCAGACCCCCGAGCCGAACGCCGAAGAACTGGCCATACTGCGTGATCTCAAGGCCAGAACCGCCGCGCATCACGCCAAGCCGATCTCTAAGGAGGATGCTCAATGAAGCCGGTATATCTGTGTCATCCCCGCCGCACCGCCATCGGCCGCTTTGGCGGCACCCTGGCGGCGGTTCGTCCCGACGACCTGGCCGCCCGCGTGTTTGAAGCCGTGCTGGCTCAGGCGCCGAATCTGGACCCGGCCGCCATCGACGAAGTCATCATGGGCTGTGCCAACCAGGCCGGTGAAGACAACCGCAACGTGGCCCGCATGTCCTCCCTGCTGGCCGGTCTGCCGGTAAGCGTGCCCGGCACCACCATCAACCGCCTGTGCGGCTCCGGTATGGATGCCGTTGGCACCGCCGTGCGCGCCGTCAAGGCCGGTGAGCTGGATCTGGTGCTGGCCGGTGGCGTGGAGTCCATGTCTCGTGCGCCCTATGTGATGGGCAAGGCAGACTCCGCCTTTACTCGTGGTCAGAAAATAGAAGATACCACCATCGGCTGGCGCTTTATCAACCCGCTGATGAAGGCCCAGTGCGGCGTGGACTCCATGCCGGAAACCGCCGAGAACCTCGCCGAGCAGTTCAACATTTCCCGGGAAGATCAGGACGCCTTTGCCGCCCGCTCCCAGGAAAAGGCCGCCGAGTCCCAGCGCAACGGTCGCTTTGCCGAGGAAATCGTGGCGATAGAAATTCCGCGCCGCAAGCAGGAGCCGCTGATCTTCGCCGACGACGAGCACCTGCGTCCGGGCACCACGGTCGAGAAGCTGGCCAAGCTGCCGACCCCGTTCCGCGAAGGTGGTAGCGTGACCGCCGGTAACGCCTCCGGCGTCAACGACGGCGCCGCCGCCATGCTGATCGCCAGTGAAGAGGCAGTGGAACGTCACGGTCTCAAGCCGATGGCCAAGGTACTGGGCATGGCCACCGCCGGCGTTGAGCCGCGCATCATGGGCGCCGGCCCGATCCCGGCGGTGCAGAAGCTGCTGGCTCAGCACAACCTGACCATGGACGACATCGACCTGTTCGAGTTCAACGAAGCCTTTGCCGCCCAGGCTCTGGCCTGCATGCGCGAGCTGGGTCTGAAGGACGACGACGCCCGGGTCAACCCCAACGGCGGCGCCATCGCCCTGGGTCACCCGCTGGGCATGTCCGGCGCCCGTCTGCTGCAGACCGCCGCCCATGAACTGCACCGCCAGAACAAGCGTCTGGCCCTGTGCACCATGTGTGTGGGCGTGGGTCAGGGTATCGCCACCCTGATCGAGCGCGTTTAATCACAGCGCAACCCCTTATCTGCCCGAAAGGCCGGCGTTGGCCGGCCTTTCTTTTTACTTGTTAGGAGGCCGAATGTCTTTTCTGAACATCAATGGCCGCGCCGTTGGCTACCGCCTGCTGGGCGACGCCGAACTGCCGCTGGTCGTGCTGGCACACCCCCTGGGCATGAGTCAGGCGGTGTGGGATGACCTGCTGCCCGCCCTGCTGCCCCAATACCGCGTGCTGACCTGGGACCTGCCCGGTCACGGCAGCAGCGCCGCCTGGAGCGGCGATGAAATCACCCCCGCCAGCCTGGCGGCGGAAGCCCTGGCCCTGGCCGAGGTGGCCGGCGCTGAGCGCTTCCACTTTGCCGGCACCTCCATCGGTGGCGTGATCGGTCAGCAACTGCTGAGCGCCCACCCCGAGCGCCTGCTGTCCGCCACCCTCACCAACACAGGTGCGGTAATCGGCACCCGTGACGCCTGGCAAACCCGGGCCGCCGCCGTGCGGGAACGGGGCCTGGTGAGCATGGCCGTGGACATAGTGCCGCGCTGGTTTGGTCCTGCCGCCTGTGCGGCCCAGCCCGCCCTGCTGGCCGGCTGGAACACCATCATGGGCCGGGGCGATGCCAACAGCTACGCCCTGCTGTGCGAAATGCTGGGCGAGGCCAACTTCAGCGAGCAACTGCAGGGCCACGGCGTGTCTCTGCAGCTGCTGGGCGGCAGTGACGATCTGGCCACCCCGCCCGAGTCGCTGCGCAACCTGGCCCAGTGCGCCGGTGCCGGCGAGCCGGTTATCCTGGAGCAAGTGGGCCATGTGCCCTCGGTAGAAGTACCGGCCCAGTTTGCCGACGTGTTGCTGAAACACCTGGGCTGACAAAGCAAACGAACCAATGAAAAGGCCTGCAATCGCAGGCCTTTTTGTTAAAGTGGTCGTATTACTTGCATAAGCATAAAAACCATAGTGTTGACAGGAGCCTGTATGACCCGTGAATATCACGTTCCCACCGTGTGGACTGTGCCGGAAGACGATGGCAGCACCTGGGCAAAAACCAACCGTCCGGTATCGGGTGCCACCCACGATAACGCCTTGCCCAGGGGCAGGCATCCGCTGCAGCTGTACTCCATGGGCACGCCCAATGGCCAAAAAGTCACTATTCTGCTGGAAGAACTGCTGGCGCTGGGCATCACGGATGCCGAGTACGATGCGCATTTGATCAGCATTGGCGACGGAGATCAGTTCTCCAGCGGCTTTGTGGAGATAAACCCCAACTCCAAAATTCCCGCCTTGCTGGACTGTTCGACGGATGCTCCCATCAGGGTGTTTGAGTCCGGCAACATACTGTTGTATCTGGCAGACAAGTTCGGTCACTTTTTGCCGGCCGATATTGCCGCACGTACCGAAACCCTGAACTGGCTGTTTTGGCTACAAGGTTCGGCGCCGTATCTGGGCGGTGGCTTTGGCCATTTTTATGCCTATGCGCCGGTGAAAATAGAGTACGCCATTAACCGTTTCACCATGGAAACCAAGCGCCAGCTCGATGTGCTGGACCAGCAACTGGCAGACAAGCCGTATATTGCCGGCAACGACTACAGCATTGCCGATATGGCCATCTGGCCCTGGTATGGCAACCTGGTGCTGGGGCGGGCGTATGATGCCGCCGAGTTTATCGATGCCGCCAGTTATGTTCATGTATTACGCTGGGCGAAAGAGATTGCCGCACGGCCTGCGGTACAGAGAGGGCGCATCGTTAATCGTACCAGTGACGAGCCGGGAGAGGCCCTGGCCGAGCGTCACTCGGCGGCGGACATCGATGCAGTCTTGGCGCAAAAAGCCTGATCGGCAAGAAACGAGAGCTATCCCAAAGCGCCGTTAAGGCGCTTTTTTTATCAAGCCCATGATCATGCCCATGATGCCGGCATAGCAGGGAAACAAGAGCACATTCCTCTGTCGGTACAAGCTTCTGTCGGTACAAGCCTCAGTCGGCAAAGGTCATTTCGGGCACCCGAGCGGGCACGATCAGCTTGCCGGCGGTCTTGGCGACGATTTCTTCTACGCTGACGCCGGGCGCCCTTTCCCTGAGGATGAAGGCACCGTCTTCGATTTCCAGATAGGCCAGATCGGTCAGCACCCGCTTGATGCAACCGGCGCCGGTCAGCGGCAGGGAGCACAGGGGCAGCAGCTTGGAGTCGCCGTTTTTCGAGGCGTGGGTCATGGTGACGATGATGTTGTCGGCCCCGGCCACCAGATCCATGGCGCCGCCCATGCCCTTGACCAGCTTGCCCGGTATCATCCAGGAGGCGATGTTGCCCTGCACGTCCACTTCGAAGGCGCCGAGCACGGTCAGGTCCACATGACCGCCGCGGATCATGGCGAAAGACTCTGCCGAGTCGAAAATGGAGGCGCCGACCCGGGCGGTGACCGTTTGTTTGCCGGCGTTGATCATGTCGGCATCCAGCTCCGCCTCGGTGGGGAAGGAGCCCATGCCGAGCAGGCCGTTTTCGGACTGCAGCATCACTTCCATGCCCTCGGGCACATAGTTGGCGACCAGGGTGGGAATGCCGATGCCCAGGTTGACGTAAAATCCGTCGTGCAATTCGCGGGCAACGCGCCGGGCCATTTGTTCACGGGTTAGCGCCATGAGATGTTCTCCTTGATAACAGCGGTGGAAGAAACGAAAGCAGGATCAGGCA
Source organism: Oceanisphaera litoralis (assembly GCF_016907015.1). GTDB lineage: Bacteria > Pseudomonadota > Gammaproteobacteria > Enterobacterales > Aeromonadaceae > Oceanimonas > Oceanimonas litoralis. The sequence goes on from NZ_JAFBBE010000011.1 coordinate 16,739, forward strand.
CGCAGGGTGCGCTGCTCGATGCGTTTTTCGAACTGGCCGCAGATAATGCGGTTCACATAGATGCCGGGCGTGTGGATCTGGCTGGGCTCCAGGGTGCCGGGCTCGACGATTTCTTCCACTTCCACCACGGTGATTTTTCCGGCGGTGGCGGCCAGCGGGTTGAAGTTGCGGGCGGTGTGACGATAAATCACGTTGCCGTAGTGGTCGGCCTTCCAGCCTTTGACGATGGCAAAGTCACCGGTGATGGCCGGCTCCAGAATATGGGGGCGGCCGTTGAACTCGCGCACTTCCTTGCCTTCGGCGATGGCGGTGCCATAGCCGGTGGCGGTAAAGAAGGCGGGAATGCCGGCGCCGCCGGCGCGCATTTTTTCCGCCAGGGTACCCTGGGGCGTCAGCTCCACTTCCAGCTCGCCGCTGAGCAACAGTTGCTCGAACAGGGCGTTTTCGCCCACGTAAGAGGCGACCATCTTGCGGATTTGCCGGTCTTCGAGCAGCAGTCCCAGACCAAAGCCGTCCACGCCGCAGTTGTTGGACACCATGGTCAGCTCCCGGGTGCCCTTGCGCTTGATCTCGGCGATCAGGTTTTCGGGTATACCGCAGAGACCGAAACCACCGGCCAGTACCGTCATGCCATCTTCCAGCCCTGCCAGGGCTTCCCGGTAGCTGTGTACTCGTTTATCGAAACCTGCCATCACAGTTCCCTCTTGTTTGTGCACCGTCGGATATGAGTTGTTGCTGTCGAGTATCGCATGGGTTATTTATTTGTTAAGTTTGATTTTGTGATTGATTGATGAGTTTTTTAAATGAATATCGGTCTCGGTTGTGGCCGGTGAGGAGTAGGGGTGAGTAAAGGCGGAATCAAAAATGACGGTTAAACAATTGCGGGCCTTTCTGGCGGTGGCACAGACCCTGAATTTTGCCCAGGCCGGTGAACGGCTGTTTCTGTCCCAGTCGGCGCTGAGTCTGACCATAAAGGGGCTGGAGGACGATCTGGGCGGGCGCCTGCTCATCCGCACCACCCGCCAGGTACGGCTGACCCCCGAGGGCGAGGCCTTGTTGCCTCTGGCCCGGCGCTTGCTGGTGGAGTGGGACAATACCGAAGACGAGCTGCGCCAGCGCTTTACCCTGCAACGGGGCCGGGTGGTGCTGGCGGCCATGCCTGCCTTTGCCGGCAATCTGCTGCCGCCCTTGCTGGGAGAATTTCGCACCCGTCATCCGGGCATCAACGTCACCATCAGCGATGTGATCAACGAACAGGTGATCGATTTGGTACGAGAGGGTCATGTGGAGCTTGGTATTACCTTCGAGCCGGCCGCGGACTCTGGCCTGGCGTTTACGCCGCTGTATCGGGATCGCTTCGTCGCCGTGGTGCCCGACGGTTCGCCGCTGGCGCAGTACCAGGCCCTGAGCTGGCGGCAATTGCTGGAGCAGCCTTTCATTGCCTTGCAACGCCCCTCGGCGGTACGTCTGATGCTGGAGCAACAACTGCGGCAGCAGAAACTGACCCTGCCGGTGGCGTTTGAAAGTCATCAGTTGACTACCATAGGCCGTATGGTGGGCTGCGGGCTTGGGGTGAGCGTGGTGCCGGCGCTGTGCATCAAACAGATGCATGAACTGGGAGCCCATTGTGTGCGGCTTAAGGATCCGGTAATAGCACAAGCGGTGGGCATGGTGGCCCGGGCGGATCATGAATTGTCGGTGGCCGCGCAGGCGCTGTATGACATCTTGCTGAATTCTCCCATGCCGGAGCCATAGGGCGCTTTTTCTCCGCTATCCTGAAGTAACCTTTTGTTATATAAAGGGCGCGTGTGGCCGTGGGAGTCAGGCTGGCACAGGCGCCCTTTATATAACAAAAGGTTACAGGGGGGAACGGTTGTTGTTTTTCGTTTCATAATGATTGCAAAGTAACCACTTGGCTCTGTATTCAAGAAGTTATCGCGTTTTTTGTGTTAACTTTACCGCGTGTTTCATTACAACTCTAATGACTTAGGGTGCAAGGGATCTGAGCAATGACAGATAAAGACAATCATGATGTGATCGCCCCGGAAGGGAAGGTGAATCCCATCGATACCGATTATCAGGTGGGGCAGGACAACATTGCCCTGCAGATAGGCCCCTTCGGACTGGATATCCACAACCGGGTCTTCATGATCTCGGGCCTGGCCATCGTCGCCTTCGTGTTTCTGACGCTGGCGTTTCAGAATCAGGTGGCGCCGTTGTTTTCCGACCTGCGTAGCTGGCTGACCTCGAACCTGGACTGGTTTTTTATCGGTTCCGGTAATATTTTTGTGCTGGTGTGCCTGGGTTTGATCGTGTCTCCCCTGGGCAAGGTGCGTATTGGCGGCACCGAAGCCACACCCGACTTTACCTATATTGGCTGGTTCTCCATGTTGTTTGCCGCCGGTATGGGTATCGGCCTGATGTTCTACGGCGTGTCCGAGCCCTTGTCACATTTCGGCAGCGCCTTCGGCGGCATCAGCATCGAAAACGGGGTGCGCACCGACTGGGCGCCCTTGGGGGCGGCACTGGGTGATGCCGACGCCGCCAGAAGCCTGGGCATGGCGGCCACCATTTACCACTGGGCACTGCATCCCTGGGGTATTTACGCGATACTGGCGCTGGGGCTGGCGATCTTCTCCTTCAACAAGGGGTTGCCGCTGACGGTACGTTCCGTCTTCTATCCGCTGCTGGGCGAGCGGGTCTGGGGCTGGCCGGGTCATCTTATCGATATTCTGGCGGTCATTGCCACCATGTTCGGCCTGGCGACCTCGCTGGGCTTCGGTGCTTCTCAGGCCAGTGCCGGCCTGAACTTTCTGTTCGGACTGCCAACGGGCACCACCACCGAAATCGTGCTGGTGATCGTCATTACCGCCATTGCGCTGGTGTCGGTACTGGCTGGACTGGATGCCGGGGTGAAACGGCTGTCCGAGATCAACATGGCACTGGCGGCCTTGCTGCTGCTGTTCGTGATCATTGTCGGGCCGACATTGCTCATACTGAGCGGTTTTTTCTCCAACATGGCATCTTATCTGGAACATCTGCCGGCGCTGTCGATGCCGTTCGAGCGTGAAGACGCCAATTATTCCCAGGGCTGGACTGCCTTCTACTGGGCCTGGTGGATTTCCTGGTCGCCGTTTGTCGGCATGTTTATCGCCCGGGTGTCTCGTGGTCGTACCGTACGCGAGTTTCTGGTGTCGGTGCTGCTGATACCTTCTACCGCCTGTGTGCTGTGGATGACCGCCTTCGGCGGTACCGCCATCAGCCAGCTGGTGAACGACGGTTATCAGGCGGTGGCCGAAGCCGCGGTGCCGCTGCAGCTGTTTATCATGCTGGATGCGTTGCCGCTGGCGCAGATCACCTCCTTTATCGGTATCATTCTGGTGGTGGTGTTCTTCGTGACCTCGTCCGACTCCGGCTCCCTGGTTATCGACACCATTGCCTCCGGCGGCAAGGTCAACTCGCCCAAACCGCAGCGGGTGTTCTGGTGTACCTTTGAAGGTCTGGTGGCCATAGCCCTGATGCTGGGCGGCGGTCTTGCCGCGCTGCAGGCGATGGCGGTATCGACCGGCTTCCCCTTCACCATAGTGCTACTGGTATCGTGTGTGTCCCTGATCAAGGGGCTGGCATCGGAGCCAAGAGCGAGCTGAGTTCCGGGCCAAACCAGGGTCTGGACGGTATAAAGGCAGGCGGGGGACATCCCGTCTGCCTTTTTTCTATTTTTGTATTGAGTGAGTCTGGTTATGGAAGCAGAGCAACTTGAAATACTGGGGTTTATTCGCCGCTTTCCTCCCTTCGATATGCTGGAGGAAGACACCCTGGCGCATATCGCCGGGCAGATAGAAATTGCCTATTACCGGGCCGGAACCGCGATTCTTAATTACGGGGATCAAGTGCATGACTTGTATCTGATCCGCAGTGGTGCGGTGGAGATGTATCGTCGTAGCGGCGAGCTGCATAATCGCCTGAGCGAGGGCAGCCTGTTCGGCCAGATGGGACTGCTGATGAACAATCGGGTGCGAATGTCGGCCACCGCGCTGGAAGACACCCTGGTCTACTGCCTGCCCGAGGCGCTGTTCAACGAGCTTTACGAGGGCTTTGAGTCCTTTGCCGACTTCGTGGAAGTGGAAGACAGAACCCGGCTGCGGCAGGCGGTCTCCCGCCAGGAGGGTGGCGATGAATTGCTGACCTCGACGGTGCGCGAGCTGATCTCCCGCGAGCCGGTGACCATTGCGCTATCGGCCACGGTACTGGAAGCGGCGCAGAAGATGACCGAAGAAGGAGTGTCGTCCATTCTGGTGCTGCACCCCGACCCTCAGACCGACGACGAACGGGTGGCCGGTATTCTGACCGACCGGGATCTGCGTACCCGGGTGCTGGCGGCGGGCCTGTCGGCCGAGGCCGGGGTGGAGGAGGTGATGTCGACGGAACTGGTGGCGCTCGAAAGCGGTCGGTTCGTGTTTGAAGCCATGCTGATCATGCTGCGCTATAACCTGCACCATCTGCCCATACTGCACAAGGGCAAGCCGGTCGGCGTGATTGCCCTGTCGGACGTGATGCGCCACGAGTCACGCAGCAGTCTCTTTGTGGTGCGACACATTTTTCGGGCACAGAACGCCGACGAGCTGGCGGCCATTGCCGACGATGTGAAGGCCTGCTTCGTGCGCATGGTGAACGAAGACGCCAACTCGCAGATGATAGGCACCGCCATGGCCGGCATTGGTCGCAGCTTCAAGCAGCGACTGCTGGAGCTGGCCGAGGCCGAGCTGGGCCCGCCGCCTGTGCCTTACTGCTTTCTGGCGTTGGGGTCGATGGCGCGGGACGAGCAGCTGATCGTGACCGATCAGGACAATGCCATTATTCTCGATAACCGCTTTGAGCCCGCTCAACACGGTCCTTATTTTGCCGCCCTGGCCAAACGGGTCTGCGATGGTCTGGCTGCCTGCGGTTACAGCTATTGCACCGGGGATATCATGGCCACCAATGTGGAGTGGCAGAAAACCCGTCGCCAGTGGGAACAGTGTTTCGGCGACTGGATTGACAATCCCAACCCGCGAACCTTGCTCAACAGCTCCATATTCTTCGACCTGGACGGGGTTTACGGCAAAATCGAGTGGGCCGAGCAATTGAATGCCTTTATCTCGCGTCGGGCCAAGCGCAGTCCGCGTTTTCTGGCCAGCATGGCGCGTAACGCCCTGGGGCGTACGCCGCCACTCGGTTTTTTCAAGGAATTCGTGATGGAGCAGGACGGCAAGCACAACAACTCCATTAACCTCAAGCGGCGGGGCACGGCGCCGCTGGCAGACCTGATCCGGGTACATGCGCTGGCGGTGGGCTCCAAGGCACACAATTCCTTCGACCGGCTGAACGATGTGATCGAGTCGAACATACTGCCCAAGGGGCGGGGCCCGGATCTGCGCGATGCCATGGAATTTATCGCCACTGTGCGTATTCGTCACCAGGCGCTGGATGTGGAGGCGGGCGCCGAGCCGGACAACAATATCGAGCCCGAGAATCTGTCGGACTTCGAGCGCCGCAACCTGAAGGATGCCTTCCAGATCCTCAGTCATGCGCAGAAATTTCTGAAGTTTCGCTATCAGCCGAATCGGAGTTAGGGAAGCACCATGTTCTATTTAAGATCCGATGATATCCGACCGAATGCCGAGGTGCCCGAGTGGCAAACCCAGTTCGGTGAGCTGGCCCGCCATGCCCGGGATTATCGGCTGGAGCGGTATTATCGTGCCGGTGCCGTCAATGCCGAGACGCCCCTGTCCGAGGTGCCCTTTGTGGCCATGGACTTCGAGACCACGGGGCTCAACCAGAAAAAAGACGCCATCGTCAGCATAGGGCTGGTGCCCTTCGACTTGCAGCGCATTCGCTGCCGGGAAGCCAGGCACTGGATTTTGAATCCGCACAAGCCGATGGCGGAGGAGTCGGTGGTGATCCACGGCATTACCCATTCGGAGGTGAAGGCGGCGCCGGACTTGCTGCTGGTGCTGGATGACTTGCTCACCGCCCTGGCCGGGCGGGTGGTGGTGGTGCATCACAGAACCATTGAACGAGGCTTTCTCGATATGGCGCTGAAGGCGCGGCTGAACGAAGGTATTGTGTTTCCGGCGGTGGATACCATGGAGCTGGAGGCTCGGCTGCACCGGAGCAAGCCTTTGGGGTTATGGGCCCGGTTGAGAGGAAAAACACCGGCTTCGATTCGGCTGGCCGACAGCCGCAGCCGTTATCATCTGCCGTTTTACCAGCCGCATCATGCGCTGACCGACGCCCTGGCCACCGCCGAGCTGTTGCAGGCGCAGATAGCCCACCATTTCAGCCCGGATACCCCTATCGGCGACCTGTGGGTGTGATGAGACGTTACAACCGAAAGCGTGGCTCGTTGTGATCATCGGCTTGTTCCTCGTCCGGCAGGCTGAGTACCGGTTCTACGCGGCCTTGTCCGACAGGGGCCGGAATGGCGGGGGACTGCCGCTTGAGGGTGGCCAGTATCTCGGCGCGCAGGTCGGCAGCAGAGAGCCCGTCTTTGGGCGACAGATGGACCACCGGCAGGCCGGTGTCCTGAATATGCTGCAGCAGCAGCCGGCGCTGGCGACCGTCGGTCTTGCTCAGGCTGTCATCGATCAGGGCGACCACGGCGTTGACCCGGAGATCCTTGGGCGAGCAGAGCACGAAGTCCAGCTTCTCACCATAGAGGTCGTTCATGGCCTGTTCACGCTGGGCCTTGTTCAGTTTGGGATTGAGCTCGACCAGTTCGCCAAGGCTGACGGCGGCAAAGACCCGCAGTTGTGATCCTACGGCCTCGTCCAGTAAGCGCAGGGCGGCGGCGGATTCGGGGCTGAACAGCAACTTCTGTTGATAGGGCTGTTTGGGTGTCCCTCGCCACAGTCGGCGCAGCAGGGCGAACAGAACCAGCAACGTCAGCAACAGCACCAGGCTGAACATCAGCCAGTCGAGCAGGGAAACGGGAAGCATGTCGGTCATGGATGGCCTGAAAAAGATAAGAAAAAGCGGCCCCCAGTGTAGCAGAGGCGACGGCATAAAATGAATATCGGCACCGGCATGTTCGGCGGTGGGCGTAGGCCACTCCGCGGGTGGGCGATAATTGTTCTGCTTTATGGTGGCGGTGCTGGCTTGTCGTTCGTCGGCCCCCTATAATCCCGCCATTAGAAAATCTTATCGAGGTATGGATGTCTCGGCGACTCCCCCCGCTTAATGCCCTCAAGGCATTTGAAGCCGCCGCCCGCAACTTGAGTTTTACCCGGGCGGCGGAAGAACTGTTCGTTACCCAGGCGGCGATAAGCCACCAAATCAAGGGGTTGGAGGAATACCTGGGCATCAAGCTGTTTCGTCGACGCAACCGGTCCCTGCTGTTGAGCGAAGAAGGCCAGAGCTATTTCCTGGACATAAAGGATATTTTCTCCGGTATCTCCGATGCCACCGAGCGGCTGCTGGCGCGCAGTGCCAAGGGCGCGCTGACGGTGAGCCTGCAGCCGAGCTTTGCCATTCAGTGGCTGGTGCCGCGTCTGGTACGCTTCAGCGAGGTGCATCCGGACATAGACGTGCGTATCAAGGCGGTGGATCTGGATGAAGGTTCGCTCACCGACGACGTGGATGTGGCCATTTATTATGGCCAGGATAACTGGCCGGGCCTGCGGGCCGACAAGCTGCATGCGGAATACCTGATCCCGGTGTGTTCGCCGATGCTGCTGATGGGCACCAAGCCGTTGAAGACCCCCGACGATCTGACGCACCAGACCCTGCTGCACGATACGTCGCGGCGGGACTGGAAAGCCTGGTTCAAGCAGCTCGACATTCAGGCGGCCAATGTCAATCAGGGGCCCATTTTCAGCCATTCGTCCATGGTGATCCAGGCGGCGATTCACGGCCAGGGGGTGGCGTTGGGGCACAGTGTGCTGACCCAGCCCGAGATTGATGCCGGGCGGCTGGTGTGCCCCTTCGAGCAGGTGCTGATGTCCAAGAATGCCTATTACCTGGTGTGCCACGAATCCCAGGCGGCCCTGGGCAAGATTGCCGCCTTCCGGGAATGGATGCTGGCGTTGGTGATTAAAGAAGAGCAGCAGAAGGCGCTGAACGGATGAGTCATGTATTGATAAACGGGGCCGACAATGCCCCCAACCGGGTGTTGCTGACCCACGGTGCCGGGGCCGGCATGGAGCATGCGGTGATGAGCAGCCTGGCATTGGGGTTGGCCGATGAACAGATTCAGGTGATCCGCTTCGAGTTTCCCTTCATGCGGAAAACCCGGGCCGACGGACGCAAACGTCCCCCGGATCGGGAGCCGGCACTGCTGGACTGCTGGCGCGAGATGGCGGCCGAGTTTGCCCATCCCCGGCTGTTTCTGGCGGGCAAGTCGATGGGGGGGCGCATGGCATCGCTGGTGGCCGATGAACTGGCCCCGGCCGGCCTGATCCTGCTGGGTTTTCCCTTTACGCCACCCGGCAAGCCGGATCGGTTTCGGGGTCAGCATCTGGCCACGCTCGCGACGCCGACCCTGCTGGTACAGGGCGAGCGGGACAACTTCGGCAATCGGGAGGCGGTGGCCGCTTATGATCTGGCACCGGGGGTGAAAAGCCTGTGGGTGAAAGACGGCGATCACGGCTTCAGTCCGCGCAAGTCGTCGGGCACCACACTGGAGCGAAATCTGGCGGCCATTGTGGCCGGCATGCGGAGGTTTGTGCTTGCTCGTTAATTTCTGGTTTTATCTGGCGGCGCTGCTGGGGCTGAGTGCCACTGCTCTGGGTGCCTACGGCGCTCATGGCCTGGCCGCCAGTGGTGTGCCTGCCGGACTGGTAAGTGCCTTCAACACCGGGGTGCAATATCAGTTTTATCATGCCCTGGCACTCTTGCTGGTGGTGTTGGCCTGGCGGTTCAAACCGGCAGGCTCGCTGCAGGTCGCGGCGGCATGTTTTGCACTGGGCACCCTGTTGTTCAGTGGCAGTATTTATGCTTTGGTGCTGTTTGGCACCAAAGGTATTGGTTGGTTAACTCCCCTGGGGGGAGTGTGTTTTATGGCGGGCTGGTTAAGCGTATTGCTGGCCGGTCGTACCTGGTTGAGGTCTTGATGAAACAGTTATTGATATATTGTCGTCCCGGATTCGAGAAAGAGGCGGCAGCGGAAATTCAGGACAGGGCGGGGCAGTTCGGTTGCCCCGGTTTTGCCCGTGCCAAGGACGACAGCGGCTTTGTCATTTACGAATGTTTTCAGCCGGACGACGCGGATTTGCTGGCGCGCAAATTGCTGTTTCGGGAGTTGATTTTCGCTCGCCAGATGCTGGTGGTCTGGGCAGAGCTGAAAGACTTGCCGTTGGATGATCGCATCACGCCGCTGTTGGCAGCGGCCGAGGGCATGGAGCTCTGTGGTGATATCCGGGTAGAAACCCCGGACACCAACGACGGCAAGGAACTGTCCCGTTTCTGCCGCAAATTTACCGTGCCCATGCGGCAGGCGTTACGTGGCAAAGGGTTGCTGACCCGTAACGAGTCGGACACCAAACCCGTATTGCACTTGTTTTTTATGGCCAATAATCATGCCATATTGGGGTATTCCTATACGTTCAATAACTCTCCCTTCCACATGGGAATCCCGCGGTTGCGTTTTCCGGCCGATGCACCCAGCCGCTCCAGCCTGAAACTGGAAGAAGCATTCCATGTGTTTATCCCCCGATATGAGTGGGATCTGCGCCTGACCTCTGGTTTGCGTGCGGTCGATCTGGGTGCCGCGCCCGGTGGCTGGACCTATCAGTTGGTGAACCGGGGCATGATGGTCACGGCCATCGATAATGGCCCCATGAGTCAGGCCTTGATGGACACCGGGCAGGTGAAGCATTACCGGGAAGACGGTTTTACCTGGCGTCCGGCGCGCAAGAATACCTACTGGCTGGTGTGCGACATGGTCGAAAAGCCGGCGCGCGTGGTGGCGACCATGGCCGACTGGCTGGTAAATGAAGACTGTCAGGAAGCCATGTTCAACCTGAAGTTGCCGATGAAGAAGCGTTACGGCGAGGCGGTGCATAACCTGCAGCAGCTCAAGGACAAGCTGGCCGAGCTGGGGGGCTTTCATGTACAGGCCAAGCAGCTCTATCATGACCGGGAAGAAATTACCGTGCACGTGTATCAGCCGCGCAAGGTGGCCAGGCTGCAACCCAAGGAATAAAAGAATGGCTTAAAACCTGTATTTACAATCCAGTCTGGATTCATCGTCGGTGATCTTGATGTCGAATTCCAGCCGGGTGTCGGGATCGGAGGGGCGAATGTTCAGCTTGAGGCCGTCTCCCCGCAGGCGCACCGAGGTTTTAAAACCGGCCCGTTCGAAATTCAGGCGGGGGCGAAAGCTTTTCAGCGACAGGCTGACCGAGCTTTGCGGCGTCAGCTGCAGGCTGGGGTAGGCGGCCAGGCGCTGGTTACCATCCGCCGTGGGCTGCAACTCGATATCGAGTCCGTAACGTCTGGGGGCCCCGGGGAGCTCGGGAGGCGTCAGGGCAAACCGCAGCGGCGGCAGGGCGGTGAAGTCAGGGGCCTGGTAGGCAAGAGAGGGGGATTCATAAGCGGGGCTCGGGGTGACATAGACCAACAGTAGCAGGGGGAGAAGCAGCGGCAGCTGTGTGAGTCGAAAGTCCATCACCTGTTCCCTCCGTCAATAACGGTAACTATAGTCGGCTGTTTGTGATCAAGACCGCATATTTTGCCGGGATCAGGTCTGATATTTGTCGGCGAACACCTACTAAAAAAGGGCCTTTCGGCCCTTTAACTGATTTGTCAGTCGCTTACAGGTTGGCGATGATCGCCTGGGTAAACTCGGTGGTGCTGGCGTTTCCGCCCAGATCCCGGGTCACCGTCTTGCCTTCGGCGATGGTCTTGCGTACCGCCTCCCGGATTTGCCGGGCCTTGTCCTGCATGCCCAGGTGCTCCAGCATCTGAATGGAGGCCAGGATCACCGAACAGGGGTTGGCGATGTTCTGACCGGCAATGTCCGGCGCCGAACCGTGCACCGCCTCGAAGATGGCAGCCTCTTTACCGATATTGGCGCCCGGGGCCATGCCCAGTCCGCCGATGAGGCCGGCACAGAGATCCGACAGAATGTCGCCAAACAGGTTGGTGGTGACGATCACATCGAAACGCTCGGGATACATCACCAGATTCATGCAGGCGGCATCGACAATCATTTCGTTGGTTTCTATATCCGGGTAACGCTGGGCCACTTCCCGGGCCACGTCCAGAAACAGCCCCGAGGTGGACTTCAGGATGTTGGCCTTGTGGACTATGGTGACCTTTTTGCGGCCCTCGTTACGGGCCAGTTCATAGGCAAACACGGTAATACGCTCGGCACCTTCGCGGGTGACGATGCTCATCGCCTCGGCGCTGTTGTTGTCTTCGGAGCGCTTCTGCCCGGCACCGGAATACATGCCTTCGGTGTTTTCCCGGATGGTAATGATGTCGATGTTTTCGAAGCGGCTCCTGGTGCCTTCAAACGACACCACCGGACGCACGTTGGCGTAGAGGCTGAAGTGTTTGCGCAGAGAGACGTTGATGGAGGTAAAACCGCCGCCGACGGGGGTGGTCAGGGGGCCTTTGAGGGTGATTTTGTTTTGAGCTATCAGGTCAAGGGTCGATTTGGGAAGAAGTTCGCCGTGTTTTTCCAGGGCCATGAGGCCGGCGTCGGCATAGTCATAATGAAAGTTACAACCGGCGTGATCCAGTATTTTCAGGGCGGCATCGATAATGCTTGGGCCGATACCATCACCCGGGATCACGGTAATACTGCGTTTGTTCATGGGCAGCGTTCCGTTTTGGTTATAGGTCGAGGGAGAGTCTTATTGCCCCCTATGTATACCATCTTCGCCGTGCTTTTCCTATGACCCTTTAGTCGATGGTGGATAACGCAGATCCTGCAGGTTAAAGCCCAGTGCTATATCATCCACCAGTTTGACCAGCTGCCTCGACAGCAAGGCATGGTGCTGATGCGCATGCACGGTATTTTCGTCTTTTCCCTGTGGGTCGCTGGCCAGCAGCTGGTCCAGAGTATGGTGCTGTTGTAACAGTGTTTTGGCCCGCTTGGGACCTATGCCGGGCACGCCCTTGATCTGGCTGCCGGATACCCCGGTCAGCGCCCAGTAATCCACCAGTTGCTCGACCCTGAGTCCATAGTGTTGCTGCACGAAATCTTCGTCCAGCCAGCGTTGATTGAAATGATCCCATAACCGGATATGGGGGCTCAACAGCTGACAAAACCCCTGATCGGTGGAGACGATAATGCTGTTTTTGCCGTGACGACTCAGGGTGGTGGCGAGGGTGGCAATAAGATCGTCCGCCTCATCGGTGTCGGACAGCAGGGCGTCTATGCCCTGTTGCCACAGCCGCTGTTGCAGTTCACCGAGGTAATTGGCCAGTGCCTCGGGCATGGGCTTGCGCCCGGCCTTGTATTCCGGATACAGATGATGACGAAAACCGACCGGCGCGCCGTCGAACACCGCCAGCACATGGCTGGGCTGGAACTGGGTGAGCAGCCGGCCGACGGCATGGGTCAGGGCGGTGCCGGTGGCGGTCAGCGCCGTTGCTTCATGTTGATGCCGTTGAGCCTGTACCGCATGCAGCCGGCGGATCAGATTCAGGGCATCGATGATCAATAATTGCATTCAAACTCTTGTTATCGGGTGTTATCGGGTGTTATCGGTTGTTTGTCGGATGCTTATCGGTTGATGCGATAGCAGGGCACATAGGTAGAGCCGGGCAGTTTCATGCGCTGCTGCTCTACAAACTGCCGCAGCAGCTTGTCCATCATCTTCATCATCCTGGGCTCGCCATTGAGCAGGAAGGGACCCTGTCTCTCTATGGCTCTGATGCCCCCTTCCTTGACGTTACCGGCGACGATGCCGGAAAAGGCCCGGCGCAGGTTGGCCGCCAGCTGTTGCGGCGGTTGATCACAACTCAGGTTCAGGTTGGCCATGCTTTCGTGATCCGGGATAAAGGGCATCTGGAATTCCGGCTCTATCTTCAGCGACCAGTTGAAGGAGTAGGCGTCACCCACCGACTTGCGATAATCCCGCACCAGCGGCATGGCGTTTTTGACCCGTCGCGCGACTTCCGCCGGATCATCGATGATGATCTGGTACAGCGACTGGGCATCGGGGCCCAGGGTGTTGCCGATAAACTCGTCCACACTGTGGAAGTAGTCGGCGCTCTCTTCGGGGCCGGTGAGGATGATGGGAATGGGCTGATGCCGGTTTTCCGGATGCATCATGATGCCGAGAATGTAGAGGATTTCTTCGGCGGTACCCACGCCGCCGGGAAAGATGATGATACCGTGGCCCAGGCGCACGAAGGCTTCCAGGCGCTTTTCGATATCCGGCAGTATCACCAGCTCGTTGACGATGGGGTTGGGCGGCTCGGCGGCGATGATGGAGGGCTCGGTCAGGCCGATGTAGCGGCTGCCGGTGACCCGCTGCTTGGCATGGCCGACGGCGGCGCCTTTCATCGGGCCTTCCATGGCGCCGGGGCCACAGCCGGTGCAGATGTTCATTTCGCGCAGGCCCAGCTCGTTGCCGACCTCGCGGGTATATTGATACTCCTGCGCATTGATGGAATGGCCGCCCCAGCATACCGCCAGATTGGGCTCGGCGCCGGGATTCACGGCGTGGGCATTGCGCAGGATGGAGAAAACCAGATCGGTCAGGTGCAGCGATGAGGTCAGATTCAGTTGATTCTCGTTTTGCAGCGTGCTGTTGACGTAGATGATGTCACGCAGCACCGAAAACAGGTGATCCTGAATGCCGCGGATGATTTCACCGTCCACAAAGGCATGATCCGGTGGGTTGAACAGCTCCAGCTTGACGCCGCGTTCTCTTCGTATCACGTTGATATCAAATGATTTATATCGTTCCAATATTTCCTTTGAACTGTCGGTTTTGCTGCCGGAGTTCAGTACCGCCAGGGCACAGTTGCGAAACAGTTGATACAGGGCGCCGGAGGCGGACTGTTTGAGGTGATCGACTTCGACTTGCGACAGCAGGTTCATGCTGCCGACTGGATTGATATGGGTGATCATAGCCGCTCCCGTGAATATTGTTATAAGGTCAATCCATGACTATCTGATCACGCCCGGCGTGCTTGGCGCGGTACAGGGCCTGATCGGCGCGCTCCAGTGCTGAAGTGATGCGGTCGCCCTGCCGAAGCAGGGTGGCACCGATGGATGCGGTGATGGTCACGCGCTTTTCTTTGAATCTTCTTTGAATCGAAACGGAATACTTCTGATTTTTTCGCCGGTCAATAACGGATGCCATTTCCTTTCACATCGGATTATCGTCGAGATGGTCCATGGTTCACCATTACACCCACCATTACACCCTGGTGCAGGGGGCCGGTAACATTATATCGCGTTCGCCGGCTCGGGAGCCAGGACGCTCCAGTCAATCTGTTGTTTTTTATGTGAACTATTGACCTTGACCAGTCCTTTCAGAATAGCCTGAAGACAACAGTGACGAATATCGCCATTAAAAAAAGCGGCTTGCTGACAGTTGACCGCCAGCAGTTCTACCCAGGCGCGCTCGCCGGTTTGCTCTGCCAGCTGGTGGGCGGCGGCCATGGCGAGGTAAAGAATATCGCCCAGACGCATATCATCCAGGGTGTGGGGGGCTTTTGGCAGGAATGGATGCCCTACGATGCCGATGGCCAGACGCTGATCAAGCTGAAACCGGCAGGGAAATTCCATGAACATGCGCTCCAGGCTGGCGATCGTCTGTTGCAGCGAGTTGACCTGACGCTGCGAGATGACGTAGATGAACTGCCCCTCGCGCAAGTCGTAGAGCCGGGCCTTGGGATGGATGCGCCCTTGCAGGTATTCGCCCAGCTCTTTCTGCAGGGAGCTCGCATGGGCCAGCCCTATCCGTTCGTTCAGGTCGACCATAAAGGGGACATGCAGCAGAAAATAATAGATTTTATCGTTAAACGGCTGTACTTCGGCTTCGTTGAGATACCACTGCTCGGAACGCTGCTGGCGCTTGGCCATTTCCTGCGGCAAACGCAGCATCAGCTGGCGCCAGTTGGGTAAACCGGTTCTGGATTCGAGTAACAGCGACTGTTGCAGTTCGGTATTGCTCTGCAGCAGGCGGCGGCTGCGAATATGATTACGCAGCCAGCCGTAAAGCATCAGGGGGGAGATCAGCCCCAGGCCGGCGGCGAGCAGGGCAAAGCGCTCTTTGTCCTGCTGCACTTGTTCATGCTGCCGGCGTAGACCGCTCAGCTCTCGTTCCTGCTGCAGCTGTTGATCGCTCTCTTGCACCAGGCTTTGGGTCAACAGCCGGTTAAGCCGGCTGGCTCGCTCGTAAGCGGCATGAAAGGCCTTGTGATGCACCAGCGCCAGGGTTGGGTTACCGCTGGTTTCAAACAACAGCGCCAGCAGTCGATGGCTTTCAATCAGACGGGGAACGTCATCCTGTTGTTCGGCCAGGTGCCGGGCCCGCTCGAGCTGGATCAGGGCCAGGCCCTGCTCTTGCTGCTCCAGGTGCAGCTGGCCCAGTTGCAGTAGTGTGTCTACCTGGCGGGGAATATCCTGACTGCGCTCGAAGCTGGCCCGGGCCAGGGTCAGGTAGTGGCGCGCCTCGGCATGGATCTTCAGTAGCCGGTAGGAATGGCCGATTTCCAGATAAAGCCGGGCCATCAGGTTGGCATCGCCCTGGGTTTTGACCAGATCGAGCGCGTTGAAAAAATAGACCAGCGCCAGGCTGGCGTCGTTACTGGATCGGGTGACCCGACCCAGGTTGAGCAGCGAACCTGTCAGCAGCGCCGGATTACCCAGTAATTCGAATTCGGTCGTGGCCTGGTTGGCGTAATGTATCGCCTGTTCGCCCTTGCCCAAAGAGGCATGCAGGGTGGCCGCTTTATCGGCAGCCATGGCCTTCAGATAGTACTGGCGACGTTTGCCCAGCAGGTCCAGGGTTTCCACATAGTGGGCCAGGGCAAGCTCATCCTGTTGCAGCATGAGGTAATACTCCCCCAGCAGATAGTTGGCCCAGGCCTGTTGAATGTATTCACCTTGTTGTTGCGCCAGAACCCTGATTTGTTCGAATGCCAGCCGGGCTTCATCGAAACGATGTTGATACAAGAGCACGCTGGCCTGTAACAGGGACTGGGCTGCTTTCAGCGAGGGGGGAGCATTGGCTGTCAGCAGGGTGCCGGCTTCATCGAGCAGGGTGCCGGCCTGCTCGGTATCTTGCTGTGCCAGCGCCAGTTTGGCCTTGATGAGCAGGCTGGCCGCCTCGGCATCGGGCTGACGATAGCGTTTGGCGAGTTTGATGGCCTGGTTGATGCTGGTATCGGCCGGCAGCGTCAGCCCTTCATTGGCCTGGCACAGGGCCTGAATTTGCCAGGCGGTCTGACTCTGCTCCCGGGTGCGATAGTGCCTGGTCAGCTCCTGGTGATCGAAGTCCTGGCGTGAATTGACCATCTGCGCCGGATCGACGTCCTTGCGTTGCAGAAAAAAGTGGGTCAGGGCCACACACTCGCCGGGTCGGCTCAGCATCAACTGCCGCGCCCGTTGTAATTCAACGGGTTCGGGTTGGTATGGCGACAGCGCAGGGGCGCCCGCCAGATGCGAAACCAGAACGGCAGCAGACAAAATCACAATAATGAATACCGATATAATATGCGGATGAAGCGTCAGTTTACGTAGCAGGCCGGAGGGAGTCCAGCTTCTGACGCGATCCGGCCCTATTGATAGTCTGGACTCGCTTGTTACTGGCGTTGCAAGCGAACGTTGGCGGCCTTGCCGGCCACATTACTGCGATAGGGGTTGATATCCAGGCCGCCACGACGGGTGTAACGGGCATAGACGGTCAGCTCCTTCGGCTGGCAGTGCGCCATCAAATCCATGAAAATCCGCTCCACGCACTGTTCATGAAACTCGTTATGCTGACGAAAGGACACCAGGTAACGCAGCAGCGCCTCGCGGCGGATGCGCGGACCCTGATAGCGGATCATCAGGCTGCCCCAGTCCGGTTGGCCGGTGACCAGACAGTTGGACTTGAGCAGATGGGAATGCAGGGTCTCATTGACCTCTTCGGGGTCGGTGGCGTGGTGGAGCAGGTCGGCCTGGGGCTGATAATGCCGGATCTCGACATCGAGACCATCGATGCAGTCACCGGGCAGGATGCCAAACTGGGCCGGGGCCGCCTGCAGCTCGTACAGTTTGACCTTGACCGGCCCCTGCGCACAGAGGGTCAGATCCCGGGTCAGAATGTCCGCCACTTCTTCCAGGCTGTCGAAGTGACTTTGATTGAAGCTGTTCAGATACAGTTTGAACGACTTGGACTCGATGAGGTTGCGGCTGCTGGCGGCCACGCGTACCTCGCCCATGGCGACCATGGGCTTGCCCTTGCGATTCAGCCAGGACAATTCATAGAGGTTCCACAGATCTTCCCCGGCGAAGGGCAGGGCATCGGCGTTGAGTCCCAGCTCGTCCCGGTTCAGGCTGCGGGGCACCGGCTGCAGCTGGCCGGCGTCGTATTCACAGACATAACTGCTCTGCTTGCCCAGGGGAAGCTCGTCCAGCGCGGTGCTGGCCTGGTATTTCTGCTCTGGTGTCATTTCGGGATCCAGTTGGTAGAATGCGGGTCACTGAGCCTATTGTGAGACTTTACTATGCAAGATCAAGTGGTGATGGCGCTGGCCGAGCTGTTTGAACGTCAGCGGCGACTGGGTGGCATACCGCTGGTGGATCACGACGCCGATTTTGCTTCTCCGGCCGAGCAGTTACCGGCCCGGGGTGGCCGGGTGGGCTGGCAGCCCTGGCGGCGGCCCGAGCCCGGCAGTTTCGATAACATCGCCACCGCGCTCGAGATGCCGGTGCACCCGGATCTCGATGCCTTTTTCGGCCATTATTATGCGGGCAATGTATCGGGTTGCTTCAAGGGGCTGTTTCTGACCCTGCTGCAGCCCTGGAACGAGCAGGATTTCGAACGACTGCAGCAAAATCAGATAGGCCATCAGCTGATGTTGCAGAAGCTGCAGCTGCCCGCCAGCTGGTTTCTGGCCAGTTGCCGCGACGAGCAGCGGCTGGTGACCCTGGACAACGCCAGTGGCGAAGTATTGCTGGAGCGGTTGGGCAAGGGCCGCATCGGCGTGCTGGCGCCAAACCTGGCTCATTTTCTGCGCCGGCTGGAGCCGTGTGGCTAATACCCGTGAGGGGAGAAGTGTAAGGTGTGAGGGGCAGCTCATGCCTCATGCCTCACGTCTCCGCCTCACAGTGTATCAACTCTTGAAATCCCAGGACAGGTTGGACACCAGCCGGCAGGGTTCGCAGACGAAGTCGAAAATCTCGTGCACCGGCTCGGCCAGCCGCCAGTCTTCGCCACAGCCCGGACAGGGCCGATTCAGTTCTGCCTCCAGGCTGTCGCCACCCACCCGATACAGGTAGTAGAAGGTCGGCACCTCGGTCAGATATTCGATACGTTTGGCCAGATCCCGACCGCGACGACTCAGGCGGCTGTCTGGCTCGCCGAGCTCGAGCACGGCACCGTGTTCAAGAATGGAGCCGTTCATCTGCAGCTGATCACAGGCCTCCCAGTCTTCCTGCCACTTGAGGATCTGCTTGCTGTCGCCATTGGCCACCGGCGGTATCCGGTACAGCGGCACCGGGGTGAAATGGTCGCCGCAGCGTAGCGGCGAGCAGCTATGCAGGTAGGTGGTATACAGCAGTTGCCAGCGGCGCTGCTCGCAATGATCCGTGGTATCCGAGTTGAGATCCTGCCCTCTGAGCTTCAGCTTGGGGCTAGTCAGTCCGGCACCATGCAACTGCTCGATGGCCAGCTCCACCTGACGGCTGTGATAACGCGGGTGCAGGCTGTCTTTTTCCGGGCAGACCACCCGGGCGCTGAGCCAGCCCTGATGCATGGAGGTGGGAAACTCCCGGCCCAGGATCTGGCCGTTATAGCGCAGGGCATCGATAAACTGGCGAATGGCCGGCTCGGCGTCCGCCAGCTCTATGTCCTGATAACAATCGAAGTTCAGTTCACAAACCCACATCAGCCCTGTTGCTCCGTTTGCTGGGCGGCTGACTGCGCCAGGAGTTGTTCCAGCCGGGTGACACGGGCCTCTAACTCATTGATGCGCTGCACGTAATCCGGTGTCGCACCCTGTTCGGTTGCGGCGGCCTGTTCGGTTGCGGCGGCCGGTACCGTCGCCGCGGGCAATTTCCCGGGCGAGGATTTGTAGCGGCTGACCAGTTGCAGCAACTGGGCCATGTTGACCGAGCCGCCGACCCTGGCCTTGACGGCGGCGGTGGTGATGGCCTTGCCTTCTCGCACCAGGCTGTGAATGGCGTTGATAATATCCTGTTGGGGCATGATGGCTCCGGTTGTGTTATCTCAGGCTGACGTTCAGCTGATCGATGACTTCGGCCCAGTCCGAGTCGTCTTGCAGCCCTTCTTTCAAAAAGGCGGACTGGGACTTGCTCCAGAAGGGGGCCTCCACCAGCTCTACCTCGGGTGGCAGGCGGTGAGAGGAGAGAAAATGCTCTATGCCCTCGTGGCTGGCGTCCAGCCCCAGTTGCTCGAACAATTCACTGAAAGGGTGAGTGATGTGTTCCATTACCGTCTCCTTTTTTACCGTCAAAATGGCGTGCGGCTAACGCTTATAGCCAACTCTTGTCAGAAACAAGGGCCGCCCATGCATTACAGCATAGGTGACGGGGGCTCGCGCAACACCGGCACCGACACATCCAGTACCTTCAGGCCCTGCAGCCAGAGATCACCTTCGTTGTGCTGCAGGCCATCGTGGCTGAACTCGAACCGAAACCGTGCCAGCAATCGGCCTTTTTTCCAGACATAGCGGTAGCGATAAACGCTCAGCAACTGAAACTGCTGCCGGCGACAGTACCGCTCCAGCCAGTGGCGGGCGAACTCGCTCTGACGACGAACCTGCCAGTATCCGGCCCCGAGCAGGCAGATGGCCAGCAGTCCCAGCAGTTCAGTCATTATCGCTCGCCACTGGTGAACCGGAAGAGGGGGCAGTCGAAAACAGGGTGCCGATGGCATGTTTCAGTGGCACAGACAGCGCCGGGTTGTGCAGATTGGTCAGGATCAGCGGGCGCAGGGCCGGAATCGAGACCAGCTCGGCGAACAGGCCGTTGAACAGCTCGCCGTGGTGGGCTGCCAGCTGTTCCAGATAGCTCAGCAGCAGGGTTTCGTCGGTCATCTCCTGCCATAGCCGCGCCGCCAGGCTCAGCATCAGCGGCTGGCTCGGCGTCAGGGTGAGCAGGGTGGCGATTTTCTGGCGCCGCGCTTCAAAGGGTGCACAGCCGGCGGTGGCCCGCAGCAGCAGGGCGATGCGCTCCTGATCCGGCGTCTGGTGCTCCAGCTCGGCGCTGATGTCGTCCAGCAGGTGCTCGCTCAGGGCGGCGGGCTGGGGATGATGCTCACACTGGTTCAGCAGCGCCCGTTGCACCGGTTGCGGCAGGTTGAACAGCCGGGATGCCAGTGACTGGCTCAAGGTCGGATCCCGATGCAGCCGAGCCGCCAGATCGGCCAGCCCCTGCAGGCCAAGCTGTTGCCAGTCGTGCTGCTCGGGGGCGGCCAGGTAATCGAGCACACCCTGATAGAAGTCGGAAGGCGGCAGTCCCAGCTCCAGCCGTAACCGGGCATGAAAGGCGGCCAGCTTGTCCTGGGCGGGCTGAAAGGTAAAGGGCGTCTGGGCCAGTCGCTCTTGTTGCGCATCGCTGAGCGGTGCACTCGGATCCTGGCCCAACTGCTCGACCAGTGCCGCCAGGAAGTGTTTGACCGCAGCATGGTTGAACAGGCCACGCTCGTCCAGCGGCAGCTTGAGGAACCAGACGTAGGGTTGGGGCTGGTCGCGGCGTTGCCAGTAGCAGACCGCCAGCCAGGCATGGCGCTGTAATGGCCAGGGATAGGGGCGCCGGCCCGCTTCTATGGCGGCAAAGTCGTCCCGGCCAAGGGGCTGCAGGCGGCGGCCCAGATCGTAAAGGCGAAACTCGGTGCCTGCCTGGGTTAAGAATTCACTCAAGGTATCTATTTGCATCGGCTTCTCCTGTCGAACCGGGGCGAATTATAGGGAGTCACAGACCAAGATGGTATAGTAGCGCGCTGTTTAAGAGGATGTTACCCATGTCTGCCGAAGCCCAAACGTTGTTGTATGCCATTGAACGGGAACTGAAAGCCCTGTCCTGGTGGGAAAGCGCGCCGCCATCTGCCCAGGCATTGGCCAGTACCGAGCCGTTTTGTCTGGATACCCTGAGTTTTGCCCAGTGGCTGCAATTTGTGTTGCTGCCGCGGCTGCAGGCGATGCTCGATGCCGGCGCGCCGCTGCCGAGCCGGATTTCCCTCTATCCGATGGCGACCGAAAGCTTCAAATCGCTGCCCGAAGACACGGGTGCGCTGGAGGAAGCCATTGCCCGGCTGGATGAAGCCCTGTCCGGCCAGCCGGTGCATCGCGAAGCATGAGTGTCGATATTATTCATGAAGACGAGTCGCTGGTGGCCATCAACAAGGATGCCGGTTTGCTGGTGCACCGCAGCTGGCTGGACAAGGGCGAAACCCGCTTTGCCATGCAGCTGACCCGGGACGCAGTGGGGTGCCATGTATTTCCGGTACATCGGCTCGACCGGCCCACCTCGGGCGTCCTGCTGTTCGCCAAAAGTGCCGAGGTGGCGCGTACCCTGACCGAGGCCTTCGGTGAGCGGCGGGTCGACAAGCAGTATCTGGCGGTGGTGCGCGGCTATATGCCGGAGCAGGGCACGCTCGATTATGCCCTGCGCCACCGGCTGGACGATATTGCCGACAAATTTGCCGATGCCGACAAGCCCCCGCAGCCGGCAGTCACGCACTGGCAGGCGCTGGCGCAGATTGAGCTGCCTTTTGCCGTGTCGAAGAAACACGACACCAGCCGCTACAGCCTGGTGCGGCTCAAACCGGAAACCGGACGCAAGCATCAGCTGCGGCGGCACCTGGCGCACCTGTTCCATCCCATCGTCGGCGATACCAGTCACGGTGATGGTCGCCATAATCGCTTTTTTCGCCGGCAATACGATTGCGAGCGCATGATGCTGCATGCCAGCCGACTGACGCTGACCCACCCGGTCAGCGGCGTGCCCCTGGTGCTGGAGGCCGGGCTGGATGCGCACTGGCAGCGGCTGGTGGATGAATTTGACTGGCAAACGGCACTCGATTAACCCGGACCTCTTGGGTTAAGATCATTTTTTTCAGCAGGTTAGATGTATTCTGTGACACTTCAGCCCCTATTAGACCGAATTAACCTGGAAGCCCGATCTCGTTTTGGCCAGGGTGCGGTAGCCGATTATATTCCGGCGCTGGCGCGGGTGCCTGCCGACCGTTTCGGCATGGCCATCTGTACTCTGGACGGCGAGCTGTATTGCAGCGGTGATGCAGCAGAGTCCTTTTCTATCCAGAGTATTTCCAAGGCATTTGCCCTGGCCATGGCCCAGCAACGTTACGGTGACGAACTCTGGCAACGGGTGGGAAAAGAGCCTTCGGGTCATGCCTTCAACTCGCTGGTACAGCTGGAGTTTGAACGGGGCATGCCGCGTAACCCTTTTATCAATGCGGGGGCGCTGGTGGTGGTGGATGCACTCAGTTCACGCCTGTCGGCGCCGGTACACGCCTTTCTCGAGGCCATGCGGCTGCGGGCAGGTAATCCGACCATCCGCATCGATCATCGGGTGGCCAACTCCGAGTACGAGCACCGTTTTCGCAATGCGGCCATGGCCAACCTGATGAAGAGCTTCGGCAATTTTCATAACGATGTGGACGAGGTACTGAAAGCCTATTTCAGCTACTGTGCCCTGTCCATGAGCTGCGTGGATCTGGCGCGGGCCTTCAGCTTTCTGGCCAACGGTGGTCGCTGTGTGCTGACCGGCGAGCAGTGGCTGTCCCGGTTGCAGACCCAGCAACTGAATGCCTTGCTGTTTACCTCCGGTCTTTACGATGCGGCCGGCGATTTTGCCTACCGGGTGGGGATGCCCGCAAAATCGGGGGTCGGTGGGGGGATAGTGGCGGTGGTGCCGGGACGCTTCACCGTGTGTGTCTGGTCACCCGAGCTGAATCATTATGGCAACTCGGTCGCGGGGGTTTGGGCGCTGGAAGAATTGTCCCGATCCCTGGACTTACGACTTTTCTGACAGGAGTAACAATGGCAGCAGTAGATATTATTATCGGCAGTGTATACGGCTCGGCGGTGCTGGTGGCCGAAACCCTGGAGCAGGCGTTGATCGACGCGGGGCATCAGGTGCAGTTGCATGAAGACGCCGTGCTGGCGGATCTGGATAGCGGGCATTTCTGGCTGTTCGTTACTTCGACCACGGGGCAGGGCGATCTGCCGCCGAACCTGGTGCCCCTGTTTCAAGAGATGCGCGAAAGCTGCCCGCCCATGCCGCAGTTGCGTTATGCGCTGGTGGCGCTGGGTGACAGCAGTTATGACAATTTCTGCGGTGCCGGTCGCCAGTTTGACGAACTGCTGCAAGAGCTGCAGGCACAGGCGGTGGTCAAGCGGCTGCAGGTGGACGCCACCGAAACCCTGGAGCCGGAAGAACCGGCGCTGGTCTGGCTGAAAGGCTGGATGGCGAAGATCTGACAAATAATATCATTCACATTCTATCTTTTTGACTGCGATATCAATCCCGGACAAAGGGATTGATATCGCAATAACCGTAACACAGTCAAAATCGAGATCCTGACTTTCGTCTGGATGACGGCACAGAGCGGACAACATTTATATACAGCACGCATGTAGTAGCTGCTTCAGCTGCTAAATCCGGCAACGCCGGATCTGATGCACAGAGCAACATGAAACATCGGCACAAAGATATCGCTCTGCGATATTGCACAGCTAAAGCAGTGCCTACAAGGGTGTACGCGTAGCGTGTCGTGGGAGGCGGCTGTGTTGCCTCTGGTACCGGGTCTAAATGTGATCAGATCCTTACAGGGATAGGTATCACTGCTTGCGGATACCGTCTGCCTCGATCAGGATCTTGCCCTGCTTGTACAAACCACCGATGGCCTTCTTGAAGGTACCCTTGCTGATGCCGAACAGGCGGAAGATGGTGTCGGGATCCGTCTTGTCGTTGACCTTCATGAAGCCACCGGCCATGTCCAGCTTGTCGAGCACCGCCTGGGCGGCATCGTCCACCTTGCCCGCGCCCGGCTTGAACAGGGTCAGATCGATTTTGCCGTCGTCACGTACCTGCTTGATATAGCCCTTGGTGGCCAGTCCCGTCGGTACCCGACCCGCAATATCGGACTTGAATACCAGCCCCCAGAAACGGTTATCGACCACGGCCTTGAAGCCAAGCGGGGTATGCTCGGCAATCAGCAGGTCCACCTCCTGGCCGGGGCTGTAGGGAGGGAATTCCCGGCTGAGGAAACTGTCCAGCTTGCTGCTGGCCACCATGCGGCCCTCATGATCCAGATACAGGTAAACGACATAGCTTCTGCCTTCCTGCATGGGTTGAGACTGACTACGCTGAGGAACGAAGATGTCTTTTTTCATGCCCCAGTCGAGAAAGGCGCCCAGGCGGTTAATGGTGACGACTTTCAGCGAGGCAAACTGGCCGACTCGGGCCTTGGGTGTGTCGGTGGTGATCACCGGCTCCTGATCCGAGTCCAGATAGATAAATACCGTTATCTCATCACCGGGCTGACAACCGTCAGGTAACTGGCGCCAGGGCATGAAGGCCTCGCCGTACTCTCCGGCATCCAGCCAGCCGCCTTTATCGTCCAGTCGCAACAGGGGCAGGGTGTTATTATCGCCAAGCTTGATCATGAGCATTACCGTATTCGCAAAAAAACCGATCTTAGCCTGACCGGGCCATAAAGACCACAATTGTTAACGCATGGCCTCGGCGCCTTATTATGGGGTTAAGCGTTTAAATTCAATTAATTATGGAGTGTTTTTCGCAATTACCTGTTGCAAGGGCAGATAGAAATACTGCTACACTCGTGAAGCTGAGCGGCCGCGTTAACCGGTGAAGATAATGCGTGATTCTGGCTGGGCAAAGGGACCTTATTCCAGGCAACTACTCCCGGCCATGATCAGGAGCCAAAAATAGCATGACCTCATCACAAATCACCATTCTTGTTATTCTGGTTGCCACAGTACTGATGTTTCTGTGGGGCCGCTGGCGTCACGACATGGTGGCGGCGGGCGCCTTGCTGTCTTGTGTCTTGACCGGCCTGGTGCCGGCCGACGCCGCCTTCGAGGGATTGAGTCATCCGGCGGTGATCACCGTGGCCTGCGTGCTGGTACTGAGCAAGGGGCTGCAAAGCTCAGGTGCCGTCGACGTACTGACCCGGCTGCTGCTGCCCTCCCAGGCCGGACCGACCCTGTCCATTGCCGCCCTCACCGGGCTTGGTGCCATACTGTCTGCCTTCATGAACAACGTCGGCGCCCTGGCCCTGTTGATGCCGGTGGCAATTCAGATGGCCCGACGCCAGCAATTGCCGCCCGGCAAGGTGCTGATGCCATTGGCCTTCGGCACCATACTGGGCGGTATGACCACACTGATTGGTACCCCGCCCAACCTGATTGTCTCCGGCTTTCGTCAGGCCAGCGGAGAGGGGGTATTCGGCATGTTCGATTACACCCCGGTCGGGCTGGCGGTGGCGGCGCTGGGGGTGGGCTTCGTGGCGCTGATTGGCTGGCGCATAGTGCCGGAACGCAAGCAGTCGGGCGTCGAGGGTTTCGATTCCGGCGCCTATATCACGGAGGCGCGGGTGCCGGCCGGCTGCAAGGCCGAAGGCATGACCCTGAGAGAGATAGAGCAGGCGCTGGTGGAAGCCGACGCTCAGGTGCTGGGGCTGGTACGCAACGAGGTGCGGGTGGCGCCGCCCAGCCCGCGCCGCCGAACCCGGGCCGGCGATATTCTGATGCTGGAGGCGGAAGCGGAAACCCTGTCTCATGCCCTGTCCAGCCTGGGTCTTAAACTGGAAGAAGCCAAGGCGACCCGAGAAGAAAAAGAGAAAGAAAAAGAGAAAGAAAAAGAGAAAACCAACGAAAAGGGCAGTGCCGAGGCCCAGGCCACTCCGGTTGCTGCCACGCCTGATGAAGCAGGCAGCGCCGAGGGCAGCGGTTCGGATACCTCGGATGAAGTGGTGCTGACGGAGCTGGTGATACTGCCAAGCTCCGAACTGCTGGGGCGCACGGCAAGAGGCATTCAGCTGCGTACCCGCTATGGTGTCAACCTGCTGGCGGTATCACGTCAGGGGCAGCGCTCGGTCAAGCGACTGCGGGCGCTGGCTTTCAGAGCCGGTGACTTGCTGATGATGCAGGGCGGGCCCGAGGCGATCGCCGAATTTGCCTCCAGCACCGGCTGTGTGCCTCTGGCCGAGCGTGACTTGCGTATTCCCGATAAACGCAAGGCCCTGATGGCGACCGGCATCATGGCGGCGTCGATCGCCGCCGCTGCCCTTGGGCTACTGCCGGCGGCGGTGGCCTTTGCCGCCGGGGTGCTGGCGTCCATGGTGCTGCGCACCGTGCCGCCTCGTTCGGTTTATACCGCCGTCGACTGGCCTGTGGTGGTGTTGCTGGGTGCGCTGATCCCGGTAGCCGAGGCGATGGAGTCCACCGGTACCGCCCAGCTGATTGCCAATCTGTTGTTGAACGGGGTGGCCCAGGGGCATGCCATCGTCGCCCTGCTGTTGATCCTGGTGGTGACCATGACCTTGTCGGATTTGATGAATAACGCGGCGACGGCGGCGGTGATGTGCCCCATTGCCATCGGTACCGCCACCCAGTTGGGCGTGAGCATGGATCCCTTCCTGATGGCGGTGGCCATCGGTGGCTCCTGCGCCTTTCTTACCCCGATTGGGCATCAGAATAATACCCTGATCCTGGGGCCGGGGGGCTTTCGCTTCGGCGACTACTGGCGTCTGGGGCTGCCATTGGAGCTGTTGGTGGTTGTGATCAGTATCCCCATGTTACTGTGGGTATGGCCGTTGTAAACGGGACAGAATGGATACGGAAGGAGGTAACATGCAGAATGAATTGAATAACAAAATCGTGCTGGAGGTCTTCGACAAGATTCAGCGTTTTGGTGAACCCCATGAAGATGGGCATATGCTGGACGGCATAGTGGCGAGCAGCGACTTTGACGGTTACAGCGTGGTCTTGTCCGGCAGCGGCGTCACCTTGCAGTTGAACTTCCACCAGAGTTATCACTTCGACTATGCCAGTGATACGCTCAAGGACCAGTTCATGGCGAAAGTCGATTATATTCATCGCCATTACAACGAGCGTCAGCAAGGCAACTGAATTTTGCTATCGCTTCAGTGACGAGACCGAGAGGCAAAAATTCAACCCGATCACCATAAGGGACGATCGGGTCGAATCGCGTCGTCCTAGCCTACCAGGCGTGCCCTGACGGTGCGGCCCTTGATCTTACCCTGCTGCAGGTGCTTCAGCGCCTGTTTGGCCACATCTCTGTGTACCGCCACATAAGACTGCATCTCCGAGATATCAATCTTGCCCACCTGAGCACCGGCAATGCCGGCCTCACCGGTGAGGGCGCCCAGAATATCACCGGCGCGAATCTTGCTTTTGCGACCACCGGCAATATTGAGGGTAACCATCTCCGGCTGCAGCGGCGCCGTGTTGTCGTTCAGCTCGGCCAGGGATCCCTGCACGATGGGCGCCTGCTGATATTGCTCGATCATGTTGACCCGATAGGCTTCCTGCGGGCTGTACAGGCTCAGCGCCAGACCCTGCTGGCCGGCACGACCGGTGCGGCCGACACGGTGCACGTGCACTTCCGGATCCTGGGTGATGTCGTAGTTGATCACCGCCGCCAGCTCCTTGATATCCAGGCCGCGGGCCGCCACATCGGTGGCCACCAGAATGTTGGCGCTGCCGTTGGCGAAGCGGATCAGCACCTGATCCCGCTCGCGCTGCTCCAGATCACCGTTCAGCGCCAGGGCGGAAAAGCCCAGGGTGGTCAGGTGGTCGGCTACTTCCTGACAGGCACGCTTGGTGTTGCAGAAGACCACCGCCGAGCGCGGTGCATAGTGGGCCAGCAGGGTGGCCAACGCCTGTTTGCGCAAATTGGGTACCACTTCGAACAGCAGCTGGACTATGGTGTCTGCCCGCTGTTCATCGGCTACCGATACCCGCTCCGGCTGCTGTTGCAGGCCTCGGCTCAGTTCGGCGATGCCCTCGGGGTAGGTGGCCGAAAACAGCAGGGTCTGGCGTGTTTTGGGTGCAAAGGCGACCACCCGCTCGATGTCGTCGACAAAGCCCATGTCCAGCATGCGATCCGCTTCGTCCAGTACCAGGGTGTTGAGATCGTCCAGCACCAGGCTGCCCTGTTCCAGGTGCTTGAGTATGCGCCCCGGAGTGCCTACGACTATGTGGGCGCCGAACTCGAGTGAGGCGGTTTGCGCCGCAGTCGGAGAGCCACCGCAGAGCGCGACCAGCTTGACGTTGGCCATGGCCCGGGCCAGACGACGCAGCTCGCGGGCGACCTGATCGGCCAGCTCGCGGGTGGGGCAGAGCACCATGGTCTGTACGCCCATATGATTGACGTCGAGCCGGGCCAGCAGTGCCAGGCCGAAGGCGACGGTTTTACCGCTGCCGGTGCTGGCCTGGGCAATCACGTCTTTGCCTTCCAGCATCAGCGGCAGGCTCTGGGCCTGAATCGGGGTCATCCGGGTGTATTCCAGGCTGGTCAGGTTGGCGATCAGCGACGGGGCCAGGGGCAGGGTTGAAAATTCGGTGTTGGTCACGGGGAAGCTCTTGATATCAGATAAATAGGGGCGCACCAGGGTCTGTTGACCTTAAGACGGGGCCGCATCATAGCAGAAAAGCGACGGGGGTGGTGTTTTTTGGCCATTAGTTAAACAAAAAGCCCTCGCATGCGAGGGCTTCATAGTCTTCCGATCTTGCTTGGCGGCTTAGTTGTGCTTGTGCAGCTCGGCATTCAGCTCGACGGCAGACTGGTTGGTTTTCACCTCGATGCGGCCGGTCTGGGAGTTGCGACGGAACAGCAGGTCGGATTTGCCTGCCAAATCGGCGGCTTTAACCGTTCGCACTTCCTGGTTCTTGTCATCCAGCACGGTCACCTTGGCACCGGCGGTGATGTAGAGGCCGGATTCGATGGTGCAGCGGTCGCCCAGCGGGATGCCCAGACCGGCGTTGGCGCCCAGCAGGCTGCCTTCGCCCACGGAGATGACGATGTTACCGCCACCGGACAGGGTCCCCATGGTGGAGCAGCCGCCACCCAGATCGGAACCGTTGCCGACCACCACACCGGCAGAGATGCGGCCTTCCACCATGCTGACGCCCAGAGTACCGGCATTGAAGTTGATGAAGCCTTCGTGCATGACGGTGGTACCTTCGCCCACGTGCGCACCCAGACGGATGCGGGACGCATCACCGATACGTACGCCGGCCGGTACCACGTAGTCGGTCATTTTCGGGAACTTGTCGACCGAGTTGACACTGATGGTACGACCCTGCGCCCGCGCCGCCAGCTGGCGTTGGGCCAGTTCGTCGACGGCGATGGCGCCTTCGGAAGTCCAGGCCACGTTGGGCAGCAGGCCGAACATACCGGACAAGTCCAGACCGTGCGGCTTGACCAGACGGTGGGACAGCAGCGCCAGCTTCAGGTAAACCTCGGCGGTGCTGGCGGGGGCGGCGTCGGTGTCCAGAATGGTCATCACCAGTGGCTGTTGGGTGCCTGCCAGAACCTTGACGATCTCGGCCTGCTCTTGAGCGTCTACAGACAGAAACGCCGCTTCCAGTTCGTTCAGCTGTGCGGCGCCGATTTCGATGGCGGCGTTGCCGCCCTGGTAACCGATCTTCGCAGCCACTGCGTTAACCAGTGCCTCATCGGCGTTCAGCAGCGGCAGGTTGTAGTAAACCTCCAGCCATTCACCCTTGGCGGACTTGGTGCCCACACCCAGACCGAAAGCAAAGTTTGCCATTTTGGTAACTCCGTTAATTTGGTTTGAATTCCTAATCGGCCGGCGCGCACATAGCGGCCAGCCGGATGTTAATCAGTTGCAGGCCGAGCCTTGCTGTGTTGAACAGATCAGTGGCGAATGGTGTCGCGCCGCTCAAAAGCGGCTTCGAGAATGGCTTGCGGTGCAAACATCTAAAACGACTTCCCTGTTTCTTGATTCATTTCTGGTGCATCTTTTATCATATTTTGCCGCCCTGGTTGAGCTCCTCGACCACTTTTTCTCGCAATAAGGCTTGTTCTTGCTCATTAAGCGGTCGATCTTCGCCGTTGGTCAGGCTGAAAAAGTCTTCTACCCGCTCGCCGATGGTGGTGATTTTGGCGGCGTGCAGGTTCAGCCCCAGTCGACTGAATACGGAGCCGATACGGGCCAGCAGGCCGGGGGTGTCGAGTGCCACCAGCTCCATCAGGGTGCGTTTGGTCAGCCGCTGGGGCTGCAGAAAGTTCACCTGGGTGGTGACGGTAAATTCCCGATGTCGTCGTGACGGCGGACGAATGCGCACCCGGGGCGGCGTTGGTATCAGCAGTACCTCGCTCAGGTTGTAGCACAGGTCGGCCAGCCGATCGCCACTCACCGGCTGGCCGTCGGGCTCGAGCACGATGAAGGTATCCAGGGCATAGCCGTCTTTCGAGGTCATGATCTGGGCATCGTGGATGTTGAGGTTTTTCTGATCCAGCGCCGCCGCCACCCGGCCGAACAGGTTGGGGGAGTCGGGATGGTAGATAAACAGCTCGCTGCCGCCCCGGCCCGGTTGCTGGCTGATTTGTACCAGAGGCCGCGGGCTGTCGGCATGGGCCAGAATATGGCGGCTGTGCCAGGCGATTTGCTCCGGGGTATGACGCAGAAAGTAATCGGCGGTAAAGCGGGCCCACAGGGGCTTGATCTGCTCGACCGGGGTATCCAGCTGTGCCAGGATCTGCCGGGCCTGGCGCTGGTTTTCGCGGATACGCAGGCGCAAGTCCGGCGGGTTTTCCAGGCCCCGGCGCAGCGCCTTCTGGGTGGCGAAGTAGAGCTCGCGCAGCAGGGTGCCTTTCCAGTCGTTCCACAGGTGATCATTGGTGGCACAGATATCGGCCACCGTCAGACTATAGAGAAAGTCCAGGCGCAACTCATCTCTGACCAGCCCGGCGAACTCGCCGATCACCTCCGGATCGTAGATGTCACGGCGTTGGGCGGTGACCGACATCAGCAGATGATGTCGCACCAGCCAGGACACCAGGCGGGCGTCGGATTTGTCGAGATCGTGCTGCAGGCAGAACGCCAGGGCGTCTTCTGCCCCCAGTTCGGAGTGATCGCCACCCCGGCCCTTGGCGATATCGTGAAACAGGGCGGCGAGGTTAAGCAGTTCGGGCTTGCGCAGACGGCCGCAGATTTCAAAACACAGCGGATGACTGCGTTTGGCGGCAGGTTTGCGAAACCGATAGATGTTTTTAAGCAGCCGGTGCGTGTGCTCGTCGACCGGATAGGCATGAAACATGTCGAACTGCATCTGGCCGACAATTTTGCTCCACTGGGGAAAATAGGCGGCGAGCATGCCGTAGCGGTGCATCAGGGTCAGCGCCAGACCACCGGCTCGTGGATGGCGCATCAGCATCATGAACAGCCGTCGGCAGTCGGCCCGCTCGCACAGAAAACCGGTCAGGCGGCGGCGCGCATCCCGCAACTGGCGCAGTGTGGTGGAATAAATGCCGGTGATCTCGGGATGAGCGGCAATCTGATAGAAGAGCCGCAAGATGGCGGCGGGCTCTTCTCTGAACAGCGCGGGATTGATGACGTCGATCAGGCGCCCACGCAGGCGAAACTCGGGGGTGAGCATCTTCACGTCCATGGCGATGTGGCCGAGAATGGCTTCGTCGAACAACTGCAGCAGCATTTCGTTAAGCTCGGCCACCCGCCGCACCGTCTGATAGAAGCGCTTCATCATCTGCTCTATCGGCTCGTTGCCCTCGCCGGCAAAGCCCAGTGCCGTGGCCACCGCCCGCTGACGGTCGAACAGCAAACGGTTATCGGGGCGATGAATGGCCATGTGCAGGGCAAAACGCAGCTTCCACAAAAAATTCTGGCAGTCGAGCAGCTCATGGTACTCGGCCCGGGTCAGAAAGCCGTGGCTGACCATTTCGCTCAGGGTGGCGGCGCCGAAGTGGCGACGGGCGACCCAGCTGATGGTCTGGATATCGCGCAGGCCGCCGGGGCTGCTCTTGATGTCCGGCTCCAGCTTGTAGCTGGTGTCCTGAAACTGGCGGTGGCGATCTTCCTGCTCCTCCCGCTTGGCCTCGAAAAAGGCCTGGCTGGGCCAGAATTTATCGGGCTGGGTAGCCTGGGTGAGGGCGGCAAAGGTGTCGTAGCAGCCGGTGATCAGCCGGGCTTCGATCAGGTTGGTGGCAATGGTGATGTCTTTTTTGCCTTGCCGGATGCATTCCGCCACCGAGCGCACGCTGTGGCCGACTTCCAGACGCAGATCCCACAGCAGGGTGATAAAGCTGCCGATACGGTCGTTCAGGGTCGGCTCCGGGGTGCCATTGCACAATATCAGCAGGTCGATATCCGAATAGGGGTGCAGTTCGCCCCGGCCGTAACCGCCCACCGCCACCAGCGCCAGTTGCGGATCCTTGTCCAGGCCATGGCGCTGCCACAGCCCGGTCAGCAGCTGATCCATATGCTGGGAGCGGGTGACCACCAGTTCCATGATGTCGTCGCCGGCGTTGAAGCGTTGTTCCAGCCAGTCTTGCAGGCGAGCCAGTATTTCTTTGCACTTGGGCAGGGTCAGTTCTGTGGGGGCGAGCAGGGCCGGAGCGAGCAGGCTGGCGTCCATGAGGTGGCGATATCCTTGCAGTCGGAAGTAACGACTACGTTAGCAAAGTCGGCTCCGGCGGGAAAGGAGATCCCTTCGTTTGCCGCGGTGCGGCCCCGTCGGTTGCTGCCGGTATTGCAGACACAATAAAGGCGCCGAAGCGCCTTGATGTATGGATATCGTGTATCCGTGCTTAATTATTATCTGCCGCAGGTACTATACTTATTGCATGGTTACCTTTGGGTCCTTCTTGTATCTTATATTGTACTAACTGGCCCGCTTTCAGGGTTCTGTATCCGTCCATCTGGATGGTGGAAAAATGTGCGAACACATCATCGCCGCCTTCCTGTGGGCAGATAAAGCCAAATCCCTTAGCATTATTAAACCACTTAACCGTACCGGTCGTCATACATCTGCATCCTTTTGCTCAAACATCCAAAACAACATTGAGTAACTGGCACAGTTGCCAATATTTACGACAGGTTAACCCCGCCGGATGCGGCGACCCGAATGATAAGCGCCATACGACACTTGATTCAATGGTCACCAATCAACCACTCTAGCCAAACAGGGGGGTGAGTCAAGCGTTTGTTTGTTATCGTATTCCGCCACAGGCAAGACGGTTGACAGTGCCAGCGTAAGCGGTAGTGTGGAGGAAAGACTAGCTGACGCGTTCCTGATATCCTGATAAAAAGAGTCAGTCCCTGGCTTGATAGCGACGCCCGGCAGCGGCACCCAATCCGGTGCGACTGCTGTAGCGAGATCCGGAACCGTGATTTAGAGTAACTATATGGGCAGGAGAACACAGCAGGCAGAGGGTGATCAGTTAAAAGAGGTGGAAGAAACTGCGCTGCAGCCCCCTCCTATGTACAAGGTCATCCTGAACAATGACGATTACACCCCCATGGATTTTGTGGTGGAAGTACTGCAAAAATTCTTTGTTATGGACCTGGATAAGGCCACGCAGGTGATGATGGCGGTTCATTATCAGGGGAAAGGAGTCTGTGGCCTGTTTACCGCAGAGATTGCAGAAACCAAGGTAGCGCAAGTGAACAAGTTTGCCCGTATGCATGAACATCCGCTGTTGTGCACCATGGAGCAGGAATGAGTCAGTACCCGCCGCAACGGGACACCGCAGTTTTTTAGGGGAGGTGCCTATGTTGAACAAAGACCTTGAGAGCACATTGAACGACGCTTTCAACGAAGCGCGCCGTGCTCGCCACGAGTTTATGACGGTGGAGCACCTGTTACTCGCGCTGTTGGACAACCCGTCTGCCAAAGAGGCCCTGATGGCCTGTGGGGCAGATCTCGAACAGCTACGCCGTGAAACCCACCTGTTTATCGAGCAGACCACACCGCTGATACCGGCGGGGGACGATGAGGTAGAAACCCAACCCACCCTCGGCTTTCAGCGTGTGCTGCAGCGGGCGGTCTTTCATGTTCAATCTTCCGGCAACGCCGAGGTCACCGGTGCCAATGTACTGGTCGCCATCTTCAGCGAGCAGGAGTCTCAGGCCGCCTACCTGCTGAAAAAGATTCACATCAGCCGGCTGGATGTGGTCAATTTCCTGTCCCATGGCGTGCGTAAAGACGGCCGGCAGGAAGAGGCCCCCCCCGCCCAGATGGAAGAAAACACCGACGAGGCGGCCAGCAGCCAGACCGAAGGCTTTATCATCAACCTCAATCAGTGGGTGAAGGAAGGCCGTATCGATCCGCTGATCGGCCGGGAGCATGAAGTCAACCGTGCCATCCAGGTACTGTGCCGCCGGCGCAAGAACAACCCGCTGCTGGTGGGGGAGGCCGGGGTAGGTAAAACGGCCATCGCCGAAGGTCTGGCCTATCGCATCGTGCATGGGGATGTGCCGGACATTATCGCCGACAGCACCATCTACTCGCTGGACATGGGCTCGCTGCTGGCGGGTACCAAGTATCGCGGTGATTTCGAGAAGCGCTTCAAGGCATTGCTCAAACAGTTCGAGAAGCAGAAAGGCGCCATCCTGTTTATCGATGAAATCCACACCATCATCGGTGCCGGCGCCGCCTCGGGTGGCCAGCTTGATGCGGCCAACCTGCTGAAACCCATGTTGTCGAGCGGTCAGATCCGCTGTGTGGGTTCCACCACCTATCAGGAGTACAGCCAGATTTTCGAAAAAGACCGGGCCCTGGCGCGGCGCTTCCAGAAAATCGACATCCTGGAACCCTCGGTGGAAGACACCACCAAGATACTGCTGGGGCTGAAGAGCCGCTACGAGTCACATCATGATGTGCGCTACACCAGCAAGGCCATTCGGGCGGCGGCCGAACTGTCTGCCAAGTACATCAACGACCGCCATCTGCCCGACAAGGCGATCGACGTCATCGACGAGGCGGGCGCGAAAATCCGCATGATGCCGCCCTCCAAGCGCAAGAAGACCATAGGAGTGGGCGACATCGAGGCCATCGT
Source organism: Oceanisphaera litoralis (assembly GCF_016907015.1). Classification (GTDB taxonomy): domain Bacteria; phylum Pseudomonadota; class Gammaproteobacteria; order Enterobacterales; family Aeromonadaceae; genus Oceanimonas; species Oceanimonas litoralis. Next base: position 51,969 of record NZ_JAFBBE010000011.1, read on the forward strand.
GGCCAAGATTGCCCGTATTCCCGAGAAATCGGTGTCCAGCTCCGACAAGGAAGCGCTGAAGAATCTGGAACCCAAGCTCAAGATGGTGGTCTTTGGCCAGGACAAGGCGATAGAGGTATTGACCGACTCCATCCGGCTCAGTCGTTCCGGCCTGGGCAACGAGAAGCGGCCCATCGGCTCCTTCCTGTTTGCCGGCCCGACCGGGGTGGGCAAGACCGAGGTGACCCAGCAGCTGGCGCGGGTGCTCGGTATCGAGCTGGTTCGCTTCGACATGTCCGAATACATGGAGTCCCATACGGTGTCGCGTCTCATCGGGGCCCCGCCGGGCTATGTGGGCTTCGATCAGGGTGGTTTGCTCACCGATGCGGTGATCAAGCATCCCCATGCGGTGGTGCTGCTCGATGAAATCGAGAAGGCGCACCAGGACGTGTTCAACCTGTTGCTGCAGGTAATGGACAACGGTACCCTGACCGACAACAACGGCCGCAAGGCGGACTTCCGCAACGTGATACTGGTGATGACCACCAACGCCGGGGTGCAGGAGACGATACGCAAGTCCATCGGTTTCCAGCAGCAGGATCACAGCCATGATGCCATGACCGAAATCAACCGGACCTTCGCACCCGAGTTCCGTAACCGGCTCGATCATATCATCTGGTTCAACCACCTGAATATGGAAGTGATTCACCGGGTGGTGGACAAGTTTATCGTCGAGCTGCAGGCGCAGCTGGATGCCAAGGGCGTATCGATGGAGGTCAGCGAGTCCGCTCGTCACTGGCTGGCAGAAAAAGGCTACGACAAGTCGATGGGCGCACGTCCCATGGGGCGGGTGATTCAGGAAAAGCTGAAAAAGCCGCTGGCCAACGAGTTGCTGTTCGGCGAACTGGTCGGTGGCGGCTCGGTCAAAGTCACGCTAGAGGACGACAAACTGCATTTTGACTATCAGTCGGAAGCCTCTCTGGCCCATTGAGTTCAGGCCCGGGGCATAGCACCATAATGAGTACTACAATGCCCGGCACCATGATGGTGCCGGGCATTTTTTATCCAAGAGGTGCATGCCTGGAGAAACCGGGGGCGAAAAAAATCACCCAAAGACACAGCGATGGGGAACAGACGCCACCATGTAACATTCGGAGTGACTGGCGAACGGATTAGCGAGCGCGGAAGACGATGCGTCCTTTTGACAGATCGTAAGGAGTCAGTTGGACGGTGACCTTGTCACCGGTAAGGATACGGATGTAGTTCTTGCGCATCTTGCCGGAGATATGAGCGGTGACTACGTGGCCATTTTCCAGCTCAACGCGAAACATGGTGTTCGGCAGGGTGTCCAGAATGGTCCCTTGCATTTCAATACTGTCTTCTTTAGCCATTGAGTCCTCTTGTTAACGCAGGCAATAAAAACGGCATCGATCATGCCGGATTTCGCCTCGAGTGTAAAGTTTCCGCTCAGTCTTTCATCGCCTGCCAGTGTCCGGCCACGAGTCGCTGATGAGGGCGGAAGTGTCGTTTGTAGTTCATTTTCTTACAGCCATCGACCTGGTACCCCAGATAAACCCAGCTCTTGTTCAATCTGGCAGCCAGTTGCAACTGGCTCAGAATGGCGAAAGATCCCAGAGATCTGTGCTCCATGTCGGGGTCGTAAAAAGTATACATGGCACTGAGCGCCTGGCCGAGCAGGTCGGTAACCGCCACCGCCACCAGCTGTTGATCCAGCCAGACTTCCATGAATACCGGCGGTAGCCAGTCACAGAGCAGAAAGCCGTCATACTGCTGGCGACTGGCGGGATACATGGCCCCATCCTGGTGCCGTTCGTTGATATAACGCCGATACAGCCGAAAATACTCCGGCTTTTCCTGCTCACTCAGGCTGATGCTCAGATCCCGGTTCTGGCGGATGATACGTTTCTGGCTGCGGCTGGGCGCGAAGTGGACGACGTCGATGCGCAGCGACTCGCAGGCACGACACAGCTGGCAATGCGGGCGATAAATATCCGATCCGCTACGGCGAAAGCCCGCACTGAGCAATTGTTCGTACCCTTCCAGGCACAACAATTCCCTGTCGAGCAGGACCAGCAGCTGTTCCTGCCGCTCGGGCAGGTAACTGCAGGGGTGTTTGGGCGTCAGCCCCACCTTGAGATTTACTTCCCTCATAACGTCAGCTCACCAGATTGCCAGCACCCTTGGGATAACGGCTGCTGTTGTCGTTCTTTCAGTTTATGTAAAAAGCGCGAGCGGGGCCAGCTGGTGGCCCCCAGGCTCATCAGATGCGGGGTGGGTAACTGGCAGTCTATCAGTTCGCCGCCATGGCGGTGCAGGTGCCGGCACAGGCCGAGCATGGCGAGCTTGGAGCCGTTGTCGACCCGATGAAACATCGACTCGCCACAAAACAGGGTGCCAAGGCCGATGCCGTAAAGCCCGGCCACCAGCCGTTCTCCCTGCCAGACCTCGATCGAGTGGGCGTGACCCAGCTGGTGCAGTCGGCAATAGGCCTGCTCTATGCCGGCGGTGATCCAGGTGCCTGCTTCCTGGGTTTCACGCAGCTGGCGGCAGGCGCGGATGACCTGTTCGAAGGCGGTGTTGACGGTCAGCCTGTATTGCCCGCGACGGGCAAGTCTGGCCAGGCTGCGACTGATGTGCAGTTTATCCGGTTCCAGCACAGCGCGGGGATCCGGCGACCACCACAGCAGGGGCTGACTTTGATCGTACCAGGGGAAGATCCCCATACGGTAGGCCAGCAACAGCCGTTCCGGGCTCAAGTCGCCGCCCACGGCCAGCAGACCGTTGGGTTCGATTAACGCCTGTGAGGGGTCCGGAAACCAGAGCCGGTTGTCGAGTAGGGTCAACATGGCGCGCCTTTCGTCAGTCCTGACTCGCATCGAGCCAGTCCTTGCCGGTTTTTTGCTCGATATAGTCGCGAATAAATTGACGTACCTTCTGGGAGGGGGTCACGTCTTCCTCGGCACAAAGTTGTTCGAACAGGGCCTTTTTTCTGGGATCGATCAGCAGGGTCAGGCGGGCGGTTCTTTGTTCCATAACGGCTCCGATAGTCACTAAAACATGTTAATCATATTATCATTGAATGATTCATTGATGAGCATATAATCGATTAAATAATACCAAGATTATCTGTCATCGGGAGAGAAGCATGCCGCATCGGGCCCATCTTTTTTCGTTGCGTATCGGCCATGCCCTGCGCGAAAGCTGCCTGAAGGAGCGGTACGATAGCCGGCGTTTGTTCAAGGATGTACTGGCCGGGATCACGGTGGGAATTATCGCCATTCCTCTGGCCATGGCACTGGCCATTGCCAGCGGGGTGGCCCCTCAGTATGGGCTCTATACCGCCATCATTGCCGGCTTTGTCATCGCCCTGACCGGTGGCTCCCGGCTCAGCATCTCCGGGCCCACCGCCGCCTTTGTGGTGATTCTCTATCCCATCGCCCAGCAATATGGTCTGGGTGGCCTGCTGCTGGCGACCGCTATGTCGGGGGTGATCCTGGTGGGTATGGCGCTGGTGCGACTGGGCCGTTTGATCGAGTATATTCCCGAGCCGGTCATCCTGGGATTTACCGGCGGCATAGGGGTGGTGATTGCCACCCTGCAGCTGAAGGATTTTCTTGGACTGGAACTGACCAGCCTGCCCGAGCACTATGTGGGCAAGGTAACGGCGCTGATGGCGGCCTTTCCTCATCTGCACTGGCCCAGCCTGGCCATTGCGCTGCTCACCCTGGCCATCATGCTGCTCTGGCCCCGGCTGAAAACCGGGGTGCCGGCGCATCTGCCGGCGGTGATCCTGGCCAGTGTCATCACCCTGTTGCTGAATCGCCAGGGCATGGAGATTGCCACCATCAGCAGTCAATTCAGTTACCTGTTACCGGATGGCAGCATCGGCCAGGGCATTCCGCCGGTATTGCCCGAGTGGGTCTGGCCCTGGCTGCAGCCGGGGCCAGATGGTGCTGCCTTGACGCTGAACTGGACCTTGTTGCGCGACCTGCTGCCGGCGGCCTTTGCCATCGCCATGCTGGGAGCCATAGAGTCGCTGCTGTGTGCCGTGGTGCTGGATGGCATGACCGGCAAGCGCCACAGCGCCAACAGCGAGCTGCTGGGGCAGGGTATCGGCAACATCATAGCGCCGTTTTTCGGCGGTATTACTGCGACGGCCGCCATTGCCCGCTCTGCCGCCAACGTCAAGGCCGGGGCCGAGTCGCCGGTGGCGGGCATGGTGCATGCGCTGGTGGTGCTGGTCGGGCTGGTGCTGCTGGCGCCCATGCTGGCCTACCTGCCGATGCCGGCCATGGCCGCCCTGCTGATGGTGGTGGCCTGGAACATGAGCGAGGCCCACAAGGCGGTCAAACTGCTGAACACCGCGCCTGTGGGCGATATGCTGGTGTTTTTGACCTGTTTTTCGCTCACCATACTGTTCGACATGGTGCTGGCGATTACCGTCGGCATGCTGGTGGCGGCGGTGCTGTTCGTGCGCGATATTGCCGCCATGACCCGGGTGTCGGATATTTCCTCTCATCGGCGACTGCTGGACGGCGACTTGCCGACGGGCTGGTCGGCATTCAAGATCAAGGGCCCTTTGTTTTTTGCCGCCGCCGAGCGGGTGTTCGGCGAACTGGCAGGATTATGCCGGCAACGACGGGGCGTTATCCTGTATATGGATGCGGTGTCTATTCTGGATGCCGGCGGACTGGCGGCCCTGAATCGCTTCGTGGAACAATGCCGACAGCGAAAGATTGTGGTAGTCATGGCGGATCTGCAATATCAGCCGCTCAAGACCCTGGCCAAGGCCGGGGTAAAACCCGTTCCCGGTGAGCTGGTTTTTTATCCCACACTGCAGGAAGCGGTGGAGCAGGTAGCCAGGGCACCACTGACGGCAGTCGGGTAAGCCGGCTTTGCCGGTGGTGTGCACCTTGATGACGCCAATCCGCAGCTACGCGTATCAGAGGGCATTGAGCCCGAGCTTGAGGTAGTCGAGCAGCATGCGGGAAGCGGAGGTCAGCTTGTTTGGATCGTAACTGAAGCCAATCGACATATTGCCAAGGGGCGGGCAGGGGGGATAGCTGGCCGAGGCTTCCAGCCCCTCGGGTACCGTGCTTCTGGTCAAGGCGCTGACCCCCAGCCCCGCCTTGATGGCGGCATGGATCCCCAGCAGGCTGGAGGTGCAGTATACGATGCGCCAGGGCTGGTTGGCCTGGGTCAGGGCGTTGATGATCGCCTTTCGATACAGGCAGCCCTTGGGATAGAGGATCAGCGGCAGCGGCGCCTCGGGCTCCAGTATCAGGTTATTACCGCGTACCCACACCAGCGGCTCTATGATGTAATCGGTCAACTGCGGCTGGGGCCGGTCGCTTTCTTCTATCGCCATCACCAGATCGTATTCGCCCTTGCCGTAGTCATGCAGCAGGTTGGCGCTGATGTCGCTGCTCACGTCCAGGGTGACGTTGGGGTAGGCCTGAGCAAAACGCCCTATGGTGGTGGCCAGAAACGAGACTTCGAAGTCGTTGGGGATCCCCAGCCGCACCGAGCCACTGACCTTGGGCGAACTCAATCGCGACACCACCGCATCGTTCAAGTCCAGCATTTTCTGGGCATAGCCCAGCAGCAGCTGACCTTCTTCGGTCAGCTGCAGGCCGCTGGCACGGTGAAACAGCCGGATATCAAGCAGCTCTTCCAGTCGTTTCACCTGCAGGCTGACGGCGGGCTGCGAGCGGCCCAGTCGCTCACCGGCCTGGGTAAAGCCTCCCAGCTGATTGATGGTGACGAAGGTGCGTAGCAGATCCGTGGGCAGATTCTTCATCCTGAAATCTCGACATTGTATAAGTCAATGAACACATTATTAACATTTAATTAATAAATGAAAGCCCCAATAAAGAAAAACAGACGAACTTGGTCGGGCTTTTGGCTACCATCGAGTCATTGCGTGTCACGGAGCCGACCCCCATGTCTATCTTGTTTGAATCCCAATCTGGTCATGGTCTGACCCGAGAGCTGATCGAAGTGCTGTTCCCCATGTGCGAGCAGGCCAGTGCCGGCGCCATTGCGGTCGACAAAAACGCTTGTATCAGCTGGATTAACCGTCGTTATGCCAGCCTGCTGGGGCTGGCCGATACTCACGGTGTGATAGGCCGGCCCGTGCTGAGCGTGATCCCTCACAGCCGGATGCCGGAGGTGCTGGAAAGCGGCCGGCCCCTGCTGCTCGATATCATGGAATACCGGACCCAGCAGCTGGTGGTGACCCGATTGCCGTTTTTTGATGAACAGGGGCAGGTCAGCGGTGCCGTGGCCTTTGTATTGTTCGACGACCTGCAGCCCCTGACGCCGCTGGTAAGCAAGTACCGCCGCCTGCATCAGGACTTGCTGGCCGCCAAACGGGCCCTGGCCAAAACCGGGCGGGGCACCCGTTACCATCTTGGTGATTTTATCGGTGCCAGCCCGGCGGCACTGGAAGCCAAGCGTCGGGCCCGGCTGGCGGCAGCGCGCGATATTCCGGTGCTGCTGCTGGGGGAAACCGGCACCGGCAAGGAGGTGCTGGCCCAGTCTGTTCATACCCTTTCTGCGCGGTCCGGAGGGCCCTTCGTGGGGGTGAATCTGGCGGCCATTCCCGAGAACCTGCTGGAAGCCGAATTCTTCGGGGTAGCGCCCGGGGCCTTTACCGGCGCCGACAAGCGCCTGCGCAAGGGCAAGTTTCAGCACGCCCAGGGCGGCACCCTGTTTCTGGACGAAGTGGGCGACATGCCCCTGGGCCTGCAGGCCAAGCTGCTGCGCGCCCTGCAGGAACGAGAAATAGAGCCGCTGGGCTCGAATCAGGTGGTGCCGGTGGATGTGCGGGTGATTGCCGCCACCAGCCGGGATCTGGATGCCATGATGGCCGAGGGCAGCTTTCGCTCGGATCTTTATTACCGCCTCAACGTGCTCGAAATCAAGATACCGCCATTACGGGAGCGGCGGGCCGATATCGGCATACTGTGCGAATTTCTGCTGGAAGACATCTGCAACGGCCAGGAACGCACCGAGATCACCGATGCGGCGGTGGCGCTGCTGAGCCAGCATGACTGGCCGGGCAACGTGCGCGAGTTGCACAACGTGCTGGAGCGGGCCTTTACCATGAGCGAAAGCGCGGAGGTGCTGGACACAGACATGATTCGCCGCGTATTGCCGGTGCCGGAGCGGCAGGTTGAAACGCCGCCGAACGCCGCGAGCAGGGCCCGGGACAGCTCGGACGGGGGCTGCTTGGACGGGGATAGAACGGACGGGGATAGAACGGACGGGGATAATTCGGACGGAGAAAGCCCGGACATACGCCCGCTGGCAGAGGTGCTGGCCAAGGCCGAAGCCGACGCCATTCGGGCCGCCCTGGCCCGGTGCGGGAACAATCGCAGCCAGGCCGCCCGGCTGCTGGGCATCTCCCGCTCCGTGTTTTACGACAAGCTCGCCCGATTGTCCTGAAAACCAGACACCTGTCCGGATTATCGGATGGTTCAAATGATTCCTCACTGACGCTGTCCGGTTTTTCGGTCAGTGGCCGCCATGGTTATCCTGGTTACCTATTGCAAGCCACTGTTTAACATTGCATTTACATAAGTGGCACGGCTTGTGCTCATATCTGGATGGAATATATCGCGCTCCATGGCTTCGGCAGCTGGAGCCAAAGGACTGAAGCAAGCAGAAGGAAATCTCCATGATCATCAAGCACACGCTGTCCAGATTACCCCATGCCATGACCGCCGCCGCCCTGTGCGCCACCGTCATCAGCGCCCCGGTGGCCGCCACCGAAAAGGTACGGTGGCAGGTTCCGCTGGCCTTTCCTTCCCATCTGGTGGGGCTGACCACGCCGGTCAAGCATTTGTCCGAATCGCTGGCCGCCGTCTCCGGCGGTAATGTAAAACTGCGTTACTACGAGCCGGGCGAGCTGGTGCCGCCGTTTGAAATCATGGATGCGGTCAGCGCCGGCAAGTACCCGGCGGGTTACACCTGGGTCGGTTACGATCAGGGCACCATTCCCGCCCTGCCGCTGTATTCGGGCGCGCCCTTCAACATGGAGCCGCCGGCCTATCTGGCCTGGTATTACGAAGGGGACGGCAAGGCCCTGCTGGAAGAGATCTACGCCGAGCGCAATATTCATCCCATGCTGTGCAGCATCATAGGTCCGGAAGGCGCCGGCTGGTTCAAGCAGCAGATCACCAGCCTGGACGACTTCCAGGGCCTGCGCATTCGCTTCGCCGGCATCGGCGGCAAGGTGCTGGAGAACCTGGGCGCCTCCGTGACCATGGTGCCGGGGGCGGAAATCTTCCAGGCGCTGGAGCGCAATACCATAGACGCCACCGAATTTTCCCAGCCGGCCATCGACAAGATGCTGGGCCTGGATCAGATCGTCAAAAACTACATCATGCCCGGCTGGCACCAGACCCTGACCACCTCGCATCTGCTGGTGAATCAGGATGTGTGGCAGGGCCTGGAGCCGGAAACCCGCGCCCTGATCGAAATGGGCTGCGAGTCGGCCACCCTCAAGGGCTTTGCCCAGAGCGAGTGGGCCCAGCCCACGGCGCTGCGTGACTACGAGAAGGAAGGGGTCACGGCCCAGGTATTGCCCGAGCCGGTATTGCGCGAGCTGGAAAACGTCACCAACAAGGTGATGGATGACATGGCCGCCGAAGACGAGATGTTCAAGCGGGTGCTGACCAGCCAGCGCGACTTCATGAAACATCATTCCATCTGGCACGGCAAGGGCTACCTGCCGCGCGACTTCTACCAGTACGACTGACTGATAGTCCCTTGGGGGGCGGGCTCGATGTAGCCCGCCTTGTCGCCGCTCTTGCCTGGAGATGATGATGTCCACCGATCCGTCTCGACATTTGTCCCAACATTCGTCCCAACATTCGTCTCGAGATTCATTTCAAGATGCGTCTCAAACAAAGGAGCACATTATTCCCCCCATGCACCCGGCCGCCGACGAGCTGCCGGTCAACGGGGTGTCACAATGGCTGGACGCTGTGGTGTCGGCCGTGGGCCGGCTCAGCTCCTGGCTGTGGCTGGCGGTGCTGCTGGTGGTGCTGAGCAACGTGTTCAGCCGTTTCGTGCTGTCGGCGGGCTCCATCGCGCTGGAAGAATTGTCCTGGCACCTGTTCGGCATCGCCATGATGCTGACCCTGGGTTTTGCGGTGGTGAAGGACGACCATGTACGGGTGGATGTACTGCGTGAAAAATTCTCTTTGCGTACCCAGGCCATCATAGAGCTGACGTGCATCGTGCTGCTGGCGCTGCCGATCCTGGCCCTGATGATCGACGCCCTGGTGCCCTATGCCTACAAGGCCTTCGTTTATAACGAACGATCCCAGGCGCCAAGCGGCCTGCCGTATCGCTTCATCTTCAAGAGTGTCTTGCCCATCGGCCTGCTGCTGGTGGTCATGGCGCTGTGTTCTCGTGGTCTGCGCTGCATGACCCTGTTGTTTGCCTTTCCCCGGGCCGTGCCGCCCACGGCCAGATCGGGCAGGCATGCTTCTTCCCGGTCGACATAAAAGAGGTCAAAATGGAGCTGGAAACCGTGTTGGTGGTGGCCATGTTTGCCTCCTTTATGGGGCTGTTGCTGCTGGGCTTTCCCGTCGCCTGGGTGCTGGCGGGCATCGGCCTGCTGTTTGCGCTGGCCGGCCATGTGCTGGTGGAGCAGTTTGACGCTAACCTCTGGTTCACCTGGAACGGCACCATAGGGGTGCTGGACGCCCGCATCTTCGGCATTGTCGCCAACGAACTGATGGTGGCGCTGCCGCTGTTTATCTTCATGGGCATCATGCTGGACAGATCCGGCATCGCCGAAAAGCTGATGCACAGCCTGGTGCGACTGCTGGGCCCCTTGCGCGGTGGCTACGCCATTACCGTGGTGATTGTCGGCCTGCTGCTGGCGGCCTCGACCGGCATCGTCGGCGCCTCCGTGGTGCTGCTCGGCATGCTGTCGCTCGGCCCCATGATGCAGGCCAGCTACAGCAAGAGCCTGGCGGTGGGCACGGCCTGTTCGGTGGGTACCCTCGGCATTCTGGTGCCACCCAGCATCATGCTGGTGTTGATGGCCGACCGCCTGGGTACGCCGGCCGCGTCGGTGGGCAAGCTGTTCATGGGGGCGCTGCTCCCCGGTGTCATGCTGGGCCTGATGTATGTGCTCTACATAGTGCTGCTGGCCTGGATCAAGAAGGACGCGGCACCGGCCCCGAAATACACCGAGCGCATGGATCTCCGTGCCTGGCTGGACGTCATCGGCGCCGTGGTGCCGCCCATGGTGCTGATAGTGGCGGTGCTGGGCTCCATCTTCATGGGCATTGCCACCACCACCGAAGCCTCGGCGGTCGGGGCGGCAGGGGCCCTGCTGATGGCCTTGCTGAGCAAGCGCCTGAGCCTGAAGGTACTGCAGGAATCCCTGTACCAGACCAGCCGCACCACCGCCTTTATCTTCGGGATTTTCATCGGCGCCACCGTGTTTGCCGCCGTGCTGCGCGGGCTGGGCGGTGACGACGTGATCCGTGATGCCATTACCGGGCTGCCGTTCGGCACCACCGGCATCATGATCACCATCCTCTTCATCACCTTTCTGCTGGGCTTCTTTCTCGACTGGGTGGAGATCACCCTGATTATCTTGCCGCTGGTGGCCCCCGTGGTGTTTTCGCTGGGGGTGGAGCCGGTGTGGTTTGCGGTGCTGTTTGCCCTGTGTCTGCAAACCTCGTTTCTGACCCCGCCGGTGGGCTTTGCGCTTTTCTACATCAAGGGCGTGTGCCCGCCGGGTATTACTACCCGCCATATCTATCTGGGGGTGCTGCCCTTTATCGCCCTGCAATTGCTGGGCCTGGTGCTGGTGTTCTGTTACGAGCCCCTGGCCACCTGGCTGCCGACCCGGGTCTACGGCGGCCTGTAACCAACGAATATGCTGCTTGAAAGGAGAAAGAATCATGCGTCTTGAACACAAGGTGGCCCTGATCACCGGTGCGGGCCAGGGCATAGGCCGGGCCATTGCCGAGCACTATGCCCGGGAAGGCGCCAGCGTCGCGGTGGCGGATCTGGATCTGGGCCGGGCCGAGCGGGTGGCGCTGGCCATCGTCGCGGCGGGGGGCCGCGCCATCGCCCTGGACATGGACGTGACCGACGAACAGGCGGTAGAGCAGGGCATGGCCCGGGTGGTGCGCCACTGGGGTCGGCTGGACATCGCATTGGCCAACGCCGGCATTCAGCATATCGCGCCCTTGCACAAGCTGACCTTAGATGACTGGAACCGGGTGCTCAAGGTGCACCTGGGCGGCGCCTTTCTGGTGACCCGTGCCGCCTTGCAGCAGATGTACCGCAACGGAGGCGGTGTCATGCTGTACATGGGCTCTGTGCATTCCATGGAGGCCTCGCCGCTCAAGGCGCCTTATGTCACCGCCAAGCACGGCATGCTGGGCCTGTGCCGCTCGGTGGCGCGAGAAGGAGCCGAACACGGGGTGCGCAGCAACATCATCTGCCCCGGCTTCGTGCGCACGCCATTGGTGGACAAGCAGATCCCGGAGCAGGCCAGAGAGCTGGGCATCAGCGAAGCCGAAGTAATCCGCAATGTGATGCTGAAAAACACCGTCGACGGCGAGTTCACCACCCTGGAAGACGTGTCCGAGCTGGCGGTGCATCTGGCGGCCTTTCCGTCGGCGGCCCTCACCGGACAGGCGATGGTGGTCAGCCACGGCTGGCACATGCAGTGATGGTGATAATGATGCGAGAGGTGAGAGGTGAGGCGTAAGGCGTGATACGGGAGGAGTAAATGCACCAAGGCATCACCCGGGGGTGATGCCTTGGTGTCAGGGAAAACGGTGGCCGGATCGGGGTAAAAGACAAATCCGTTGCCGTTCAGTCTTCTATCTCAGTCGTCTAGCTCAGTCTTCTAGCTGCAACACCGGTTGTCTGCCCAGCACATATTTCAGGACCAACAGATAAACCACCCCAATGGCTATCCAGGCAAGGCCCAGTGTCTGTGCTTCTTGTCCCATGCTGAACAGCACGTAACCGATGATCAGCAGACCCAGAACAGGACAGATCAGGTGACGAATAACCTGCCCGGAACGCTGGCGCACAAAATAGTGGTTGATCACCGACAGGTGCAACAGCAGGAAACCGGTCAGGGCCCCGAAGTTCACCAGCGACGTCAGCACATCCGGGCTGTCCAGGAACAGGACGCCAATCACCAGAGACAAGACGGTCACCAGATAGATGCTGATATGAGGGGTCTTGAACCTGGGGTGTACCCTGGCCAGCACCACCGGTAACTTCTTGTCTCGCGCCATGGAAAACAGCAAGCGGGATACCGCCGCCTGAGAGGTGACCGACACCGCTATGCCCCAGGCCAGGGCCGTGGCCACCGCCGCCAGGGTCGCCAGCCAGCTGCCGCCGGCCAGTCCGGCAATCTCGTAGAAGGCGGTATCCGGCGACTCGAAGGTCATGCCTACGGACAGATCGGCCGCAATCCAGGTTTGCAGCACAAACAGGCTGCCCATGATAAACAGGGTGGCCAATGCCGCCTGACCGATTTTCCTGGCCGGGTTGTCTTCCACTTCTTCGGCCAGGGTGGAGATGGCATCAAACCCGAGGAAAGACAACACGGCGATGGATACGGCCTTCATGATCAGTTCAGGCTCAAAGGTCTCCATGTTGAACAGGGGGCGCAGGGTCAGGCCGCCGGAGCCCATGCCCTGGGCATAGAGGGCATAGAGACCGACGCCGACAAACAAGGCCAGTACGATCAGCTGGCCAATCAGAAACAACCTGTTCAACCTGGCGGTAAACTTGATACCCACCAGGTTGCCGATGGTGGCGATCACCAGGAAGAAGAGCACCCAGGCGAGCTTGGGAATGAAGGGGAACAGGTGCGACAGTGCCAGGGCGCTGAATACATACAGCAGGGGCGGTATCAGCAGATAATCCAGCAACAGCACCCAGCCGGCGATAAAGCCCACCTGCTCATGAATGCCACGCTGTGCATAAGAATAAACCGAGCCGGCGATGGGAAAGGCCCTGGCCATTGACTGATAGCTGAGTGCAGTAAACAGCATGGCCACCATACCCACCAGATAGGCCGCCGGCACCATGCCGCCGGCATCGGCGGATACCCAGCCGTATACACCGAAGGGCGCGATGGGGATCATGAAAATCATCCCGTAGATGATCAGATCCGTCAGGCTGAGGGAGCGTTTAAGCTCCTGTTTATAGCCAAATTCATTGACTGACATAAGTCCTCCTTGATGTCTGGATATCAGATGGGTAATAAAGGCGCCAACCGGGCAGCCCATTGTGCAATCTGTTGTTCGTTACGCAGCAGATCATTGCGGATTTCCAGCAAGACGGCGGGCAGGCCCCTGGCGTCGCCATGAACCGGTACCGTCATGTCCTCATCCGGGTGAATGTTGTAGGGTTGATTGTCACCCACCGTCAGGGGATGGCTCGACAGCCCCTCGAGCAGCGAACAGGCGTAGTCAGAGGCTTCACCGTAGAGAATGCCTATTTCCCAGGGGCGACGCTGGCCATGGTAAACGGGGGTAAAGGAATGCACGCCCACCACCCGGGTCGCCTTACCGGCCTGCAGGCGGGCATCCAGCAACCGGGATACCTGCCGGTGAAAGGGGCGGTAAATCTGTTCGACCCGCCACTCCCGCTCGGTGGCCGTCAACGCATGGTTACCGGGAATATCATGGTGCTCACTGCGCAGAGGAATACAGTCCTCGGCCTGCAAGGGCCGGTTCAGGTCAATCAGCAACCGGGAATAATTACCCAGGATCAGCGGGGCGTTCAGTTTCAATGCCAGCGCCCGGGCCAGACCGGCTGCGCCCGGATCCCAGCTGATATGCTCTTCCAGCAGTTGCGGCGTCAGCCCCAGCCGTTGATAGCGGGCCGGTATATAGTTGGAGGCATGCTCGCAAAGCAGCAGGACCTCGCTGTCTCCGGTGGCATTGAAAAGGGTAAAGGCGGCTGGTTCGGTCGCATCAATAACCGAAATATCGGGATTCATCATGTATCAGTACACCTGACCGTAACGTTGGCACAGCTGCTCGGGATTCAGTCCGTCACAGATCCTGATTTCTGCTTCTTTCATGCACAGATAGGTCTCAACCAGGGCGGTCGGCAGCTGTTCGAGCAGCCGGGTGTCATCACGCAGCACGGACAATGCCTGGGAGAGCGACGAGGGCAGTCGGTGGATACCCAGGCGGGCACTTTCCGCATCGGATAATGTTTCCGGATCGGCATCACTGATCTCCGGCGTAGCAAGTTGCTCCCGCATGCCAATCAGGCCGGCCAGCAGCACGGTTGCCAATGCCAGATGAGGCGACGCTGTGGCGTCCATGGCGCGGTATTCCAGGTTATACTGTTTGGCCGGCTCCCCCCCGCCCATGCTCACCAGCGGACAGATCCGCAGGGACGTTTCCCGGTTTCTGTCGCCCAGGCTGGTGTAGGCCGCGCTCCAGCGGTGGGGTTGCAAACGCAGATAAGACACCGAGGTCGGCGCCGTAAAGGCACACAAGGCCGGCATGTGGCGCAGCACGCCCGCCGCCCAGGAACCCGTCAGCGGCGCCAGGCCATGAGCACGCTCGGGATCATACATCAGCGGTTTGCCCTGCAGATCCTGGAAGCTGACATGAAGATGTACGCCGTTGCCCACTCCGTCCGGCTGCTGGATGGGCGAAAATGAAATGCCGTATCCCAGGTTGCCGGCCACTTCACGGCTGATTTCCCGAATGTTCACCGCCCTGTCGGCGGCCTGCACCGGGCTGCAGGGGCGACAGGTCACTTCGTATTGGTGCTGGCCATATTCCGGCAGGAAGGTTTCCGGCTCGACGCCGGCTTCTTCCAGTACCCTCATCAGCACGGAGCCGAAAGGATCAACCTGACGCAGGCCCCGCAGTGAAAAGGCGGGGGTGTCGGCCGCCTGCTCTGTGGTCAGGGTGAACTCATGTTCGAATGCCACCACCAGCTCGATACCGAACTCTTGCCGGTACTGGCGTTGAACGTCCTTGAGCAAGGTGCGCGGGCAGGTTGGCCAGGGCGCACCATCGGTCTGAACCAGATCGCTGTGGTAATAAGCCAGTGGCGTCATCTCACTGTCGGGGAAGGTGTTTACCCTGACCAGGCTGGCCGGATCGGGTTTTAACCGGAGATCACCCAGGCTGCCCCAGGGATTGGGGTCGGCAATAATATCAAAGGGGGTCAGGGCACTGTTGGCCGGCACCCAGCCGCAGCCCTTGTCGAGCTGTTGCTCGGCTTCTGTTTCCAGCATGGCCCGGCCACGGGTAATGCCGGACAGATCGGTGGTGACAAAACTGGTCAGGGTCGGTTGCCGGGGCAACGACCGGTTGGACTGTGTCATGACTAACTCCACTATTTTTCGGGGCACGTTCTTCGGGGCAGGCTCTTCAGGACATGTTTTTCAGGACATATTCTTCAGGGCAGGCTCTTCAGGGCATGTTTTTCAGGACAGGCTTTTCAGGGCATTGAGACGGGCGACCACGGTGGCCGTGTCGGTGATCCAGCAATACCCCTTGATGGCATTCAGGCAGGCGGCATGGCGCTCCGGGGTCAGGGTGGCGCAGGCATCTTCCACCAGTGTCACGATATAGCCGCGATCGGCGGCATCGCGAACCGCCATGTCCACACACTGATCGGTGACGATACCGGCGATGATCAGGTATCTGGTATTGAGGTTGCGCAGCACATAATCGATGGCGGTGGAGTTGAACACCCCGGACGAGGTTTTGGGCAGTACGACCTCATTGGGCAGTGGGGCCAGCTCGGCAATCACCTGGCCTTCGGGCGCCCCCCGGGGAATATGCATATCGGATAACTTGTGATCCAGGGAACGATCCCTTCCGTCCTGGGTCAGGCTCTCGATGAGGGTATGCAGCACATTCTGTTTGGCACCGCGGGCGGCCGCCAGCAGCTTTTGCTGGTTGGGAATCACCTGTTGCTGCAGACGGGTGTAATAATAATCCGCAAGGCCCGGGTCCAGGTGGGGATCCAGCCCCGGCTCGACCCAGATCCGTTGCATATCAACGAATAACATCGAGGTCTCATCTGGTTGATAAGCCAGCGCGCGGGGAGAGTGTGCAAAGGTATCTGATGGCATAATGCCGTCCTTATTGGTCATGTTGTAACAGGTGGCTGCCGAACTGCTGACGGATCTGGTCGATTTCTTCCACCCGGGTCGTCATGGCGGAGTCCAGTCTGGCGGTCAATTCGGCAATCAAGGCTTCAACCTGTGCCATGGCGGGCACCAGGGTGTCGAAGGGCGAAGGGACTTCCACCGGGGCGGCAATGACAATGTCTGCCAGCGGACGCAGCGGAGAGTCATAAATATCGGTAAACAGCACTATCCTGGCCTGGCGACGACGGGCCGTTTCTATCGCCAGTGCGGCTGTTTGCTGATAGCGGCGATAATCAAATTGAATAAAAATGTCACCGGGCCGCAGATCGATCAATTGCTCCGGCAGTTGGGAGGGGGTGGCTATCCAGCTGCAGCCGGAGCGCAGCAGGTGCAGGTGGCTATACAGATAGCCAGCCAGAAAGCCGCTGAAGCGCCCACCATGGCAACAGATGTCTTTGCGCGGATCACCGAGCCAGGCAAGCAGCTGTTCGGTATCCTGGCGTACTTGCCATTGCCGGCATTCGCCCAGCTTGTCGATGGCGGCATCGATGAAATCGTCCCATTTATTCCCGCCCGGAGACCCTTGCCGGATTTTGGGCAGCATGCTTAACGGAGAACGCATCCGCTCGTCGATGTCCTGTACCAGGCTGGACTGAAACTCGGGATAACCGGAGAACCCCAGCTTTTTGACCAAGCGGAGTACGCTGGGATCACTGACCCCGCAACGCCTGGCCAGTTGTGACACCGTGGTCAAGCCTGACATGGGAAAATCGGCCAGCAACACCCGCACCAGCTTGCGTTCGGCCGGGGTAAAGGGTTTTGGGGGAGCCTCCAACAGGGCCTTGATGTCCTTGTGCATATTTAACTTTCATCCTTGAATTATTATTCTCGTATTATCTATTTCATTTACTGCTAGTCAAAATAATTTTGTAGCAAAAATTACTTTCTGGCGCTCGTCGGACCCGTGATGGTGGTCAGCCACGGCTGGCATATAAGCAATATCCTATAACTGATGTGGATTTTGGGGCTGGTTTGCCTTTCTCGTCACCCTCGCGAAGGCGGGGGTCCAGTACTTTGCAGGCGACTCGCAGTCTGACCGTTCTGCGCTACACACCCTGGATTCCCGCCTTCGCGGGAATGACAAGAGAGGGCGCGCAGGAATGTCGCTCCCCGCAGGCGGGAATTTATGCGGCGCCAACCTGCAGGCGGATACGCAGCAACACAAAAAAAGGCCGGGGCGCTTGTGCGCCCCGGCCTTTTGTTACCGCAACCGGTGAATGGCGGTCGGGATCAGTCGTTGCTGGTCGGTTTCTTGCGTTTCATCGGCGCCATGCCGTCATCGGAGCCCAGGCCGGCGCCGGTCGGCAGTCGATCGCTGCGATCTTTCTGCGCCTTGACCGGTTTCCTGGGCGGCTGGTAGGCATTGGGGCCACCTTTGCCTTTATAGCCGTTGCCTCGGGCGGCCGGCTTGCCCGCTCCCCTGGGGCCGGTTTTTTTGGCGGCCGGTTTCACCCCCTTGAACTTGCCTTCCAGCCCCTCGATGGTCACGAAGGCAATGTCCTGCTGCAGGAAGCGCTCGACCCGCTTGAAGGCGTCCCAGTCCTTGGGGCCCACCAGAGATACCGCCGTGCCCTTGGCGCCGGCACGGCCGGTACGGCCGATGCGGTGCACGTATTCTTCTGCCTGCTTGGGCATGTCGAAGTTCACCACCAGCGACACCTGCAACAGATCCAGCCCGCGCGAGGCCACGTCTGTGGTGATCAGCACCTTCTGCTGGCCACGGCTGAAGCTGTCCATGATGCGGTTACGCTCGGACTGGCTCATGTCGCCACTGAGGGCGGCGGTGGTCAGCCCCTGCTGCTGCAACAGGGCCGCCAGCCGTTCGGTGTCGGGCCGGGTGGCGGTAAAGATAATCGCTTGCTGGTAGCTTTCGGTGGTCAGAATATGCTGCAACAGTGCCTGTTTGTGATCCAGGTGATCACACAGATAAAAGCGTTTCTCGATATCCAGATGCTCGGCGTTGGCGGCGCCCACGGCCACCCGCTTGGGGGACTTGAGCAGCTTGTCGGCCATTTCGTTCACTTCGGCGTGATCCAGGGTGGCCGAAAACATCAGCGTCTGGCGGCGGCGGTGATCGGCGGCTGCGTTGATCTGATTCAGCTCCTTGGCGAAGCCCAGATCCAGCATGCGGTCGGCCTCGTCCATGATCAGCAGCTCCAGGCCGCCCAGCATCAGCGAACGGGCATCCAGATGATTGGCCAGCCGCCCCGGGGTAGCCACCACCACATGGGGCTCTTTACGCAGCGCCTTGATCTGGTCGTTGAAGTTTTCGCCGCCCAGCACCAGGGCGATGTTGGTGGAGCTGCCACTGGTGAGCGAGCGCAGCTGCACATACACCTGCTTGGCCAGCTCCCGGGTGGGCGCGAGGATCAGCGCCCGCGGATCGCGCTTGCTCAGCGCCCTGGTCTTCATCAGCCGGTGCAGCGCCGGCAGCAGGAAGGCCAGCGTCTTGCCCGAGCCGGTTTTGGAGGACGCGATCAGATCATGGCCGGTCAATATGACCGGAATGGCCCTGTCCTGGATCTCGGTAGGCGTGGTTAAGCCCATGTGATCCAATGCGGTCAATAGACGGGAATCCAGCCCAAGATCTTTAAACTGTTCGGGTTTTTGCGCCAACGTGCTGCTCCGGGTGTGTAATGAGTCAACTCAGAATGGATAGCGTGAGAGTCGACAGAGAAAAAGGAAGGAAAAAAACGACCGCCATTGTATAAGAATTTTGGCCGGATGTAATGATCCGGCGGCACCTGACTGTCGCCCGGCCTCCGGCCATGGTGAGCAGGGTCGTCAATGTTGCCGCTATTTCCCCAGCAGTTCGCCCATCGGCCGCAGGTTGGTGACGTGATCGCACAACGACTTGATCACCATCATCATGGGGGTGGCGATAATCAGCCCTACCGGGCCCCATATCCAGCCCCAGAACGAGAGACCGACAAAAATCGCCACCGGGTTGAGGCTGGAAAGATGGCTGGTCAGCCAGGGAGTGAGCAGATAGCCCTGAATGCTGGTGACCACCAGCGAGGCACCGGCCACGATAAACGCCATGTCCAGGGTGCCGAACTGTAAGAAGGCCGCCATGCCGGTGCCCAGCAGCACCAGCAGCGGGCCCAGATAGGGAATGGCACTGGCCACGCCGGCCAGTACGCCCCAGAGACCGGCCTGTTCCACATCAAGGATCCAGAAGGCCAGCCAGGTGAAGGCGCCGACAAAGACGGCGCTTAACAGCATCACAAACAGGAAGCGGCGTACCTGATGATGAAAGTCATCCATGATGTGGGCGGCCTTGCGCATGCGTTCAAACGAGGGGCCCGAGATACGGATTACCTTGCGTCGGTATAATTTTCCCACCGCCAGCATGAAATACACCAGCAGCAGGGCGGAAAAACTCTGGGACACCATCACCAGCGCCGCCGAGGCGCCGCCCAGCAAATATTCCTGCACATCGAAGGGCTTTTCCACGATACGCACCGAGGTTACGCCCGGCGTTCTGGCCTTCTTCTTGTCACTGGTGCTGTCTTCAATCTCTTTGGCGGCAGCCTGGGCTTTTTCTATGATACCCGCCTCTTTGGGCGGGGTGGTGGCGGCACTGCGTTTGAACTTGTTGATGGCCACCGGCACCTTGTCCAGCATGGTCACGGCTTCGCGCTGCAAGGGGATGCTGGCGCTGACCATGACTGCCAGCAACACGAATATCACCACGGCCGCGCTGAGGGGACGAGGCACTTTGAGCCGGTCGAAGGGAGAAAGCAGCGGGTCCAGGGCATAACTGATGAAAACCGCCACCATCAGCGGCAGCAGCACCGCCTGCGCCCAGTCGATGAAATACACGGTCGCCACCGACGCCAGTATGATCAGCGAGACACTGCGCACGTTCAGCGCGTCGATCAGGGGTTTCTGATCGTCCGAGGCCTTTTTACTGCCGAATAATGCGTTATCTGGGTCTGTCATGTGGTCAGTATCCGGTTTTGCTATGTTGCAGAGTTTAACCGTATTTTACCGGAGGAGACATGGCCATGAGATCGCACCCCCATGTCTCGTTTTGACATCTTTGTGTCTTAATCAGCAATGTTGCCAGCTTGTTTCACCTGTTTACTGTCGGTTATCCGAACAGGGGCACTGATGTGGCCGTCTGTCGCGGTTTGTGACGCCGGGGCCAGGTGCCGGCGTTGACTCCCGTTAGTAAAAAGGAAGTTCACTATGTCCACTACGTGCGCAATTCACGGAAACAGAGGCGTTGTCTATACCGGACCGGGCAAGGTCGAGGTGCAGTCCATTGCCTTTCCCGAGCTGGCCATCGGCAAGCGCGCCTGTCACCACGGGGTGATCCTCAAGGTGGTGTCGACCAATATCTGCGGCAGCGACCAGCATATGGTGCGCGGGCGGACCACCGCCGAGGCCGGCCTGGTGCTGGGCCACGAGATCACCGGGCAGATCATCGAATGCGGCCGCGATGTCGAGTACCTCAAGGTGGGTGACATTGTTTCCGTGCCCTTCAACATTGCCTGTGGCCGTTGCCGCAACTGCAAGGAAGGCAAAACCGGCATCTGTCTGAACGTCAACCCGGCCCGTCCCGGCGCCGCCTACGGCTATGTGGACATGGGCGGCTGGGTCGGTGGCCAGTCCGAGTACGTGATGGTGCCCTATGCGGACTTCAACCTGCTCAAGTTTCCGGATCCGAACCAGGCGATGGAAAAAATCCGTGACCTGACCCTGCTGTCCGATATTTTCCCCACCGGCTTCCATGGTTGTGTCACCGCCGGCGTCGGCCCCGGCTCCACCGTCTATATTGCCGGTGCCGGCCCGGTTGGTCTGGCCGCGGCCGCCTCGGCCCAGTTGCTGGGCGCCGCCTGCGTCATCGTCGGCGACATGATCCCGGACCGTCTGGCCCAGGCGCGCAGCTTTGGTTGCGAGACCATCGATCTGCGCGAAGACGGGGCGATGGAAGACAGGATTGAACAGATACTGGGCGAGCGTGAAGTGGACGCCTTCGTCGACTGCGTCGGCTTCGAGGCCCACGCCTGCGGCTGTGATCACGGCAAGGAGCAGCCGGCTACCGTGCTGAACTCGGCCATGGCCCTGACCCGCGCCGGCGGCCAGATTGGTATTCCCGGCCTGTATGTCACCGAAGATCCGGGTGCTGTCGACGCCGCCGCCAGGCAGGGTGCCCTGAGCATGCGCTTCGGCCTGGGCTGGGCCAAGTCCCACTCCTTCCATACCGGCCAGTGCCCGGTGATGAAGTACCACAGGCCCCTGATGCAGGCCATCCTGTTCGACAAGGTGAAGATTGCCGATGCGGTCAACGTACAGGTGATCAGCCTGGATCAGGCCGCCCAGGGCTATGCCGAATTCGACGGCGGGGTGGCGAAGAAATTTGTGATCGACCCCCATGGCATGGTGCCGGCGTAACGGATAGGGTTGACGGGTCCATGCCTTCCATCTTGCGGTGGAGGGCATGTTTTGGGTGGCGGGCATGTTCTGGTTGATAAAAAGCATTCGGCCAGGAACGGCCGGCAGCGCAGAACAACAGATGGCGGTACGCACAGCGCAGCCGCCATGACCGTTTTTACAAGGTCTGCTTTTACAAGGTTTGCTTTTACAAGGTTTGCTTTTACAAGGTTTGCTTTTACAAGGTTCGCTTTTACAAGGTTGATGATATGGATGAGATTCAAGCAGGCGTTCTTGACACTATCGAACAGATAGTGATGTCGACAAAACACAAACCCGGCGCGCTGTTGCCCATCCTGCATCGCATTCAGGATCAGTTCGGCTATATTCCCGATGCCGCCATCGCGGTGATGGCCACCCATTTACGCAGCACCGCGGCCGATGTACATGGGGTGATCAGCTTCTATCATTATTTTCGCAGCCAGAAGCCGGGCAAACACGTAATCGAGGTCTGTCGGGCCGAGGCCTGTCAGGCCCAGGGTAGTCGCGAGTTCGAGCGGCATGTGCGGGAAAAGCTGAACATCGACTATGACCAGACCACCCCCTGCCAGGATATCAGCCTGAAGGCGGTCTATTGCCTGGGCAACTGCGCCACCGGTCCCTCCATCCGGGTGGGCGACAAAATCAAGGGCCGCATGAGCCCGGCCAAATTCGATCGGCTGGTGGACGAGCTGACCACCTTCAAACTGGAGCTGAAATAATGACCCTGCGTGTCTATGTGCCCTACGAAACCACGGCCCTGTCCCTGGGCGCCGAAGACGTGGCCACCCTGATCCGGCGCGAAGCCGAACGCCGTGGTATGGAGATTGAATTAATCCGTAACGGCTCGCGTGGCCTGTTCTGGCTGGAGCCGCTGGTGGAGGTGGACACCGCAGACGGTCGCTATGGTTTCGGCCCGGTGGAGCCGGAGGATGTGGCCTCCCTGTTCGACGCCGGTTTCGAGCGCGGCGCCGTCGAGCATCCATTGGCCCTGGGCCTGACCGACGACATCCCCTGGCTGAAAAATCAGCAGCGGGTGACCTTCTCTCGCATCGGCATCACGAGTCCGGTGTCGCTGGACGATTATCGTGCGCTGGACGGTTTCAAGGGCCTGGACAGGGCGGTGACGCTGTCGCCCCAGCAGTTGGTCGATTGCGTTAAGGCGTCCGGCCTGCGCGGCCGGGGCGGGGCGGCGTTTCCTACCGGTATCAAGTGGCAGACGGTGCTCGATGCCCAGGCCGAACAGAAGTACATCGTCTGCAATGCAGATGAAGGCGACTCCGGCACCTTTGCCGACCGCATGGTGATGGAATGCGATCCCTACATGCTGATCGAGGGTATGATCATCGCCGGCCTGGCGGTGGGTGCCACCCAGGGCTACATCTACCTGCGGGAAGAATACCCGCTGGCTCACGAGTTGCTGAACCAGGCCATCGAACGGGCCACAGCCGCCGGCTATCTGGGCGACAATGTCGCCGGCAGCGGCCGCCGTTTCGAGTTGGAAGTGCGTCTCGGCGCCGGCGCCTATATCTGCGGCGAAGAAACCTCGTTGCTGGAAAGCCTGGAAGGCAAGCGCGGCATGGTCCGTGCCAAGCCGCCACTGCCGGCCATCGTCGGCCTGTTTGGTCGGCCCACCGTGGTCAACAATGTGCTGACCTTTGCCGCCATTCCCTCCATTCTCGCCGAGGGCGCCGAATATTATGCCGATTACGGTATTGATCGCTCCAGGGGCACACTGCCGTTTCAGCTGGCCGGTAACCTGGCGCGGGGCGGCCTGGTGGAGCTGGCATTCGGTCGGCGCCTGCGGGATCTGATTGATGACTTCGGCGGCGGTACCCGCAGCGGCCGACCGGTACGCGCGGTGCAGGTCGGCGGCCCCCTGGGCGCCTATCTGTCGCCGGAACAATTTGATGTGCTGCTGGATTACGAGGCCTTCACCAAAATCGGCGCCGTGCTCGGGCACGGGGGCGTGGTGGTGTTCGACGACACCGTCAACATGGCCGAACAGGCCCGGTTCTCGATGGAGTTCTGCGTCGAAGAGTCCTGCGGCAAGTGTACCCCCTGCCGAATCGGCTCGGTGCGCGGCGTCGAGGTGATCGACAAGATCATCGAGGGCGATAACAGCGCCGCCAATATCGAATTGCTGGAAGACCTGTGCGACACCATGATCCAGGGTTCCCTGTGCGCCATGGGCGGCATGACGCCGTTCCCGGTAAAGAGCGCACTCCAGTATTTTCCCGAAGATTTCAACCGTTCAGAGGGGGCGTAACAGATGGTTGAGCATTTTTATCCCGAGAAGGATTACGGGACGCCGGCCCGGCTGTCGGAAACCCTGATCACCCTGACCATAGACGGCGTCGAGGTCACTGTGCCCGAAGGCACCTCCGTGATGCACGCGGCGGCCAGGGCCGACATCAATATCCCCAAGCTGTGCGCCACCGACAGCCTGGAAGCCTTCGGCTCCTGCCGGTTGTGCACGGTAGAAATAGAGGGGCGGCGTGGCTATCCCGCCTCCTGCACCACGCCGGTGGAGGTGGGCATGGTGGTACGCAGCCAGACCCGGGCGCTGGCCAAGCTGCGGCGCAACGTGATGGAGCTGTATATCTCCGATCACCCCCTCGACTGCCTGACCTGCCCGGCCAACGGCGACTGCGAACTGCAGGACATGGCGGGCGCCGTGGGCCTGCGCGAGGTGCGCTACGGCTTCGACGGCGAAAACCACCTGGATGCGGTCAAGGACGAGAGCAACCCCTACTTCAGCTTCGACCCCAGCAAGTGCATCGCCTGCTCCCGTTGTGTGCGGGCCTGCGGCGAGGTGCAGGGCACCTTCGCCCTGACCATAGAAGGCCGGGGCTTCGACTCCAAGGTCTCTGCCGGCAAGAACACCAGCTTCGTTGAATCGGACTGCGTGTCCTGCGGCGCCTGCGTGCAGGCCTGCCCGACCTCGACCCTGATGGAAAAGTCGGTGATCGATCAGGGCCAGCCCGAGCACAGCGTGATCACCACCTGCGCCTACTGTGGCGTGGGCTGTTCGTTCAAGGCGGAAATGAAAGGCGACCAGGTGATCCGCATGACCCCCTGGAAGGGCGGCAGCGCCAACCATGGTCATTCCTGCGTCAAGGGTCGCTTCGCCTTCGGCTATGCCACCCACAAGGACCGGCTGACCACACCCATGATACGGGCGTCCATCGACCAGCCCTGGCGTGAAGTCAGCTGGGAGGAGGCCATCGACTTCGCCGCCCGCCGGTTGCGCGAGGTGCAGGATCAGTACGGTCGCAAGAGTGTCGGTGGCATTACCTCGTCCCGCTGCACCAACGAGGAAACCTACCTGGTGCAGAAGCTGATCCGCGCGGCCCTGGGCAACAACAACACCGACACCTGTGCCCGGGTCTGCCACAGCCCCACCGGCTATGGCCTCAAGATGACCCTGGGCGAGTCGGCGGGCACCCAGGACTTCGACTCCGTGATGGCAGCCGACTGCATCCTGGTGATCGGTGCCAACCCCACCGACGCCCACCCGGTGTTCGGCTCCATGATGCGCAAGCGCCTGCGCGAAGGGGCCAGCCTGATCGTGGCCGATCCGCGCCAGATTGATCTGCTGGACACCCCCCATGCGGAGGCGGGCATTCACCTGCCGATCCGCCCGGGCACCAACGTGGCCCTGATCAACGCCCTGGCACACGTCATCGTCACCGAGGGGCTGGAAGACCAGGCCTTTATCGCCGAGCGCTGTGAGCCGGAAGATTACCGCGCCTGGTGCGAATTTGTTGCCGAGCGGCGCAATTCACCGGAGCAGATGGCAGCGGTGATCGGCGTGCCGGCCGAGACCCTGCGCCGGGCCGCGCGCCAGTATGCCACCGCCGGCAATGGCGCCATCTATTATGGCCTGGGCGTGACCGAGCACAGCCAGGGTTCGACCATGGTAATGGGCATCGCCAACCTGGCCCTGGCCACCGGCAACATCGGTCGGCCCGGGGTCGGGGTCAACCCGCTGCGCGGCCAGAACAACGTGCAGGGATCCTGCGACATGGGCTCCTTCCCCCACGAACTGCCGGGCTACCAGCCGGTCAACAACGAGCGGGTGCGCCGCCGGTTCGAGGCGGCCTGGGGCGTGAGCCTGGACGCCGAGCCCGGGCTGCGTATTCCCCACATGTTTGATGCGGCCATTGCCGGCCAGTTCAAGGCCATGTATGTGCAGGGTGAAGACATCGCCCAGTCGGATCCCAATACCCAGCATGTGGAGGCGGCGCTGCGCTCGCTGGAGCTGCTGATCGTGCAGGATATCTTCCTCAACGAGACCGCCAAGTTCGCCCATGTGATTTTGCCCGGCTCCACCTTTCTGGAGAAGAACGGCACCTTCACCAACGCCGAGCGCCGCATCAACCGGGTGCGCAAGGTGATGCCGCCGCTGGCGGGCAAGGAAGACTGGGAAGTCACCATGGCGCTGGCCAATGCCCTCGGCTACCCCATGCACTACGTTCATCCTTCCGAGATCATGGACGAGATTGCCAGCCTGACGCCCTCGTTCGCCAATGTCAGCTTCGACAAACTGGACGAGCTGGGCAGCATACAGTGGCCCTGCAACGACGAGCACCCGGACGGCATGCCCATCATGCATGGCGACAGCTTCCCCATCGGCCTGGGCCGCATGGTGGTGACCGAGTTCATCCCCACCACCGAAAAGGTGTCGGAAAATTATCCGCTGCTGCTGACCACCGGCCGTATCCTCAGCCAGTACAATGTGGGCGCCCAGACCCGGCGCACCGACAACAATGTCTGGCACAGCGAGGATGTGCTGGAAATCCATCCCCACGATGCCCAGTTGCGGCAGATAGCGGACGGTCAGCCGGTCACCATCGCCAGCCGCACCGGCAGCACGGTGCTGAAGGCCAGGTTGAGCAGGCGCATGCAGCCGGGGGTGGTGTATACCACCTTCCACTTCCCGCACAGCGGCGCCAATGTGATCACCACCGACAATTCCGACTGGGCCACCAACTGCCCGGAATACAAGGTGACGGCGGTGCAGGTG
Organism: Oceanisphaera litoralis; assembly: GCF_016907015.1. Lineage (GTDB taxonomy): Bacteria > Pseudomonadota > Gammaproteobacteria > Enterobacterales > Aeromonadaceae > Oceanimonas > Oceanimonas litoralis. Next base: position 78,617 of record NZ_JAFBBE010000011.1, read on the forward strand.
TCGGGCTCGAACGCCCATGCGCTGTCCGACTGGCAACAGCAGTTCTATGCCTTTAACCGCGAACAGCTGGAGCACCTTGAGGCCGGCAGCAAGCAGGACAGTGATTAGGGGCTGAGCCGAGTCCCGGGCCGGGTGATATCCATCATAACGGGGCGCTTGCCTGGCAGGCGCCCCGTTTTTATTCGAACTGGTATGCGATGGCAAAGGGTTGCAATATCGGGAAGATGAATGCATTTACGGCGCAAGGAGCCACCATGAGCGACCAGCAGTCGAAGAGCTGCCCTGCGGGGGTGGTCAGCGCCGAGGTGGAGCGGATCCGTGATGGCAGCCGGTCCCGACAGCAGGATCTGGTGGCCGAAGAAGTGCCGGTGGCGCTGGTCTATAACGGCATCTCCCATGCGGTGATGATGGCCAGCCCCCTGGATCTGGAAGATTTTGCGCTGGGCTTCAGCCTGACCGAAGGCATCATCGGCCGGCGCGGGCAAATCTATGGCATGGAGTTCAGCCAGCAGCCGCTGGGTATTGAAATAGAAATCGAGCTTAGCAGCGAGTGCTTTCTCAAGTTGAAGGAAAAACGGCGGGCCCTGACCGGCCGCACCGGTTGCGGCCTCTGTGGCCGGGAGTCCCTGGTACAGGCGCTGCCGCCGGCACCCCTGGTCGGTCCGGCCGCCATGCCGTCCCTGGCGGCGATCAGCTTGGCCGGAGAGCAGCTGCAGTCCTGTCAGACCCTGCATCGCCTGAGCGGCGCCGTGCATGCGGCCGCCGCCTTTGACCAGGACGGCAAGCTGCTCATGGTGCGGGAGGATGTGGGCCGGCACAATGCCCTGGACAAGCTGATTGGCGCCCGGCTCGGCGGCACCATGCCGGCTGCCGAGTTCATCATGGTCACCAGCCGGGCCAGCTACGAGATGGTGCACAAGTGCGCCATGCTGGGGGTGGCCACCCTGGTGGCGGTCTCGGCGCCGACCTCGTTGGCCATCGACTATGCCCGCCAGTCGGGCATCAACCTGCTGGGCTTCGCCCGCGGCGACAACTGTGTTATCTACCACAGGGCCGATAATGAGTAAGCGGCGACCATAAAAAAGCTGGCCTGGGCATACCGCCCAGACCAGCAAAGTGGACCGACCTTAATTCACTCAAACTCAATAACTCAAGATGCCCGTTAAAGTCGGGTCAGAAGGCCACTTCCACGTTGCCCCGGGGCACGCTGCAGCAGCTCAGTACATAGCCTTCCTCTATGTCTTCATCGGTGATGCCGCCGTTGTGATCCATGGTGACTTCGCCCTTCACCACCTGTACCTTGCAGGTGCCGCAGATGCCCATGCCGCAGGCCTTGGGAATATGCAGGCCCACCTGGGCGGCGGCGCTGTGCAGGGTTTCGCCCGGCAGTATCTCCACCTGCAGATCGCTGTCCTGGAACGACACCGTCAGCCGGTCTTCGGTACGCTCCAGCTCCTCGGCCAGCTCGACCGCCTCGCGCACCTGCTCCTCGACGTCCTCGGCCACTTCCACCGGGGTGGCACCGAAGCTTTCCTCGTGGTAGTGCTCCATCGGGAAGCCGCTGTTCTGCAGCAGGGTGCGTACCGCCCGCATGTAGGGGTGGGGGCCACAGCAGAAGATTTCCCGCTCCATGAAGTCCGGGGCGATCAGGGCCAGCATGGAGCCGTTCAGATAGCCCTTGAAGCCGCTCCAGGTTTCGCCGATGTCGGTACGCTCGCAGATCAGGCTGAGGTGGATATTGTTCAGCCGCGAGTCCATGTGCTGCAGCTCCCGGTAGAACACCAGATCCTTGGGGGTACGGGCGCTGTGCACGAAGTGGATATCCACTTCGGCATTGGTGTCGAACCACCAGCGGGCCATGGACATCACCGGGGTGATGCCGACGCCGCCGGAGAGCAGCAGCACCTTGTCATTGGGGAAGTCGATACAGTTGAAGTTGCCGACCGGGCCATGGACCGCCAGGGCATCCCCTTCGTTCAGGTTGTCGTGCAGCCAGTTCGAGACCTCGCCGCCGGGCACCCGCTTGACGGTAATGGAGAAGCTGTAGGGCACGGAAGGCGAGGAGGCGATGGTGTAGCTGCGCATTACCGTCTGCCCTTCGATTTCCAGCTCCAGGGTCACGAACTGACCGGGCTTGAAGAAGAACAGCAGGGGGCTTTCCGCGGTAAAGCAGAAGGTCCTGACGTCCCAGGTTTCCTGGATGACCCGGACACACCGTACCGGATGGCGGCCGTTGCTCCAGGTCTGGGTATTGATGGGTGAGATAAAATCCTGATTCATCGCTGTTCTCCGACTGGGCTTCGTCTGATTGTCCTTAATACCCGCATTCTTGTGCACTTTGGCTGTTGGCGGTTGCTCAAAAACGACATGCAGTTATCTGCCAGCCCCGCTTTTGCCCATGGGCCGGCGGATAGTGGGCGGGGCGGGAGAGGAGAGGTCGGAAATCATCGGCAGACGGGTCGTTTTCAGACAACCAGTGCGGCGTAACCTTGGTGACAATGAGGCCAAGGTTCCCGCTCTGGTGGCAGGGACACACGGCTCAATCTCAACAGTAAAGGAAGCAGCAAACATGGAGCAGATCAACACCGCATTGTTAGGCACAGCCCCCGGCCTGGGTGATGCAGTGCAGATGTTGCAGCAGCGTCGTCCCGGTTATTCACTCCCACAGGCGTTTTACAACAGCCCCGAGGTCTTTGCCGCCGACATGGAGCAGATCTACTGCAAGGAATGGCTTTTTGTCGGCCTGACCTGCGAGATCCCCACAGTGGGTAATTTCATGACTCTGGAGGTGGGTAACAACCCCATTACCATAGTGCGCAACAAGCAGGGCATTCAGGCGTTTCATAACGTCTGCCGCCACCGGGGTTCGCGCCTCTGTACTCATAAAAAAGGCAAGGTGGCCAAGCTGGTCTGCCCCTACCATCAGTGGACCTACGAGCTGGATGGCAACCTGCTCTATGCCGGTAACGACATGGGCGACAGCTTCAACAAGGCCGACTTTCCGCTGAAGCAGGTGCACACCCGAACCGCCGGCGGTTATATCTTCATCTCTCTGGCCGACCATCCGCCCGAGATCGACGACTTCCTGGCGGAGCTGGAGCGTTACCTGGAGCCCTACGACCTGGAAAACGCCAAGGTGGCGGTGCAGTCCGAAATCGTCGAGGACGCCAACTGGAAGCTGGTGCTCGAGAACAACCGCGAATGTTACCACTGCAACGGCTCTCATCCCGAACTGCTCAATACCCTGCTGGAATTCGACGACACCACGGATCCCCGTGCTACCGACGCCTTCAAGGCCCACGTGGCGCGCATGGGCGAACAATGGGACGCCGAAAACATTCCCCATCACCATGTGTCGTTCGGGCTGCGCAACCGCATGGTGCGCATGCCGCTGGCCGAAGGCAAGGTGGCCATGACCATAGACGGCAGCCATGCCTGCGAGAAGACCCTGGGCCGGGTCAAGAACCGGGAGCTGGGTTCGCTGCGAATCCTGCACCTGCCCAATTCCTGGAACCATGGCCAGAGCGATCACCTGGTTACCTTCCAGGTGGTGCCCATGGGCCCACAGAAGACCAGGGTGATCACCAAGTGGGTGGTGCACAAGGACGCGGTGGAAGGCGTCGACTACGACGTTGAAAAACTGCGCCGGGTATGGGATGCCACCAATGCCCAGGACAGAACCCTGGCCGAAGAAAACCAGCGGGGCATCAACTCCATGGCCTACGAACCGGGTCCCTATTCGCCTACCTATGAATTCGGGGTGGTGAACTTCGTCGACTGGTATGCGGATACCTTTATCGGCCATGCCGCCGGTTACGCCACCGGTCACGCCGGCAGTCAGACATTGGCCGTCGAATTTCCCGAGTAAGGCTGGCGCACAATGACAAGGGGGAGCCAATGGCTCCCCCTTGTCATTCTCGCCCGTTATTCCCGCCCGTCATTCCCGCGATTTTTTGTCGTCATTCTCGCGCAGGCGGGAATCCAGTGCCCCCTGTCATGGATCTCCGCCTTCGCGAAGATGACGATTAAGGTCTTCGCGGAAATTAAGGTCTTCACGGAAATGCTGCTTATTTCATGCAGGCATCCAGCAGGGCCTGTACCTCGGGGTGTAGCAGCTCCCGCTTGGCCAGCAACGATGCCAGCCGTTGCTGCCATGGTTCCCGCTCCGGCCCTGCCAGCGCCTCGCTCAGCCGGTCACTGCACTCTGCCAGCGTCTGCCGGTTTGCGCCTTCCAGTCCCCATGCCTGCAGCCGGGCACGAAAATCGTCCTGATCCATCAGCTCGGTGATCATCATGGCCTTGCTCCCTGATTGATTGATTGATACCGCCACAGCCTATTCCGCCGATTTTGCTACTGCAACCGCGTTTCGGCTCGAATGTCGTTTTCGGAATGGTCTGGATGGAACAGGACGCACAGGCATAAACCGGTGTCGTATCGGGCACATTTCATCCCGGGGTTAGCTGTTGTTATAGAGACCGGTTTTTGCCCATCACGACAGCCCGCTGGCGTGCTGGGTAAAGGTTGTACCGGCAAGCGCCGGGCTGGCAGGACCCCTGGCCCTCGATTGCCGTTTTGATGTTTACCAACCCGACGGAGACCTTGTCCCATGTTAGCCAAAGATGGACTTTTGAAAGGAATGAGCCCGGCGGCGACGATCAGTTCCATGATTATCGTTACCTTGTTTGTGGTGGGAGGCGCCTTGTTACCCGATGCGGCGACCGCCCTGTTTGACAGCATATCGGGATATCTCATCAACAATTTCAAATGGTATTACATTGCCATTCTGACGTTGATGCTGCTGTTCTGTGTGGTATTGGCCTTCAGCCGATTTGGCAGTCTGCGCCTGGGAGCCGATGATTCCCGCCCGGAATACGGTCTGTTTTCCTGGTTTGCCATGTTGTTCAGCGCCGGCATGGGCATCGGCCTGGTGTTCTGGGCGATTGCCGAACCCATCTATCATTTTCAGAGTAATCCCTTCATTACCGAGGGCATGACGCCGGAAGCGGCAGAAGTCGCCATGCGGCTGACCTTCTTCCACTGGGGCCTGCATCCCTGGGCCATCTATGTGGTAGTGGGCTTGTCCCTGGCCTATTTTTCCTACCGCAAGGGGTTGCCACTGACCATCCGCTCGGCGCTCTATCCATTGATTGGCAAACGCATGTATGGCTGGGCGGGGCACACAGTGGATACCCTGGCGGTATTCGGCACCATCTTCGGGGTGGCGACCTCCCTCGGTTTCGGGGTAACGCAAATCAATACCGGCCTGAATCACCTGTTCGGTATGGAAATCGGCACCGGCAGCCAGTTGATTCTGATCGCGGTGATCTCGCTGATTGCCACCCTGTCGGTGCTGTCCGGCCTGGGCCGGGGCGTGAAATGGCTGTCGGTTGCCAACATGTGGTTGAGCGCCGCCATCCTGCTGTTCCTGTTGTGCTATGGTCCCACCCGCTATCTGTTGTTGAGCTATGTGCAGGGCCTCGGTGATTACCTGACTCATGTGGTGGGTCTGAGCACCTGGACCGATGCCGGCAAGGACAGCCAGTGGCAGTCCTGGTGGACCGTGTTCTACTGGGCCTGGTGGATGTCCTGGTCGCCTTTTGTCGGCATGTTTATCGCCCGTATTTCCAAGGGCCGTACCATTCGGGAGTTTATCTGTGGTGTGCTGCTGGTCCCGACCCTGTTGGGCCTGCTCTGGCTGACCCTGTTCGGTGGTACTGCCCTGTATCTTGAGCTGACCCATACGGTGACCAATGCGGCCGGAGAAGCGGTCGCGGCTGTCGGTCAGGCCGGCATCGTCACGGCGGTGGCTGAAGACGTCACCTCGTCGCTGTATGCGACGCTGGAACTGCTGGATGGCGGCGTCATGGGCACCCTGGCATCAATACTGGCGACCCTGCTGGTGGCGCTCTACTTCATCACTTCTGCCGACTCCGGCACCCTGGTGGTGACCACCATACTGTCGCTGGGCAATGAACATCCGCCGCGCAGTCAGCGGGTGTTGTGGAGCATGGCGGTGGCGGCGGTGGCGGCCATACTGATGCTGGCCGGTGGTCTCAAGGCAGTGCAGACCGCGGCCATTATCGCGGCCTTCCCGTTCTCGTTCGTTATCCTGATCATGATGTGGGGTCTGTACCGCGCCCTGCATCAGGAGGTACCCGTCACCCAGCCGGTGACCGTCGACGTACCGGTCGCCATAGAAGTGCCGGTAAAGCTACCGCCGGCATCCTGAACCTCATATCAGACAGTAACAAAAGGGGCGAAAGCCCCTTTTGTTTGCTCAGCGAAGCCGGCAAACATGCTGGGCTGAAAGATAACCACATCTCCCGGACCAAGGGTAAAAAATAATCCGGCCGACAAGGACCTCGATCAAGGTTTGGTGTGACGGGGTTGATGCGAATTTGTTTGGGTATGGTTGCCAACTTTAAAGGTATTAGTGATGGTTTGTTCAGTGGTTAGACTAGAGCATAACTATTTGTTATTAAAAAGGTATTGGCATGTCTCACTCTCTGACGGCGCCCGTAGAGAAATCCTGTACGCAAGTCAGCGGCTTTAAACCGTTCTCCTTGACACTGGGTATCATCATTGGATTGGCCGTCTTCGTTCTGTTACCGGAATCGCTGGCGCTGGATGCTCGTATTGTCGCGGCCATCGCCATGCTCATGGCAACCTGGTGGATGACAGAGGCTATTCCCATTCCCGCCACCTCTCTATTACCGTTGGTGCTGTTCCCTTTCTTCGACATAGCGTCGATAGGCACAACGGCATCACCCTATGCCCACAGCATTGTCTTTCTGGTGCTGGGGGGAGTGCTGCTGGGCCTGGCGGCGCAACGCTGGAACCTGCACCGTCGCTTCGCACTGCTGACGGTGCTCACCGTAGGTACCAAGCCTGCTCAGATCGTCTTCGGCCTTATGTTTGCCAGCTGGTTCATTACCATGTGGGTGAGTAATACCGCGACGGCGGTGATCATGGTACCAATTGGCGGTTCCATCATTGCACTGGTGAAGTCATTGGGTAATGGTGATGACACCCCCAAATTTTCTGCCGCAGTGCTGCTGGGCATTGCCTATTCAATCACTATCGGCTCCATGGCGACATTGGTTGGCCAGCCACCCATGGCGCTGATGCGTGCCTACATGGAAGACTCGCATGGACTGACCATAGGTTTTGGCCACTGGATGCTTATGGGTGTGCCCTTCTCCTTCACTATGCTCATCCTTGCGTGGGTTGTTCTCAGCAAGGTTGTATTCCGTTCGGAAGTGGGGGATATCCAGGGAGGGCGGGAGCTTATCGAATCTGAGCTCAAGGCCATGGGCAGGCTTTCACCCGAAGAGCGGCGCGTGCTGAATATCTTTGCGGGGGCCGTCTTTTTCTGGGTATTCGTGCCGCTGATTGCCAAGGTGGCAGCAGTGAATGCAGCCCTACCGTGGTTGTCCAATATCAATGACACCAGCGTTGCTATTTTGGCTGCCATTCTGCTGTTTGTGATCCCGGCATCGAAGGGAAGGGGAATGCTAATGGAATGGTCGGCGACGCGAGATGTTCCCTGGGGAGTGCTACTGCTGTTTGGTGGCGGCTTGACCTTGTCTGCGCAGTTCACGGCAACCGGACTCAGTGCCTGGGTGGGCGAGAGCGTGTCAGGCCTGGCAGGCTTGCCACCTATTCTGGTGCTGGCTTTTACTGCTATCGTCATTATCTTGTTGACCGAGCTGACCAGTAACACGGCAACGGCCGCGGCCTTCTTCCCGATCATGGGGGCCATTGCCGGCGGTCTGAATATAGATCCCTTTTTGATGACGATAGTCGTCACCTTTGCCGTCAGTTGTGCCTTTATGCTGCCGGTGGCGACGCCTTCCAACGCAGTGGCTTTTGCCACTGGTGATCTGCCGATTCAGAGCATGATTCGGGCCGGTATCTGGCTTAATATTATCGGCCTGTCGGTCATATTAATAGCGCTCTACACCATAGTCCCTTTGGTATTCGGCGTGTCCTTCTGATGATGCGGCATCACACCCACGACGCCGCTGTTAAAAGCCTGTTTGCGATCTTCTGAGCAACAGGACAATGAAAGTAAAGAGGGTGAACTGCAAGCTGATATCAAGTTCTGTTTGCAGTTCCTCCACCATCTTCAAAGCTTCTCTAACTACTTGAAATAGGCACGACGCACCAGCGTTTTATCATCAATGCAAGGTATGCAAATACAAGATAAGTAATCCCGCATAACTGGTGTGGTTCTGTCATCATTTCTGCGTATCTCTTGTCATTCCCGCGAAGGCGGGAATCCAGGATTTGTGGCGAAGAACTGACAGCCTGCGGTCGCCTGCAAAGACACTGGACCCCCGCCTTCGCGAGGGTGACGATAAAGGCAAACTAGCCCCATAGTCCACATCAGTTATGCCACATTACTTATGCACTTCGTTGGTTGTGTCATTTCTATCACTGCATTCAGTCTTTAACCGCGTCCGCTACTGGCTTACCCACACACCTTCTATTACCCACACCTTCTATAGGCAGGCGACCTTACCTGCGCCTGTGTGTCCGGGAAACGATAGGCACTGCAATAGCCGCTTCATTTGATGTGTTTTCTGTCGGGAAAATCCTGCCGCATATTACTAATGAATATAACGGAAGTGGTTGTAATGTCTTGTTTTTTAAAGGTATGTCGGTGACGGTTGAGTCTTTTAGCTCTGTGAAAGTCATGGAATTATCGTAGCTTGGTCACAAGTTAAGACTGAATGCTAAAAAATAAGCGGTTAAGGGTTTGCGAAATCCCGATCATGGTATATGTTTCGCAAATGTGGTTATTTGTAATTCAAATGCTCGATTCTTGTTATCGAGATGCCATCGTATCAACAGGGATCCCGACAGCGGTTGTGCAGGGACCAGGAGCAAGCGAAATGAGCCAAACACAACGTGTCGGTTTCCTACTGATAGACAATTTCACCATGATTTCCCTGGCGTCCGCCATCGAACCCCTGCGCATGGCCAATCAGTTGTCGGGCCAGCCGCTCTATGAATGGGTGATGCTGTCCGAAACCGGATCCCCGGTGCGGGCGAGCGATCACATGCTGGTCACCCCGGATCACAGCATTCAGGATTGTGGTCATCTGGACATGATGATTCTCTGCGGCGGAGTAGGGGTGGTCAATGCCCGCAGCCGGGCATTGCGGGCCTGGCTGCAGCAGCTGGCCAGGCGCCGGGTCAAGCTCGGCGCCGTCTGCACCGGCAGCTACCTGCTGGCCGATGCCGGCGTGTTGAGTGGTTATCGCTGTACCCTGCACTGGGAATACATGGCCTCGTTCAAGGAAGCCTTCCCTCAGCTGGAAACCAGCAGCGCCCTCTATTGCATCGACCGGGACCGGCTGACCTGCAGCGGCGGTACCGTGCCCATGGACATGATGCTGCACCTGATCGAAAAAGATCATTCCAGCGCCCTGAGCACCGCCATCTGCGACATGTTTCTGTGCGAACGTATTCGCGAGGGGCAGGAAGAGCAACGGGTGCCGCTGCGCCATATGGTGGGCACGGCCCAGCCCAAGCTGGCCGAGGTGGTGGCGTTGATGGAAGCCAACCTGGAAGAGCCGATCACCCTGGACGAACTGGCCTGCTATGTGGGGCTGTCCCGGCGTCAGGTCGAACGGCTGTTTCAGCGCCATGTGCAATGTTCCCCTTCCCGCTATTACCTCAACCTGCGGCTGAAGCGGGCCCGGCAACTGTTGCGCCAGACTTCGCTGTCGATCATCGATATCGCCACCGCCTGCGGCTTTGTGTCGACGCCCCATTTCAGCAAGTGTTACCGGGAGAACTTCGGGGTGCCACCGCGAGATGACCGCTGTAGTCGTTCAAGACCCAAGCCGGTGGCCGCCTCTCCGGTATTGTCGGAGCTGGTGATGAACATTCAGCTGGATATGGCGCGGGGCGAGCCCACCTTTGCGTCGGTGACCTTGTAGCTTTTTCCTTGAAGTGAATTCCCATCTTATCGTCATGCCCGCGAAGGCGGGCATCCAGGGCAGGGAGCACGGGCCTGACCACGGTGCCCGGTCTGCTGGGGCGCATGGACTCCCGCCTTAAATGATGTCGGGCCACAGATCCCGCCAGTCAGGGTTGTGTTCTTCAATCAACCGTAGCTTCCAGGCGCGGTTCCATTTCTTGAGTTGTTTCTCGCGGCTAATCGCTGTGTACATATCCGCATGAAGTTCGAAGTACACCAATATATGTAATGCGTAGCGGGCGCTAAACCCGGCTACTTCTTCCTGCTTGTGTTGCCATATACGCTGTACCAGATTGCTGGTCACGCCAATATACAGGGTGCCGTTTCTATTATTGGTCAGCATGTAGACGGCGGGCTGTTTCGACATGGTGATAACCATTCTGAAAACGGTACTTCCAAGCTTAGCGATAAAATGACAAGCAACCGGCGTTCATGGATCTCGCTCCCAATATGTTTTTCTTCAAGGTTCCTTTTCACTCTCGTTATGCCTGTTTTTCTTGTCATGCCCGCGAAGGAACGTCATCCCCGCGGAGGCGGGGACGGGCATCCAGGGCAGGGAGCACCGGCCTGACCACGGTGCCCGGTCTGCTGGGGCGCATGGACTCCCGCCTTCGCGGGAGTGACGAAAGGGGCGCGGGAGTGACGAAAGGGGAGCGGGGTGATTTTTACCCTCGTCATGCCCGTTTGTCTTGTCATGCCCGCGAAGGAACGTCATCCCCGCGGAGGCGGGGACGGGTATCCAGGGCAGGGAGCACCGGACTGACCACGGTGCCCGGTCTGCTGGGGCGCATGGACTCCCGCCTTCGCGGGAGTGACGAAAAGAAGCGCGGGAGTGACATCAACGCCGTCATGCCCGCGAAGGCGGGCATCCAGGGACAGGGAGCACGGCTTTGGGCATGGTGCCCGGTCTGCAGGCGCATGGACTCCCGCCTGCGCGGGAGTGACGAAAGGGGCGCGGGAGTGACGAAAGGGGAGCGGGGTGATTTTCACCCTCGTCATGCCCGTTTGTCTTGTCATGCCCGCGAAGGCGGGCATCCAGGGCAGGGAGCACCGGCCTGACCACGGTGCCCGGTCTGCTGGGGCGCATGGACTCCCGCCTGCGCGGGAGTGACGAAAAGAAGCGCGGAGTGACGTACTTTCGTGGCAGGGGTGACAGTGTCGTCACTGCAGTGACGTTTTTGGCTATGTGCTCGTCGCTTTCAGCCAGTGTACACAGAGAGCCGCGGGCTAGACTGCCCTTGAATCCGGTGGCCACCATGCCACCTGCCACATTAATTCAAGGAAGGTCTGGCTATGCAAAGTGCTGCTGAACTACATCATCAAGCGGTCGTTATCGACGGTCTGATCATCGCCAACTGGGGGCGGGAACTGTTTGAAGACATGCGCCGGGGCGGCCTTACCGCCGCCAACTGCACCGTGTCGGTATGGGAAGGGTTTCAGGACACGGTCAACAACATTGCCGTCTTCAACCGCCACTTTCAGGAGCATGCGGATCTGATCCGTCCGGTGCGCACCACCGCCGACATCCTCAAAGCCAAGGAAGAAGGCCGCACCGGGGTGATCCTCGGTTTTCAGAACACCCATGCCTTCGAAGATCAGCTCGGTTATGTAGAAATCTTCAAGCAGCTGGGCGTGGGCATAGTGCAAATGGCCTACAACACCCAGAACCTGGTGGGCACCGGCTGTTACGAGCGCGACGGCGGCCTGTCCGGCTTTGGCCGCGAGGTGGTGGCCGAAATGAACCGGGTCGGCATCATGTGCGATCTGTCCCATGTGGGCGCCCAGACCTCCAGAGAAGTGATCCTCGAGTCCAAGAAGCCGGTGTGCTATTCCCATTGCCTGCCGGCGGGTCTGAAAGACCACCCGCGCAACAAGTCCGATGAAGCGCTGCGCTTCATCGCCGATCACGGCGGTTTTGTCGGCGTGACCATGTTTGCGCCCTTCCTGAAAAACGGCATCAATTCCACCATCGACGATTATGTCGAGGCCATCGCCTATGTGATGGAGCGGGTGGGTGAAGATGCCATCGGTATCGGTACCGACTTTACCCAGGGCCACGATCAGAACTTCTTCGAGTGGCTGACTCACGACAAGGGCTATGCCCGTCGCCTGACCCGTTTCGGCGACATCATCAACCCCGAAGGTATTCGTACCATCGGCGAATTCCCCAACCTGACCGAGGCTCTGCTGCGGCACGGCTTCTCACCGCGTCAGGTGGAAAAAGTCATGGGCGGCAACTGGATGCGTGTGCTGAAAGACGTCTGGGGCGAATAAGCCATCACGGGTAAGTCATCAAGGAGAATCACAATGTCAGTACATGCACCCGAAATGCCTATAGAAGTGAACAATGAAACCGGTATCTGGACCACAGACGCGCTGGCCATGCTCTATGTGCCGCGCCACTTTTTCGTCAACAACCACATGGGCATCGAGGAAGAGCTGGGCCCGGAGCGCTATGCCGAAATTCTGTACCAGGCCGGCTACAAGTCTGCCTGGCACTGGTGCGAGAAAGAAGCCGAGTGTCACGGCCTCAGCGGTGACGCCGTGTTCGAACACTACATGAAGCGGCTGTCTCAGCGTGGCTGGGGTCTGTTTTCCATCGAGAACCTGGATATCGCCGCCGGTACCGCCAGGGTCCGCCTGGATCATTCCGCCTTCGTCTACCAGTACGGCAAGGTGGATCGCATGGTGGACTACATGTTTACCGGCTGGTTTGCCGGCGCGGTGGACCAGATTGCCGCAAGCCAGGGGCTGTCGGTGCGCACCGTCGCCCGCCAGACCCAGAGCGGCGCCCAGACCGGCTGTGATTACGGCCTGTTCGAAGTCAGCCCGCTGTAAGGCGTAACGCCCGCGAAGCAAACGCCGTCATGCTCGCACCCACGCCGTCATGCTTGCACCCACGCCGTCATACCCGCGAAGGCGGGTATCCAGGAGCAGGGAACACGGGTTAGAGCAACAACGCCGGTTTGCAGAAATGCATGGACTCCCGCCTTCGCGGGAGTGACGAAGGGGAGACGGGAGTGACGAAGGGGAGAGGGAGTGACGAAGGGGAGACGGGAGTGACGAAAAAGAAGGCGGGAGTGACGAGAAAGGCGCGGGAGTGACACTCACGTCGTCATACCCGCGAAGGCGGGTATCCAGGAGCAGGGAGCACGGGTTAGAGCAACAACGCCGGTTTGCAGAAATGCATGGACTCCCGCCTTCGCGGGAGTGACGAGAAAGGTGCGGGAGTGACGAAAAGCAGGCGCTCAACGCGAGCAGGTTTTAATTTTCGGAGGGCCGGTTGTCGGCCGCCAGACAAGTCAGCAGAGGGATCCAGGATGGGACAGTTCGACGCCTTGTTTCAACCCATGAATATCAACAAGCTCACCATTCGTAACCGGGTGGTGAGCACGGCCCATGCCGAGGTGTATGCCACCGACGGCGGCATGACCACAGAGCGTTACGTCAAATATTACGAAGAAAAGGCCAAGGGCGGCCTCGGCCTGGCCATCTGCGGCGGCTCCAGCGTGGTGTCCATCGACAGCCCCCAGGAATGGTGGAGCTCGGTCAACCTGAGCACCGACCGCATCATTCCCCATTTCCAGAACCTGGCCGATGCCATGCACAAGCACGGCGCCAGGATCATGATACAGATCACCCACATGGGGCGTCGTTCCCGCTGGGATGGTCATAACTGGTCAACTCTGGTCAGCCCGAGCGGCATCCGCGAGCCGGTGCACCGCGCCACCTGCAAGGTGATCGAGCCGGAAGAAATCCAGCGCATCATCGGCGATTACGCCCAGGCGGCCCGCCGCGCCAAGGAAGGCGGCCTGGACGGCGTTGAGCTGTCCGCCGTGCACCAGCACCTGATCGATCAGTTCTGGAGCCCGCGGGTCAACAAGCGCGAAGACCAGTGGGGCGGCAGCTTCGAGAATCGCATGCGCTTCGGTCTGGAAGTGCTTAAAGCCGTTCGTGCCGAGGTGGGTCGCGATTTTGCCGTGGGCATGCGCATCTGTGGTGACGAGTTCCACCCGGACGGCCTCAGCCACGACGACATGAAGCAGATTGCCAAATATTACGACGACACCGGCCTGCTCGATTTCTTCGGGGTGATCGGCTCCGGTTGTGACACCCACAACACCCTGGCCAACGTCATCCCCAACATGAGCTACCCGCCCGAGCCGTTCCTGCACCTGGCGGCAGGCATCAAGGAAGTGGTGACGGTGCCGGTGATCCATGCCCAGAACATCAAGGATCCCACCCAGGCTCAGCGTATTATCGAAGGCGGCTATGTCGACTTCGTGGGCATGACCCGGGCTCACATGGCCGACCCGCACCTGATTGCCAAGATCAAGCTGGGCCAGGTGGATCAAATCAAGCAGTGCGTGGGCGCCAACTACTGTATCGACCGTCAGTATCAGGGCCTGGACGTACTCTGCATCCAGAACGCGGCGACGTCTCGCGAGCACATGGGCATGCCCCATATCATCGAGCCCACCAGCGGACCCAAGCGCAGGGTGGTGGTGGTCGGCGGTGGTCCCGCCGGCATGGAAGCGGCCCGGGTCAGTGCCGAGCGCGGCCATGAGGTGGTGCTGTTCGAAAAGGCCCCCGAGCTGGGCGGCCAGGTAACCCTGGCGGCAAAGGCGCCCCAGCGCGATCAGATTGCCGGTATCACCCGCTGGTATGCCCTAGAGCTGGCGCGCCTGAACGTGGATCTGCGCCTGAATACCGCGGCCGATGTGCCGGCCATGATGGCGGAAAACCCGGACGTGGTGATCCTGGCCGTTGGCGGTCAGCCCTTTATCGAGCAGAACCCGGAATGGGGCGCCAAAGACGGCCTGGTGGTCAGCAGCTGGGATGTTCTGTCGGGCAAGGTCGAGCCGGGCAAGAACGTGCTGGTCTACGACACCATCTGTGAATTCAGCGGCATGTCGGTAGCCGACTACCTGGCGTCCAAGGGCAGCCTGGTGGAGATGGTGACCGACGACATCAAGCCGGGTGCGGCCATCGGTGGCACCACCTTCCCCACCTATTACCGTTCCCTGTACGAGCGTGAGGTGATCATGACCTCCGACATGGCGCTGCACCAGGTGTACAAGGAAGGCGACAAATTGGTGGCGGTACTCGAAAACGAGTACACCGGCCAGAAGGAAGAGCGGGTAGTGGATCAGATCGTGGTGGAGAACGGTGTTCGCCCCGACGAGCGGCTCTACTACGAGCTGAAGGCCGATTCCGTCAACAAGGGTCAGATCGATCTGGAAGCCCTGTATGCGGCCAAGCCTCAGCCGAGCCTGTCTCACGATGGCCAGGGATACCTGCTGTTCCGTATCGGTGACTGCGTATCCCAGCGCAACACCCATGCCGCCATCTATGACGCCCTGCGCCTGTGCAAGGACTTCTGATCTGAAGGCGCCGGAGCCTGCTCCGGCGCCATGAGGTAAGCCGCTATGTTTGAGCCTGTGATCCCCTATCTGTTATTGCTCACCTTCGCTCTGGCCGTGGTCGGAGCGGTACGGCGGGTCCGCCTGTGGCGTCAGGGACAGCCCAGCCCGGTTTCGTTCTGGCAGGGACTGGCTTCCATGCCCCGGCGTTATCTGGTTGACCTGCACCATGTGGTCGCCCGCGACAAGTACATGTCCAACACCCACGTAGCCACCGGCGGCGGCTTTGTGCTGGCGCTGGTGCTGGTGGTGCTGGTACACGGCTTCGGCCTGAAATCCGCCTGGCTGACCTGGCCGTTGCTGGCGGCCTCCCTGCTGATGGCCACCGGCGCCTTCTTTGTATGGAAGCGCCGCCGCAAACCGGCTGCCGAGCTGCCCAACTCCCGCCTCTCGCGCGGACCCTGGCAGCGCCTGCCCAAGAGCCTGAAGGCCTTTTCGGTCGGCTTTTTCCTGGCGACCCTGCCGGCCACCGGCATCTTGCCCGAAGGCACCGGCAGCGGACTGCTGGCCCTGCTGTTGCTCGGCGTCTGTGTCTGGGGCCTGGGTGAGATGGTGTTTGGCATGACCTGGGGCGGCCCCATGAAGCACGCCTTTGCCGGCGCCCTGCATCTGGCCTTCCATCGTCGTCCGGCCCGTTTCGACGGCGGTCGTGATACCGGTCTCAAGGCGCTGGATCTGAATGCCGACAAGCTGGGTGTGGAGAAGGTAACCGACTTCAAGTGGAACCAGTTGCTGGGCTTCGATGCCTGCGTGCAGTGCGGTCGTTGCGAAAGCAAATGCCCGGCCTTCGCCGCCGGCCAGCCGCTCAACCCGAAAAAGCTGATCCAGGACATGGTCATCTCCATGGCCGCCCAGGAAGAAGTGACCTATCGCGGCAGCGCCCATCCGGGCCAGGAGCAGGCCGCCCGTACCGGCTGCCCCGACAAGCCGCTGGTGGAAAGCATCCTCGACAGCCAGACCCTGTGGTCCTGTACCACCTGCCGGGCCTGCGTGGAAGAGTGCCCCATGATGATCGAGCACGTGGACGCGGTGGTGGACATGCGCCGTTACCTGACCCTGGAGCGGGGCGAAACCCCGGGCAAGGGCCAGGAAGTGCTGGAAAACCTGATTGCCACCGACAACCCCGGCGGCCTGTCGCCGGCCAGCCGCAGTCACTGGGCGGCAGATCTGTCGATTCCGCTGCTCAAGCAGACCAAGGAAACAGATATCCTGTTCTGGGTGGGTGATGGCGCCTTCGACATGCGCAACCAGCGTACCCTGCGTGCCCTGGTCAAGCTGCTCAAGGCCGCCAACGTGGAATTTGCCTTCCTCGGCGACGAGGAGCTGGACTCCGGTGATCTGGCCCGCCGTCTGGGCGACGAAGCCAGCTTCCAGCGGCTGGCGAAAACCAATATCAAGACCCTGGCCAAGTACCGGTTCAACCGCATCATCACCGCCGATCCCCATGCGCTGCAGTGCCTGGGCACCGAATATGCGGAGCTGGGCGGAGACTACCAGGTGGTGCATCACACCGAGCTGCTGGCCGAATTGCATCAGCAGGGCCTGCTGCAGTTTAATGCCAACGGCAAGGCGCGGCTGACCTACCACGATCCCTGCTATCTGGGCCGGTACAACGGCGTCTATGACGCACCTCGCTACCTGCTCGATCAGCTCGGATTCGAGCGCACCGAAATGGAACGCAGTGGCTTCCGTTCCCGCTGTTGCGGCGGCGGCGGCGGCGCCCCGGTCACCGATATTCCGGGCGAGCGCCGTATTGCCGACATGCGCATGGAAGACGCCAGGGCGGTGAACGCCGAGGTGATGGCGGTGGCCTGCCCGCAATGTACCCAGATGCTGGAAGGGGTGGTAGAGCCGCGGCCCGAGGTGAAGGATATTGCCGAACTGCTGCTGGAGGCGCTGGTTGTGCCTCTCTCGCAGCAAAAAGTGCAGCAAACGCCGCAGCAACAGCCAGAGGAGGAAGCTGCTCATGTCTGATTTGAATCGTCGTGATCCGCGCCGGTCGTGGATACTGCGCAACCGGCTGCATCCCTGCCATACCGAGATGAATGCCGAGCTGAATGGCCAGCCGACCCGGGGCCCGACCGGCCTGCTGCGCAAGAACCCCAGGCCCCGGTGGCAATACGGCCCCAGCGGCCTGCGCCGGCTGGATCGGCTGAATATGGGTGGTGCGGCCGGGGTGACCCAGCTGTCTTCCAGGAAGCGCAGCGAACAGGTGGTATTGCCGCTGCACCAGGTGGTGGAGCCCCAGGCCTATATCGCGGTCTGGCTGCAGACCAGCGGTGGCCGCCTCACCAGTCACTGCAAGGATGTGCTGGGCCAGGCCCAGCAGCTGGCGGTCGCCCGTACAGAGCCTACCGCGGTGCTGGGCGTGCTCTGTGGCGAACTGAAGGAAAGCGTGGAGGGTGCCGGAATCGATCGGCTGCTGCAGGTGCAGGGGCCGGAATATGACGGCTATCAGCCCGAGGCCTGGAGTCAGCTGTGCGTGCAGGTAGAAAAGGGCCTGACCCCGCTGTACTGGCTGCTGCCCGACAGCGGCGAGTCGGCCGAGCTGGGCCGCCGCCTGGGCGTGGCCCTGGGCGAGCGTCCGGCCACCGGGGTATGGAAGCTGGAAGCCGACCAGTTGATCGCGAGAAACGGCGCCGGCAACCAGGATATCAGCCGGCCCTGGTCCCGGGTCATGCTGTTGCTGGAAGAGTGCGCCCTGCCCTGTGGCGAGTATCGCTATGAGGCCGGCCCGCTCGAACTGGAGCAGAAGCTGGATCAGTCGGCGCCCATCGGATCCCGACTGGAGGATTTGGGGCGGGTGGCGGTGGATCCCGCCGAAATTCCCCTGGCCGAGGCCGAGTTCATCCTTTCGGCCGGCAACGGGGTGCACGACTGGCCCCAGTTCCACCAGGCCGCGACCCAGCTCGGTGCCTCGGAAGGGGCCAGCCGGGTGGCGGTGGACGACGGCTTTATGCCCCGCAGCCGTCAGGTGGGGGCAACCGGTACTTGGGTGAGCGCCCGGGTCTATATCGCGGTGGGAATTTCCGGTGCCGTGCAGCACCTGCAGGGCATCGGCAAATGTGAAAAGGTGGTCGCCATCAACAAGGATGCCGACTGTGACATGGTCAAACGGGCCAGCCTGGCCGCCATCGGCGACAGCAGTGAAATACTGTCTGCGTTGATGAAGCTGGTTGAAGCCCAATCTCTCCAGGAGGTGAGTGATGCAGCCTGATACCCTGAATATTGCCGTGCTGATCTCTCAGGGCCAGCATCCGGTATCCGGGCGCGCGCGTCGCGCCCATCAAGACGCCTGCGCCCTGGAGCTGGCGATGTCTTTGAATGATTCTTTGCCGCAGTCGTTGAACAGCAAGGTGAGCGCCATTCATGCGGGTGATCCCAAGCAGGAAGCCCTGCGCGACTACCTCGGCATGGGCATCGACGGCCTGACGGTGTTGAACCAGACGGAAGAAGACGATGCCCTGGCGGTGCTAACCCCTTACCTGAGCGAACAGCAGCCGGATATTCTGCTGACCGGGGTGCGCGCCGAGTACGGCGAAGGCTCCGGCCTGTTGCCCTACCTGCTGGCCGAACGTCTGGGCTGGCCTCTGGTGACCGGCATCGCCGCTATCGAGTCTATCGAACATGGCGAAGCCAGCCTGTTGCAGGCCCTGCCCAGAGGCCAGCGCCGGCGCATCAAGGTCAAACTGCCCTTCGTCGCCAGCGTGGAAAGTGCCGCCGCCGAGCCCCGGCAAATTGCCTTTGCCAAGGCCAGACGCGGCAACATAATACGACTGACCCCGGCCACCGAGGCCGATCAGCAACGGGCCGAATGGACGCTGTCGGCGGCTAGATCCAGGCCCAAACGCCTCAAGGTGTCGACCGCCAAAACCGCCGCCGACCGCCTGAAGCAGGCCACGGCCAAGGCCCAGGGCGGCAAGGGCCAGATCATCCGCGATGATCCCCAGGCCGCCGCCAAAGCCATCTACGATCTGCTGGTAGAGGAGGGGGTATTGCGCAAGTAGGGTTAAGGTTTGCCTTGGGGAAGACAATGTAAAAACGCCGGCAAATGCCGGCGTTTTTTATCGTCATTCCCGCGAACCACCCCTCGTCATTCCCGCGAAGGCGGGAATCCAGGGCAGAGGGCACGAAACCTGGCCGCGAGCACCGGCATTCCAAAAAAACGACACCCAACACCACCGCCGAGGCGGTGTTTCGTTTGATGGGGCAGGGTGGCAGTATTAATGCTGATCCAGATCCCGGGCATGGTGGCGTTCTGCCAGTTGCAGCGACGCATCTCCCCACACCCGGTTGACCCGGCGGCCGCGCTGTACCGCCGGGCGTTCAAAGACCCGATCGGCCCAGCGTTTGAGATTGGGATAGTCCGACACCGACAGAAACTCGGGTACCTCGGCGTTATACAGACCGCCGCGCACCAGATCGCCGTACCAGGGCCAGATTGCCATGTCGGCGATGCTGTATTCCTCGCCGGCAATGTAGGTACGGCCGGCCAGCAGCTCTTCCAGCATGATGGTGACCTTGGCGCCATTGGGGGTGCCCAGGGAGTAAAGCTGCAGGGGGTGCTCGCCGACCGGCAGGTTTTTTTCATGGGGAGCGCCGGACACGGGCCGGTTGATACTGGCAAACTCACCGCCGTTGGTGCTGTCCCAGGTCCAGACCCGGGGGGGAATATAGCTTGAGCTCATGGACGGACTCCTGTTGGTTCAATGGTTAAAGAGCTATGTGGTTCACGATGCCGCGCATTATTCGGCAACGGAATAATCCGTGTAGCCTTCTTCGCTACCGCCAAACAGAAACGCATCACGGATGGGCGCCAGCGGCAGTTGGTGTTGCAGGCGGTAGGGCAGATCCGGGTTGGCGATAAAGGGGCGACCAAAGGCCACCAGATCCGCATAACCTTGATCCAGCACCTGTTCTGCCCGCTCCGGGGTGTAGTTGCCCGCCACGATGATCTGATTGGGGAAAATGGCCCGGGCCAGAGCGCGGAATTCTTCCGGCACATTGGGCTCGGCGTCCCAGTCCGCTTCGGCGAAGTGCACATAGCCGATGTTGAGATCCGCCATGCGCTTCAGGGCCAGCAACACGGTTTCCGGCGTATCCGGATCGTCCATGCCTCGGGCCATGTTGTGGGGCGCGAAGCGCACACAGATGCGCTCGGGTGGAAACACCCCGGCCATGCGCTCAAGAATTTCGGTCAGAAAACGGATGCGGTTTTCCGGGCTGCCGCCGTATTGATCGTCGCGTTTGTTGCTGCTTTTGCGCAGAAACTGGTCGATCAGATAGCCATTGGCCCCGTGCAGTTCAATGCCGTCAAAGCCGGCTTCACGGGCGTTGACGGCCGATTGCACAAAGGCATCCTGAGTGCGTTTGATGTCGTCCAGGGTCATGGCTCTGGGCGGGGTGCAGGCCTGTATGCCACCGCCGCCGCTCCGATCCCCATCCAGTTCGTTATGGGCCACCCAGACACTCAGGTTTTCATCGGTGTCCATCGCGGAAGGGGCCATGGGCGCCTGGCCGTTCTGGAACACGGCATGAGAAATGCGGCCGGTATGCCAGACCTGCAGAAAAATCCGGCCGCCGGCTTCCTGTACCTTGCGGGTGACCTTCTGCCAGCCCTGAATTTGCTCACTGCTGTGAATACCCGGCGCCCAGGAATAGCCCTGAGCGTCTTCCGACACCTGGGTGGCTTCCGCAATCAGCAGGCCGGCACTGGCCCGCTGGGCATAAAAATCGGCCATCATGTCGTTGGGAACATTGCCCGGCTGATCGGTGCGGCAGCGGGTCATGGGGGGCAGCACCATGCGGTTTTTAAAGGTCTGGTCGCCAAAGGCGTGGGCTTCAAACAACTTGCTCATGTTTTTTTGATACTCAAAATAGGCTGATACAACCGGTTTCAGCGAAAGGAACTACCGGGCGAAGTGAGTCTGAGGCTCACTTCGCCATAAAAAGATCAGGGGCAATGGACAGAGAAGAATCTCCAAAGGGGGTGTATTGCATCACCAGGCTCCGTTGTTCAATCAAGGGAATGTTGAGAGCGCCATGATGGCATTTTGTTTAGAATTAATAATTAGCCGATTGATGAATATATTGTTTGGGAATAATTGATAATGATGGAGTACCTTTCCGATCTCAGGCTGTTCTGTGAAATTGCCAACACCCTGAACTTTCGTCAGGCGGGGGAGCAGCTGGGGTATTCTCCCGCCGTGGTCAGCATGCGGGTCAAACGGCTGGAAACCATTACCGGCAAAACCCTGTTTCTGCGCTCCACCCGGCACATCAGCATAACCGAAGAAGGCAGGGAGCTGCTGGTGCTGGCGCAGAAAACCCTGGATCTGACCGAGCTGATGACCCTGGATCGGCAGCGCCTCAACGGGGGCCGCATCAGTGGCCAGGTACGGATTGCGGCCCCCCACTCCTTTGCACGGGTATTCTTGCTTCAGCCCATTCGCCAACTGCATGTACAGAATCCGGGGTTGACCATAGAGCTGCTGCTGGATGATCAGTTTACTCCGCTGGTGCGAGAAGGCATCGACCTTTCATTTCGAGTAGGGGAGGTGCGGGAAAATAACGTCGAAAGCGAGAACCTGATTGAGGACAAACGTATTCTGATTGCCAGTCCGGACTACCTGACGCAATACGGCGAGCCCCGGCGACCGGCCGATCTGAAACAGCACCTTATTCTCAGCCACCTGCATATGAAACACTGGGAGCTGACCGGTAACGGCGAAACCGTGCGCGTGCCATTGAAACGGGTGATGTTTTGCAATACCGGCGATTATCTTACCTGGCTGGCGGTGGACGGCGCCGGCATCACCATGAAGTCGGACTGGTCGGTGCGGGATTACATCGAGCGCGGCCAGTTGCAGCATGTGCTGCCGGACTACACCCTGGGAGAGCAACGGTTCGTTCGGGTGGTCACGCCCCGGCGGGAAGTCACTCCGCTACGGGTCAGGCATGTGCTGGAGGTGATCCGGGAGCACCTGTAACACCGAGGTAAATCCCCTTTTCTGTACGACGTCAGGGCGCTGCCTCAAAAGGCGTCGTTGTATCCGATATTCCGCACCCGTTTCAGGAACACACCGCCGGGCAGGGTTCGCGAGTGTCTCAGCATGCGCTGTTGCCGTGGCTGAAGAGGGAGTTGATACAGGTTAATTGATTTGTTTTTTATTTTTAAATCAAATACTTAAAAATATTTCTCGCCGTGTTGTATTGTAAGTTCCTGTTTATACAGCAAATTGTAACCAAGATGTGTTGGCCTGGTGCGGTAACACTGGTATTGTTGACTCTGGTCAATGGTTTCAAAAAACAACCATTGTATCTTGACATAAAAGTAGGAGCAGCAGGGCCAAACCACGCTGTTCCTTAACATGGCTTCGTCGGAGTGCGTGGCTGAAGGTAGTAAAAGCTGAACCTTGTAAAACAGGACTAACAATATGAATCAATCCGCTGCCGCCGAAGTAACTTACCAGGGTAACGACCGGCTCTTGTTTGGCATCATAATGGGGCTCCTGGCCTTTTGGCTCTTCGCCCAGACGACGCTAAACATAGCCCCGACCATGGCCGCCGATCTCGGTGTAGAACAAAGCCTCATGAACATAGCGGTGTCTATCACGGCCTTGTTCTCGGGTATCTTCGTGGTGGTGGTCGGTGGCCTTGCCGACCGCATAGGCCGTGTTAAAACGGTGATGTGGGGGTTCGCCTTTTCCATTACCGGCTCGCTGCTGCTGGGATTTGCCCCGTCGGGTGACTGGGGCAGCAGCTTCCTGCTGCTGGGTCGTATTTGTCAGGGCCTGTCGGGCGCCTTCATCATGCCGGCGTCACTGGCGCTGGTGAAAGAGTACTGGCAAGGGGCAGGCCGGCAGCGGGCGATTTCGCTGTGGTCGATGGGCACCTGGGGCGGCACCGGCTTTGCGGCACTGTTCGGTGGTTTGATGGCCGAGAACGTAGGCTGGCGCTGGATCTTCATCGTCGCCGCCCTTGTCTCTCTGCTCGGCATGCTGATGGTGCGTGGTACACCCGAATCCAGAGCCAGGGTTACCGGTGGCTCCAGGTTCGACGTCAAGGGGATCATGGTGTTCGTGACGACCATGGTCGCGCTGCAGGTGCTGGCCACTCAGGGCAGCAAGTTCGGCTGGACCAGCCCGATGGCACTGGGCCTGATGGCACTGGTGGTGGGACTTGGCGTGACCTTCTTCAAGCTGGAGTTCGGCAACCCCAACGCCTTTGTTCAGTTCCGCCTGTTCCGCAACCGCATCTACACCGGTGCCGCCCTCTCCAATCTGCTGCTGAATGCCACCGCCGGCATTATCATCGTGACCATGCTGGTGCTACAGCAGGGGGGCGGGCTCTCCGCCCAGGCAGCCGGCCTGGTGACCCTGGGTTACGCGATTTCAATCCTGGCCTTTATCCGCGTCGGCGAAAAACTGCTGCAACGCTTCGGGCCGCGCCAGCCGATGCTGTGGGGCTGCTGTATCGTTGGACTCACCATAGTGCTGCTGATGCAGACCCACCTGATGCTGGAGTCGTACAAGCTACTGTCGGTCATCGCCTTTACCCTGTTCGGTGTGGGGCTGG
Organism: Oceanisphaera litoralis; assembly: GCF_016907015.1. GTDB lineage: Bacteria > Pseudomonadota > Gammaproteobacteria > Enterobacterales > Aeromonadaceae > Oceanimonas > Oceanimonas litoralis. Next base: position 102,609 of record NZ_JAFBBE010000011.1, read on the forward strand.
CCTTCTACGCTACCCCCTCTACCGATGCGGCGCTTTCCAACCTGCCATCCGAGCAGGCCGGTGCCGGCGCCGGTATCTACAAGATGGCATCGTCGCTGGGGTCCTCCTTCGGGGTGGCGATTGCCTCCGCCGTCTATACCGCCATCGCGAGCGACAATGCCGGTGTGAACTGGATCGAAGGGGTGGTCACCTTTGTGGGTAACCAGGAGAACCTGGCCTCACGCGAAGCGGCCTTCTTTGCCCTGCTGTTCACGCTGGTGTTACTGGTGACCGCCACCGTTTCGATCGTACTGACGATCCCGAAGGGAAAGGTTGCCGAGCGCGGCTGAGCCATTATCAGGCGTCGGCTTCGGTGCCGGCGCCATCCCATTAATCGCCAAATGGAAGTAACGACATGAACGCAATCGTGAAAGATATAATGCAGGACAAGTCCACCTTCAGTGAATGGTTCGAGCATATGCACAGCCACCCCGAGCTATCCATGCAGGAGGCCGATACGGCCCGCTACATAGAGCAGACCCTGCGCAGCTTCGGCGAATACGAGATCGAAACCGGGGTGGGCAAGTACGGCATCGTCGCCTCCTTGAAGGTGGGCGACAGCGACAGGGCCATCGGGATCCGCGCCGACTTCGACGCCCTGCCGATCCAGGAAAGCAACGAGCTGCACTACTGCTCCAAAGCAACGGGCGTTTCTCACCTGTGCGGCCACGACGGACACACCACCATGCTGCTGGCGGCGGCCAAGTATCTGGCCGAAAAGAAAAACTTCAACGGTACCGTGCGGCTGATATTCCAGCCGGCGGAAGAAACCATGCAGGGCGCTCCGGCGATGATCGAGGACGGCCTGTTCGAACGCTTTCCGGTCGATGCGGTGTTTGCCATGCACAATATGCCGGGGCTGGAGCAGGGCAAGCTGTATTTCACCGAAGGCAACGTAATGGCGGCCGTGGACAACTGGGAGGTGGTGCTCACCGGCAAGGGCGGCCATGGCGCCTTTCCCGAACTGGCCATCGACCCGGTCGTGGCGGGGTCGTCGCTGGTGATGGCGCTGCAGTCGGTGGTGGCGCGCAATGTCGCCCCGGCCAACCGTGCCGTGGTCACCATCGGTTCCTTCCAGGCGGGCGAGGCCGGTAATGTCATCGCTCACACCGCCACCCTGCGCCTGTCGATCCGCACCACCACCCCCGAAGACAGGACCATGGTGCTGGACAACATCAAGCGCCTGGTGCAAATGCAGGCCGAGTCCTTCGGCTGCACCGCCGAGATCCGCGAGGGCGTGCCGGGCGCCGTGCTGATCAACGATCCCGAGGAAACCCGCAAGGCCGCCCAGATCGCCAGGGAAACCTTCGGGGACGAGAATGTCTGCGAGGAGGGGCCGACCTATCTGGCCTCCGAAGACTTTGCCTTCATGCTGCAGAAGCAGAAGGGCACCTATTGTTTTCTCGGCAACGGTGACAGCAAGTTCGTTCACCACCCCGAATACGTGTTCAACCAGGATATAGTTCCCATCGGCGCGGCCTATTGGGTTGCCATAACCGAAGGTTACCTGCGCTAGGCATCCAGCGGCGGGGGCAGGGGGCTAGCCTCCTGCCCCCGACCCCCGCCGGCGTCGGTCAGGGTCGCGCTGGCGACCCCGAGGGCGGATAACGACCGTTTGTCAGCAAGAAGCCGCCCTGGTATCACGGCGGCTTTTGGGCTTTATACCAGGGCTGATGATTCCGGGGTGAAGCGTGGCTCAAGCCTCACCGTCGGGCCAGGTCGGCATGGCCTTGCGGCGCAAACAAAAGCTGCGCCGGTAGTCCGAAGGCGAGGTGCCAAGCTGGGCGCTGAACTGCTGGCGCAGCGACAGGGGCGTGCCAAAGCCGACTTCCGCCGCAATGTGCTCGATGGGCAGTTCGGTGGTTTCCAGCAGTTGCTGCGCCCGGGCCACCCGCTCGGCATTGAGCCACTTGAGCACTGTGGTGCCGGTGGCTTCCCGAAAGCGCCGGGTAAAGGTGCGCCGGCTCATCATGGCCACCTCGGCCAGCTGGTCGACCGAGAGCGGCTCGGACAGGTGCTCACGGGCCCATTCCAGCACCCCGGGCAGGCGGTGTTCACTGTGGATTTGGGGCACCGGTCGCTCTATGTACTGGGCCTGGCCGCCCTGGCGGTGTGGCGGGGTGACCAGCAGCCGGGCCAGGTGATTGGCGGCGTCCGAACCCTGGCGATCACGTACCAGTTGCAGGCAACAGTCGATGGCGGCGACCGTGCCCGCCGAGGTGACCACGGTGCCGTCCGCCACATACAGCACATCCGGCCGGAACAGGGTATGGGGAAAGCGCCTGGCGAACAGGTCTTTCTCTATCCAGTGGGTGGTGGCTTCACGGCCGTCGAGCAGGCCGGCGTCGCCCAGCACGAAAGCCCCCAGACACAAGCCCACTATCTGCGCCCCCCGGTCATGGGCCTGGCGCAGCGCCTCCGTCAGTTCAACCGGCGCGGCCACCTCGGGGTCGCTCCAGGCCGGCACCACCACAATGTCGGCCCTGGCCAGCGCGTCCAACCCGTCCGGCACCTCGATCATCAGCCCCTGCTCACTGCGAATGGCGCCGGGCTGCTGGGCGCAGTAGCGCACCTCATAACGGGGAGCGTCTGCCGACCCCTTGAGGGTATCGAACACTATCCCCGGAACGGAAAGCTGAAACAGGCTGATGCCTTCAAAGGCAAGTACGGCAACATGGATGGAAGACATAATGTTCCTCGTGGGCATGAATGGCCCAAAACTATCCTACATTGTCACTCAGGTCAATGGCGCTCCCCCTGGTATCCCGGCACACTGGCTGTCGTTAAACAGGCTCCCCGATATAGCCGGGGGGCGGATTACCCTAATTGGAGTCGAACCATGAAAATCAGAATGTTAGCCACTTCCGTAGCCCTGGCCCTGGGCCTCGCCGGCAACGGCGCCTTTGCCGATGAATCCACCGCCAGGGGCGCGCAAGACGGTGAGGTGCAGGTGCAACTGATCCGCAACGCCACGGTGAAAATAACCTACGCCGACACTACCTTTCTGATCGACCCCATGCTGGCCAAAAAAGGGGCCTACCCGGGGTTTGAAGACACTTATCGCAGCCATTTGCGCAATCCGCTGGTCGAGCTGCCGATGCCGGCGGCAGAGGTGTTCGGCGATGTGGATGCCATCATCGTTACCCACACCCATCTCGACCACTGGGATGATGCGGCTCAGGCCATGCTGCCCAAGGACATGCCGCTGTTCGCCCAGCATGAGGCCGATGCCGAGCTGATCCGTTCACAGGGCTTTACCGACGTGCGCATCCTCGACGACAACACCGAATTTGGCGGTGTCACCCTGAGCCGGACCGGTGGCCAGCACGGCACCGACGAGATGTACGCGAACCCGGTGCTGGCCGGCTCCCTTGGTGAGGCCATGGGGGTGGTCTTCCAGGCGCCGGCGCATGAAACCCTGTACCTGGTGGGCGATACCATCTGGCGCAGCGAGGTCGGCCAGACGCTGGCCGAGTACCGCCCGGAGGTGGTGGTGGCAAACGCCGGCTATGCGCGGGTCAACGGCTTTGAAGGCGCCATCATCATGGGCAAGGAAGATGTGGTACGGCTTGCCGAGCAAGCGCCCGAGGCCACCGTGGTGGCGGTGCATATGGACGCCATCAATCACATGGGCCAGAGCCGCGCCGAGTTAAGCAGCTATGTGCAGGAGAAGGGGCTGGAGGACCGTATCGAGATCCCTGAAGACGGCGCCACACTGAGCTTCTAAACCAGAATTCTGAACAAAGAATCCTGAATAAAGAGTCCTGAATAAAAGAGAGGCCGCCTTGCTACCAAGGCGGCCTCTTTAGCTTCATGTTCGGGCAGAAGGGTAAATCAGGCTTCACAAGCTGTGCTTGGCCGATATGGTCTCCGTTGTGCTTGTGCGGCCACCACAGAGGAACAATTGGGCCCAGAGCATCCGCGATGATCCCCAGGCCGCCGCCAAGGCGATTTACGACCTGCTGGTAGAGGAGGGCGTATTGCGCAAGTAAAATGAATAAGGTTTGTCTTGGGGAAGACAATGCAAAACGCCGGCAAAAGCCGGCGTTTTTATGAAAGCTAATTTGTTATATTTACCCTGTTACGTATGTATGTGGGAATATCAATAAAATCTTTCGGGTTGAAGAGGGGATGTGTATGCCCGGCATTGCGTTTTTCACTTTCAATGACTGCATTCAAGTCATCAAAACTAACGCCCAAAATACGTGCTGCTTTCATTATCCCATTAATAAACTGTTTCTTTTCCTGTTTTACCTGGGGCTCCTCAGTGGGGATTTGGCAGTACTCCTGAAACTCAATTCTCAGGTAATCCAGAAACTCTATTTTCTCCATGTTTGGCTCCATCATTCGTTGAAGAGGGGGTGGGTTTGATTTGTACGTATAGCGTTACGAGGTGAGGTCTTGCATTTTGACCATTAGGTGTTATTCCAGAGAAAAAGACAAGACCTGACCCCGAGGCTTGCCCCATCCCTTCTCTATAAACACACCTAGATTTTGCTGCATCTTCCAATTAACCATGAATGACGTTGCTCTCCCTTATCGGGAAGAGTGAGTATGCTCAATACAAATACATTATCAGCGTCCATCATAAAATTCCCGCTCCACAATCCATCTGAACGTTCACACCAGATTGGTCTAACGTTATTATCGCGATTACATTTGTCCAGCATAATGGTGTCTTTTCCAAAAAACTGCAGCCCTTCATTTGTAATGATCAACTTGTCATAATTTAAGAAGCTGTTGGAACTTAAGATATCGCTTTTCTTTTTAACCTGAGCGCCGTGTTCTCCAATACATAGCCAATTTGGTGTATCCGCAAATGAAGGGGCGATAAGAGATAACAAAAAAAATGGCATAAACCTCATATATTTTCTCCTAAGAAATCATGAGAATTTGATACTTACAATCAATCTCACTTTAACGTTTGACATAAGTCGCAGGGTGAAGGATTAGTACTTCGACTTATTAAATGTTTTACCCGCGAGGATACCAACCCTTGTTATTATGCTTTGGAGTAGGCAAGCCATTTACTTTTAACAACTGGGATCAGATGATACTTTTCTTTGGTCTGTCCATCTTCCCTGACCTACCCTTCGCCGATACAGAGACTCTACCTCATCCTTAAACCGTTCGCTGCCTAAAGCCAGACCTTTGTTAACTGTGTTCCGAATTAACTTTAGCTATCCACTATCAACATGACTTTTGAATAAGTTACGGTATGCAGCAGCTCGCTCCGATTTGGTTTTACCTAGTTTTAAATATTCTTCGTGTGGCGTACATAAGTCATTTTCGACGGCCAATCCGTTATGGCGATAGCTCAACCAAGCATAGTCGGCAGGATCATGAACCATCGCTGCACGAACAGGGTTCAATTCAATATAACGGTAGCATTGCAACATTCGTAGGATCTTAAGCGGAGGCTGCTGTCAAAGCTTGCTACAGGGAGGCTAGTCGATTGATTTATCAGAAAAATGGTTTGAAGTGTGCTGCT
>NZ_JAFBBE010000012.1 GCF_016907015.1 Oceanisphaera litoralis
CGGCTTCCGCTTTCTGAAAAGCCCGGAGTTTCTGACCTCTTCCCTGTTTCTGAAAAAACCAGAGCGCATCGAGGCATTGCTGATGGTGATGACCTGTAGCCTGATGATTTATGCAGCGCTGGAGCACCGTATCCGGCAGTCACTACGGCAGAAAGATCTCAGTTTCCCGGATATGAAGAAGAAGCCGAGCCAGAATCCTACCGCGCGGTGGGTCTTCCTGTGCTTCAGCGGCATTCATGAACTTGCGGTGGGAGACGAAACACCGCTGATCGTCAATCTTCAACCGCCGCAACAGACCATTCTTGAGGCACTCGGCAAACGTTACCTGGCCATTTATTCCTGAATTAGGTGCGGAATGTCGGTTAAATACAGCTTGCAACTGATTTGAAAGCCGTCATCGGTTATAATCGATGCCCCTATTTTTCCCAGCCACTTCCTGCCACCGCCTATGCCTCAGAAGTCTCGGCCCACACCACTGTCTACGTCAGATACGCCAGATTCGACAGAGTCCAATCCCTTACCCCCTACCGGCGGCGATTATCAACGCCTGGTGCGTGACAACTACCGCCGGTTAAGCCGGGCCCTGCCCGGTTTTATTCCCCGCCGGGAGCAAAACTACCTGGTGGCGGAAATCGGCAAGGTGCTGCTCGGCCGCTACGACCGGGCCCGGCGCATTCTGGTGGCCGAGGCCGGCACCGGTATCGGCAAATCGCTGGCCTACCTGCAGGCCGGTATTCCCTGGGCGCGAATGAATCAAAAGAAGCTGGTGATCTCCACCGCCACCCTGGCCTTGCAGGAGCAGTTGGTGGACAAGGATCTGCCGCTGTTTCTGCCCCACTGCCAACCCGCCTTTCGCTTCGTGCTGGCCAAGGGCCGGGCTCGCTATTGCTGCGCCCGGCGGCTGCAGGCACTGGCCCGGGGCGAGGCCCAGATCGGCCTGTTTGACACGGCGCAAGCGTTGAGCGCAGGCCAGCAGCAGCAACTGGCCGAGCTGTGGCAGGCCTTTATGGCGGGCAACTGGCAAGGCGACAGAGACAGCTGGCCCCAGCCCATAGACCCTGCCCTGTGGCAGCAGTTGCAGGCGGAGCGACACAACTGCCAGCCGGCGCTTGGCCACCAGCGGTGTCCCTTTCACCTGGCCCGGGCCGAGCTGGAGCAGGCCGATGTGATAGTGGTGAACCATGCCCTGTTACTGGCCGATCTGAGCATGGGCGGCGGCATAGTACTGCCCGAACCCGAACAGTGCCTCTACATACTGGACGAGGCCCATCATATCGCCCCGGTGGCCCGGGATCAGGGCTCGGCCCGGCTGGCCCTGCGCCAGAGCCGGCGCCAGCTGGAACAGTTCAACAAATGGCTGGGCGGCCTGAACGAACTGCTGGGGGACGAGGGTCAGTCGGCGCTGGGCCGGCTGCTACAGAGCCTGAGCCAGCTGATACCGGCGCTGAACGGACTTTATCGCCAGTTGCACGGCGCCCTGCAACGGCGGGAACTGGAGCCAGACAGCCAGGGCTGCCTGCGCTTCAGTCCCGGTGACCTGCCGGTCGGTCTGGATGAATTACTCGGCGTGCTGAAAGAAGACGCTCAGGGGTTCTGTCGCGCCCTGGGCCCGCTGCACAGCCAGTTGAGCGAACAGCTCAAACTCAAACCGAGCCGGGCGGCCACCACAGAGGCCGCCCTGGCGACCCTGAGCCAGCAGCAGTTGCACGGCGAACAACTGCGCGACGGTGCCGAACTCTTGCTGCGCGCCACCGGCCCCAAACAAACACCGCCAGCCCGCTGGCTGGAACTTGCTCAGCCAAACAAGCAACACGACAAGCAGGAACTGCTGCTGTGTGCCACCCCCCTGGCGGTGGGCCATCTGCTGGAGCTATGGTGCTGGTCGCGGGCCGCGGCGGTGGTGATGGTGTCGGCCACCCTCACCGCCCTCAACGACTTCGGTTATTTTCGCCGCGCCGTGGGGTTGCGGGCCGACGATGGCAGCCATTATCTGCGCCTGAATTCGCCTTTTGACTACCAGAGTGCGCGGCTGATCATACCGCCGCTGGAGTGCGAACCGACCGACCCGGATTTTGACGCCTTGCTGGTCGAGCAAATCCCCCTGTGGCTGCAGGAACAGGCCGCCAGCCTGGTGCTGTTTTCTTCCTACCGGCAGATGAACCAGGCCGCCGAGGCGCTGCGGGCCAGGGGACTGTCGCTGCTGGTGCAGGGCGAGGCCAGCCGCCAGGCCCTGCTGCAACTGCACAAGATGAAGTGCGACGGCAAGCAGCCCAGCGTGCTGTTCGGCACCGGCAGCTTCGCCGAGGGGCTGGACCTGCCCGGCCACTACCTGACCAACCTCATCATCACCAAGCTGCCCTTTGCGGTGCCCACCTCGCCGGTAGAAGAAGCCATGGCCGAGTGGATCAGCCTGTGCGGCGGCAACCCCTTCATGCAGTTGGCCATGCCCGAGGCCTCGCGCAAGCTGATCCAGGCCTGCGGCCGCCTGCTGCGTACTGAAACCGACCAGGGTCGCATCGTGCTGCTGGACAAACGGCTGCTCAGCCGGCGCTACGGCCCCGCCCTGCTCGACGCCCTGCCCCCCTTTACCCGGGAGCTGGGTTAGCGCCGCCTTGGCATGCGATTATGAGTTATTGCGCTGTTAACGGTAAATTGTCACAATCCTGCGGTTAACTTTATGCAGGTTGAATGACCAGACCGCCGTGCGCTAGGGTCTGTTGACCTTTCGAGATGACAACGGCTTATCAGAATAAAAATACACATGGCTCAGGAGCCCCAGATGAAAACTCGCTTTACCCTCGCCGCCCTCGCCGTGGCCGGCCTGTCCTTTGGCGCCAGTGCCGCCACCTTTGAAGCAGTGCAGCCTTACCAGATCCATCTGGTCAATGGCAGCAAAACCGCCAACAGCATTACCAAGTCCGTCCACAAGGTGGATCTTGCCGAAGGCAAGCAACAGATTGCGATTTCCTATACCAAGGACTATTCCAATCGCTCCGATCTGCGCCTGCTCAATGGCGACCCGGTGATCATCAGCCTTGATGTGCCCGCCGATGCCGAGCTCACCCTGGATTATCAGCCGCCCGCCAATTATCAGCTGGCGCGCCAGTTTTTACGCGAGCAGGCGACCGAGCTCAGCATCGTAGACAAGAAAACCGGTAATACGGTGCCGGCCGAGCTCACCCTGATCCCGATGCCGGCCGGTCTGGATACCGCCGGTGGTATTCAGGAATCATTGGCAGAAAGAGGCATGGCTTTTAATGGCCGCACCGACGCCGCCGTGGCCGCCGCCGAAGCCAAATTTGGCGATGCGGTGGTAGACGCCGACGCCCTAGACATGCTCAAGCACTGGTGGAACGCCGCCGACAAGGACACCCAGCGCGCCTTCCAGATCTGGACCATACAGCAGCAGTAATGCCTGCCGGGTTACCCAACAAAATGCCGGGCAGTGCCCGGCATTTTGTTGCCTACGATCGTTCATGCAGGTTCAGAACCCCGAGCCCGGCTGCTGCAGAAAGGCCATTTCTTCCGCGGTGGACTCCCGCCCCAGAATGGCATTGCGATGGGGATAACGACCGAAGCGGGCAATAATGTCCCGGTGACGCCGTTCGAATGCCAGGTTATCGGCTACCTCGTTCTTCTCGAAAAGCGCCAGGGCCACGTCGTGCACCTTGAGCGATTCGCTGTGCATCATCGGCATGTACAGAAACACCCGCTGTTGTCGTGTTAATTCCCGCTCTGCCCCCGCGCTTATCGCCTCTTGCGCCAGCACCAGCGCCATGCCGTCGGCGGCAAAGGCCGCGGGTTGATCACGATAAATATGGCGGGAAAACTGGTCAAGCACGATGATCTCGGCCAGCCGCCCCGTTGCCCGGGTGCGCCACTCGAAGCACTCCCCCAGACAGGCCCGCCGGTGCACATCGCCAAAACGCCGACGGATCTCGTCATCCAGCGCCTTGTTCTTTTGCCACCACTGCGCCGGCGTCAGCACCTCAAACCAGAATTGCAGTACCGATTGATACATGATGACTCCCCCGACGTTGCCTCTTTAGCTCACAACCTTAGCTGAGCATACACCACCGCCGGGCGGCGTAACCCCTCCCCACCCCTATTCGTCTACAGGTTCGCGCCGCATGAATACGCGCCTACTGCAACTTAAACCACGGTATCTGGTAGGGTCGAATTTATTCGACCGATGACGTGGTACACCGGCCTGGCGGTCCAATGAATTGGACCCTACAGACTCGTAGCCGCCGCTTCATCTGGGCAATAAAATCACTGCGCCGTGCCAATACAAAAAAGCCCCGACTCTACGGGGCTTGTTCTGGCTGAAGGGGCTGAGATCAGAACACCAGGTGGGCGATAAGCGCAATCACCGGCAGGGTGACCAGGGTGCGCAGCAGGAAGATGACGAACAGTTCCACTATGTTGACCGGGATCTTGCTGCCCAGCAGCAGGGCGCCCACTTCCGACATATAGATAAGCTGGGTCACCGACAGCGCTGCAATCACAAAGCGGGTCAGATCGCTCTCGATGGAGGTCGCCAGAATGGCCGGAATGAACATATCGGCGAAGCCGACCACCATGGTTTCGGAGGCGGCGGCCGCTTCCGGGATCTGCAGCAGATCCAGCAGCGGCACAAAGGGCATGCCCAGCCAGCTGAACAGCGGCGTGGTTTCGGCAATCACCAGCGCCAGGGTACCGAAGGCCATGACCACCGGAAGTACCCCCAGCAGCATATCCAGGGCATTGTGCATGCCGGTACGGGCCACCTGGCCCAGGCTTTCTACCTTGCCGGCACGAGCCAGGGCCAAATGATAGCCATGACTCAGGCGGGAATAGCCGGCCGGCGTGGCTTCAGCATCGGCCGGGCGCGCTTCACCGTTGATGAAGCTGTCTTTCTTCCAGCACAGGGGCGGCAGCCGCGGCACCACGATGGCCGCCACTATGCCGGCCACACACACCGCGATATAGAAGGGAATGAACATGTGCTCCAGCTTCACCTGGGCCAGTACCACCAGGCTGAAAGTGATGGACACCGCCGAGAAGGTGGTGCCGATCACCGCCGCCTCACGCTGGGTGTAATGATGGCCTTCATACTGTTTGCTGGTCAGCAGAATACCTACGCTGCCATCGCCCAGCCAGGAAGCCATGCAGTCTACCGCCGAACGACCGGGCAGACGAAACACCGGTCGCATGATGCCGGTCAGCAGGGTGCCGACAAATTCCAGCAGGCCGAAGTCCAGCAGTAACGGCAACAGCAGGCCGGCAAAAATAAACACCGCAAACAGCACCGGCAGCAGATCGTTCAGCACCAGGCCGCCGGTGTCGCCGCTGTACAGTATCTCGGGGCCGGTCTGGGTGTACACCATCACCACGAACAGGGCGCCCAGCAGCCGGCTGACCAACCATACCGGGCTCACATTGAACAGGGTATTCAAAAAAGCGCTGCGGGTGACAAACGCCGGTTTGAACAGGGTGGCAAACACTGAGGCCAGTGCCGACAGGCTGATAATGCCGGTCACGATGAGGGTGAGCGAACCCGACAGCGCCGCCTGCAGGCTTTTGGCCAGCACCGCTATCATGATGGTCAGATCGCCGTTATAGCTGACCGGGGTCATGAACAGCAGTATGCCCAGCAGCGAGGGCAGCAAAAACATCAGCAGATTGCGTTTACCGACCGCAGCCTGCCCTTTCAAGGTCTTTTCCATGGTGACTCCTTCCTTATCGGGTCACAACGCCCAACTCGGCTATAAAAGGTAGAAACCGCTGTTTTATGCGGTCAGCAAGACATAAATGAATAAATAATCAAACTGGTATCATCTTGCTGAATACTTATTTTACAGCCAAATATATTCAATCAAAAGAAAAAATCAAAACAAACAGCCATCAACATGTTCAATGTTGGATTTTTGTTCCATTTTGTTAACGCGGGCGGGAGTATAGGGACTTTTAGGGGACAGGGAAACCGGGTCGGCGCAAAAAAATAAAAAAGGCTGCCGGGGCAGCCTGTACAACTCATTTGCGCCGGAGCACAGTGTGGATACAAGGGTCAGTTTGCCTTTATCGTCACCCTCGCGAAGGCGGGGGTCCAGTGTCTTTGCAGGCGAACCGCAGTCTGACAGTTCTGCGCTACAGGTCCTGGATTCCCACCTTCGTGGGAATGACAAGAGAGGGCACGTGAGAATGACTACTTAAGCACTCCTGTTATGCGGCATGGCTTATATATATGGCCCAGTCGCTCCTCGGTAAAATGCGCCTCGATCACGCGCCCGGCTTGAACTGATTGCTGTTGGGATCGTAGCGGTAGCCAATTTGTGACATACGCGCCATCAGCTGGCCACTGTCCAGCTCGTAACGGGAAATCAGCGCAGAGAGGCTGTCGCACTCCAGCCGCAGCTTCTCGTTCAGAATGCTCAGCACCATATGATTATCCATTCGTTCCAGTAACGTCCTGTCCATGTCGTTCTCCTGTCTGGCTTTTTTGGCTCTATGTCGCCGTCATCAACGATGACTATAGCCGGAACGGAAAGCCGGAACGAAAAATACTGCCCACCTAAAATACTGTGTATTTAAACAGTATTAGGTTGACCGATATGCCACCGGGTATTACTGTATATAAACACAGTGAATGAGCAACAAGGATCCCGTATGGCCACTCTCTTGCTATCTCGTGAACAGTTACCCCGTGAACCGTTATCTCGTGAAACGGACAATGCAATAGTGCACATTGCGCACTGGAGCAGTACACAACAGACTCGGCTGCTGGCTAAGCTGGCCGCCATCAGCCAAGGTAACCGGGGCTGGATCCTGATTGCCAATGCACCGGCACCACTGTCACGCCGGGCGCTGGTCGACGCAGGCATCAATCCGGCACGGGTCATAGAGGTAAAAAGGGCATCCGGTCAGCTGCTGCAACAGGCCATGGCCTGTACCGGCATTGCCGCCCTGGTGTGCTGGCAGTCGGCCGGTACCGGGCTGCCCACCGGCAGCCATTGCCGTCAAAGTGTGTTCATGATCAACCAGCATAATGCCCTGCCACCCTCCTCCCTTCAGACCAGGTGTACCCCCGGCCATTTCATGGCCGATAAAGCCGGGTTCCCCGGATGCATGCGACCCGCAGCCGGAGACATGGCGTGGCGTGACGCGGGAATACTGCGGCACGATTCGGTGATGCCGAGGTAGAGCCGGCATTCGTGGTGGTTTCAATCGCGGGTTATCCGGGTTCTCGGCAGCAGGATCCGGCCTTGTTCCCATAGAAGCAGCCCCCTATAATAACCGCGATCTCACGCGCATAACTTATAAGAAATTAAAGCTGTATGAATTTTTAGAATAAAGCGAACACGCCGCCCTAGCCCGCACACCCGGTATCCATCGCGTCTACTTGCGCCTTGTCTCGCCCCGGACTCCAACCCACAACCCTGGAACAATAATAATGCTCTCGAACATCAAGCAAACCTGGTTCTTCAACATAAGAGGAGACGTGCTTGCCGGCCTGGTGGTTGCCCTCGCGCTGATCCCGGAAGCCATCGCCTTTTCCATTATCGCCGGTGTCGATCCCAAAATCGGTCTCTATGCCTCTTTCAGCATGGCGGTGGTCATCGCCTTTGCCGGTGGCCGTCCGGGCATGATCTCTGCCGCCACCGGCGCCATGGCGCTGCTGATGGTCACCCTGGTCAAGGAGCACGGCCTGCAATATCTGCTGGCCGCCACCCTGCTGTGCGGTGTGCTGCAGATCCTCGCCGGCTATCTGCGCCTGGGCGAGATGATGCGCTTTGTATCCCGCTCCGTGGTCACCGGTTTCGTCAACGCCCTCGCCATTCTGATCTTTCTGGCCCAGTTGCCCGAACTGACCAACGTCACCTGGCATGTGTATGCCATGACCGCCGCCGGTCTGGGCATCATCTATCTGCTGCCGCTGGTACCTGTGGTAGGCAAGCTGCTGCCTTCGCCCCTGGTGTGCATCATCAGCCTGACTCTGATCGCCATTGCCTTCGGCATCGATATACGCACAGTGGGTGACATGGGCGAGCTGCCGGACAGCCTGCCGGTGTTCCTGTGGCCCGAGGTGCCGCTCAACCTCGAGACCCTGGCCATTATCTTCCCCTACTCTCTGTCGCTGGCCATAGTGGGCCTGCTCGAGTCGATGATGACCGCCACCATAGTGGATGATCTCACCGACACCAAGAGCGACAAGAACCGGGAATGCAAGGGCCAGGGTCTGGCCAACATCGCCACCGGCGCCCTGGGCGGCATGGCCGGTTGCGCCATGATTGGCCAGTCGGTGATCAACGTTAAATCCGGCGGTCGCGGCCGGCTCTCTACCCTGGTGGCGGGCGTGGTGCTGCTGATCATGGTGGTGTTCCTCGGCCCCTGGGTATCGCAAATTCCGATGGCCGCCCTGGTGGCGGTGATGATCATGGTGTCTATCGGTACCTTCAGCTGGAACTCGATTACCGATCTGAAAGCGCATCCGGTCAGCTCCAGCATTGTGATGATCGCCACCGTGGCCACCGTGGTATACAGCCACAATCTGGCCTATGGTGTGCTGGTGGGCGTGCTGCTCAGCGCCCTGTTCTTCGCCAACAAGGTGGGGCAGATCCTGTATGTGGGCTCCGCCAGGGCCGACGATGGCGCCCGGGAATACCGGGTAGTGGGACAGGTGTTCTTCACCTCCGCCGAGCAGTTTGTGGCCGCCTTCGACTTCAAGGAAGTGGTGGAACGGGTACGTATCGATCTGAGCCGGGCCCATTTCTGGGACATTACCGCCATTGGCGCCCTGGACAAGGTGGTACTGACCTTCCGCCGGGACGGCACCGAGGTAGAAGTGATCGGTCTGAACGAGGCCAGCGCCACCCTGGTAGATCGCTTTGCCGAGCATAAGGATCCCAAGGCTGTCGAAAAGCTGATGGGCCACTAAATTAAGGGAATAACGATGACGACCAATGTAATGGCATGTATCGATGGCTCCAGTCATGCCGGCGCCGTGTGTGATTTCGCCAGCTGGGCCAGTCTGCGGCTGGATGCCCCCCTGACCTTTATTCATGTGCTGGATAAAACACGGCAGCCGGGCCTGGCCGATTTAAGCGGCACCATTGGCCTTGGCACTCAGGAGCATCTGCTGGAAGAGCTGGCCAGCCTGGATGAAAAACGCTCCCGGCTGGCCAAGGAGCAGGGCCGGCAGATGCTGGACGCGGCCCTTGCTCGCGCCATTAAAGACGGCGTTAATGAGCCAAGCAGCCTGCAACGCCACGGTGAGCTGGTGGAAACCCTGGTGGAATTCGAACCCCGGATCCGGCTGCTGGTATTGGGCCGCTACGGGGAAGACAGCGGCTCGCCCTTTGCGCATCTGGGCAGCCATGTAGAGCAGGTGATCCGTGCCGTGCACAGCCAGGTGCTGATCACCCTGGGCGAATTCAAGGCACCGCAGCACATCATGCTGGCCTTTGACGGCAGCGCCACCACCCGCAAGGCCGTGGAAATACTGGCCCAGAGCCCGTTGTTCAAGGGGCTGACCTGCCATCTGGTACTGGTCGGTGCCGACACCGACGATCACCGGGAACAGCTGAACTGGGCCAAAACGACCCTGGAAGCCGCCGGTATCGACGCACCTGCCACCATCATCGCCGGGGAAGTGGAGAAAGTGCTCGGCCAATATCAGCAGGATAACCATATCGACATGATGGTGGTGGGCGCCTACGGCCATTCCCGTATTCGCCAATGGCTGGTGGGCAGCACCACCACCACCATGATCAGCACCGCCCGGGTACCGCTGCTGATACTGCGCTAAGGTTTATCCGGCACTAAAAAAACCACCGGGAGCCAGGGCCCCCGGTGGTTTTTTTCTGCCTGAATGGAATCGGCGGGAAACCCGGTTCCCGCCCGATCACATCATCGGCTTACACCACGCCTTTTTCACGCAGGTATTCTTCGTAGTTGCCACTGAAGTTGCGCATGCCGTCTTCGCTCAGCTCGATAATGCGGGTGGCCAGCGACGACACGAACTCCCGGTCGTGCGACACGAAGATCAGGGTGCCCTGATACATTTCCAGCGCCATGTTCAGCGACTCGATGGATTCCATGTCCAGGTGGTTGGTGGGTTCATCCATCACCAGAATGTTGGGCTTTTGCAGCATCAGTTTGCCGAACAGCATGCGACCCTGCTCACCCCCCGACAGCACCCCGACTTTCTTCTTGATGTCATCCTGGCTGAACAGCAAACGACCGAGAATGCTGCGAATGGTCTGCTCGTCGTCGCCGGCCTGCTGCCACTGGCTCATCCAGTCGAATACCGTGATATCCATGTCGAAATCGTCGGCATGATCCTGGGCGTAATAACCGATGGTGGCGTTGTCCGACCATTTGTAATGGCCGCTGACGGGCGCCAGTTCACCGACCAGGGTCTTGACCAGGGTCGACTTGCCGATACCGTTGGCGCCGAGAATGGCGATGCGCTCGCCCACTTCCACCAGCATGTTCAGGTTCTTGAACAGCAGCTCTTCGCCATAGCCCTGCGACATCTTTTCCATTTCCAGCACATTACGATAGAGCTTCTTGTCTTGCTCGAAACGCAGGAAGGGGTTCTGCCGACTGGAGGCCTTGACTTCTTCCAGCTTGATCTTGTCCATCTGCTTGGCACGAGAGGTCGCCTGACGGGCCTTGGAGGCGTTGGCGCTGAAGCGGGCCACAAACGACTGCAGATCGGCAATCTGGGCCTTCTTCTTGGCGTTGTCGGACATCAGCCGCTCGCGGGCCTGGGTGGAGGCCAGCATGTAGTCGTCGTAGTTGCCCGGATACACCCGCAGCTCGCCGTAATCCAGATCCGCCATGTGGGTACAGACGCTGTTCAGAAAGTGACGATCGTGCGAGATGATGATCATGGTGCTGTTGCGCTCGTTCAGCGCCCCTTCCAGCCAGCGAATGGTATCGATGTCCAGGTTGTTGGTGGGCTCGTCGAGCAGCAGCACTTCCGGATCGGCAAACAGTGCCTGGGCCAGCAGTACCCGCAGTTTCCAGCCCGGCGCCACTTCGCTCATGGGACCAAAGTGCTGCTCGACCGCAATGCCCACGCCCAGCAAGAGCTCGCCGGCACGGGACTCGGCGGTGTAGCCGTCGTACTCGGCGACCTTGCCTTCCAGCTCGGCGGCGCGCATATAATCGTCATCGCTGGCTTCCATATTGGCGTAAATGGCATCACGCTCCTGAATGGCGGCCCACAGCTCGGTATGCCCCATCATCACCACGTCCAGCACGCGTACCTCTTCGTAGGCGAACTGATCCTGACGCAGCTTGCCCAGCCGCTCGTTGGCGTCCAGGCTGACATTGCCGGCGCTGGGCTCCAGATCCCCGCCCATGATTTTCATGAAGGTAGACTTGCCGCAACCGTTGGCGCCGATAAGGCCATAACGGTTGCCGTCGCCGAATTTGACGGAGATATTTTCAAACAGCGGCTTGGCGCCGAATTGCATGGTGATGTTGTTGGTGGAAATCAAGAAGCAGACTCACAGTTAACGAAACGAAGAAAGGCGCTATCGCCGAAGGTCGACAAGGATACCGACAGTGGGCCCAAAGTTCAAAGAATGCGCAATATTTATACTCACAAGGGTGCCGGATGACTACTTTTTCTGCGGTATCCGGCGATACCAAAGCATCAAGGAGAATAAAAGGAAGCAGGTTCTTTGGTCGGATTGAGATGCTCATCGAATGGATTGACCGTTTGATGGGCTGGGTCTGACTACATAAATAGGAATAAGCCGCGTTTTTTTATATCATATTGGCTCATTTAAAGGTCACCCTATGGAGAGCACGGTGCACTCAGATTATCTTACTACCGCCCTGATTGCCGAGGTGGAAGCCATCGCCCGGGAGGCGGGTGCCGCCATCATGGACATTTATGGCCGGGATTTTTCCATCGAGCAAAAAGCCGACCAGTCACCGCTGACCGAGGCCGACGCCGCCGCCCACCGGCTGATTGACGCTCGCCTGAACCAGTTATCGCTGCACCTGCCGGTGCTGTCGGAAGAAGACACCGGGCAATTCGGCGGCGCCGACGTCCAGGGCCGTTACTGGCTGGTCGACCCGCTCGACGGCACCAAGGAATTCATCAAGCGCAACGGCGAATTTACCGTCAACATTGCGCTGATCGAGCAGGGCAAGCCGGTACTGGGCGTGGTCTATGCCCCTGCGCTGGCGCTGTGCTACACCGCCGCCCGGGGATATGGCGCCAGCAAGACCGACGCCGAGGGTAATAAAAGGTCGATTAAGGTCGCCGAGCATAACGCCGGTACGCCCTGGCGGGTGGTCGGCAGCCGTTCACACGCCGGTGACGCCATGCCGCTGTTGCTCGAGCAACTGGGTGAGCACGAGCTGGTGGCCATGGGCAGCTCGCTCAAGTTGTGTCTGGTGGCCGAAGGCGCCGCCGATGTGTATCCGCGGCTGGGGCCCACCTCGCTGTGGGACACCGCTGCCGCCCATTGTGTGGCAGAGCAGGCCGGCGGCCGGGTCATACAACTCGATGGCCAGCCGCTCGGCTACGGCAACCCGCAACAGTTGCTCAACCCTCATTTTCTGGTAGTGGGCAACAGCAGCCAGGACTGGCCGGCGTTGTTTTAACACCTAGGTGACATGTACGCCGATCTGTTCCCTCCCCTGAAGCTCGGGTTAACAGAACGGCCGCAGGGTGCAACGCAAGGGGAGGGTTAGGGAGGGGTTACTGTAGGGCAACACCCCCACCCCGCCTCCCCCTGGCGATAATCCTCCGTTATACCTGTGACCCAGCTGCACAGGGGGAGGAGCAGTTCAACGCCTTCGGTTGGTTTGTCGGTTTAGCTGCAAACTTACCTCGCCACCAGCACATCGCAGGGCAGCGTGCTCAAAAAACTGGTGGCGACGCTGCCGATCAGCAGCCGGCCGATGCCATGACGCCCATGTGTACCCAGCACCAGCAGTTGCGGGCCATGCAGCGCCACCGCGTTATTCAGACAGGCCTGAACGCCCCCTGCCATAATATCGGGCCGAATACGGCTTTGGTCATCTTCGGCCATAAAATGCGCCATCTCGGTTTTAATTTCCCGGGTAATCCGCTCCTGCTGCTGCCTGATCATGTCATCGATATCCTGTTGATCGTGGTGTACCAAGCCGGTAAAAGGCGGGTCGAATACATGAACCAGCCGAATCTCCGCCTCCGGCGCCAGCCACAGGGCCGCCTTCAGGGCATGGTGCGAACTGCGGGAAAAATCCGTTGCCGCCAGCACATGCTCATAGGTATCGGTAGCGTCGGTACTGACCATCAGCAGGGGGATGTCGCAGTGGCGCAGCAGTCGCTCGGCGGTGGTACCGACAAAGAGATCCCGTAACGGCTCTATATGATGCCTCCCCACGATCAACAGATCGGCCTTCAGTGCCTCGACCGTTTTACCCAGGGTCTGATACGGCTTGCCCAGTAACACATGGCAGCCCCCGCGCGCCTTGACGTCATCGGGGGCAAGATCGAAGAAGCCCTGCAGCGCCATTTCTGCCGCCTTTTTCAGGCGATGGCGCACCGAAATTTCCACCATTGGCTCATAGAGGGTCAGTGCATCATCCACCACATGGACCAGATGCAGGCTGGCCTTGAGCCGAACGGCAAGCTCGACCGCCCTGTTAACCACCAGCATGGACTCCTGTTCCAGATCGATAGCAGCAAGCAGTGTTTTCATCTCGACTTTCCTTCTAGTGGCAACTGGTAAGCAACACCCTATAACTGATATGGATTCTGGCGCTGGTTTGCCTTTATCGTCACCCTCGCGAAGGCGGGGGTCCAGTGCCTTTGCAGGCAACCAGCAGCCTGACCGTTCTGCGCCACACGTCCTGGATTCCCGCCTTCGCGGGAATGACGACAGAGCCACAGCTGTTATGCAGCATTACTTAGCGGAAAACAGGGGAGCGTAACGGCTCCTCGATGAACCTATAATGAGCATTCCCGCTTTTGATAACAAAATCAAATCAACGCGGCGCTTTATGACCCCGGCACACCCGCCGGCACCGGCTTTTGATTTTCCTCGCCCGGCCTTTGGTTTACACTAGCGACCCTTCACGCCCCATTTTTCAGGAATCTCAGTGTTAACAGCAGAAACCGCCATGCGCTGGCTAACCGCCGGTTACATCGACCACTACATCTGTGAAAACTGTCACGGCATCCACCTTTCCGAGCTGCAGGGGCAGGACGGCGTACTGGAAAGCCGACTGTTCGTGGAACATGAAGACGCCATTCTCACCACGGAAATCGAGGTGCGCCCCACCGCCCTGCTGGCGCTGGTGGCCGATCTGGGCCGACTGAACATGAACTACCCCAGCCTCAAGGTATTTGTCGATATCGTCGACGACAACCTGCCCCGCCTGATCGTGGCCGACTACCTGCATACCCGGGCCGGTATGGATCAGCCGCAGTTTTTGTGGATAGTGCAGCAAACCATGATGGCGACTCAGCAGCTGCTGCTCGAAATCACCGAACTCGGCTTTCTGATGCAGGACGACGAGCCGCAGAAAACCCCCTCGGCTGTGCATTAAGCCCGCAACTTGTTCAGGGTTAAGCCAGTCGCACGTTTTTTTACTGAAAAGCCTTGAACAAGCACCGGCAAGCCGTTAAATTACGCCCCGTTCCCAAGCGGAGCCGAGTGAAGGACACACTCGAAAATAAAATACCAAAATCTGGTGAGGTGTCCGAGTGGCTGAAGGAGCACGCCTGGAAAGTGTGTATACGGCAACGTATCGAGGGTTCGAATCCCTCCCTCACCGCCACATTAAAACCCCAAGCATTTCAAATGCTTGGGGTTTTTTAATGCCTGAAAACCGGCGGCCTGACACCTGCTGTCCTGGTTCCTTTCGGGCAATCGAATGACAAGCCCTTCCTCAAACAGTACTCTCGCTCTTCACATGCAGTTTTTCTTTCTGGCTACCCGAGTCGTAATGGGTGTACATAGGCGCTCCTGATGGAGGGTTCGACGTGAATGCAGTTGTACGGCTTGAACATGATTTTTCCGAGATAGTGGATGCCATTGCCGGCCCCGGCATCGGCCTTTTCCCCGACTTTATCGATGCCGATATGGTCGCCGCCCTGCGCCACGACCTGGCCACCCTGCCCCCCGGGGAACTGACCCCTGCCGCTATTGGCCGGGAGCGGCGGCAGCAGACCAACGAAAAAATCCGCACCGACAAGACCCGCTGGCTGGAGGGTGACACCCCGGTACAGCGCTGTTACCAGGCGCAGATGGCCGAATTGCAGCGACAACTGAACCGCCAGCTGTTTATGGGGTTGAAAGACTACGAATGCCACTATGCGCTTTATCAGAGCGGGGACTTTTACAAGAAGCACCTGGATGCCTTTCGTGGCCGGGGCAACCGCCGGATCACGACCGTGCTGTATCTCAACGACGACTGGCAGTCGACCGATGGTGGCGAGCTGCTGATCTATCCGGCGCGCGGAAAAACCGTCATGCACCGGGTCTTGCCACAAGCCGGCACCCTGGTGTGCTTTCTGTCGGAGGACTTCCCCCACGAGGTACTGCCGGCCAACCGGGATCGGCTGAGCATTGCCGGCTGGTTTCGTATCGACGACCCGGTCGCCCCGACAAGTCGGCTGTGACCGGCACCGATCACTAACCGGCAAAACAAGACGCCATTTATTAACCGTTTAAAAAATAAAGCCACTTTAAATATCGATTTACCATCAAGATGGCTTTATTTATCACATTTCAATATTTTTGCTTTTCATCCCGATGTCACTCTGCCAACCTGAGTTCATTCTCATAGCGCAAGACATTAAGGATGATCTCATGTGTTCTATCTTCGGTATTCTCGAACTCAAATCCGATCCCGCCGCCCTGCGCAGCCGGGCGCTGGAGCTGTCCAAGCTGTTGCGCCACCGGGGCCCCGACTGGTCCGGCGTCTACAGCAGCGACAACGCCATTCTGGTCCATGAGCGGCTGGCCATCGTCGGCCTGGACAGCGGCGCCCAGCCCCTGTTGAACCCGGCCAAAACCCACGCCTTGGCGGTGAACGGCGAAATCTACAACCACAAGGAGCTGGAAGCCACGCTGACCAGTGACTTCGAGTTTCAGACCCAGTCCGACTGCGAAATCATACTGGCGCTGTATCAGGAAAAAGGGCCCGAGTTTCTCGACGATCTCAACGGCATTTTCGCCTTCGTGCTCTACGACGAGGCGCAGGACGCCTACCTGATCGGCCGCGATCACATGGGCATTATCCCGCTCTACACCGGCCACGACGAGCTGGGCAACTTCTATGTTGCCTCCGAAATGAAGGCGCTCACCCCGGTGTGCAAGACCATCCAGGAGTTTCCTCCCGGCTACCTGCTGTACAGCAAGGAAGGCCAGCTGCGCCGCTATTATCAACGCGACTGGGAAGCCTACGCGGCGGTCAAGGACAAGACTTCCAGCGTGAGCGAGCTGCGCGAGGCGCTGATGGCGGCGGTCAAGCGCCAGCTGATGTGCGACGTGCCCTACGGGGTGCTGCTCTCCGGTGGCCTGGACTCGTCGGTGATCTCCGCCATCGCCAAGATATATGCGGACCGTCGGGTAGAAGACGGTGACAACAGCGAAGCCTGGTGGCCCCGGCTGCACTCCTTCGCCGTGGGCCTGGAGGGCGCACCGGACTTGATTGCCGCCCGCAAGGTGGCCGATCACCTGGGCACCGTGCATCACGAGCTGCACTATACGGTACAGGAAGGGCTCGACGCCCTGCGCGAGGTGATCTATCACCTGGAAACCTACGACGTCACCACCATTCGCGCCTCGACCCCCATGTACCTGATGGCGCGTCGCATCAAGGCCATGGGCATCAAGATGGTGCTGTCCGGCGAGGGCTCGGACGAGCTGTTCGGCGGCTACCTGTATTTTCACAAAGCGCCCAATGCCCGGGAATTCCACGAAGAAACGGTGCGCAAGCTGCAGGCGCTGCACCAGTTCGACTGCCTGCGGGCCAACAAGTCGATGGCCGCCTGGGGCGTGGAAGCCCGGGTGCCCTTCCTCGACAAGGAATTCATGGACGTGGCCATGCGCCTGAACCCGGCCGACAAGATGTGCGGCAACGGCAAGATGGAAAAACACATACTGCGCGAAGCCTTCAGCGATCTGCTGCCCCATGAAGTGGCCTGGCGCCAGAAGGAACAGTTCTCCGACGGTGTGGGTTATTCCTGGATAGACAGCCTGAAGGAGATGGTGGAAGCGGAGGTCACCGATCAGATGATGGCGGCGGCGACCTTCCGCTTTCCGCTCAACACCCCCACCAACAAGGAAGCCTATTATTACCGGGCCATCTTCGAGGGCCACTTTCCGCAGGAGTCCGCCGCCCACTGCGTGCCCTGCGGTCCGTCGGTGGCCTGCTCTACCCCCACGGCGCTGGAGTGGGACGAGCAGTGGAAGAACATGGCCGATCCCTCCGGTCGGGCAATAAAAGGTGTGCATACCCAGTCTTACTGAGCCGGTTGTCAGCCCCGCATCACAGCCAAAAATGGCGCCTTTCGGCGCCATTTTTCATTGCAATCGTTCCCCCTGCAATCGTTCCCCCTGCAATCCGGCCAGCAGGCCGCTGCGCCGCTCTACCCGCCGCTGCACCGCCTGCTCGAACACCGAGGCCCGGCTTTCTATCAGGCTGAAATGATGGCGGGCCCGGGTAATGCCGGTGTAGAGCAGTTCCTTGGTCAGCACCGGATTGAGGCCGTCCGGCAGTATCAGGGCGGTGTGGGCAAATTCCGAGCCCTGGGATTTGTGCACCGTCATCGCAAACACGGTTTCCACCGCACTCAGGCGGCTGGGCAACACAAATTTAAGCGAGCCCGAGCCGTCGTTGCGCGGAAAGGCCACCCGCAACAGGGTGCGGCCCGGCTCGTCCGGCAGGCGCAGGGCGATGCCGATATCACCGTTCATCAATCCCAGGCTGTAATCGTTGCGGGTCACCAGCACGGGGCGCCCCTCGTACCAGCCCCGATCCGCCGGCAACAAGCCGCGCCGATGCAGCAGGCCGGCGATGCGCAGGTTGAGGCCCTCTACCCCCCAGGGCCCCTTGCGCACCGCGCACAGCAGCCGAAACTGGTCGAAGGCGTCCAGCACCTGGCCCGCCCACCGGTTCCACGCCGGATCCTCCGGCGGACAGTCCGCCGCCGGCCGCTCGCGCTGCAACAGCTCCAGGTAACCACCGTAGCCGCGGGCCTCTCCCCTCCCCTTGAGCAAAAACCTGTCCAGTGCCTTGTCCTGCTCGCCGCCCAGCCGTTGCAGATGCAGATCGGCGTTACCCTCGGTAAGAATACGACGGGCACGGGTCGCATCCTGCTCGTTCACCGCCTGGGCCAGCCGACCTATGCCGGAGCCACTGCCGAAACGGCGGGAATAGCGCAGCATCAGGGTGCGTTGAGCCAGCGGATATTGCTCGACACTGCCCGGCTGCAGGGCCGGATGGGCCAGAGTTTCGCCACTCACCTGCTCCAGCCAGCGGCCCAGTTCCGGGTCGTAAAAGCCGCCCTCCGCATCCCGGCACAGGTCGCCGAGCAGGGCCCCGGCCTCCACCGAGGCCAGCTGATCCTTGTCTCCCAGCAGGATCAGCCGGGCATGAAGCGGCAGCGCCGCCAGCAGGCAGGCCATCATCTCCAGGTCGATCATCGAGGCTTCGTCCACCACCAGCACGTCCAGCGGCAGCAGGTTGCCCGCATGATGACGAAAATGGCGGCTGTCGGGCAGACTGCCCAGCAGCCGGTGCAGGGTAGTGACCTCGCTCGGGATCTGGCTGCGCACCGCCTCGCTCACCGGCAGCGAGGCGACCTGGGCGCCGATGGACTCGGTGAGCCGGGCCGCCGCCTTGCCGGTGGGAGCCGCCAGCCGGATGCGCAGCGACTGCTCGCCCGCCGACTGCTGCAACAGCGCCAGCAATCGCACCACAGTGGTGGTCTTGCCGGTGCCGGGGCCGCCGGTAACCAGGCTGAAATTGCCCCGCGCCGCCAAGGCACAGGCCAGCTTCTGCCAGTCGGTCTGCCGCTGGCCGTCCACCACCAATGGCTCGGGAAACAGCTGCTCCAGCTGTTCGCTCAACTTTTCGGGCAAGGCCGGTTGCTGGTTCAACCGGGTAGCCAATGCCCGGGCTACCGACTGTTCGTAGCGCCAGTAACGGCGCAGATAGAGCCGCTCGCCGTCCAGTACCAGCGGGGTGGCGGAATCGCCGTCGGCACCGGCCACCAGGCTGCTGGCCTGTAGCACCCGGCACCAGTCCTCACTGCTGACCTCGGCCAGCACCCTTGATGGCAAGGGAGTGGTGCCCGCCTCGTCGCCTTCCGGCGGCAGCGACAGCGCAAAGTCGGGGCTGGCCAGGGTGGTGGCCAGATCCAGACACACGTGACCGTGGCCCAGCTGATGGCTGGCCAGCGCCGCCGCCAGCAGCAACAACGGCTCGGCCTCCGGCTCCAGCTCGGCAAAAAATCCGGCCAGGGCCCGATCCAGCGCCCGCAGCCAGCCCTGCTCGACCCAGGCATCCAGTAGGGAAAAGGTCTGCTCCCGGCTGTGCAGGGACGCCTCGGTGATCACATCAGGCTGATTCATTCGATGACTCCTCGTCAGGCTGGCCGGTACCCTCATCGCCGGTACTCTCATCGCCGGTAAAAAGAGCGTCCAGGGTTTCTATCAGTTCGCGGGGCGGCCTGTCCCGGTAGACGGCTTGGGGATGACGCACAAAAAGATAGAGGGCGCCGCCCATGTGGGTGTCGTAATCGTAATCGGGCAGCCGCAGCTTCAACTGACGATGCAGCGCCAGCAGGTAAAGCACATACTGCAGATCGTAACGGTGCTTCAACACCTGCTCGTTCATGGCCGCATCCGTGTAGGCGCCGTCGTCATTGCCCAGCCAGTTCGACTTGTAGTCCACCACGAAATAGCGGCCCTCATGCTCGAACACCAGATCGATAAAGCCCTTGAACATGCCGTTCAGGCTATCGGGCAGCAGCCCGGCCCTGGGCTGGCCCGGCAGCACGGCGGCCTGCACCAGGGCATCGATACGGCGCACGTCCACCCGGCTGACCTCCAGCCAGAATTCCAGCTCCGGCTGAAAGGCGGAAAGCCCGGCCAGCCTGGGCGCCGTCATTGCCTCTGTGGGCTCACACAAGGGTGTATGCAGCAGCTGCCGCAGCCAGTCACCCAGCGGGGCTATCCACTCGGTCAGGCCGCGCAGCTGGCAGCGGCGGGCCAGCTGCTCCGCCAGTGCCGGCGAGTCGGCATCGAAGCCCTCGCGCCCGGCCAGCTCCAGCAGGCCGTGCAGAAAGGTACCCGGATTGGGCCCGCGTGGAAAACGGTGCAGGGTCGGCGTTTCACCGAGCCGCAGCGGCATGAAGACCGACTCCCGTTCATCGTCTGTCACCGTGGCCGCCGCCGGGCTCTCCGGCGCCATATCCTCGAAGCGCCGGGTCGGCCCGGCCGCAGTCACCTCACCGGTGCGCAGGGCACTGTAAGAGGCAATCCACCAATGCTCGGCGGCGGCCCGGCCCGGGGTGCGCCAGTGAGGCTCGGTGGCGGCTTCCTCCCGGCCCAGCAACATCTGTGCACTCGGTACGGGGGCAGGCGTCAGCGCTATGTCCCCCGCCACCGCCAGTGGACCCAGCCAGTCTTTCAATGCCTGGCTGTTGGGCAAGGGCACGCCGGCACCCAGCAGATAACCCAGCGCCGAGTCATGCAGGCGCGAGCGGTTGGTGTTGCCCACCTTGATATCGGCCAGGCCCAGCCAGCAGGCGTGGCGGGCACGGGTCAGGGCCACATAGAGCAGACGCAGATCCTCCCCCAGCCGCTCGCGGTCGGCCTGCGCCAGTTGGTCTTCGTCCGGCGTCAGCACCAGACGGCGGCGTTCGCCGTCGTACAGTTGCACCGCCCTGCCCTTTTTCGGCGCCTTGAACGAGCAGATAAAAGGCAGAAACACCAGCGGATATTCCAGCCCCTTGGACTTGTGAATGGTCACCACCCGCACCAGGGCCGCATCGCTTTCCAGCCGCAGCACCTGCTCGTCCGCCGCCTGCCCCTCGCCGCCAATCAGCTCGGCCAGATGACGGGTCAGGGCCTGTTCGCCGTCCAATGTGGCCGCCGCCTGCTGCATCAGTTCGGCCAGGTGCAGCAGGTTGGTCAGGGCCCGCTCGCCATCGGCCCGCACCATCAGCCGCCCCGGCAGGGCGAAGTCGTGCAGCAGCTGATGCACCATGGGCAGCACCCCCTGACGGCGCCAGCGGTTGCGATAGTCGCGAAACTGCATCACCCGACGTTCCCAGCTGCGTTCGTCCTGATTGAGCTGCTCCAGCTCGTTCAGGGTCAGCCCCAGGCTGCGACTGGCCAGTGCCGCCCGCAACAGGCGGTCCTGCTCCGGCTCGGCGCAGGCCCGCAGCCACAACAGCAGATCCCGCGCCTCCTGGCTGTCGAAGATGGAGTCCTTGTCGGACAGATAGACGCTGCGCACCCCGCGGGCGGCCAGCGCAGTGCGAATCGCCTCGGCCTCCCTGAAGTCCCGGACCAGCACCGCGATGTCGCTCGGCTGCAGCGCGGTCAGGCCCTGCTCGCCGACAAAGCCGGCCTGGTTCTGTCGCCCCAGGTTGAGCAGTTCGGTGATCTCGGTCGCCGCGCTGGCCGCCATCTGCTCGCGATAGGCCGCGCCCGACACCGGCTCGTCCTGCTCCAGCTGCCAGAAGGTCAGCGCCGGAGCGGCAACAGAAGATGGGTGTCCTTTCTTGTTGCCAGAAGATGGGTGTCCTTTTTCGTTTGCTTTTTCGTGCTCGTGGCTTTCCTCGTTTGCAGTTCTGTTGACGTACCACCGCTCTTTACGGCCTTTGGCCTGCACCGGCATGAAAGGCAGCGGGTTGTCGGTGCCCTCGCGGAACAGGAAGGCGCCCTTGCCGCCATCGCGCTGTTCGGCCAGCTCGAAGATGCGGTTGACCGCCGTCACCATGGCGGTCGCCGAGCGAAAGTTGGTGTCCAGGCTGTCATGACGGCCGCGGGTGGCGGCCCGTGCGCCGAGATAGGTGTGAATATCGGCGCCGCGGAAGGCGTAAATCGCCTGCTTGGGATCGCCGATCAGGAAGAGGCCGCTGTCGTGATGGTTTTCAACTAGCCGGTAGATGCGGTCGAAAATGCGGTACTGCAGCGGGTCCGTGTCCTGAAATTCATCGATCAGCGCCACCGGAAACTGACTGCGGATCACCTCGGCCAGCCGGTCGCCGTTGTCCCCCTGCAAGGCATCATCCAGCCGGGACAGCATGTCGTCGAAGCCCATCTCGGCCCGGCGACGCTTTTCTTCGTCGAACCGCCGGCGTACCCAGGCGGCGGCGTGGCGGCGGGGTGCCTCGAGAGGAGCGGCAAGGGCGGCAAGCTGCCCGGGCAGCTCACGCATGGCTGTAAAGGCGGGATGTGAAGGGGCGTCCCCGACTTTCCAGGCCTCCGCTATTCCCTCGGGCGTCAGCCGATAAATAGCCGCCTCGCTGAGCGAAAGCTCGATCCCATCACTGTTGATCCAATCGCGTATGGCAGCCAGCCACCCGTCGGTACGCCTGGCCTGCAACCACTTGCCCTGGACCTGCTTTTTGGCGATGGCCGATTGCAGTATGCCATCAAGCTCTTCCAGCCAGACGCCCCAGGGGGCTTTCAGCAGGGCTAACGTCTCCGCCTGTCGCTGCAGATCCGCCGCCAGCAGCTTGGACAGGGGCTCGCTTGCCTCTCCCGCCTCCTGCAACAGGGGCCTCAGTTCGCCGAGCAGGGTGTCCGGCGTTTTCCAGTGGTTGATCACCCAGTCCAGCGCCTCCCCCGTCAGCGGGTAGCACTGCTGGCGCCAGTAATCGCGCACCACCAGCGCCAGCAGCTCGCCGTGATCGGTCTGCAGGGTCTGGGTGAAGAGGCTGCCGCTGTCGAAGGCGTGTTCGCGCAGCATGCGCTGACACCAGCCGTGAATGGTGGATACCGCCGCCTCGTCCATCCACTGGGCGGCGATGTCGAGCCGCCGGGCGCAGGCCGGCCATTGTTCGGCGTCGAAGTCGGCCTTGAGTTGCGCCAGCAGCTCATCGCCCTCTTCCTCGCCGCGAAACACCTGCGCCGCCTCCACCAGGCGGGCTCGAATGCGGTCGCGCAGCTCGCGGGTGGCGGCATCGGTAAAGGTCACCACCAGTATCTCCGGCGGCAGCAGTTCGCGCTCGAAGCCGGCGTCACCACCGTGGCCCAGCACCAGCCGCAGATAAAGGGCCGATATGGTAAAGGTTTTGCCGGTGCCGGCGCTGGCCTCGATCAGTCGGCTGCCGTGAAGCACAAACCGCAGTGCCAGCGGACGGGATGAAAGTGCGCTCATTGATCTGTCTCCAGCGGTTCGGGTTGATGGTCCAGCAGGGGCTGATAGAGCCGCGCGCTCCAGTCGGCGAAGTCGCCGCTGGCGTTGAGCGCGGCAAAGGTCGGGTACTGGCGGGACAGGGCGGCATTCTGCCGGCTCTCCCCGGCAAACCGATAATCGTCGCCTTCGTAGGCTTTGCGGGCCTTTTCCTCGTCCTGCTGTTCGAGCCAGACCATGGCGGTATTCAGCGCCACCGGCAGCGGTGCCTCCAGTCCGAGTCGCCAGGCCTCCAGCCAGCCCTGCAGAATGCGTTCGGCGTGGCTCTGGGGCAACGGCAGGAACAACAGGGTCTCGTCCTCGCCCACCAGCAGGGTGGTCAGCTCGATGCCGACGGCGGCCGCCGTCACCTGGGTGACGAAGGGCCGCAGCAGCCGATGCCATTTGAAGGTTTTCTTGTTCATCAGGGTGCCCGGTTGCAGCTCGATACGCGCCAGCCGTTCCCCGGCCTGGTGCAGGCCACCCAGCCAGCCTTCCAGTTCTATCCCCCCATGGTCAAACCGCAGCGGCAAGGGGGATTCCAGCGGCGTCGGCCACTGCTGGCACACCGCCTGATAACGCTGCAGTTGCTCGGGCAAGGGCGCCAGCAACTGTGCCTTTTGTCGTTCGCCGAAGCCGGCCAATGGCAGCAGGCCCTGGCCTTCCAGCCGGCGGGCCTCCAGGGCCAGCGACTGTTCCGGGGCCTCGGTTGACTGGGCGGCCTGCTCCAGTAGTTGCCGTTTCAGCTGATACAGCTGCAAGCCATTGAGGCCGAAGGGCTCCTCATCCAGCTGGGGCGGGGTTTCTTCATCCAGATAGACCTTGAGCCGCTGGGTAAAGAAATGCCCCACGGGATCACGCAGAAAGTGCTGCAGCCGATCCAGCTGCTGCGCCTCGTCGAACGCAAGCGGCGGAAGAACGGCCTCGTGCCGTGGCATCTGGCTGCGGTGCAACCCGGCCCATTCCCGGGCGTAGCTGAACAGCGGCCCCTCTTCGCCAAAATAGGCCTTGCTGAAGGGCTGCAGCGGGTGCTCGGTGGTGATGGCCGGCAGTAGCTCGCGACCATCACTCATGGTCCAGCCGCCGGCCAGGTGATCCCGCAGCTGGCCGACCAGCACCGAGGGCGGCCGTTCGCTGTTGTCGCGAATGCTGCGCCCCACCCAACTGATATAGAGCCGTTCCCGCGCCGACAGCAGGGCCTCCAGCAGCAGATAGCGGTCATCTTCCCGCCGGGAGCGATCGCCGGGCCGGTAATCTCCCGCCATCAAATCGAAGTCGAGCGGGGTCACGCTGCGCGGATAGTCGCCGTCGTTCATGCCGAGCAGGCAGACCATGCGAAAGGGAATGGCCCGCATCGGCATCAGGGTACAGAAGTTGACCGCCCCGGCCAGAAAACGCTGGCTGAGCGAGCCCTGATCCAGGGCCCCCAACCAGGCCTCGCGCACCACGTTGAGCGGCAGCGGCTCCTCGAGTTCGACCCCGGCGCAGAGCGCCTGCCAGTTTTCCAGCGCCTCGGTCAGGCCCGCCAGCAATGCCTGATCCCGATCGTTGGCGGGCAGAAAACACGACGCCAGCACGCCATGCAGCACCTGCCCCCACTCTGCGGGCAGATGAGGCCGGGACAGTTGCTCATGCAAGGCATCCAGGGTATCCAGCAGCCTGACCAGGGGGCCTATCAGGGCCGCGTCCAGGCCGCCGATTTCATCAAAAGGCTCTATGCCCTGACAGGCGTCTCCCGAGCCCACCGCATAACCGAGCAGCATGCGCCGCAGGCCAAAACGCCAGGTGTTCTGCTCCAGATCCGCCGGCAGCCCCAGGGCCGCACGGCGCCGGGCATCCAGCCCCCAGCGCACCCCGGCGCCTTCAATCCAGCGATGCAGGGTGGGCACATCCTGTTCGTTAATACCGAAGCGATCGCGCAAGGCCGGCACTTCCAGCAGATCCAGTATTTCGCTGACGGTCTGGCGGTTGTCCGGCAGGCGCAACAGCTGTTCGAGGGCGATCAGCAGGGGTTCGGTGCCCCGGCTGCCCTGATCCGCCAGGGTAAAGGGAATATAGCGATCGTCTTCCCGGCCGTACTGGCCGAACACCGCCTGGATATGAGGGGCGTAGACGTTGACGTCCGGCACCATGACGATAATGTCGCGCGGGCGCAGACCGGCATCGGTGCTGAAGTACGCCAGCAGCTGATCGTGCAGTATTTCCACCTCCCGCTGGCCGCTGTGGGCCACATGAAAGCGGATGGACGCGGTGCTCTCGGTCAGCGGCGACCACTGCTCGCGGGTTTCCGCCAGCGGCCGCAGGTTGAGCATGTCGTCCTGCAGTTGACCGAGCAGATGGCCGACATTACCTTCACCGAACAGGTCGATGCGGCTGCCCATCGCGTCGAACCTCGCCTTGTAGTGTTCGGGATCGTCGACGCTGTCGAGCAGGTTGATGTAGTCCCGCCCCTGCTTGCCCCAGGCCGCCAGCAAGGGGTGGGCATGCTGATGCAGATCGCTGTCGGTCAGCTCAAGTGGCTGTCCCGGCTTGCGGGCATGGCGGCGGTAGCGGTGCCTGAGCAGGTCCTGATCCGGCACTATGTCACCCCAGTGATGCTGACAGGGGTTGTGCACACACAGCAGCACCTGGGTGAAGCGCGCCAGTGCCGCCAGCGCCTCCAGGGTCTGGGCCGGCAGCGAGGAAATACCGAACACAATCACCCGGCGCGGCAGGTCCGCCGGAACCTGCTCGCATTCTCGCAGGTGTTCGACAAAGCGCGGATGCACCCCGGCCCGGCTGCCGGCCAGCTGCTCATGGCCCACGTCTTCCAGCAGTGCCCGCCACAGCGCCGGTTGCCACAGCACGGCGTTATCCAGCGGCACCGGTCCCCGGCGGGCGCTGATGATCCGATCCCGCCCTGCGGCCCATTCCGCCAACCAGTCGGCTCTGTATACCTGATACTGATCGAACAGATCCGCCAGCCGTTCGGCCAGCTGATAGCGCTTGCGACAGTCGTCATCCTGCTGCAGAAAACGATGCAGCGGCGCAAAGCGTGCATCGGCCAGCAGTTCGGGCAACAGCCGCACCAGCCGCCAGGTCAGCGGCGCCTTGTCGAGCGGCGACTGTAACGGAATGCTGTGACTGCCGAGTACGGCACGGTAGGTTTGCCACAGAAAACGCGCCGGCAGGTCTACCTGCATGGCGGCGGCAATACCGCCGCTGCGATGCTCGGCCAGCGCCAGCTTCAGCCACTGGGCGATACCGTTGCTTTGCACCAGTATCACCTCGTTTTCCAGCGGTGCCAGCGGGTTACGCCGCATCCAGGCCACCGCCAGCTCTCGCAGTTCCTCCAGCTGATTGCCGTGCACCACCATCAGCCCCGGCGTCAGCACATCATTATTCTGCATTCGATTCCCTTGTTATTATCCCGCACCGCCCCATGATAATGCCAAATCCCCTTAGTTAGGACATCCATATTTAAACCCTTTTAATCCTCCCGGTTAGGACACCCACCTTGACGCTTTGGCTTTCCCAGTTAGGACTCCCACCTTGATGCTTTGGCTTTCCCAGTTAGGACACCCATCTTGATGCTTTGGCTTTTCGGCGTGATCAGTAGCAGTTGCCATCAAGCCGAAATAAGACCAGCTCACTCGAAGGCGGCTAACACACCGGTGTAGATAACAGGTTTAAATGGTCAGGAGAGAAAAACAGGGGGTCGCTTATGTCTCAGTGTTTGAGAGGTTTAATGTTGACCGAGCCGGCAGTACCGCAGCTTGGCACCGCTCTATGCGGAAAAAGACGGGCCCTGCACACATCGTCGGTGGTGCGCCTGGGCATAGCGTATTCTGCTCATCCCACGGCCGATCACGCTGCCTCGGGATAAGTGATGAGGCTTCAGGGCGGCGAGAAAACCAGCCGTGCCCAGCCCCAGACGCGCCAGAATAGGCGGGGTATCTTCGGCTATCACACCTGCTTTGTCTTCCCGCCTCGCTCTCCCCACCCAGTCTACCAGCTGCAGGTAGTCGGCAAAGGAGAAAGGAATGCCTTTTTCGTTATCCTGATGAAAATGTTCGATAAAGGGGAGCAGCGCAAGACCTTGGGTCTGATCGCTCGGTGTATGCTTGTCCGACTGGGCATGGTGTTGAAGCCGCTGATGCAGAGACACATCCACCGAGTCCTCCGGTTGCTCCACCATCCCGGCTCGCAATGGATTAAGATCCACATAGGTCATGCAAGCCAGCAGGCCGGCGTCATCCAGAATGGCTTGGGAGCGAAAGCGCCCCTCCCAGAACCGCCCCTTGCAGTTGTCTTCCTCATTGGCTTTACGCGCAATATGCTCGTTGAGACAGCGCATATACCAGGACAAATCACTCAGCCGACGGCGCCAGCCGGCAATAATGCCCTGCGCCGCCAACTGCTCTGCCTCGGTGTCGGCGGTACCCGCCATATAGCGTTCCACCAGTACCGGCAGCCGAAACAGCCGGTGCCAGCGCGCCACCACTTCGTTCTCGGTCAATGCCTCGGCGGCGGCAGTATCCACATGCACCACCAGATGATAGTGATTGGCCATGACCGCATAGGCGCACAAGTCGATGGTGAATACCTTCTGCAGCTGTCGCAACCGTGCCAGCACCCAGCGTTTGCGATGATTGAAATCCTGGCCGGTCAGTCGGTCTTCGCCGCACAGATAGGCACGTCGCACACAGCGGCAGATACAATGGTAATAAGGTGTATCAACCGGTGACACCAGCTCGGAACGAGGACGAGTCATAAAGCTCCCCAAGTACAACGGATTAACCACAAGCTTAGCTGTAGTTCAAAAAACAGCCAACCCGATGGGTGTCCTCTAATACTGTTCACCAAATACAAAGGATGAACCTCAAGCTTAGCCTTGGTTCAAAAAACAACCAACCCGATGGATGTCCTCTTGGTTTTTTAATCCGATGGGTGTCCTCTTTGGCTTTGTTGAGGGGGGGTGGCTAAGAGTCCGATGGATGTCCTCTTGGTTTCCTCTTGGTTTCTAATCTAGTGGGTGTACTTTTTCCTCTTCCTTTTTGTTTCGCTACGGAGACTTACGAGCCAGACTTTGTGCCCAAATCCATCGCCTGCTCCGGCGGGATACGGGCAAAACTGACCGGCATCTTGCGCAGGCAGTCCTTGCCGCGGGCGGTCAGGTCGGACATGAACTGAAACTGCTGACGCGGATCCATCGGATAGGCCTTGATGCGATAATGGGTGCCCCAGGGTTGCTCTTCCAGCACGACCAGCACGGGCTGCTGTAACTTGAGATAGGGGCTGGTCAGGGCCACGTCCTGCAGCACCCGACGCACTTCATGGGCATCGTGATCCGGCTCCAGATAAAAGCTCACCACGCACATCAGGCTGGCGCCACCGTTGTTGGCGTTACGAATCAGCCCGGTCCACAGTCTTTGGTGGGGAATAAACACCACGGTATCACTCGGGGTGACGATTTCCACCACCCGCATCCCCACGTGCCTGACCTCGCCGTAACAGCCGTCCACCTCTATCCAGTCGCCGGGCCGGTACGGCAGCTCATAGGCGGCCACTATGCCCCCGAGCAGGCTGCTGACGTAATCCTTGAGCGCAAAGCCGATGGCCAGACCCGCCGCCCCCAGTATCGCCAGGGTGTTCTGCACCGTGAGCTCGATGAACAGCGGCACTATCCAGATCAGGGCGGCCAGTATCACCAGGATGCGAATGGTGGGGATCAACGCCAGTACAAACAGTCGCCGGCTACTGTGCAGCCGCTCCGCCAGCCAGGGCAGCAATTTCTGGCTCAGCCACACCAACAGTATCGCCACCAGTATCACCGCCAGGGCTTCAATCAACGTCTGGGTGGTGATATCCCTGAACAACCTGACAACCTGCTCCGTATCCATGCCCACCCCCGTTAAAAGTCGTCCAGCAGATAACCCCGGCTGCCAAGAAAATCGCGCACCGTCAGATAGCCATACACGCAAAGCCGCCAGTGCTCCCTGTGCCGCTCGACAATGCCGAATTGCGCCAGCCGCAACAGCTGCACATTAAGCTGGTCCGGGGCCATGACCGGCAATACCCGTTGCAATTCCTCTCCGCTCAGGCCCCGATGCAACAGCAGCGAATACAGGATAAAGGCGGTGCCGTCGTCCGCCTCCAGCGGCAGTTCCGGCAGCGGCTTGTCTGCGTTCACTCTACATTCCCACAGCGCCAGCGCCAGCCCCACGTTGCCCCGCGCCTGGCCGGCCAGGTGACTCAGCTGCCGATCCGATCCCGTTATGCCGATCTGGCGCAACAGGGCCTGCCCGGCCGGGGCAAAGCAATAAACCCGGGGCAGGCTGAGCGGCCAGGTACGCCGCAAAAAGGCAAAGGTCCAGCTGTCGCACACCACCAGCCCCTTGCCAAAATCGCCGTGCAGCAGCCTGGGCAGCAGCACCCGGATAAAGCGCAGGCCGTCGGCAAAGCGCAACAAATAGCGGGCCAGGTCGTCAATCAGCCAGGGCACGCCCCGGGACATTTGTTGCTGCCACCACTCATCCACTGCCACCGCACGGATTTGAGTCGTATCCGGTGGCGTCAGCAAGGCCCACCCCTGTTGCCAGGTCCAGTCCCGGACAATGGCGGCGCTGCCGCTGAACGGTGGATCCAGCAGAAAACAGACGCTGTTGTCGGCCCCGTCAACCCAGTCGGAAAAATGCGCGTTCAGGGCGCCGACCGCAGGGCCACGCTCAAACTCCTGATAATCGGGCAGTTCGGTGTCTTCATCCTGGGTCGCCGTTTCCTCGTCCTTCAGCCCCAGAATACGCAGCATCCGCCGCCAGGCTCGTTGAAAACGGGTCACCGTCGGCGGTGCCGGACAGTTAAAATCTTCCGCCGGGATCAATTGCCAGTGGTTGTGAGCGGTCATCGAACTCTCCTTTTCA
This sequence comes from Oceanisphaera litoralis, assembly GCF_016907015.1. GTDB lineage: Bacteria > Pseudomonadota > Gammaproteobacteria > Enterobacterales > Aeromonadaceae > Oceanimonas > Oceanimonas litoralis. Next base: position 30,261 of record NZ_JAFBBE010000012.1, read on the forward strand.
TGCCCGGATTGACGACTCGCGATAACAATAGCGGCCACCTTTGCAGTCAGTGTAGCCGCTGGCGCACGCAGACTTGATGTGCCGGACCAAAGACAGCGGCGGGAGTGAGGTTACACCGGCGCGTCTTTCGGCTCACCCCGATCGCATTTTTTGCACAATAACAAATGGCCCAGCATGGCTTGCCGCCCCGCCGCCGTGGTGACCCAGGGCCGGTTGATAAAAGGCGGCCGGTGGCGCACATGCTGAAAATGACCGCACTGCAATTCTGCCACCCAGTCATCTTCTTCATCTCGGTGGTAGCCGGTAATGGCTTGTTTCATCTTTCTGACTCTTTTATGACTCTCTGTGTCGTCGACACTGAACTCGTTATTGCCTTGCCGCTGGGCAAAAAAAAGAGGCGGACAACGCGTCCGCCTCTCTTATTTTTCTGCTTTCATGGCGTAAATAGCCAGCCGGATCGCGTATCTCTTACCCGCAGCACTTCTTGTATTTGTTACCGCTGCCGCAACTGCAGGGATCGTTGCGCTCGGGCGTCTTGTCCTGCCTGACGGTATTTGCCTTGTTGAGCAGCGTGGTCAGTTCGGTAATGGACTCGACCGCCCCCTCATTGCTATCGATAGTCACCTCGGCGAACAACCGGGCCTCGGCAGCCTGAGCCTCGACTTCCAGCTTGCGAGCCTCGCTGGTCACCACCAGCGTAAGCGGATGCTTTTTGCTACCGAGCTTGTGGCTGGCCTTGGTGTTATAGCCGTAACTGATGTGGCTTTGGCGCGCATCCTGGCGGCCCTTGAAGAAAAACTTGTCTGACATGTCGTCATCCTTACTGCTTGAAAGGACAGGGGCTATCACCATCTATGCGCTGGCCGCTGCTGAAATGAAGGGGTGCTGGTGCGCCAATACCCGTATCATGGCTTGATAAAAAAGGGGCATTGTACTCGAGCGCCGTTAAAACCGCTTCAGAATACTGTCATCATAATCATCAATATTCGGTGTCAGCTTGTACTGGGCCGTCAGAGTGTCGAGTTGTGCCTGTTTGGCATTTAATTCATCCATGATGATGGTATTGTCGTCCAGCTGCCACAGTTGTCGTGAACCGGCATAACTGTACTGCAGGGCCAGCAGCGCGTCCGCGTCTCCTTGCCGGGCCGCCGCTTCCAGCTTGCGCATTTTACGGGTGATCTTGTTCAGCGACTGCTTCAGCTCCCACACATAGAGCACCTCGGTCAGGTAATCATGATGGCGATACTTGCTCAAGCCCCACCCGATGACGGCCGCCGTCACCAACACCCCCAGGGCGTTCCAGTGAAAGTGACTGCCGTCCGGATCCGGCAACAGGGCGATCAGGGTTTGCGAAACGAGTAAACTGCCCGCCGCCAGCACCAGTGCGCAACCAATCAGCACCCGATTCAGATGGCGACGATAACGGGTTTTATCGATGTCGATTAACGTCATAACGACCTGAAAGAAAAGTAAAAAGAGACCGCATTATAACCAAAAAGCGCCCCGTTCACTATCGCCGCTCACTACCGGCGGTAAGCAAAGCCGATCATAGGGGGCCGGATCCTGCTACCCTGGACGCCTGATTGAAGCAGACCTGAGCAAGCGAGCCCATGATGCCGGAAAAAGTCGCGATTTTTGTAGATGTGCAGAATGTGTATTACACCTGCCGACAGGCACTGGGAGGCAATTTCGACTACAACGCCTTCTGGGCCCGGGTGGCCGACGGCCGCGAAGTGGTGGCGGCCTTCGCCTATGCCATCGACCGGGGTGACGAGAAACAGCGCCAGTTTCAGAATATCCTGCGGGCCATCGGCTTCGAGGTAAAGCTCAAGCCCTTTATCCAGCGGGCAGACGGCTCGGCCAAGGGCGACTGGGACGTGGGCATTACCATCGACATGCTGGAGTCGGCTGCCGTCGCCGACACCCTGGTGCTGGTGTCCGGCGACGGGGATTTTGCCATTCTGGCCGACAAGCTGCGCCTCCATTACGGCAAACGGGTCGAAGTCTATGGCGCCCCCGCCCTCACCGCCAGGGCGCTGATGGACGCGGCCAGCGACTTTATTGCCATCGATCACGGCCTGCTGTTGCCATAAACCGCCGGCACAAAAAAACCGCCTTGCGGCGGTTTTTTTCAGAATGACATTCGCGATTAGGCGCGGATGAAATCCAGGTGGGTCAGCTTCGGCTTGAAGGGGTGACGCTGTACGTCCTGAACCTTGACCTTCACTTCCTGACCGTCGATAACCAGGGTCAGCACTTCGCTGTAGAAAGCGTTGTCGGCCTGAGCGATGTTGGCTTTTTTGTGATCCAGAGCGATGGCTACCGGCTCCTGGCCTGCACCGTAAACGATGGCAGGTACTTTTTCTTCATGACGCAGGCGGCGGCTCGCACCTTTCCCCAGGTCTGAACGAACTTCAGCTTCAAATACGAATGACATAATTTTCTCTCTTAAGGTTGGTGGCGAACGCTGCGACCGGCATTCGCCTGTAAAAAGCGCGCGGATAGTAACATGCACCGGCCCCGGCAACAAGGTAAAGCAGAGATCGTGAGGGGTGAGGAGTCGAAGTGTGAGGAGTAATACACGGGTGTTGTTCCTGCCTCCTCCTCACCCCTCACTCTTAACCCCTCACGCCTCACTCTTCACTCCTCACAGGCTGTTTATCTGCTGCTGGATACGCTTGTCCGAGATGGGGTACGGCGTGCCCAGGGTCTGGGCGAAATAGGACACCCTGAGCTCCTCTATCATCCAGCGGATGTCCGCCACCTCGGGCGCCAGCGGCTTGCCTTTGGGCTGCTTGTTCAGCAGCGACTGGTAGGCCTGCTGCACCTGCTGAATTTTCAGCAGGTGCGCGCGATCCCGGTGCGGGTCTATCGCCAGCTTGTCCAGCCGGCGCGACAGAGCCTCCAGATAACGGCCAAGATCGCTCAGGCGCTCGGCACCCGTCCCGGTCACGAAGCCGCGGAAAATCAGCCCGTCCAGCTGGGCCTGAATGTCCGACATGGCCATGGCCTGCGCCAGATCTATCTTGCCCTTCAGCCGTTTCTTCACGGCGTGGGCCCGGCTCAGTACCTCTTCCACCTGCAGCGCAATGTCGGCCACCGCCTGATTCAGCTCGCCGGCCACCTTGTCTTTCAGCGTGGCAAAGGCCTCGGGCGTCCAGGCCGGGGCACCGTGTTGGCGCATCAGCTGGTGCACGCCGGCACGAATGCAGTCATCCACCAGATCCAGCACCTTGCCGTAGGGATTGAAATACAGCCCCAGCTTGGCCTTGTTCGGCAGTTTTGCATGCAGATACTTGATGGGCGACGGCAGTTGCAGCAGCAAGAGCCGGCTCTGGCCGCTCCACATGGTCTGGGCCTGGCTGACTTCGTCTTCACACAGGGTCAGCGCCACGCTGTCGCCCTGATCGGCAATGGCCGGATAGGCCTTCACCTCGAAGCCGGCGCGCCTGGCGGCGTAGGTTTTGGGAATGGTGCGCGCGGGAAAAGCCAAGAGCCCGTCCTGCTCGAAGCGATCGTCATCCACCGCCTGAGTCAGCGCGGTCTGCACCTGGCCCTGCAGCGACAACTTGATCGCCTCCAGATCCCGGCCTGCCGCCAATACCTTGCCGTCGGCGTCCAGCACGCAGAAGCGCATGATCAAATGCGCCGGCAGTGCCTGCCAGTCCCAGTCTTCTCGCGGCACCGTCACCCCGGTCATGCGGCGCAGGTGCTTTTCCATCTGATCGAGCAGCTCGCCTTCCAGCGGCGTCATGGCCGCCAGCAGGGCCTCGGCAAAGTTGGGCGCCGGCACAAAGTGCTTGCGCATCGGCTTGGGCAACGACTTGATCAAGCCAATCAACAGCTCCCGACGCAGGCCCGGCACCTGCCACCGGAACGGTGCCGGATGCACCTGGTTCAACAGCGGCAGGGGTATACGCACCGTGACCCCGTCTTCTTCCTGCCCCGGCTCGAACTGGTAGTCCAGTGCCAGGTTCAGGCCGTCGTGCTGCCAGGCATCGGGGTAATCCCGGGTGGTGACCTTTTCGGCTCTTTCGTTGAGCAGCATCTCTTCGGTAAAGTGCAGCAGTTCGGGGTTGGCTTTGCGCGCCTGTTTCCACCAGTCGTCGAAATGGCGAATCGACACCATGTCGGCAGGCAGCCGCTCGTCGTAAAAACGGAACAGGGTTTCGTCGTCGATCACCAGATCCCGACGGCGCGACTTGTGCTCCAGGGCCTCGGCCTGCTCCAGCAGGGCTCTGTTATGGTGAAAGAACTCGTGGCGGGTGTTCAGCTCCCCTTCCACCAGCGCCTGTCGGATAAACAACTCGCGGCACAGCTTGGGATCGACCTGGCTGTAGTTGACCCGGCGGCGCACCACCACCGGCAGCCCGAACAGGCTCTGACTCAGGTAGCCCATGACCGCACCCTGCTTTTTCGACCAGTAGGGTTCGCTGTAACTGGACTTGAGCAGGTGGGCGCCCGCCCGCTCCAGCCAGTCCGGCTCCAGCCGGGCGGCGGTGCGACCGTAAAGACGGTGGGTTTCGGTCAGTTCGGCCACCATCAGCCAGCGAGGCGGCTTTTTGGCAAGACTGGAGCCGGGCACCAGCACGAAGCGGGCATTGCGGGCGCCGATGATGTCTTTTTTGTCGCCATCGCGCATGCCGACCTGGCTGAGCATGCCGGTCAGCAGCGCCTGGTGCAGGCTGTTATAGTCGGCCGGCTCGCTGTTGAGCGCAAAGCCCAGCTCGCGCACCACCAGCCGCAGCTGGCTGTAGATGTCCTGCCATTCGCGCACCCGCAGATAATTCAGAAACTCCTTGATGCACTGTTTGCGAAACTGGTTGCCGCTTAAGCTTTTTTGCTGTTCTTTCAGGTAGTTCCACAGGTTGATGTAGGCCATGAAGTCCGAGTCTTTGTCGGCAAAACGGCGGTGCATCTCGGCGGCAGCCTGTTGTTTGTCCTGCGGGCGCTCACGCGGGTCCTGAATGCTGAGTGCGGCGGTGATCACCATCACCTCGGTCACGCAGCCGTGCTCGCGTGCCGCCAGCACCATGCGGGCCAGTCGCGGATCCACCGGCAGCCGGGCCAGATCACGCCCCAGTGGTGTCAGTTTCAAATCTCCCTGATCGCCAAGCACGGCGCCCAGCTCTTCCAGCAGTCGAATGCCATCGCTGATGTTCTTGCGATCCGGCGCTTCCACAAACGGAAAGGCCGAGATATCGCCCAGCCCCAGCGACAGCATCTGCAGGATAACCGAGGCCAGGTTAGTACGCAGAATCTCGGGGTCGGTAAATTCGGGCCGGTTCATGAAGTCATCTTCGCCGTACAGACGAATACAGATGCCCGCCTCTACCCGGCCGCAGCGGCCCATCCGCTGGTTGGCACTGGCCTGAGAGATGGGCTCAATCGGCAGCCGCTGCACCTTGGTACGATAGGAGTAGCGGCTGATGCGCGCGGTACCCGGATCGATCACGTAACGAATGCCGGGCACGGTAAGCGAGGTTTCGGCCACGTTGGTGGCCAGCACGATGCGCCGGCCGCGGTGAGATTCGAAAATGCGGTTCTGTTCGGCATTGGACAGCCGGGAATAGAGCGGCACCACTTCGGTGTGGCGCAGCTCCAGCTTGTTGAGCGCATCGGCGGTGTCGCGAATTTCCCGCTCGCCGTTCATGAAAATCAGAATATCGCCCGGGCCTTCCTGGGTGAGTTCGGTCACCGCATCGAAAAGGCCCTGCAGCTGATCCCGCTCCCGGTTGTCATCCAGCAGCGGCCGATAGCGCAGTTCCACCGGATAGGTGCGGCCCGACACCGTGATGATGGGCGCCTGGTTGAAATGCCGGGAAAACCGCTCGGGGTCGATAGTCGCCGAGGTGATGATCACCTTGAGATCGGGCCTTTTCGGCAGCAGCTGCTTCAGATAACCCATGATGAAGTCGATATTCAGACTGCGTTCGTGGGCTTCATCGATAATGATGGTGTCGTACTGGTGCAACATGCGGTCTTGCTGAATTTCGGCCAGCAGTATGCCGTCGGTCATCAGCTTGACCTGGGTGCCTTCACTGATCTGATCGTTGAACCGCACCTTGTAACCGACCCGCTGGCCCAGATCGCATTCCAGCTCTTGCGCCAGTCGGGTGGCCACGCTCCGCGCCGCCAGCCGGCGGGGTTGGGTGTGGCCTATGGTGCCCTCTATTCCCAGGCCCAGTTCCAGACACATCTTGGGGATCTGGGTGGTTTTACCGGAGCCGGTTTCGCCGGCGATGATCACCACCTGATGGTCACGAATGGCGGCCTTGATGGTGTCGCGCTTTTCGCTGACCGGCAGCTGCGGCGGATAATGAATGGGCTGTTCCAGCAGGGCCTGCCGACGACGGCGCTCGGCGATCGAGGCGGTCATCTCGGCGGCAATGTTTGCCAGCACTTTTTCCTGTCTGGCCCGGGGCAGCTTGGCCAGGCCCTGCAACCGACGACGAAAACGGCCGCGCGCGGCACCCCTGCACTCTTTCAGCCTTGCCTGCCACTGTTCAACGGACTGCGTCAAACCCAACCCCATTCACTCGATTAAAAACTGGCGCGCAGTCTAGCAGAAATGCGCCGCGAAGGGAGCCGGGATGGCGCATCGCCTGGCGTCGTCAGGCGTCGTCAGGCGGTAGCGGCGTCGTTTATTCAAAGCAGGGAGTATCGTCATCATGAGCGCCATTTCACTCGTTTTGCCATGATAGCGGCGCCACGCTCTGTCACCCGATTTTCGATGCGCCTACCCACTTTGGTGGTGTTTTTATCATCACAACATCCGTTCGCCGACACCGATGACGGTCAGGGGGCCGTTAAAAACGTGATATAGATCTAGATCCGCACGATAAAACAACATTCACAACAAAGCGACCAAAGAGCATAGAATAAAAATACAAACAATTGATTTTAATAGGTTTAATAAAATAAAAACACAAAACAACAACACTATAAACCGCGTGGAAACGCCGTGAAAGACGAACAAAACCTGACAAAACAGACATCAGGAACGCCATACATCGAAACAAGCAAACAAACCACAAAATACCGATTGAAAAGAAAACGACACCCCCGTATATTAGGTTCACAGCCCATCGTTGAGGAAGGTAAAAAATGAAAGAGTTGGTTATCACCGTCATTTTTACAGTCGGCGCCGCTTTAGTCGCCATTTCTGCACCTTCCTTGGCACAAATGTAAAAATGAGCCCGGGAAGACAGGACTGTAAAACACAATGTAAAACACTAAGAAATAAAAATATTGCCTGTAATAAACAAGACTGTTTACAGATAATCCAGAGAGTAAAAAGGCGCCTCCAGAGGCGCCTTTTTACTCTCTGCGGTTTGCCCCCTGTCGGGTTTAGTAAGGGGCCACACTCATGGTGCTGCCCGAGCCCACCAGCCGTACCCGCTGACCCGCCTGCCAGTCGCGATCGGCCTTTTGCACCACTATCAGGCTGTCGCCCCGGTCGGTACGCACTTCCAGCTCCACCGCTCTGACCTGGTTGATTTTGTCTTCGGCCCGCGAGCCCACCATGGCACCGGCAATGGCGGCTGCCGCCGTGGCCAGTGAACGGCCCGAACCGCCGCCAACCTGGTTACCCAGCATACCGCCGACTACACCCCCACCAACGGTACCGATAAGGTTCGGGTTTTCGTCACCGGCCTGAATGGTCACCGGCCGCACCGACACCACGGTGCCGTAGGTCACCGTTTGCGCCTGCTTGGCGGCACTGCTGCTGTACACATCACCGGAATAGACATCCGGGTTGGCACAGCCCGCCAGACCGAGCGCGGCCACCACGACAACCGCTGACAATGTTTTCATTTTCATATTGAACCCCCTATGGAAAGCGATACCGTCATTCTCGTTTTTATTATCGCAAAAGAATACAGACCCGACTGTAATAGCCTTTATTGCGTTATTCATCGGCCAATACCGACTGTCTCTGATTGGTTAACCCCAGTCTACCCTCATTCGGCCCGGAAATAAGCACGGGCACAAGGGGTTCCTTCCTGTCGGCGAAAACCAGAAACCACAACGGTCGACCCAGGGGCCGGCCGTTGTGGTAAGAAAGAAGATGACGCCGCGGCTTAAATGGTGGTACCCACCGGCTTGTCGGTCAGTAAACGCATCAGCAACAGCCACAGCGCCCAACCGGCCACCAGCAGGATGACAAACAGGAACAGACCCGAGTGGAATTTTTCCAGCATCATGCCCGCTATCATGGGGCCGGTCAGCGAGCCGATGCTGTAGGTAAACATCAGTTTCTGGGCCATTTTCACCAGCGCCCGACCCTGCATCTTGCCACAGGCATAAGACATGGTGGTGGGATACAGAGTAAAGCCCCCCGCTCCCAGCAGCGCAAAGGCCAGGAGCATGGCGCCCTTGCCGTCAAACTCCCACAGCAGCAGACAACCGGCGCCAATCATCAGGGTCTGTACCGCCATCATGGTGCGCTTGCCGAACTTGTCGGCCAGGCTGCCGTTGGGTAACTGAAACGCCATGCCGCACAGGATAAGCCAGGCCATGTAGAGCCCGATTTCCCCCCCCAGCGACAACTGCTCCAGCTGAATGGGCATCAGGGCATAGAGGGCACCGAGCAGCATGCCCGCCACCAGACAGCCGACCAACCCCAGGGCTCTGTCGGCCCGGGGCGGCTTGCCGCTGTTGGCATTGACGCCCCCCTCGGCCTTCAAATTCGGTCGTTTGGCCCACAGCAAGGGTACCACAGCAAGCACACAGAGGCCGGAAGCCAGCCAGAAGCCGGTCATGCCGGCGGTCGGGATCCAGTCGATAAACAGCTGGCTGATGCCGTAGCTGAAGTAATAGACAAGCATGTAACGGGCCATGGCACTGGAACGACGATGCGGCGGCGCCACACCCAGCACCCAGCTTTCTACCGCCACGAAGCTGACCGCCGCCGCCATGCCCGCGAGCACGCGCAGTATCAACCAGACCGGTAGCAGGCTGGTCCAGGTCAATGCCAGGGCGGCCAGCGCCAGCGTCAGGCTGCACAGTACCAGCGAACGCACGTGCCCCAGCCGTTCGATCAGCTTATCGGCAAAGAAGCTCGCGCCCAGCATGCCCAGATAAAACGCCGAGCCCACCAGACCAATTTGTGCCGCCGGCGCCCCCAGATCATTCAGGCACACCGCCACCAGGGTCAGCAAAAAAGCGTTACCCAGGGTAAGCAGTGTCAAATGCAGATAAAGGGGAATTAAATACATGGCGCCTCCGGTTTTTGAGGCGCGCATTCTAGGATCGGCTATTTGGCAAGTACAACGAGAAAAATTGGGACTTTACCGCAGTTTTTTTGCTGTTTAACCGATGTTAAATCACAATTGCCAGATAATGCCCTGTCCCGTGGTCAGGGCACCCAAAATTAACAAGGCAGCAACCGCAATCACCGGTGGCCGGGTCTGTTCTTTTCGCAGCAAAGGCAGTAACCAGATGATGGCACCAAGCAAGATGGCTGCACTCATCTGGGTGAAGGGCACTATCAAGTGGCTCATGTCCGGCTGCCCATTCCGGGCCAGACTGCTCTGGGCAAACAGGGCCTGCACCAGCAGCAACAGCAAGCAAGCGACAGCAAAGACGATGCCCGCCAGCGGCAGCAGGGTATTGAAGGCCTGCAAGCGGTGCTTGGCGCGCACCATGATCAGGTGCGCAAACACACAACCGCCGGCGCCGGCTACCAGCAGCGCGGCCGGGCCCGTTATGGTCATGATCCAGACACCATAAAGCACCGCCAGTACCAGCGCCGGTGTGTGCCAGCTTAACGGCAGGCTGCGCTTGCCCTGCAGCCGCGCCTGATACAGGACGGTGCCCAGACCGGCGGCCAATGCCAGCCCGCCCAGCCACAACAGGGGCACCGGCACCGCCGCTTCCACCCCCAGCATCAGGGCCAGGCCAAAGACCGCCCAGGCCGACAAGAGGCCATCGCTGATGCGCCGACGCTGGCCAGGGCAGAGATCGCCGTTTCGTAATACCCACAGCAGCAGGCCCAGGGCCGCAATGGCGGTTAATGCCAGTGGCGCAAACAACCGCGCCGGCAACAGTTCTGTCATCGGTCATTCTCCAAAAGATAAACCCGCGTATTCTACCGTTGTCGACGGGCAATCGCGACCATGCGGGCAAACATGCGCCGTAATTCCACCGGCACCAGCTGCGCGCCCTGCAGTTCGATGGCTTCCACCACCGCCAGCGCCATACCCGGCTTGCTGCGCCGACTGAGGGCGCGTTCGATAATACGGGTGGCCGGGGTGTGCTTGTCGTGGATCTGGGCTTCCTGGCGAAACACCGACTCCAGCCCCCTGTCGAACAGATAATGTTCGATATCGAGCCGCGGCAACACGGTCAGATGATCTTCCTCCCGCTCGCCGCGCAACATGCTGCGTACGCCCTGGGCATATTTCTGGCCCGCTTCGTCACCATCGGTCAGCAGATGCCAACCGATGCCGAAATCCCGCGCCACCTTGATAAGCGGACTGTGGCCACACTGGGCAAACTCTATGATACGAATGCCCTCTGCGGGCAAGACATAACCACAGATGCGGGCCAGTTCGTTCAACAGCCAGATCTCGGTTTCTCCCTCCACCAGTAACCAGTAACGGGCAAACAGCGACATGGGCCTGTTGATGCGCACATGAAAGGCAATGCGACGCATGTCTTCGCCATTGTATTTTTCGTTGCCAATCTGGAAGCTTCTGGTTTCGTGCTCCGCCCGTACCAGCCGGCGCAGGTGATTGAGGGGAAAGGCCGACAGCAGGTCGCCGGAATTGGTGGTCACCAGTTTCTGCCCCGGAAAACGCTCCAGAATGCCCCAGGTCACCGCCAGCATGGTGGGATGCAGCCGACTTTCCGGATCTTCAATCAGCAGCATGGGCCGGGAGCCCACTTCGATGGGACGACCGCCCCGTGTTTGCAGTATGGTGCGCGCCACGGCCGACAGCGCCAGCGACAGGCCGCTTTCCTCCCCCATCGGCTGCCAGTCGTTCAGCTTGCCCAACTGGCTCAGGGTGACCGGGTGAATGGCGATGTCCCGCGCCCGCCGCGGCGCCCGGCTGGTGGCGCCCTGGGGGGTGAAATAATGCTCGAACAGCTGACGCACCGCGTCCAGTCCGGCCTTGATATCCCGCTGGCTCAGCTCTTCTTCTTCCGCCAACTGTTCACTGAGCCGTGTCAGCAATTGCTCGTAATCGCCGTTCAGGTTGACGATGGGCAGATCCTGGGGCGTGCCGCGAGAATCACGCAGGCGGAACACCGGGTTCATTTCAATCAGATAATGCACCAGTTGGTGGGCGTCATCCCGCTCGATGGGGACACCGCCACCGTCCACAAAATCGTGTTCACTGACAATTCCCTCGGCCGTGCGCTTCGCCCGGGCCCGGTAATGTACCCGATGAAAGCTGTCTTTATGTTTGACCCACACCGGCTCCAGCCGTGCCAACCGGGCCGAATGCTCGCTGATGCCGGGTCTGTGCTCGCGATAACTGAGCACGATTTGCAGCTCGTCGATCGTCTCACCCGGCTCCGGCCGGTAAAAATCCTCGTCCACAAACTGGTAACAGCAGCCGCCCTGCCCCATCAGCCGCCACAATGCCCGAAACAGGCTGGTTTTACCCCAGGCATTCTCGCCCATCAGCGCCGTGCTCTGATTGAGCTTGAGCGACAGCTGATTAAGGCCCATGAAGTTTCTGATCTGAATATGCTCGAGAAACATGCGCTATCCTCGGTGATCAGCGGCCGTACCGATCAGTTGCGATACAACACCTTGATCAGATGATAGCCGAAACGGGTTTTCACCGGTCCCTGAATGGCCAGCTCGGGGCCGCTGAACACCGCCTTGTCGAACGGCCCCACCATATCACCCTTGTTGAATTCGCCCAGGTCGCCACCGCGCTTGCCGGAAGGACAGGTGGAATGTTTTTTGGCGAGTTTGTGAAAGTCGCCGCCCTTGTCCAGCTGTTGTTTGATCGCCAGGCATTCGGCTTCGGTTTTTACCAGTATATGCAGGGCACAGGCACGTTTTGCCATGAGAGATTCTCTTGAAAGGAAAGTAGTCACTGCAGTGTGCCAAAATGCGAGGAGAGTCACCAGTTCGGGTGAAGATAAGAATGCGTCATGCCCGCGAAGGCGGGCATCCAGTAAACACAGCACAGGTTCAAACCCGGTGCAAATATCATGGACTCCCGCCTGCGCGGGAGTGACGGATGACTTACGCTACCGCCAGCGCGACCGTGTCGGCGTGGGTCTGCACCAGTTCGTCGTGCAGCGACACCACCGCCTGCTCGTAGTATTCGTCATCGACGATAAACTGCATTTCCACCGCCCGCAGCGACTGATGTACGGCTCGCACCGGCACCTCGGCTCTGTTCAAGGCCGCCACCGAGCGGGCCAGCAGACCCGGAATGCTCATGTTGCTGCCCACCGCCGACACCAGTGACACCTTGTGGGTGTTAACATCGGCGTTGTCGAATCGGTGTTGCAGGGCGCTGACCAGAGTGCGTACCGTTTTACGGTTGCCGGACACATAATAGGTCAGGGTGTTGGCGTTCATGTCCTTGGCCACCAGATTCAGCTTCATGCGATCCAGCTCGTCGGTGAAACACTCGGCATAGTGCGAGACCCGGCCCACCATGTCCTGATCGAACAGCTCGACCGCAAACAGATTGCGGCGACCGGCCACCATTTCCACGCAGGGTGCGGGACTACGATAGTCGGTGGTGATCAGGGTGCCTTCGTGATCCGGTTCGAAGGTATTGCGTACCCGCAACGGAATATCCTGCTGACGCAGGCCCTTGGCGGCCTGGGGATGAATGGCTTCCATCCCCAGGTTGGACAGCTGATCGGTCACGTCGTAGTTGGTGCGACCGAGAGGGATCACCTGCTCTTCGCCCGCCAGTCGCGGATCGGCACTGCTCAGGTGAAATTCCTTGTGTATGATGGCCTCGCGGGCGCCGCTCAGCACCGCCAGCCGGCTGAAGGTCATTTCGCTGTAACCCCGGTCGAAGCGGCTCATCAGCCCTTCCTTACAATGGGCATAGCCGGTCACCACCGGCAACTGGCTGGACAGTTCGACGCGCTCCAGTGCCTGCTCCAGCACCTGATCCAGCGGCAGTGTCTCGTCGGTGCGCCAGCCGGTCAAATCCATTAATACCGCATTGACGCCACTCTGACGCAGATACAACACCATGTTGTGGGCACTGTGCGCCTCCCCCATGGCCGCCAGCAGCTCGCGAACGGTCTGCAACTGCTCGGCCAGCTGAAACTGGCCAAAGGCACAGACCTGGCGCAGGTGATGCAAACAGTCGCGAATGCCGGCGATACGATCGTGCAAAAAAGCGTCCGCCAGGGCGCGCTCGGGGCTCAGGCCAAACATGTCCTTGTTGATCTGGGCCATACGGTTACTGACATTATCCAGCGTCTGTTCCCAGGCACTGTCGTCTTCCGCATCCGCAAAGGTCGCATACACGCCGGGAGCGCCGGTGCGTTTGCATTCCAGCAGGCCATCGGTAATACCACCGAACGCCGATACCACCAGCATGCGCTGATAGTATTCGCCGGACTTGCGTTTATGCAGCACTATATTATCCCGCACCGCCTGATACTGACTCATCGAGGTGCCGCCAATTTTTTCTACTGTGTGTAACACTTTACATTCCCTTAATATTTTTATTGGATGCTTGCCGTGTTCGCACATTTTCAGTGGGCCTGGGATCCCGATGCCTATCTGCAAACGAGGCCCTGCCCAGTGAAAATGTCCGGAGCGGGGGCCGGGCCCCCGCCGGGTCATCAACCGTCGATGGCTTCCGCTTCCAGCGGATAAACGCCGTCGGCGTCGTGCACTTCCTTGCCGGTCAGCGGCGGGTTGAACACGCAGGCCATTTTCATGTCTTCACTGCCGCCCCGCAGCAGGTGCTCGTCGTGCTTATCGAGAACATAGAGGGTGCCCGCTTCAATGGGGTAGATCTTGCCGGTGGCCAGATCCTTGATTTCGCCATTGCCGCTCATGCAATACACCGACTCCAGGTGGTTCTGGTAGTGAATGTGGGTCTCGGTGTTGGCATAGATGGTGGTAATGTGAAACGAGAAGCCCATGTTGTCGCCTTTCAGCAACATGCGGGTGCTGTCCCAGGTGCCGGTTTCGGACTCGATGAAACGTTCGTTTTTTTCACATTCGGCAAGAGTACGTACTATCATGGTATTCCTTTCTTTTGTTCTGTTTTGTCCGCCGGGGCGGACAGTGAAAATCAATTTGCAGGTAAAGCGGCAACAGGGTTGCCTCATCCGCCACGCTGCAAGCACATCCTTGTGGCGCTCAACAAATGCCATCCCTGGCATTTGACGGGCGGCTGAGGCAATCCCTGCAGCCCCTTCTTGGCCTCCAAGTCATCGATTGCGACGACTCAACTGCTAGATAAGGCTTAAGACGCCTTCTTCAGGCGTTCGCTTGCGGTCTCGACAATGGATTCTTCCAGCCAGTCCAGCCCCTGGGTCAGCTCGGCCTCGGTGATGATCAGCGGGCACAGGCACTTCACCACTTCGTCGTTGGGGCCTGCGGTTTCAATGATCAGGCCGCGCTCGAAGCACTTGGAGGTGATCACATCGGCGATATCGCCATCGCGGCAGGCGATACCCTGCATCATGCCCCGGCCTTTCACCTTCACGAACAACTGCGGGAAGCGGTCGACCATGGCCTGCATGCGTGTGGTCAGCAACTCGCCCTTGGCCCGCACTTCGCCGGCGAAGACGTCGTCTTGCCAGAAGGTTTCCAGCGCCTTGCGTGCGGTAACGAAAGCATGGTTATTGCCACGGAAGGTACCGTTGTGTTCGCCCGGCTCCCACTGATCCAGCTCGGGACGCATCAGCACCAGCGCAAACGGCAGACCCATGCCACTCAGCGACTTGGACAGGGTGATGATGTCCGGCTTGATGCCGGCCGGCTCGAAGCTGAAGAAGGTGCCGGTACGGCCGCAACCGGCCTGAATGTCATCGGCAATCAACAGAATGTCATGCTGGCGGCAGATTTTCTCCAGACGCTGCAGCCATTCCATCGAGGCCGCATTAAGGCCACCCTCGCCCTGTACTACCTCAAACAGAACGGCGGCAGGCTTGTCTAGGCCACTGGAGTTGTCGTTGAGCATGGTTTCGAACAGCAGCAGGCTGTCTTCACCGGCACCGGTGTAACCGTCGTACGGGAGACGGGTGACGTTGGCCAGTACGGTACCGGCACCACCACGGTGATGCTGGTTACCGGTGGCGGCCAGGGCGCCCAGGCTGACGCCATGGAAACCGTTGGTGAAGGCCACTATGTTCTCCCGGCCGGTCACCTTGCGCGCCAGCTTCATCGCCGCTTCCACCGCGTTGGTGCCGGTGGGGCCGGTAAACTGGGCCACATGATCCAGGCCGCGCGGCTTGAGGATGATTTGCTGCAGGGCGGTCAGAAACGCCGCCTTGGCAGAGGTATGCATATCCAGGCCATGGGCGATGCCATCTGCCTGAATATATTCAATCAGTGCCTCCTTCAATACCGGGTGGTTATGGCCGTAGTTGAGGGTACCGGCACCGGCAAGAAAGTCCAGATAGCGCTTGCCACTCTGGTCGTGCAGCCAGACACCCTGAGCCTTGTTAAAGGTCACCGGAAAAGAGCGGGCGTAGGTTTGTACACTGGATTCCATTACATCAAAAATACTCATCTCGACTCCTTAAAGTCCTGAGTTCAAATCTAAAAATATAAAATTCGAAAAATGCTGAGGGTCGGCCGACAGCAATCAGCCGAGCGCAATGCGGTAGAGAATTTCGCTGCTGCTGCCACCGTTGAAGTGACGCTGCTGATCGAACAGCACCTGGCGCACGCCCTGCCCTGTGCCCTGGCTGCGGGCCAGGCTTTCAAACAGTCCCCAGGAAGGGGCATTGTCGGCGGTGATGGTGGTTTCGACGTGGGTGACGTCGGCACAGGCATGCGATCCCAACAGGGTATCGAGCAGGGTGCGACCCAGCCCTTCACCACGGGCGCGTTTATCTATGGCTACCTGCCAGACAAACAAGGTGTTTGGCTCGGCAGGTTTACGGTAGGCAGAGATAAACCCCAGCAGTGTGCCGTCTTCGTCTTCGGCCAACATACAGGTGTCGGCAAAGTGCAGGCATTGCAGCAGATTACAATAGGTGGAATTGGTATCCAGGGGTTTACAGCGGGCAATCAGGCTATTCACCTCATGACCGTCGGTAGACGTGGGATGGCGCAACAATAGTTGCAAATCAATGGTCGTGTCCGTGTCGCTAGCAATCATTTATAGTCCTAAACTGTTTTAGTTAGTGGGCTAAGTAAAAAACCCTTATTAACCTAACAAAGCATTGATAAATTGCAACCTGATCTCGATTAAATTAATTTGAACAGCATGTATTTTACCGTCGTAATGTGACCAATACCGCCGGTGAAAAGCCACGAACGAAACCTCCCCCGCCCAGTCACGGCCCGCCTGAACGGAAGATTAACGACCTCACAGGCTCGCTTCATGGCGAGCTGCTACTATCAATGCAGTGGCGATGCTGTTATCACCACCTTGTCAGACTAAATCGGATACACACTATGAGTACGAAAGAAACAGGAACCGTAAAATGGTTCAACGAGGAGAAAGGCTTCGGATTCATCACCCGGGCTTCCGGGCCGGATCTGTTTGTGCACTTTTCCTCCATACAGGGCGATGGTTTCAAAACCCTGCAGGAAGGTCAGCCGGTCACTTTTGTCGTCACCCAGGGCAAGAAAGGGCCTCAAGCCGAAGAAGTAGAGCTGGCTTGACCCTTACCAGGCGGCACCTGGTGCCGCCTGAGTCACTCTTTGAATGCCGCTCGTTATTTGAACACCCGTCATTATTTGAACACCCGTCATCATCGGGTTATCCTGCCCCGACCAGGTTTTTGAGTCTTTCACCTCCAGTCGGTACCCCATGACCAGATTATTTATATCCCTCTGTTTTTTTATTCTGTCCTTGCCCGTTCTCGCCCAGACCGACGCCGCCTCCGCCACCACAGAAGAAACCATGGTAGAAGAGCGCATTCCGCTCACGCCCTTTATGGAACGCTATATGCTGGATGAGCTGAAGGCGTTGCGCAGCGAAATGGCCCGCTTTCAGATCCACGTCACCGACGAAGTGGTACAAAAGGAACTGGCGGTAGCCGACAAGGCCATGAGCTACGCCAACGTGACCGTGACCTATTTTTTCTATCTGCTGGCGGGCGCCGCCTCGGTACTGGCCATTGTCGGCTGGCAATCGTTGCGGGAACTGAAAAAGACCGCCCGGGAATATGCCGAAACCGAAATGAAGAAAATCACCAATACCTACGAACACAAGCTGAAGCAGATAGAACGCGAATTGCAGCGAAAAACCAAGGTTATTGCGGAGAACTACCGGGAAATAGAACGATTCCAGGAAATTCACGGCCTCTGGCTGCGTGCCAGTCAGGAGCAGAGTCCCCAGGCGAAAATCGATATCTACGATCAGATCCTGGACATCAAACCCGGCGATCTCGATGCCCTCACCCACAAGGCCGATGCGGCCCTGATGATGAACGAGCGCCAGTGGGCGCTGAGTCTGTGTAACCGGGTACTGCAGGTGGATCAGCAAAATGCGCACGCCCTGTATCAGCGGGCCTGTGCCCATGCGGGCGTGGGTAACGAGGATCAGGCGTTGTCCGATCTGGAGCTGGCGGTGCAGAGTAATGTACACCTGCGTAGCGTGGCGGCCGATGACGAGGAATTCGACCCGCTGCGCCAGCACCCGCGCTTTATCGAGCTGACCAGTGACAGCTCGGAGCAAAGCGGCGTAGACAGTGACGCCGAAGTCAAAAAACAGGCATGAAAAATTTTTCAATAACACGTGAAAAAAATTGATTTTGCATACCGGAAGCCAGTGCCATACTTTGCGCGAATCATAGAGCCACATAGAGTGAGAATGAACATGAGCTTTGAGTCAACCAAGCCGTTTCAGGACTTCGCCCATTTTCCTCGCGGTCTGCGTCGTTGTGGCGAGTTTACCGTTGCGGAAGCCCAACTGCTTGAACAATCCGGCCACGCCATGCTCGCGCTGTATACCGGGCAACGGGCACCGAATTGCGATGACGAGCAACGTTTTTTTGAACAGGTGCAACAAGGTTCAGCGTCGGAAAGCCGCCATGCCAAGGTCTGGTTGAAATACCTGAAAGTCATCGGCCCCAAGCGTGTACACCGCCTCTGTTCGCCCATGGCGGCGGCCAGCGGCGACGACGACTACGAACCGGCAGAAGACACCGCCGAATAACCTGCTGCGCATCGAGTCGCCCGTATCATGTCGTCAACAAGGCCGGCACCACGCCGGCCTTTTTGTTGCCTATGTTCCGCCTGGAACCACGCCATGCTTTGCCCGCCATCGCCACAAGATGATACTCTAACGCCAGACACAGGCATGACCCACAGCGATTAAAGACCCTACATCATGAGCGACCAAGCAGCACAGCCCACTTTTCTGTTCCACGACTACGAGACGGCAGGCATCCATCCGGCGCTGGACAGGCCGGTGCAGTTTGCCGCCATCCGCACCGACGACGAGCTGAACGAGATTGGCGAGCCGGTCATGTTCTATTGCCGGTTACCGGTCGACTACCTGCCTTCGCCCGAGGCGACACTGATCACCGGCATCACACCGCAAACCGCCCAGCAACAGGGGGTGTGCGAGGCCGAGTTTATCGCCCGCATCCACGAGCAGTTCAGCCAGGCAGGCACCTGCATTCTGGGCTACAACAATATCCGCTTCGACGATGAAGTGACCCGTTACACCCTGTATCGCAACTTCTACGACCCTTACGCCTACAGCTGGCAGCAGGGCAATTCCCGCTGGGATTTGCTGGATGTGGTGCGCACCTTCTATGCCCTGCGGCCGGACGGTATCCAGTGGCCGGAAGACGAGGACGGCAAGCCCAGCTTCAAGCTGGAGCGACTGACCGCTGCCAACGGTATCGAACACGGCAATGCCCACGACGCCCTGGCCGATGTGCGCGCCACCATCGCCCTGGCCCGATTGCTGCGCCAGGCCCAACCCAAGCTGTTCGACTATCTGTTCGAACTGCGCAGCAAGCACAAGGTGAAGGCGTTGCTGGACGTCATCAACAGCAAGCCCTTGGTGCATGTGTCCGGCATGTTTTCGGCCTGGCAGGGCTGTGCCAGCTGGATTGCGCCTCTGGCCTGGCATCCGGACAATGCCAATGCGGTGATTTGCGTCAATTTGAACATGGATCTGACGCCGCTTGTCGAGCTGACCCCGGAGCAACTGCACCAGCGGCTCTATACCAGACGGGACGATCTGGGCGAGCTGGCGCCGGTACCGGTCAAGCTGGTGCATATCAACAAATGTCCGGCTCTGGCCAAGGCGGCCGCGCTCACCGAGCAAAGAGCCGACGAACTGGGCATAGACAGGGCCCGATGCCGCCAGAGCCTGGATCTGCTGCGCCGCCATCCTGAGATCCGCGAAAAGGTGGTGGCGCTCTATCAGCTGCAACGGGATTTCCCCCCCGTCACCGATGTGGATGCGGCGCTCTATCAGGGCGGTTTTTTCAGCGCGGCAGACAAGGCCGCCATGGCCATGGTACGCAACAGTACGCCGGATGCCCTCGCCGCCCTGCCACTGCAGTTCAGTGATGCCCGCCTGCCCGAGTTGCTGTTTCGCTACCGGGCCCGCAACTACCCTCATACCCTGAGTGAACAGGAATGGCAGCGCTGGCGACAGCATTGTCAGGACAGGCTGGCCGAACTGGCCGAGCCCTACATGCACCGACTGGAACAATTGGTGATCGAGCATCAGGAAGATGAACACAAGCTGGCACTGCTGCAGGCGGTAGCCCGTTATGTTCAATCCCTTTAAGAGCCATCACATGAAACTGATTCGCGATTTTGCGGTGCTTATCGCCTGTCTTCTGGTGGGCAAGGGCATGGCGACACTCCTGCCCTTTGCCTTTCCGGGCAGCATTCTCGGTTTGCTGCTGCTGTTTTTTCTGCTCTCCACTCAGCTTATTCCGCTGGGCTGGGTCCATGACGGCGGCCATCTTATCCTGCGCCATATGGCCTTGCTGTTTATTCCGGTAGCGGCCGCTCTACTCGGGTATGTGGACGTGCTTAGCGACGGCCTGGGCTTGATTATCGGCTCCGCGCTCGGGGGCTTGGTGCTGATCCTGCTGGTGGTGGGGCGTCTCTATCAGAGGATGATGTCATGATGGTCTGGCTCGCGATGCCACTCACGGCCCTGTTTTATCTGCTGACCAGGAAACTGGCCCGCAAGGTAAAAAACCCGCTGGTCAATACCATCATGCTGCCGGCGCTGGCCATCATGGCCCTGTTGTTGCTGACCGGACAGGACTCGACCGATTACCAGACCGGCGTGAGACCACTTAGCCTGCTGCTGGAGCTGGCGGTGGTCGCCTTTGCCCTGCCACTGTACCAGCAGGCCGCCAAAATCCGCCGCCAGCTGGGGCCCATCCTGTTGTGCTGCAGCCTGTCGGTGTTGATTTCGGTAGGCACTACCCTGCTGATCGGTGGCCTGATACAGGCGGAGCCTGAATTACTGGCTTCTATCGCCACCAAATCGATTACCACGCCGCTGGCCATGAGCATCAGCCAGAGCATGGGCGGTATTCCCGCCATCGCCGCCGGGCTGGTGATCATTGTCGGCATGATGGGCGCCATCATCGGCTTTCCGCTGCTGCGGCTTGCCGGCATCCACCATCCCGAAGCCCAGGGCCTGGCCATGGGCGCCGGCGCTCACGCCATCGGCACCGGTGCCGCCGCCGACGTCGGGAACGTACAGGGCGCCTTTGCCTCGCTGGCCATGGTGGTGTGCGGTATCGCCACCGCCGTGCTGGCCCCGCCGCTGTTTCAGCTGTACCTTTGGTTGACCCATTAAGTCGAAGAGGCGCTGCCGATGACCAATGATGCACTCAAACAGGCACTCAATCAGGCACTACAGTTGCACAGGCTCGAGGATCTGTGTCGCTTCAGCCCGGAGCAGATCGCCACCCTGTTGCAAGCGACCCAGCTGGGTGAAGATGCCCTGGCGCTGGCCCTGCTACCGCTGGCCCGGCACAAGGCACAGGCACCGGTCTCCGGCTTTCGGGTGGGTGCCATCGCCATTGGCGGCTCCGGCCACTGGTATCTGGGCGCCAATATGGAAACCGGCGGCCTCCCCCTGAACTCTGCCCTGCATGCGGAGCAGGCAGCCATTGGCCATGCGGCGCTCTTTGATGAGCATCACATCGATAAAATGGTGGTCAGCGCCAGTCCCTGCGGCCACTGCCGCCAGTTCATGCAGGAGCTCAATCAAGACAGTCTCATGCTGGTACTGCCCGATGATCACTTCATGCTTGCCGAGCTGCTGCCCCATGCCTTTGGCCCGGCGGATCTGGGGCAGGCCTGCGGCATGCTCAACAGCCCGGCCGGCTCGCTTGGCCTGCAAAAGTGTCAACCACAGACGGCGCAAGACCTGGCGTGTCTGGCCGCCCTGGACGAAGCCAATGCCAGCTATGCCCCTTACAGCCACAACCGGGCCGGTGTGGCCCTGTTGCTGGACGATGGTCAGATCTGCCGCGGCCGTTACCTGGAAAATGCCGCTTTCAACCCCAGCCTGGGGCCCATGCAGCTCGCCCTGAGCCAGCTGTTTTTGCAGGACTATACCGCCGACCGGATCCGGCGCGCCTTTATCGTGGAAGCCAAAGCGGAGGTACGGCAATATGATGCCGCTGCCCGGTTGCTGAGCCGGTTGAGTGCGGTCACGCTGGAGCGGCTGGTATTGGACACAGTGAGGGGTGAGGGGGAAACGGCGTAAACCGCAACCATGCATACCCTCTTTTGTAGGGTCGACTTATTTTAGGTAAGAGTATTCGACCACAACCAGGGCACAGCCTTAAAACGGTCGAATGAATTCGGCCCTACAGGGTGTTTCCCCTCACCAGCGGGGTCAATCGGCGAAGGTTTTTCGCCCCATGAAGGAATGGCTGAGGGTGTTGCCGTCGACCAGATCCAGTTCGCCGCCGATGGGCACACCGTGGGCGATGCGGCTGACGCCAACGCCATGGCTGCGGGCAATATCGGCAATGAAATAGGCGGTTGCTTCCCCTTCCACCGTGGGGTTGGTGGCCAGGATCAGCTCTTCGAACGACTCCGTTGCCAGCCAGTCGGCCAGGTTATCCAGCCCCAGCTCTTCCGGTCCTACCCCGTCGAGCGGCGACAGATGGCCCATCAGCACGAAGTAACGCCCCTGATACTGACCGGTCTGCTCGATGGCCACCACATCGGCCGGGCTTTCGACGATACAGAGCTGGCCGCTGATGGCCCGCTTGGGGTTGGCACACAGCGGACACACTTCTTCTTCGGTGAAAGTGCGGCACTGGCGGCAATGGCCAATCTTCTCCAATGCCTGATCCAGCACATGCGCCAGGCGACGGCCACCGGCACGCTGACGCTCCAGCAGGGCAAAGGCCATCCGCTGGGCCGACTTGGGACCCACACCGGGCAGCACTTGCAGGCTCTTGATCAATTCATCCAACAGGGGGCTAAAACGCATGGGGTCACTCGGGAGATAAAAGCAGGAAACACGGGGAACAGAAAACAGAAAGCCGGGATCTTATTCCCGGCTTCATACAGGCAGCTGCCTTAAAACGGCATCTTGAAGCCCGGGGGCAGTTGCATGCCGCCGGTCAGTTCGCCCATGCGGCTCTTGTTCTGCTCTTCTACGCGGCGCACGGCATCGTTAACCGCGGCGGCCAGCAAGTCTTCGAGCAGTTCCTTGTCATCCTGCAGCAGGCTTTCGTCCAGCTCGACACGGCGTACCGAGTGGCTGCCCGCCATGGTGACCTTAACCAGGCCGGCACCGGCTTCGCCTACAACTTCCAGCTGGGCCAGCTCTTCTTGCAGCTTCTGCATTTTTTCCTGCATCTGCTGGGCCTGCTTCATGATATTGCCCATTCCACCTTTACCAAACATACATGCTCACTCTTGATTAATGGATAAATAAAGCCCGACGCTACAGCGCCATGGGCTCGATACTGTCGGTGTCGAGCACCGCCGCGAAACGCGATATGAAAAATTGTACCGCATCATCGGCCTCGATTTCATCTTTGGCGCGTGCGGTCGCCGCCTGATACAGCAATTGTTCGATTTCGAACGGGGTTTCCCCCCCCTGCTCGCCTATCTCTACCTGCAAACCGACCGGCGTCGACAGCTGGCCATTGATGGCCGCCTCCAGTTCCTGACGGGTCTTGTCGGTCAGCAGATGACGGTGCGCCGGACGCAACCAGAGCCGCCAGAGAGTCTCGTTGCGCTCCAGGGTACTGTGCATCGCCAGCTGACGCAGCAGACCACCCAGCGGCAGTTGTGCCACCAGCCGGGTCCATTCGTCCTCGGCTTCGGGCAGCAGGCTCGCCGCCTTCAGGGGCTCGGGACCCGGTTGAGAGGGAGCCGCCGTTGCCCGAATTCGGGATGAGCCGGGCCTGGGGGTGGATGCCGGCTTGTTCGCGGTACTGGCGGCCTGGGTCGGTGTCACCGCCGGCTGATGTAATGATCCCGCCGGACGGCCGACCGATGACGTCGGCGTGACCGTGACCGCCTGCTTGACACTGGGTACCCCCGTTGGCCGGGCAGCGACCGGTTCATCCTGCCAGGGCGGTGTATCCTCGTCATCCCAGGGCATGTCGTCATAGGCGTCGAGCGGCGGCAGTTCTTCTGCCCCGGTCATGACCCGAGCGTCGGGACGGCCACCGCCCTGCTCTGGCATCGAGGAGCCATTCGGCTGAGTCGGGCTCGGAGCAGGATGGGCAGAAGCCGGCATCATCGGGGGCCGAGGAACGGGGGCCGCCGATCTGGTCGGCGGCACCGCAGACAGGGTTCTGGCGGTGGCCTGATCTGGCGCGGGCCCGGTTTTCTCCGGACCTTGGGTTTTCTCCGGGCTCTGGCTACGCAACCGGTTTCGGGTTTGCAACAAGCGGCGAAGGCGGGCGACGTCGGCCGCCGCCTCGTCGATGACGATACCGTCTGTCGGCGCCAGGGCCGCGGGTGGCCGTTCAGCCGGAGGCGCTGCAGCCGTCGCTTCTGCCGCTGGCACAGGCGCAGACGAGTTCGACGTCACCGGTGAAGCGGTCGGTGAAGACAAGGCCGCTTCGTCCGGCATCGGCGCCTGCGGAGCATTTTTCTGCTCCTGAGGCTGAGGCTGAGGCTGGGGCTGGGGCTGGGGATGGGGATGGGGCTGTGCAGCATGGCCCAGGCGCCCCGCTTCGCTCAGAATTTCGTCCTGCTCCTGCCACAATCTGGCCGCCATGGCGTCATCTTCATCCACGTCTTGCGGCGCGGGGGCAGATGCTGGCGGCTCAGGCTTTTTTACGGCGGAGGCTCCGGGCCCGTCAAGCGCCACTCGCGGAGCAGCCGCGCCGGGGGTCGTGGCAACCGGCGTCTCGGGACAAAATGCCAGGGTACGCAACAGCGTCATTTCCAGCGCCGAGCGGCCATCGGGGGCGAAAGGCAGATCTTTGCGGCCCTGCAGGCAAATCTGGTAATAGAGCTGTATTTGCTCGGCCGACACCAGCGGCGCCAGCCGATTGAGCTCGGCGGCATAAGGCGACGGGGGCGCCGGTACCACCTGGGCCAGCGCCAGCTGGTGCCAGAAGCCGATCAGCTCCTTGTGAATTTGATCGTAATCCGGGCCCATGGCTGCCAGCTGGGCCACCCGTGCCAGCAAGGCCTCACCCTCTCCGGCCAGCACCGCCTCGACCAGCGCCAGCAGCTGGCTGCGGTTGAGGTTGCCCAGCATGGACTCGACCCGTTCCAGCCTGACCTCACCATTACCGAAGGCCAGCGCCTGATCGGTCAGGCTCAGGGCATCCCGCAGGCTGCCGTCGGCGGCGCGCGCCAGGGCGGCGGTCGCTTCGGGTTCGAACGGAAGCTGCTCCTGCTGCAGAATATGATGCAGCTGACCGTCGATAAGCGCAGGCTCCAGACTCTTCAGGTGGAACTGCAGACAGCGAGACAAGATGGTGATCGGCAGCTTCTGCGGATCCGTGGTGGCCAGCAGAAACTTGACGTGGGGCGGCGGCTCTTCCAGGGTTTTCAGCAGCGCATTGAAGCTGTGCCGAGAGAGCATGTGCACTTCATCGATCAGATACACCTTGAAGCGCCCGCGCGACGGCTGATACTGCACGTTGTCCAGCAGTTCGCGGGTGTCTTCCACCTTGGTGCGACTGGCCGCATCAATCTCCAGCAGGTCGATGAAACGCCCCTGCTCTATTTCCAGACAACTGGCGCATTGGCCACAAGGCTCGGAGGTGATGCCGGTGTCGCAGTTCAGCGCCTTGGCCAGCAACCGGGCGATGGAAGTCTTGCCGACCCCCCGGGTGCCGCTGAACAGATAGGCATGATGCAACCGCCCCTGTGACAGGGCGTTGACCAGCGCGGTCAGCACATGTTGCTGCCCCACCACATCGGCAAAACGCCGGGGGCGCCATTTTCTGGCGAGGACCTGATAACTCATCGTCGGTTAATGACCGTCAAACTGAACCAGGCTGCTCACCCGGATGCCCATATTGTTCAGTCGCTGCAAGCCACCCAGGGCCGGCAGGGCAATCACGAAAGCCGCGTCCTGCACTTCACCGCCACAGCGGCGCACCAGCTTGACCGCCGCTTCCACCGTGCCGCCGGTGGCCAGCAAATCGTCGATGATCAGCACCTTCTCGCCGGGCGCAATAGAATCCACATGTATTTGCAGCCGATCCTGGCCATATTCCAGATCATAAGCCACTTCAATCACTTCACGGGGCAACTTGCCGGGTTTGCGGGCCGGGATAAATCCTACCCCCAGCGCCGCCGCCACCGGGGCACCGAAGATAAAACCGCGGGCCTCGGTACCCAGCACCTTGGTGATACCGGAATGACGATACAGCTCCACCAGGGTATCAATGCTCGCCTTGAACGCCGCGGCGTTCTCCACCAGGCTGGTGATATCGCGAAAAACGATGCCTGCTTTAGGGTAATCGGGAATGGAGGCGATGCTGTCGGCAATCAGTTTCAGGGTTTCTTGTTTCATAATAAACGGGCAGCCTTGTTAGGCCCGAACACGGCGCGGGCATGGCATATAAGGTTGAATGGCGGCTAGCTTAGGGCCTAGTCTGCTTCAATGCAACCGCCGGGGGCTCGGGCACCAGGGGTAAGCGTAAAAACCACAGTAGCAGGGCCACAAATGTCAGCGCCAGCCCCACCTTGACCGGCCACAGAGGCACGATATAAATGGAAAAACCGAAGCTGAGCGCCATCATTCCCAGGGCCCGGCGCCGCACCCGGGCACGCAGGCCGCGGTGAGTCTGCCAGTCGCGGATCATGCCGCCAAACCAGGGGTGATTCACCAGCCAATGGTGTACCCGAGGCGACGACTTGCCAAACAGAAATGCCGACAACAAGACGAAAGGCGTGGTGGGCAGCACCGGCAGAAACGCCCCCAGCACCCCCAGCCCCAACGAAACACTGCCAAGCAGGGCAAACAATACGCGCATAAGGCCCTCCTTACTCTTCACTTGCTACTCTTCACCTGCCACTCTTCACCTGCCGAGCATAGCAGGATACCGCGGCCACGGGGAGCCAAAGCCGTGAGCCGCCGTCGGGCAAGAGACCGGTATCACGGAACCGCCTTCCCCGCGCCGAGTCAGGGCTCCATACCGACACTAGGCGCCCGCTCCTGCGCCCTCGGCTTGAGCCCCAGGGCAAACAGCAGCAGACCCGAAAGCAGAATCACCACGGTAATCACCAGCAGCTTGCTGTAACTGTGCTCTACGCCGAACAACGGGCCTATCAGATCGAGCCGACCGCTTTTTTCCAGAAAATAAAGCACGGCGCCGGCAAGGGCCACGGCAAAATTGACCACAAAGCTCCAACGGGCCACCTCGCGTCCGGCCAGTATGCTGAACAGTATCACCGGGGTCAGCGCCAGCGAGGCGGTGCCGCTGACCGCCACCGCATCAAACAAGTCCTTGCTGCCGACAAACACCAGTATCAGGCCGCCCAGGGCGAACAGCGCCATGGCCAGCCGACCGCTGGCGGCGGAGGGACGTCCCAACCCCATGTCCATCACCAGCAGCTTGGATGCGCTGGACAGAGTCGAATCCAGGGTGGAGGCGGCGGAAATGACCAGCGCCAGCCCCAACACCAGCATGGCCGGGGTGCCGAGCAACCGCTGCAGCGTAAGCAGCACGTCCTTGTCTTCTCCGCCCTGCAGGCCGGCAAACACCCCGAGCAGGCCGAAGGCCAGGATCAACAAGGCCGACAGCCAGAAGGCATGCATAAAACTGCGCCTGGTGGTGTCCCGGTCGGCGATAAAGCCCCGATCCGTCATCACGGGGTCATGCAAGGGGTAACTCAGCACCTGCAACAGCGCCACCAGCAGCAGTATCCAGCCCGGATTGTTTAATGCCGGGCTGCTGGTCAGCACGCCTTGCCAGTCGAACAAGGGATGCAGCAGCGCCATGCCGGCCAGCAGCACGATGAGTACCATAAGCAACCCCATCTGCAGCACATCGGTACGCAACGAAGCCCGCAGGCCGCCGGTCATGGAATAGATCAGCGTCAGCCCGGAGACCGCCAGAATAGCCCCTGTGTAAGCGCCGGAGCCCGCCACCCCGAACACCATGCCCACCACCAGCAGGTTGGCGAACACCTCGGTCAACAGCCGCAGAGAGATCAGCAGATTGAAACAGCCGCTGCCCACCCGGCCGAAACGAGCCACCAGAAAGCCCTGTATATTATGTACACCGTGGCGATAACGCAGCCGGTCGACAATCAGCCAGCCGGTGAGAAAGGAGCCGTAATAGGCGGCATAGGCCAGAGCTCCGGCAATGCCATAGACATAGCCGAGAATGGCGGCGTTCAACAGGGAGCGGGCAAAAATCCAGGTGGTCACCTGGGAGAAGGTCAGCGTCAGCAGCCCGGGCTGAGCGCCCTGCTCGTCCAGCCCGGAAAAAAAGCCGTCGGCGGTACGCACCCGAGGCGCCAGCAGCAGGCTCAGCAGCCCTACCCCGGCAAGCATAACGATGAGTATGGACACGGGAAAGTCG
This sequence comes from Oceanisphaera litoralis, assembly GCF_016907015.1. Lineage (GTDB taxonomy): Bacteria > Pseudomonadota > Gammaproteobacteria > Enterobacterales > Aeromonadaceae > Oceanimonas > Oceanimonas litoralis. Next base: position 58,365 of record NZ_JAFBBE010000012.1, read on the forward strand.
GCCATGCAGATCTCCTTATCATCTGGTCAGTCGTCTGAACGGTGTTGATAGGTAAAGCCTTTTACGCCTCTTTAGCCCGGCAACGCCTCCAGTTCGGCCAGCCAGTCATCCACCGAAATCGCCAGCTGGCCGGTGATCTCCAACTGGCGGTCTTCGAAGATGTCCTGGTCCGGGTGCAGCCCCTGCCAGTGCTCTATCACCGCGTCCCTGTGCCGGATCAGCGCCTCGATGTGGGGCCGGAACAGCACCAGCATGTTGCTCAGCCAGATATTCACCGGCCAGGACGGACTGGCATGATCGATAACGAAGCGGTCCAGCAGGGATATCACCGCCTCGGCCGGATACCAGCTTTCGTCGGTCACCCAGCGGTTGCAGGCGAACAGACCGGCGGGATATCCCCAAGCGTCCATGGAAATGGCGATCAGATGGGCGATGGCCTGCTCTCCCCCGGGCCAGGGTTCACTGGCCCGGGGATAATCCAGCATTTTCAGCTGCGCGGGAATGCCCGGCCCGCGCAGAAAGGTATGGAAGTGGCCGTGCTCCACCCCGCCGCCGCGATGGGCATGGTAGTAATACTGACTGTGGCTGCCTTTATCGAAGACATCGTCGAGCGGGTAATGGGTCATCTCGAAAAAAGTGCCCTGCCCCTTGAGCACTTCCCCGACGATATTGACCCCGCCTCTGGTCATCACCCGGTAACATTCCCGAATGCGGGCGCCGGCCTCACGCATCCGCTGTATGGTCTCGGGCGTCAGGCTGGCCGCCACCGGTGGTACCAGTTCGGGCAAGGGCCGAAGTGTCATTGCGGTCATAGGCTTCCTTACCGGGACTTGACGGCGCAGGGATTTTTCGCCGCACAGGGGTTGGCAGAACAAGGGTTGGCTGCACAAGGGCTCTTCACCGCACAGGGGTTGACCGCACACGGACTTTTCACCGCGCAGGGATTAGCCGCGCACGGGCGCTTTACCGCACACGGATTTTTAGCCGCGCAAGGGTTGGCTGCACAAGGACTCTTGGCGGCACAGGGATTAAAAGTAGCCTGCTCCGTTTGTACATAGGCCACCAGAGCCGCCAGCTCTTTCGAGTCCCAGGCAAGGGGCCGGGATGCCATGGGGGCGACCATGCAAATCTGGATCATCTCATCCAGATGCACCTGGCTCAAACCAAACTGACCCTGCGCCATCGCCACCGGATGGGGATAGGCCATGGCGAAACTGCCCTGGTACATCTGCTGCCCCTGGTGACAGCTGCTGCATGCCAGGCCATTGCTGCTCAGGCTGGTGTCGTTGAACAGCGCCTGCCCCAGGGTCACCAGTTCGGCCTTGTCGCCCTGGTAGGGCTGATGGCCGTCCGGGCGCTGCACGGCTTTGGCGGCACAGGGATTGACCGCCGCCGGTTTGGCCGCACAGGGGTTCTTGCTCTCGCAGGGGTTGGCCGAACACGGATTAGCCGCACACGGACTCTTCACCGCACAGGGGTTCTTGACCGCGCAGGGGTTAGCAGAACAAGGGTTGGCGGCGCAGGGATTGGCGGTGCAGGGCTTCTTGCTCATGGCTATCGGCGGTACACCAGTGGCGCCCGACTCGACGGCCTGCACCGGACCCGATAACGCCAGGGTCAGCAAGGAGGCCGACACCAGGGCGGCAACGGGAGAAAGACGAAAGTGACATTCGGACCGGGGATGAGATCGATGCATGATGAGGTTCCTCAAGATAAGTTCGTCCATGAAAGGCTCGGGGTAAAGCAGGTCTTGCCGATGGGTACCGTCGCAACAGGCTCCCCGGTTATTACAGACCGACGAACATTTTTGTCCCTCGCTCACCTCAGAATAGCCTGATTAACGCAGAGCAGAGGCCTGGCGCCATTCATGACCTACCGTGTTGTTTGGCGATCAGCATATAGAGCGAGGGCACCACGAACAGGGTGAACAGGGTGCCGATGGCCATGCCGCCCACCAGCACCAGGCCGATGGAGTTACGTGCCGCCGCCCCCGGCCCCTCCACCAGGGTCAGGGGAAAATGCCCCGCCACGGTGGCCACCGAGGTCATCAGCACCGGGCGAAAACGGGTCATGGCCGCCTCCTCGATGGCCGCCAGCTTGTCATGCCCCTGTTGCTGCAGCTTGTTGGCAAACTCGACGATTAAAATGCCGTTTTTGGCCACCAGCCCCACCAGGGTCACCAGCCCGACCTGGGCGTAGATATTCAGGGTGGTGGTCCAGCCGTCGGTCCACCAGGGAAAATCCGGATTGGGCATCTTCAGCACGGTGAAGATCAGCGCCCCGAACATGGCCAGTGGCACCGAGCCCAGCAAAATCACCAGGGGATCGCGAAAGGAATTGAACTGCACCGCCAGCACCAGGAAGATCATCAGGATCGCCAGCCCCAGCGCCGGCAGAAACTTGCCGCCTTCGGTACGCAATTGGCGCGACTCGCCGGTGTAGTTGATGGTGTAATCCGCCGGCAACAGCTCGCGGGCGGCGGCTTCCAGCACTTTTAACCCTTCGTCCAGCCGGGGCGTCATGCCCGACAGCTTGACCGCATTGAGCTGCTGAAACCGGTTGAGCGAACGCGGCACCGTGCTGTCGCTCAGGGTGGCGATGGCGCCGAGCGGGATCAGCCGCCCTTCCGGTCCGCTGATATAGATGTCGGTCAGCTGATCCGGGTTGAGCCGTTCGCCCCGCACCAGCTGGGGGATCACCTTGTAGGCCCGCCCCCCTATGTTGAAGCGATTGACATAGTTGCCCCCCAGGGCCGCCCCCAGATCGGCGCCCACCTGCCGGTGGGTCAGCCCCAGCGCCGCCAGCTTCTGATAGTCGAGCACAATTTCCGACTGGGGCTGATCCATCTTCAGATCGATCACCGGCGGAAAATAGAAAAGGCCGCTTTCCATCGCCGCCTGCTGCAACTGCTCGGCATAGGCCAGCATCTTTGCCGGCTCATCGGTGGAGGCGATGATAAATTCCACCGGAAAGTTGCTGCCGCCGGGCAGCGCCGCCGGCTGGCTGGCAAACACCTGCAGGCCGGGAATGGCCGACAGCCCCGCCTGCATCTCGGGCACGATTTCCCGGATCGAGCGGCTGCGCTGATCCCAGGGCTTGACGACCATGCCGCTGAAACCGCCGATGCCCAGGGCCGCCGAGAAGGGATCCGAGGGCGACAGCAAAATCTGGAAGGTCAGCTCCCGTTCCGGCGCATTCAAAAACACCTGCTCCGCCGCCCGCCCGAAATGGATTTTCTGATCCGCCGAGGCATTGGCCGCGTTGTTGATGATGCCGAACATGAAGCCCTGATCTTCGATCGGCGCCAGCTCCCTGGGCGAAAAGACATACATGGGCCCCACCAGCAGGGTCAGCACCGCCCAGAAGGCATAGACCGCCGGCCGCACCTTGAGGATACGCGCCAGCCCGCGGCCGTAGGCCAGGCGAACCCGGTCGAATCTGTGGTTGACCCAGCCGGTAAAGCCGCGCTCTTCCTGCTCGGCACTGCGCAGCAGGCTGGCGCTCATCATGGGCGACAGGGTCAGCGCCACTATGCCGGAGATGGTCACGGCCCCGGCCAGGGTGAGGGCAAATTCGCGAAACAGCGAGCCGGTCAGGCCGCCCTGCAGGCCGATGGGAATATAGACGGCGGCCAGGGTGATGGTCATGGCGACCACAGGCCCAATCAGCTCGCGGGCGCCGATCAACGCCGCCTCACGCGGCGTGCGTCCCTCGCGCAGATGGCGCTCGACGTTTTCCACCACTACTATGGCGTCGTCCACCACCAGCCCTACCGACAGCACTATGGCCAGCAGGGTCAACAGGTTGAGGGTGAAGCCGAACAGTTGCATCAGGAAGATGGCGCCGATCAGCGACACCGGAATGGCCACCACCGGCACCAGCACCGACCGCCAGGAGCCGAGAAACAGGAAGATAACCAGGATAACGATCAGCAGGGTATCTAGCAGGGTGCCCACCACCTCGTGGATGGCGTTGTCGATGTACTCGGAGGCATCGTAGCCCAGCCTGGCCGACAGTCCGGCGGGCAAGTCCCGATCGAGGACCTCCAGATCCGTGCGCACTCCCTGAATCACCTCGATGACATTGGTGTTGGGCAGCGGAAAGATCCCCATGAACACCGCCGTCTGGCCGTTGAAGCTGACCTCGGTGTCGTAGTCCTCGGCGCCCAGCTCCACCTCGGCCACCTCCCGCAGCCGCACCAGGGTATCGCCCTGTTGGCGCACCACCAGTTGCCGGAACTGCTCGGCGGTATGCAAGTCGGTATTGGCGGTCAGATACACCTGCACCTGGGCCCCCTTGGTGTTGCCCACCGCCGACAGAAAATTGTTGGCGGCCAGGGCCGCATTTACCTGTGCCGGGCTGATATTGAGCGCCGCCATGCGATCCGGCTTGAGCCAGACCCGCATGGCAAAGGTACGGGCCCCGAAGATCTCGGCCCGCTGCACCCCCGCCAGTGCCGCCAGCCGGGGCTGCACCACCCGTACCAGATAATCGGTGATCTCGCTCTGGGACAGGCGTTCGGAGGAGAAACTCAGGTAGGCGGCGGCAAATTCCGAGTCCGCCGACTGCACGCTGATCGCCGGCACCTCCGCCTCTGCCGGCAACGCATTGCGCACCTGATTGACCTTGGCGGTAATGTCCGCCAGCGCCCGGGTTGGCTCGTAGTTGAGCTTGAGCCGGGCGGTCACCAGCGACAGGCCGAGCAGGCTCTTGGACTCCACATAATCGATGCCGTCGGCGGAGGCGATGGCCCCTTCAATGGCGGTGGTAATGAAGCCGCGCACCACCTCGGCACTGGCACCGATATAGGGAGTGGCCACAATCACGGAGGCATTCTCGCTTTGGGGATACTGGCGCACGCTGAGCGACCACCAGGCCTGCAGACCGGCGATGACGATAACGATGCTGACCACCAGCGCCAGCACGGGGCGACGGACGAAGATATCGGTGACGGCAACCATGGTCAGCTGTTACCGGGCCGGGGGGCGAGTTGGAAGTCCGGCGCCAGGCGGTTGTCTATCACCACCCTCATGCCCGGAAACAACTTGAACACGCCGGTCGACACCAGCCGCTCGCCCACGGATACCCCTTCGGTCACCACCACGAAGTCGCCGCGCCGAACACCGAGGCGCACCGGGCGTAACTGGATCACCAATGACGAAGCCCCATCGGCCCCTGCCTCTCCCTCTTCCAGTACAAACACCGCATCGCCATCGGGGCCGTGCACCACCGCCGTCTGCGGGATCGGCAAGACCGTCTCCGCATCTGCCAGCTGCATCTCTACCGTCACAAACATGCCGGGCCGCAAGCGGTCATCCGGGTTGGCCAGGGTCGCCTGAATGCGCGCACTGCGGGTCACGGCGTCTATCTCGGGGTTGAAAGCGGTCACCCTGCCCGCAAATGACTGTTCGGGGTAGCTATCGGCGCTGACCGTCACCGCCAGGCCGGCGCTCAGCTCGGCCAGCCGTTGCTGGGGCAGAGAAAAGTCCACATAAACCGGATCGAGCGACTGCAGCGACACCACGGCGCTGCCCTTGTCGAGAAACTGGCCCTGGCTTATCTGACGAATGCCCAGTTGTCCGGAAAAAGGGGCGCGCAGGGTTTTTCTGTTGATCAGGGCGCGAAAAAAATCGACCCGGGCATTGGCCTGCTGCAGATTGGCGGCAATCTGATCAAAGTCGCTGCGGGAAATACTACCGCTTTTACGCAGTTGCTGCGCCCGCCGAAAGGAAAGCCGTGCCAGGGCGGCGGCAGACTCGGCCTCACGCAACTGAGCCTGCTCCAGCTCGGCGTCGAGCCGCAGCAGCACCTCACCGGCCTTTACCCGGGCACCCGACTCGAAGCTGATGTCCTGCACTATGCCCTCGGCCTCGATACGCAACAGGGCGCCCTGCACCGCTACCACGGAGCCCACCGCCCTGACCACCGGCTGCCAGCGTGCTTCGCGTACCACTATCATGTTGACCGGCTCCGGCGGCAGTTGCTGTTGCTCGCCCGCCCGGGCCATGGCATTGAACTGGGTCAGCTTGATCAACATCAGCACAGCGACGATGGGCAACACGACAAGCAGACCCACTCCGGCCCATAGCAATTTTTTCGGCATCGGCTCCTCTGAACGGCTGCTTCTGGTTGATCGTTTGCTCACACTGAAGTCTAGTCGCCCCGGATGCCTAACGGACATCGGTGTAATAATCCCCGTATCCCTTGCGACTCTGTGCATAACCTTCATCATGATCACCGGCGCCCTGTCGCCTCATGTCGCCTCATCGCCATCAAAAGGATTGCTTATGCGCAAACCCCTGTTGCTTACCCTGTTATTACTTCTGGTCGCCCTGTTTTTCATCTTCGATCTCGGCGACTGGTTCACGCTGGAGGCGCTGAAACAACAACAGGCCCAGATGGCCGCGTTGCGGGCCGGCTCGCCCTGGCTGATGGCCGCCGGCTTTTTTGTGCTCTATGTGCTGATGGCGGCACTGTCCTTGCCCGGTGCCGCCATCATGACCCTGGCTGCCGGGGCCTTCTTTGGCATCTGGCAGGGACTGGTGCTGGTGTCGTTTGCTTCGAGCATCGGCGCCACCCTGGCCTTTCTGGTGTCCCGTTTTCTGCTGCGGGATCAGGTACAGCTACGATTCGGCGACCGACTCAAGGCGGTTAACAGGGGCATCAGCCGGGACGGCGCCTTCTACCTGTTTACCCTGCGACTGGTGCCGGTGTTTCCCTTCTTCGTCATCAACCTGCTGCTGGGGCTGACCGCCCTGCCCGCCCGCACCTTCTACTGGGTAAGCCAGCTCGGCATGCTGCCCGGCACCCTGGTGTACGTGAACGCCGGTACCCAGCTCGCCGCCATCAACAGCCTGAACGACATACTGTCGCCAACGCTGCTGGCCTCCTTCGCCCTGCTCGGTATCTTTCCCCTGCTGGCCCGCACCCTGCTGCGCCAGGTGCAGCGCCCCCGGGTGTATCGCAGCTTCAGCAAGCCCCGCCATTTCGACCGCAACCTCATCGTGATCGGCGCCGGCGCCGCCGGTCTGGTCAGCGCCTATATAGCCGCGGCGGTCAAGGCCAGGGTCACCCTGATTGAAGCCGGCAAGATGGGCGGCGACTGCCTCAACACCGGCTGTGTGCCGAGCAAGGCGCTGATCCGCAGCGCCAAGCTGGCCCACCAGATGCGCCACGCCGAGCAGTTCGGCCTCACCGGCACCACGCCCGAATTCAGCTTCAAACAAGTCATGCAGCGGGTGCAGGCCGTGATCCGCAAGGTAGCGCCTCATGACAGCGTCGAGCGTTACACCCAACTGGGGGTGGAGGTATTGCAGGGTTACGGCAGGCTGCTGGACCCCTGGACGGTGGAAGTGACACTGACAGACGGCAACACGATCGATGGCAAAACCCGAAGGCTGACCGCCCGCAGCATCATCATCGCCGCCGGCGCCCGCGCCGCCGTGCCGCCGATACCCGGGCTGGATGAGGTCGACTACCTGACCAGCGACACCCTGTGGGACGCCATGGCCGAGCGGGATACGCCGCCCAGGCGACTGCTGGTAATGGGCGGCGGCCCCATCGGCTGCGAGCTGGCGCAAACCTTCGCCCGGCTGGGATCCGAGGTCACCCTGCTGCAGCGCAACCCCCGGCTGATGCCGAAAGAAGATCCGGAAGTGAGTGAATGGGTCAAACAGGCTCTCACCAGAGACGGCGTGCGGGTACTGACCGAGCATGGCCCCCAGCGGGTAGAGCCAGGCGCCAACGGCATCCGGGTGTTTGCCACTCATCGGGAGCAGGAAAACACACTGGAATGCGACGATCTGCTACTGGCGCTGGGCCGCCAGGCGCGGCTGCAGGGCTACGGGCTGGAGGCACTGGGCATACCCACGGATCGCACCGTCACCACCAACGACTACCTGGAAACCCTGTATCCCAATATTTACGCCGCCGGTGACGTGGCGGGCCCCTACCAGTTCACCCACACCGCCGCCCACATGGCCTGGTATGCCAGCGTCAACGCCCTGTTCGGCCAGTTCAAACGCTTCTCCGTCGATTATTCGGTGGTGCCCTGGTGTACCTTTGTCGATCCCGAAGTGGCCCGGGTGGGCCTGAGCGAGCTGGAGGCCAGGGCGCAGGACATCGCCTATGAGGTCACCCGCTTCGAGCTGGACGAGCTGGACAGGGCCATCACCGACGGCGCGGATCAGGGCTTTATCAAGGTGCTGACCGAGCCCGGCAAAGACCGGATACTGGGGGTGACCATCGTCGGTGAACACGCCGGGGATCTGCTGGCCGAATACGTGCTGGCCATGAAGCACGGGCTGGGCCTGAACAAGATACTGGGCACCATCCACGTCTACCCCACTCTGGCGGAAGCCAACAAGTACGTGGCCGGCGAATGGAAACGCACCCATGCGCCTGCGCGGGTACTGGCCTGGCTGGGCCGTTATCATCAATGGCGGCTGGGCAAAGGGTAAACACAAAAAGGGGCCGGGATGCTTTCGCATTCCGGCCCCTGTCACACTGCCTGCCTGTTTAAGGTCTGCAATAACCGGGCGCTTTAAGGCCCCGTTTTTTCATCAGCATACAATGACGATTATCCGCCCCATCACCCATCGACAAGGTCTGGGTAATGACGCCCGTGTTAGCCGATACTGTCGCTGCCTGAGCCGGTAACATAACTAGGGTAAACACCGCCGCCAGCGTAAGAGCAATCATGGTTTTCATAATGCTTCCCTCTCGTCTGAGTGAGTGGCCTTGTGACCATTAGCGTTGCCTGCAAGGCCTGAGTCAATAACACCTTCCGTCATGGCAACGATATCTAACAACGATATCTAACAACGATGTCTGACGGTTACTCATTAAGTCGCAGCAAGGCGGCTGATTATTACAACAAGAGACCATTTTTTATACAAATCACTGACGGGCGGTGTGACGGACGGTGAGTGATCAGCTTAGCGCCTCACTAAAAAAGTCCAGCAGCATCCGTACCTTGGGCGACAGATGGCGGTTGTGCGGGTAGAGGGCCCAGATGCCATCGTCCGGCTCCTGATAATGCTCCAGCAGGGAGATCAGCCGGCCATCGTCCAGCGCCGGCTGCACATAATAATCCGGTAGCTGCACTATGCCGATCCCCTTGATGGCCGCATCCAGCAGCCCCCAGCCGCTGTCGCAACGGATATTGCCCTTTACCCGGACATTGCGCGGCTTGCCCTGCTCCTGAAAGCGCCAGTAATCCAGGTTGCCCTGCAGGCAGTTATGTTGCTCCAGCTCCGATAACGAGTGCGGCACGCCATAGGTCGACAAATAATGAGGCGAGGCGCACACGTACTGGGTACGGGAAGACAGCCGCCTGGCCATCATGCTGGAGTCTTCCAGCTTGCCCAGTCGAATGGCCAGATCGTACCCCTCGGCCACCAGATCCAGCCTCTGGTTGGTCAGTTTCATCTGCACTTCCAGTTCCGGATAACGCAGCACGAAATCGTTGACCAGCGGGGCTATGGTCTTTTCGCCGTAGGTCACCGGCGCCGTCAGCCGCAACTTGCCCCTGGGCGCCAGTTGCAGATGGGTGATGGTGCGCTCGGCCTCTTCCAGCCCGTCCAGCACCTGGCGGCAGTGCTGATAGTAGATCTGGCCGGCTTCGGTCACCGACACCTTGCGGGTGGTGCGGTAAAACAGCTTGGTCGACAGCCGGGTTTCCAGGGCGCTGACCTGACGGCTGACCTGAGCGGTAGAAATACCCAGCCTTTTTGCCGCCTCGGTAAAACTTTCCACTTCGGCCACCGCCACAAACTCACTCACCCCTTCCCAGATAAACATGTCTACATCCTTACGTCGGAGCCGAATACATCGATAAGCACATTATATTGTTACTTAGGAGTAAAAGTAATTTTAGATATCCGGCCATTATCAACAGAAGGGATGTGAATATAATATCGCCATGGCACCACGGCGCCGGCTTCTATGTCAACGCCACCCAGGCGCCCTGGAACCGGCATTACCGCATGTACGACTATGTGCTGAACGAACTGCCGACGCTCGTCGAGTCCATGTTCCCGCTCAATGATCAGCGCTCCATCGCCGGTCATTCCATGGGTGGTCACGGCGCCCTGGTGCTGGCCCTGCGCAACCCGGAGCGTTACCGCTCTGTGTCGGCCTTCAGCCCCATCAGCAATCCGGTCAACTACCCCCGGGGCAAGAAGGCCTTCGCGGCTTACCTGGGCAAAGACACTGCAGCCTGGGCGGAATACGACGCCAGCCTGCTGATGCGTCAGGCCAGCCGGTTCGTGCCGGCGCTGGTGGATCAGGGCGAGGCGGACGATTTTCTTGCCGAGCAGCTCAAGCCGGAGACACTGGAAGCGGCCGCCAGGATCAGCGGTTATCCGCTGGAGCTGAACCGGCGAGAAGGCTTTGATCACGGTTATTACTTCATCGCCAGCTTCATCGAGCAACACCTGCGCTTTCATGCCGGGTACCTGGCCCGGTAATGCTCCGGCCCCGGAAGACAGCTTTCGAGGCCAGCACTCCGTCCCCCCGGAAGAACTTCGTCCCCCTCGCGAAAACCTCGTCCCCCCCGCGAGAACCTCGTCACCCCCGCGAAGGCGGGGGCCCGGTGCTACTCTGCAGGCGATGCCATAGCTGCAGAGCCGCGCTTCCCATCCTGGATGTCTACCTTGGTGGAAATGAGTCGTGGAAATGAGCTTAGGGGCAATGACCATGTGTTTATATGAGAAGCCACTGATCCTCCACTCAAGTGCCGGCCGACAGCCGCCGGCTCAGGTAGTCCACCATCTTCGACAAATGAGTGATGCCGGCAAAGTCCGTTTCGGGAATGACCAGCCCCAGCTCCCGGCTCAGTGCCTCGATCAGCCGCAGAAAATCCATCGAGTCCAGGTCCAGGGCGTCCCGCATATCTTCTCTTGTCATCCCCGCAGCCTTCTCTTGTCATTCCCGCGAAGGCGGGAATCCAGAAGCAGTGGCGAAGCACTGTCAGCCTGCGGGGCACCTGCAAAGGCACTGGCCCCCCGCCTTCGCGGGGGTGACGATAAAGGCGCGGGGGTGACGATACAGGCAAACTCGCACCCAAATCCATATCGGTTACAGGAGATGCTTAGGCCGTCATTAACCCCGAGCCGACTGTCACCGGCATTGCTTGCCGTGGCTGTCGGATCTCAATCAGCCCGTATCTTCCTTCTCCCCTTGCCCGATTTCGTTAAATACCGCTTAACCATCCAAAAACCTCGCTGTGACATCATGGCTTGCGGCATCCGGTTGCCGCCAGACGCTACATGCCCAAGCGGCCCCAACCCCAAAAATACCCAAAGATGGGTGGATTCCCCCGAATCCATACCGAAATAAATGCATCTCCACATCGGCCATGCCTTGCCCCAGCGCCATCTTCGCCAGAAATAAAGACTGGTATGGATATTGCCTTTTCTGTTTGAAGCCTCTTTGTGATTGAAACGGATTCAAGGATGAGGGGCACCGTTCATGGCCGGAGGAAAAAAAATGCAAAAAACAACACTCAACACCGCAACCGCGCTTTTGCTCGTGATGATCACGGGGCAATCGGCGCAGGCGGCACTGAATGCCGTAGACCCTGGGCCTTATCTGCAGGAAAATGGAGGCTTTGCCGCCTGGTATCAGGATACTCACGGTCGGGTACTTGATCTGTGCCTGTCAAAGGCAACCAGCTCTCGCGTCCCGGGGGCACCGGATGCCCCTTCCTATATGTGCGCACTGTTGCCCGAGCCGGGATTTGATGATACGCAACCGGTCAACTTTCCCACTAACTTCCCCGGCGAAGCCTTCTGGTTTACCGGTGATGCCAGCATAGTGGATACGGCCTCGGGCATCGATTTAGCCTACGGTTCAGCCTTGGAAGCCGCGTTCGCCGCCGAGGAAGTGGTTGAAGGAGATCAGGTCAGTTTCGCCCGTATCCGTATTCGGGTAGATGTGCCCACGGCCGGTACTTACATAGTCACCCACCCTTACGGCACCGAGGTGTTCGAGGTAGACGCAGCCGATGTGGGGGGACGGGCCATCAACATGACCCGGGATATCGGCATAGGTGCGCCCCAAACCTATGACGGCGCCCTGGCCGGTGATGTAGGGCCTTTTCTGCGTAGCGTGAACGGTCCCTATACGGAACCCAACCCGGATACCGGGGTAGTCGAAACCTTTATTGGCGATCCCAACCTGCTGGAAGAAGTCACCGGCAGCCCCTTTGATACCAACTATATTCGTATTCAGGGCCCGGAGGGAGTCGATTTACGCACTGACGTGTTCGCCGTGACGGGCAAACTGTCTGCCGTCGGCCTGACCACCCCGGCCAAGGTCGAACGCGCCACCTACTCCCGCAAAAATGGTGTCAGCGGCGTTGAGGCCCAGCAGGATGTGTTTCTGCAAGCCCCACCGCCCCCGGGCACAGCCAGTTTCACTGACTCGTCCAATGTCAGCGTAGAGATGACCGAAGCCAACACTACCGGCAACTGGTACGGGCAATCGAGCAGCAACCCCACCACCCTACCAGTGACCCTGAACCTGAGCGCCGACAACCAATTGGCCATCCCCAACAGTACGGCAGCCACAGTCACTACGCCCCTGGTCGATCTGGTGCAGATCCACAGTGCTACATACAACCCGGCAAACGGCCAGCTCACCATATCGGCCAGCAGCAGCGACGAAACGGCATCACCGACCCTGACCGTGTTCAGCAACGGTAACGACATCGGCACGCTCGCTGGAGCCGGGCCAATCAAGACGCTGACCACCAACAGCACGCCGATTCCTCCCGCCCAGATACGGGTGGAATCGGCCAACGGCGGCAGTGATCTCGAAGAAGTCATTATTCAGCCCTAAATATTCAGTGAGCCAGGAGGCATCATGAACAAATGGACAAGAACAATCATCACTCCCATAGGGCTGTTTGTCGCCACCGTCGGGCCGGCCCAGGCCGCGCTGTCGGTGGTGGCGCCAGGGCCCCATACGGCCATATCCGGTGGTTTTCCGCTTTGGTATGAGGACGAAAATGGTCTGCAACTGGAGCTGTGTACATCCAAAGCTGTCAACGGAGGCACTGCCGGTGCCTACATGTGTACCTTAATCAACGAGCCCGGGGTCTTTGACGATGCCGACCCTCTGATCTTCCCGGACAACTGGCCAGGAGAGACATTCTGGTTTCTGGCCGAGACCTCCATCCCCGAAGTCGGTAACAGCGGCTATGAGCTCGAGGTGTATGTCGCCGCCCTGGAGGCCGCTTTCGCCGCGGAAGAACCGAAAGCAGGCGATCAGGTGGGCTTTGCCCGCATTCGTATCCGCGCCTCGGTGCCAGTAGCTGGGACCTATACCGTCACCCACCCTTACGGCGTCGAAACCTTCGTGGTAGACGCAGCCGATGTCGGCAGGAGGGCCATCAACATGACCCGTGACATCGGAATAGGTGCACCGGGCGACTTCACAGGAGCCCTGGGGGGAGATCTGGGCCCCTTCCTGCAAAGCGTGAATGGGCTCTATACCGAGACCAACCCGGATACAGGGCTACCCGAAACCTTTATTGGTAATCCCAACCTGACCGAGCCGGTCACCGGTAGCCCCCTCAATACCAACTTTGTACGCATCGATGGCCCGCCGGGGAGAATAGAGAGCGATCTGTTCACCCTCTCTGGCAAGGTACGCGACTCGGCTCCCTCGATTCCACTGGACATCGAGCGAGCGAGCTACCAACGCACCACTGAGCAGACGAACATCGAGGTCTTCGCCAGCTCATCGGCAAATGCCGAGGTCTGCTTCCGCGAAACCCTGGCATTAGTCGACGGCAGCCCTTGCCTGACCGACCTGACCGCCGACAATAACGGCCGCTTCTTTGTGCAGCAGCCTCCGTCAGCAGCGTTGCCGTCCTTGATCGTGGTGACCGCCAGCTCGCCAACCGGGGCAGCACCATCCAGTTCCCTGTCCAGCTCGTTGGTTGACATCGTCAAAATCAATAGCGCCACCTACTCGTGGGACGATAACACCCTTCGCATAGAGGCGACATCCAGTGATGAAGCCCAGGTACCGGATCTGGTTGCCACCGGCTTCGGTCCGTTGAGCAAATCGGGCACAGTGCAGAGCCTGACCATAGTCGATTTGCCCCAACCGCCCGCCAGTATCCGGGTGCAGTCTGCCGCCGGCGGCGCTGATTCCGAGCCGGTTATCGTTATCGGCAGCGCTCCTGTTGTCGACGAAAACCAGCCGCCGGTTGCCCAGGCAGACAACGGTGCCACTACCGCCGGCGTACAGATCACGCTGCAGGTACTGGATAACGACAGCGATCCGGAAGGCAATACGCCGCTCGGCATCGTAGGCCTCACCCAGCCGGCTGCTGGTCAGGGCACCGTTGATAGCAACGGACTCACTCTGACCTATACACCACCGGCGTTGGTCACCAGCGCCTTTGACGCCATCTTCACCTACCAGGCACAAGACTCGCTCGGTGCGATCTCGTCGCCAGCCACGGTCACGGTCAGGGTGTCGCCAGCAGATGTAGACCAAAACCAGCCGCCGGTTGCTCAGGCAGACAATGGTGCCACTACCGCCGGCACACCAATCACGCTGCAGGTACTGGATAACGACAGCGATCCGGAAGGCAATACGCCGCTCGGCATCGTCGGCCTTACCCAGCCGGCTGCAGGTCAGGGCACCGTTGATAGCAACGGACTCACTCTGACCTATACGCCGCCGGTGTCGGTCACCAGCGCCTTTGACGCCATCTTCACCTACCAGGCACAAGACTCGCTCGGTGCGATCTCGTCGCCAGCCACGGTCACTGTCACGGTGTCGCCACAACCGGACACGGCTGAGAACCTAACGGTCACCAGCGCCGAGCTCCGTGATAGACGTGGCCGCCAGAGCTGGGCACTGCAAGGCCAAACCACGGTGGCCACCGATAACAGCATTACCGTCACGGTATCGGGCATCGATGGTCCCGAATTACTGGGCACGGTAACGCCAACTGCGGCCGGCAACTGGCAGTTGTCGGCCCGAACCTCCGGCCTGGTGCTGGCGGAGAACCCGACCGTCACTATCAGCTCGGCCTTCGGTAACACCAGTACGGTGCCGTTGACTATCCGATAGCGTCCCCCTGCCTCTGCAAGGTCGCGGAGGCAGGCTTTACTGCCGGGAAACCAGGCAGCAAGAAAAACCAGAAGGAGCTGACATTATGTCACACCAGACAGACTGGCTACGCCACTATAAAGCACTTGTGCTTGGCTTCTGCTTCTGCCTGGTCAGTCCGCCGCCCCAGGCGGCAGATTTGATGGAGAACTTCGACCTGGCCGGGAATGCCGATTTGATAGCGCCAGGGACAGGCGAACCCGGTAGTACAGCACAGGCTCAGCTGGCGGCAGTGCTCCAGCAGGGTCAGAACAACCTGGCGTACTTAAACCAGTCCGGTTCGTCTCTGCTCGGAATTATCGTGCAGGCCGGTACGGATCAGGAAGCCTATATCTTGCAACAAGGAGGTAGCCAGATGGCAATGATTAATCAGTCGGGTCAGGGTAATACGGCCTTTATTTCACAAGAAGGTGCCGATAACCAGGCATTGATAGTACAGGCCGGCGCCAACAACGGTGCCCGTATCGAGCAGTCCGGGAGTGGGCTGCAAGGCAGTATCGCCCAATACGGCAACCAGCTGCAGGTACTGGTTCGCCAGTATCAGTAACAGACAAAACAGACAACATGTTCATTTGTGACGTACTCGTAAAATATCCTTTGGAGGTAATACCATGTTTAACCTAGTCAAGTTTAAAATTACGCCGGTCGCCGCGGCCATGATGACCCTGCTCAGCGTGCAGGTGCTGGCAGACGATAGCACCTCTACCCAGACCCAGTATGGTGACTTAAACACCGCCGAGGTGACCCAGAGCAACGCCAGCTACAGCTCCACAATGCAGACTCAAACAGGGACTAGCAACCAGGCCATATCTTATCAGACCGACTCGAACAAAACCGTAGAGCAAATTCAGGCCGGCACCACCAACGCGGCCTACGCCGATCAGGACGGCGAACTGAACAGCAGCACGGTGCAGAACCAGGAGGGAGAGCTCAACGATGCGCTTAGCGTCCAGAGATCGGGGGAAACCGGCACCACCACCCAGACCCAGGTCGGTAACCGGAACAAATCCAGCTCCTGGCAGGTAGCAGAGATTGGCAGCACCTCATCAACCACACAGGAAGGTAATGACAACGAGGCCTCAGTCTTTCAAAGTGACGGCGGCGGCAATACTGCTACTATCAGCCAGAATGACAACGGCAACCGGGCCGCGACCGTACAGCTGCTGGAATACGACAGTGCCATTACCGTGACTCAGAACCAGGAGCTTAACGATACTTACGTGCAGCAGGCTGGCGGCTCGGTTAACACCGCCACCGTGTTGCAGGGGGGCGCTAAAAGCTACTCGGAAATCTGGCAGACGGGTCAGCAGGGCAGTATCTCCAGCATCACCCAGCACGGCACCGGCGGCGGCACCATTAACGAAGCGATTATCGACCAATTCATGGGCGACTCCAATCAGGCGACGATCTGGCAAGTGGGTAATACCCAGGCCGCCCTGGTCCAGCAATACAACGCTGACTGGGTAACAACCAGCGTCACCCAAGTCGGCAGTGGTAACGTCAGCTACCTCTACCAGGAAGGCAACGACCACCGCCTGACGGTTCACTCAAGTGGCACCGGCAACACAGTCGACGCCGGCACCCCGGAAGGAACTAACAACGCTGGTGGCCAGTACGGCACCGGCCAGATTGCCACGCTGAAGCAGGATGGTACCAACAACCAGATGAACTTCAGACAAGAAGGCACCAGCGCCAACGAGCTGTATTTCGATCAGGATGGTAGCGGCAACATGTTGACTTCGGTACAAAGCGGTGGCGGTAACTATGTGAAGGGCTACAGCAACGGCGATGACGGTATCGTCACCCTGGACCAGTCCGGCGGCGGCAACCGGGTCGAGATAGCACAGGTATCCGGCATTGGTAACCAGGCCACTGTCACCCAGGCCAACTTCAACCAGGCTGCCTATATCACCCAGACCGGCAACGGCAACATGGCAACCGCCAACCAGTACTGAGCCACAACAGGGTGCCGCCCATCGGGCATTGATAGTGCAGACCGGCGCCAAGCACGGCGCCGGTACCTTGCAGTTCAGAACCGGGCTGCAAGGCAGTATCGCCCAAGACGGCTCTCGCCAGTATCAGTGACAGACAGAATGTTCATTTGTGATGCACACGGAAAATACCCTTTGGAGGTAATACCATGTTTAACCTGACCAAGTTTAAAATTACGCCAGTCGCCGCGGCCATGATGACCCTGCTCAGCGTGCAGGTGCTGGCAGACGACAGCACCTCTACCCAGATCCAGGACGGTGATTACAACACCGCCGAGGTGACCCAGACCGCGGCCAACTTCAGCACCGTGACCCAGAGCCAGACCGGCAACAACAACCTGGCTGAAGCCAAACAGGACGACGAGCTGAACAGCCACTCCTTAACCACACAGCTCGGAAATGACAACGACGCTTCGGTCCTTCAAGAGTACGGCAGCGGTAACCAGAGCGACATCACCCAGACTGGCGACGGCAGCCTCGCCGTAACAGAACAGGAGGAGGAATATGACAGTACCATTACCGTGACTCAATACGGCGGCGTGGGCTCGGAGCTTAACGATACTCTCGTCCTACAATATTACGGCTCCGATAATACCACCACAGTGTCGCAGTCGGGCTCGGGCAACATCGCCACCTCCTGGCAAGAACTTCAGCAGGGCAGTAACTCTAGCGTCACCCAAATCGGGACCAACAATGACCTGTTTGTCGATCAGTTTGACGGCTCAGCTAACCAGGCGACGCTCTGGCAGGAGGGTACGGCCAACATAGCCACGGTAAATCAGTACGACGCCTACGAAGTGATGGCAAACATCATCCAAACCGGAAGTAATAACGACAGTGTCCTCCACCAGGAAGGCGCCAACCACAGCCTGACGCTCATCTCGAACGGCACCGGCAACACCGTCGGCACCGGCACCCTGGACGGTAGTTATAACAACGGCGGCCAGTACGGCTCCGGTCAGATTGCCATGCTGAACCAGAATGGTGACTACAACGAGATGAACTTCAGACAAGAAGGCACCAGCGCCAACGAGCTGTATTTCGATCAGGAGGGTATTGGCAACAGTCTGACCTCGGTGCAAAGCGGTGGCGGTAACACTGTGAAGGGCTACAGCAACGGCGATAACGGCATCGTCTCACTGAACCAGTCCGGCGGCGGCAACTGGGTCGATATCGCACAGGTATCCGGCAGTGGTAACCAGGCCACTGTCACTCAGGCCAACTTCAACCAGGCTGCCTATATCACCCAGACCGGCAACGGCAACATGGCGACCACCATCCAGAACTAAGCAGAACCCCACTCAATGCCGCCCTCGTGGGCGGCTTTATTTTTGCCGCCTTGCTGATTGCCAGCGGTTTTCAACAATAGTTTCCACACTAGTTTCAACACTGGGTCAGATTCCATGCTAGCCATGCTGTTATCCGCCGTTATGCTGACGGGCGACTCGCCGGTCAGCCTTCAATTCGATATTTACAGGCGGGCCCCGGCGCAAGTGCAAGTCAGCCTGTGTTTTCAGGGGGCGGGTCAGAGGGTGCGCTTCAAACTGCAGGTGCTGTCAAACAGTAGCGCAGGACGCAGTCGCACCGTTCAGAGCGGAGAGCTACGAACGGAAGCCGAGCCCGAATGTCCGGTAATCAATCAGATAACGGCACCCGGTCCCGGACGAATCGAGGCCAGCCTGTACTGGTGGATTGACAATATCGAGCAGGCTCCCGAAACACGCACCATCGAACTGAAACAGACCACAACCAACGGCCCTCATACCACAGATATCATCAGGGCCTAAGTGGCACTGCCTTATTACCCACGCTCAGGGGACATCGACACCTCGCCGAGATATTTCGGCAACGACGACTGCTCGAAGCTACTGTCGTCGGCTGCCTGCCACAGACGCTGCTCGATACCCTGCGCAATCATATGGGCCACCGCCGCCTCAATTGCCGACAAGACACTGAGCTGGGCCGGTTCATTGGTGGTGTAGCCCGCTTCGGCTTCCAGCAGCTCCTTGAATTCGATGAATTTGAAGACTCCCGCCTTGTATCCCACCGAATAGATGGTTTTGCTGGTCATGACGTTGGCCAGCACTCGCCCACTGCGCACATCCACCGCGCGCAGGTTAACCGTGACCTGATCGACCCGGTACTCGTGCGAAAGGCTGATCCCCAGATAGGCCGCCCCCTCTCCACCACTGCGCACATTGGTGTCGTAGGCGATGATTCCCCCTTCCAGCAGCAGGTTGGCCGCCTGCAACGGTGGCAAATCATCCTGAATGTTAACTGGTGTGTTGGGCTTGTTCTGGGAGGCGCGGATAATCTTGCGTTCGGTCAGTACATTCTGCAGCCCTTCACGTTCCAGCACGTGAAACCAGCCACTGGCTTGCAACGCATCCACCAGCATGCTGGCGGCGCCCTGGGTCACACTGGTAGAAAAAGAGCTGGCCGGTGTGGGTTTGTACTGGCCGGTTTGATCACGAAAACCATAGACGGCGGCAACCAGTCTCCCCTTGGGGCTGGGCAGCGCCAGCAGATCATAATAGGTCGACGCCCGCGGCGTCAGGGTCGGTGTTTCAGGTTCCATCTTCGCCTGTACAGGCTCGCGCACCGCACAACCCGACAGCGCCATTGACACCAGGGTCAGCATGATTAATCTGTTCATTGTCTCGACATCCTTGTTAGACCTTGATACAGCGGTTTATTATGGCTGTAATTACAAGCCGTTAACGACCACTTCCGATACCTCGCCGGTTACTCGGTCGGTAATCACAATACTCAAAATTCCTGCGTCATCCTCAAGATCTATCATAAAGGCATCCGTGGTCAGGCTACCGGTATTGCCGTCCTGGATATTAGTCAGCAACTGTGACAGCAGGCGCGATTCCAGTTGGGAGGTAAAACGCTCCAGCGCCGTTTGGGTACTTCTTGTGCGGCTCTCCAGATCCGGATCCTTGTGTTTATTCTGAGCCTGGGCACTACCCAGCAAAAAAGAACCGTTCAAAGGGCTGCCACCAAAGGTGGGGTTAATGGGAGTATAAACCAGCTCGGTGGCCTGACTCGATCCGGCAAAACAACTGGCGGCCAGCCAGAGACAGAGCGAAGTCGATGTCATTTTTATCTTCATAATTCATCCCTCTCCAAATCAAATGTATCCTGAAACATATTTTCCAACTTCTGTCGGGCAACTTCTTCACGTATCAAATCCGCCGCTTCATGCGCGACCGACTGCAACTGCGAGGTATTCGGGGCCAGAAAATTACGATAAAGGGTTCGTCCTTCATACTCTACCCACACCAGGCTGCCCCAACGGGCCGATGGTCGTTCGCGCACCACCAGATTAAAGTCCAGTTTACTGGTATCCCGCAACCGCTCGGTGAAATAACGATAGAACTCA
Source organism: Oceanisphaera litoralis (assembly GCF_016907015.1). GTDB lineage: Bacteria > Pseudomonadota > Gammaproteobacteria > Enterobacterales > Aeromonadaceae > Oceanimonas > Oceanimonas litoralis. The sequence continues at coordinate 78,879 of NZ_JAFBBE010000012.1, forward strand.
TGCCCGACGCGAGAAATACTGTTATCGACGATAAACCCCATCATCTCATCCTCATTCGCGTTCACGCTCCCTGCCGTCAACAACAGCAGTAGCAACCCCATTAATAGTGGTCGCCTTCCTCCCGAACGGGAACTTTTAGCTATCCTCCAGCTCTCGGCCACAGTGACAAATAGTGCGCTCTTACTGGGTACACAAGCACACTCTGGATGATTGCTCGTCTGATATTTCATTTCGCTAATCCCTGTCATGATTGTAGACCCCATAGCGCGGCAACCTGGCTTGAGGTCAGTTCACCAGAAAGGACCTTTCCGCCACAAACTGCCAGTCCCGATAGCTGCCCATACGCTCGAACTCCACCCACTGAGCCGGGAAGTTCGCCTGCTTTAACGGCTGCGCCTGCAATCGGCTGTAAACGCCGGCAATGCGGCCATCAACGGACAGGATCAGCCCCCAGTCATGACTTCCGGTCATCGGATCCGGGTAGAGACGGCGCAGATGGCGACGAACCTGAGGGAAACGGGGATCCTCCAGCAATTCTTCCAGCCGTTGCGGATACCGGGCCACGCCCGGCGAGCTGCGGTAGTAGCTGCGCAGTGCCTGGGCATACTGAGTCCCTACCCACAGTAGCTCCCTTTCCTTGGCGCGCTGACTACCCAGTGACCAGAGTTGCCCGGTTCCGGCCAGCGCCAATCCCATTAACACCACCAGGAACAGCACCCCGATATAGGTAAATCCCTGTTGTCCTGCGGCCACACCGCTACCACTGCGCATACCGACTTCCATCCCGGGCCTGGCCGGGGGCTCCGCTTTTGATATCCCCCACCCCGTTACCCTCCGGCGGTGGCACTATGACCCATGAGTCACTGCGCTCGATAATGGGATCCTGCGGCAACCTGCGCAGATAGCGCTGCTCCACCAGCTGCTCAAGGGAGTCCGGGTAGTGGCCGGTATCGCCATAATATTGATCGAGCGCCTCACGCATTACCGACAGACTCTGGCGGAGCGTGGTCTCCTTCGCCTTTTCCAGGCTGGTAAAATAACGTGGCCCCGCCACCGTCAGTAGCATGGCGATAATGCCCATCACTACCAGCAGTTCAATCAGGGTAAAACCCAGGTTCCGTTTCATAAGTCACCATGCTCGATATGGAACACCGTTAAGCCCCGTGCCGGGAGCCAATGAATAAACATCGAAGACATCGTCCCCGGCCCTAGGCTCATCTGCCGGGCTATCGTAGGCACGCAACCCCCAGTGCTCTGCCGCCTCCCGTCGTTGATCGGCAAAAGGATCTCGTGGTATGCGGCGTAAGAAGTAGATTTTTCCACCTTTGACATCTCGTACGTCGCGTACCCCTTCCACCAGCACCTGCAGGGAGGGAGGGTAACCACTTTCATTGGCCGACGTTTGAATATACCCGGCTGTCGCCGCCATGTTGTAGGCATCAATGGCATCACGGAGCTGGTACAAGGCCGTTTTAAGCTCCTGCTCGTGGCCGCGACGGATCACGGTTTCCGTCATGGGTAATGCCATGCTGGCAAGCAGCGCCACCAGCGCCATGGTGATCACCATTTCGATCAGTGAAAAACCCCGTAATCGCTGCAACATAAAGCCTCCTCAGGATGCCGGCGATTCCCTGTCCAGCCCTTCGGCTCCTAGCGAAGGCAGTGGTACCGAAACGGGTTGCAGCTGCAAGTGGCTCTCGGTGCCGCTCGAGAACTCCATGTCGCTGGGGCTGCGGTATGGCAGGTTGCGAACAATTCGCGGAGTAATGGACAACACCAGTTCCGACTTGCCGACCGTATTCTGATTACTGCCAAACAGTCGACCCAAACCGGGAACATCACCGAGCCCCGGGATCTTGTTACCGCTGGAAGAATGGTCATTACGCATCAGGCCGGCCAGCAACTGGGTTTCGCCATCACGCAGCCGCAGCGTGGTCATCGCATTGCGAGTATCTATCTGTACCGGAATGGTTCCCGTACTGGTGGGCCGCTGTGGCGTAGCGTTGCTCACCTCCAGAGATATTTTGATCCCCACCTCATCGTTAAGATAAATGGTCGGCTCTACATCCAGCTTCAGACCCACATCCAGATAGGTGATGGTTTCGGTAATTACCGGCCCCTGAGTGGAGGGCACCGAGGTGGCACTGATAATAGGAACTCGCTGGCCAATATGGATCTTGGCCTGCTCCTTGTTGGTCACCCGGATCACCGGACTGGCCAAGGTATTCACGTCATTATCCTGGGCATTAATCCTGAGCTGAGGAGACGGTGATATGGTGATGCGCCCCGAATCTATACCCCGCAACTGATCCAGAATTCCGATAGCGGATCCATCTGCGTTAATCACACCAAAGGTGTTGGGCCATTGCAGCCCCAGGTCAAGAATTCGCTGCTGGGACACTTCCATCACTTCCAGCTCCAGCACCACTTCAGGGCTGGCTTGATCTTGCGACAACAACAACATTTCGGCCATACGCACCGCGTCCTGCGAATCTCTCATGGTCAGGGTATTGAGCCGTTCGTCAATAAAGATATCCCGGGTTTTAAGCATGGTCTTAATCAGATTAAGCGCCGAGTTGGCATCGGTATTGGTCAGGTAGAAAGTGCGCATCACCAAATCCTGATAATCCTTCAGTTTTTGTGGCGAGTCGGGATAAATCAGAATGGTATTGTCGTTGATCACCTTCTGATGCAACTGATTCTGTTGCAACAGCAGATCAACGGCGTCTTCGATGCTGACTTGACGCACAAATATCGACGCCTTGAGATCCGGCCTGATGTCTTTATCGAAGATAAAGTTCAACCCGGCTGTACTCGCCAGCACCTCGAAGATAACTTTCAGATTGGCGTCTCTGAACTCCAGGGTTACCGGACGGCTCAAGCGGGAACGTAACTGCGGATAGGGAGTACGCGTACGCGCCCTGAGTGTTTCGATGCTGCGCTGTAACTGTCGCCCGCCTTCGTGTTTCGGATCCAGGGCGAAAATGGAGCGTACCTGCTGCTCGGCGCCACTTAAATCACCTCGTCGCAGCGCCGTCTGCCCATGCCGAAGCATGTCGCTGATATAGCGCATCTCATCCAGTTGACGCAGCCCTTCTTGTGCTCTGGCATTATAGCGCTCAATGCCCAGTACCCGTTGATAGCCAAGCCGGGCACTCACGAAGTCTCGTGAAGCTCTGGCCATGTCGGCCTGACTCAACAAGGTCGTTAATACCTTCTTGCGCTGCGTTGCCAGCGTAAGCTGCAGGGCCGTGTTGCGTGGCTTTTCCGCGGCGCTCTGCTCGAGCTTAGCCAGCCCTTCCTCGTAGCTCCCCGACTCGATAAGCGTCAGGCCCTCATGCCGGCTCACACCGGCACATCCGGCCAGCAGAACCAGCCCTGCTATCATGATCAACCAGCGGCCCCACGAACACCCGGTCACTCTTTTCCTTACCCAAGCCTTCCCGCCAGAAACAGAAATCACCGCCGGAAAAGGCAGGCAGGCTAACGTCATTCCGTCGTCATTAACCCGTGCTGCCACTATCATAGTTTGCTCCCTACATTTAGAGACTGAGTCGCTTGCAGAGGCAGATAGACCAACGTCATCCTGTCGTCGGTAACTCCATCTACCCGGTAAGTGCCGTCGATCACATCACCGACACTAACAACATGAACCTCTTCTCCTCGTTGTAAAAAAACCAGCATTTTCTGGCTGTCATCCAGTTTGCCAATAAAACGAAAAGGCAGAGGGGGCGCCACAGGACGCCGCGGCGGAGGTGAGTACACGGGGACCACAGCCACCGGTACTCGCGGCGGTGCCACATACCAGCTATGGGGGGCAAACAGATCGGTACTGGTTTCTACTGCCTGTTTTTCCCTCCTGATACTGCCCTCCTGTTTTCTCATACTCACCGACTTTTGGCCAGAACGTAATGTCGCCAACTGCCCTTGCTCCTGCGGTGAGAAGTCCGCCCTTGTCTGGACGGGCATACTTGCGCTCTCTTCGGTAAAAAAGTATTCGGGGATAATGGCAATAACGCCGGCCAGTCCCAAAAAAATCACCCAGTAAAGTCGTTTGCGGTGTTCCATCACAACCTCGACAAATATAATGTCATACGAATTCGGCCTTCGAGTTGGGCATCGGCAATCTGCTTACGCCGAAAATCTACTTCCTCCAGTACCACCGCGGGTAATTCGGCCAGGAGTCCATGGAGAAAACGCCGCAATTGAGGGTAGCTGCCACGCACCGGCAACAGAATTTGATAACGTACCAGTTGCGTTTTTGGATCAACCCCCAGTGCATATTCACCGCGGGACAAAGAGATGTGTTCCTGATCGGCCAACACATAAATACGATCGATGGCGGTCGTGGCATCCATCTGTGCCGGCAAAGCCTGATAAAAATCATCCACTTGCTGTCCCGGCGCCGCTGGCGGCACATCCAGCCCCTGCTCCAGCCGCTCGCGGTATTCAACGGCCTGGCTGGTACGCTGCTTCAGCGTCGCCAAATGCTGCCGTTCCGGCAAGAGCACCAGAACACCGTAACCCAGCGCCAACAGCAGCAACAGCCCTCCTGTCCAGCCAGGCCAGCCCAATCGTTGCCACTGCTCCTGGAGGATCAGCTTAGGGATACTCATGGTTCACCTCCCAGGTCGCCAGCAGGGTGAAGCGAATCGGCCGTTCGGCCACACTCGCCACTATCTCGTGGCTCAATAGCGACACATCGCTTAATTCATCACTTTGCTCAAGCTGACGATGAAAGGCCAGCATGGCCGGCAAATCACGAGACTCGGCCGAGATGCGTATCTGCCGCTTGTGCGCATCCGGTGCCAGTAACAGCAGAGATACGTCCTCCCGCGACATAGTTTCAAGCAGGGTAAACAGCCCCTCCCAGGGGCGGTTCATCTGTTCGGACACCCGGCGGATCTCTTTCAATTCGGCCTCTTGCACCGGGCTGGCATAGCCTGCGGCAGCCCCCGTGGCCGCATTGCGTCCCGGCAAAGTTCCTTCTACCCGTGCGAGTTCATGCTGCTGGTCTTCTGTGGCGGCGGTGAGTCGCCATTGGTATAGCAGGCTAAACAGGACAACAATGACGGCCAGCAGCAGCAACCCCCACCCCGGTAGACTGGCCCGTGGACGAGATTGAAAGTCGAGTTCGAGTGACCGCATATCAGAGTACCGCCATTGCCATGGTATAAAGATAATCTCCCCCCACTTCGGGTAGGGGTAGAGCAAGGGGATGGGTGAGCACCGCACAAACCGGACTGGGTGGCGACTCGGCTCGGCCTGGTGCATGCAGGTAAACTTGTGACACCGGCGAGCCTTCGAGTTCCTGCAACTCCCTTTCCCGTTCAATCAGGATGCCCAGCGCCTGATCGGTATCGTCACTCGACAACGAACGTACGTGCGCCCAGTGCCCTCCTTGTGCCAACAGCAAGGTACTGCGCTTGGGTTCCGCGAGAATGAACAAAAAGTCATCCTCGGGCAGCGCTTTGGAAAAGCGGTTGAACGCCGCCATCAGATAAGGTTGTACCGAGCCTAGTTGCCAGCCTCTGCTGTTGGCGCTCTGTTGCAAGCTGAGGAGCAATTCAGCTGGCATAGCCGCCGCCAAACGAGTCCGCCCCCCGGCTTCGGGCGAAAAACGAAACTGCCACTCATTATTGAGCGAGCCATAGATCTCCTCAAAACAAATACCGGCATAATTCTGTAACTCGCCAGGCGAGTCGATTTGCTCACTCCAGGGAAGCAGGCAATAGCGGGTAAACTGATTAGAGACCAGCACATACAGTTTGGCCCGTCCCCGACTCGACACCTGTTCGAACAAGCGTTCCAACCCTTCCAGTGCCGCTAGCCAGCCCGACTTTTCACTCTCCTTGTTGTCGGCACGGCCCAGCCACACCAATCCATCCCGCGAGCTTCGGCATAAACCCACTCCTTCACCACCCAGGACGGCGATATAACGCTCAGTCGACAAAAGTGACACGGTTGATCTCCTCCAGGGTGGTTCGTCCTTCACGTACCAGCGCCAGCGCCGAGCTGCGTAACAAATGCAGCCCACGTTGACAGGCGAGTTCTTTGAGCTCGGCAACCGGCCGGCGGTCGATGATCAGCTGGCGCAGCTCATCGTCCAACTGTAATAATTCGGCGATCGCCGTGCGGCCGTGATAGCCGGTTCCCCGGCAATGGCCGCAGCCGGTGCCGTGCACAAAATGGAACCCCTCGATACTGGCGCTGTCCAGCCCCGAGGCTTGCAGCTCATTCTGACTGGGAGTAACGGGAGTGACACAGGACGGACACACCAGGCGAAGCAAGCGCTGGGCTAATACCGCGTTAAGTGCGGATACGAAGCTGTAGGGATCGACTGCCATCTGGGTAAAACGACCAATAACATCAAACACGTTGTTGGCATGAATAGTGGTAAACACAAGATGACCGGTGAGCGCAGATTGCACGGCTATTTGGGCGGTATCGGGATCTCGAATTTCACCGACCATGATTTTGTCCGGATCGTGACGCAGAATGGAGCGTAGCCCACGAGAAAAGGTCAGTCCTTTCTTCTCGTTAACCGGGATTTGCAGCACTCCGGGCAGCTGGTATTCGACCGGATCCTCAATGGTGATGATCTTGTCTACGCCATGGTTGATTTCGGTCAGCATCGCATAAAGGGTGGTGGTCTTGCCGCTGCCCGTCGGCCCGGTGACCAGTACCATGCCATAGGGCTCAGCTGCCAGCCGCCGCAGGTGACGCAAGGTGGCTTCTTCAAAGCCTAGCGACTCCAGGTGAACCCCCTGGGTCTTGTCCGCCAACTCCTGCTTGTCGAGTACCCTCAATACCGCATCTTCACCAAAGATGCTGGGCATAATGGAGACTCGAAAATCTATTTGTCGCCCTTTTATCGCAATCTTGAAACGGCCGTCCTGGGGCACTCGTTTTTCGCCGATATCCAGCTCTGCCATCACCTTAACGCGAGAAATAACCTGCTCCGCAATATCACTGCCATGTACGCGACTGATATTATTCAACACCCCATCGATACGGTATTTAATAACCAGCCCCTGCCCCGTCATACCAATATGTATATCACTGGCATGTATTTTCAGGGCATCGTAGAGGGTTGAGTTGACCAGTTTGACTACCAGGCTGGGATCTTCGCTGATACTGGTCAAGGACAGGTTTTCCAGCGTGACATCACTGTCATCATGGGGCTCGGTCTCGGCATTCAGAGTACCAACGGCCTGGTATGTCTCTTCATGACGGGCCAGATAAGCAACCAGCGCTTCTCTGTGTACCAGGTACAAGGGGGCACCGTCCAGACAGGCGTCGATCCACGCCAACCTTGCATCGTCGAATGGATCGGAAAAAACGCCCACCGGCTGCTGGTCCAGCTGGACCATGACAAACTCTCGTTTGAGCGCTTGTGCCAATGACACGCGCTCGAAGCAGGGCACACAGGAAAACAGGCGTTCGCTGTCCAGCACAGGGTAATGCAGGCTCTGCCCCAGGTTCAGCGTAAACTCATCCGGCGTCAGCGCCACCAGTTCTTCCAGCTCGACCACCAGCCGCCGTCCACTTTCAGCGGACAAGGTTCGCGCATGACCTAATAGCCCTGCATCGAAGCGAGGCGTGACGGGTGTAGCTGCTCTATCCTGTATGTCCTGATTATCAGGCTCAACCCCCATCAATAAGGATCGTCTATCCATGACCTTCCCTCGCGCATTAGGTTCGACCGTTATCCTCGGTCGATTCATCTTTTGAGCTGATTATATCCGGAATGTCAGCTTGCTCAGACTGACGCCGTTCAGCATATACCCAGGTGCCATCATACATCTGTAATGGAAAGTCACTGCGCTGACGGCTCCTGCGATCTTCTCTCTTCTCGAGCGAGCCGACATCGCAATGATTGCTCTGACTAACGTCCCTTAACGCCCGTATTGCCCGGGCCAACTCCGCCAGTGGAAAAGGTTTAAATAGAATGTAGCTTATTCCGCGCTGCACTGCCTGTTCGCGAACATCATTGATCGGATTTCCTGTCATTAATACGCAATGACCATTCCAGTATTGATGAATGGTATCCAATGCCAGGAGTCCTGCCATATCCGGCAAACGAAAGTCGAGTACGATAATGTCTGGAGTAAAATCATTCTGTACCAGACTGATAGCACTGGCCCCGTTACTGACAACCTGAACCTCCAGCTGTTGAAACTCGAGATAAAGCTTGAGGTTTTGCGCTAAAATAAGTTCATCTTCGACTATTAACACCTTGTAATTCATAATGGAAAACTCCTATTATTTTCCAAGCGGGCTTTCCTGCTGCAGTAGCACGCATCCAGACGTAAACATGCATACTTCACGCCAAAAAAATACCGTGAATTTATCCCGTATTTCATGAAAATAGCCGAAATTTATATCAGATATGATGCGTCTATCCCAAAAATAGAGGAAAAGGTGGGTGGGTAACACTGATTTCCCCAATTTTGGGGACTCTCAAGCCATTAGCGAGACAGCACTTCAATCTCGCTATCAGCTCGCAGTCGTGCCAGGGCGTCATCGCGCGCCTCGGCCTGCTGCTGGGTGGCCAGCTGCTGTCGAATAAGCTCCTTGGCCTGTTGCGCTGGCATCGAGACCGCTGGTTTGTGCTGTTCAAGTTTGATCAAATGCCAACCATATTGGGTTCGTACCGGCTCGCTGACGTCTCCCGGCACAAGAGCAAAGGCGGCGGTTTCGAATGGCAAAACCATATCACCTCGCTGAAAATCATCCAGCAAGCCACCCTGTTCCGCCGAGCTGTCTTGCGAATAACTGCGTGCCAGAGCGGCAAAGTCAGCACCCTGACTTAATTGCTGCTGCAGGCTTGTAAGCTGTTGATGCACCGCGGCGTCGGTCTCGCTATCCGCTCCGGCATCGACTTTCAGCAGTATGTGCCGTGCCTGTAACTGTTCGGGTCGTTCAAACAGTCGCAGGTTCAATTGATAGAGTCGATTCACTTCCTCTTCGGAGGGCGAAAACACCCGAGTGAGCGACTCCAGTACCATCATGGCCGCCAGCTCCTGCTCCAGGTAATCCACATAACCGGATTCATCAAAGCCATCTTTATCCAGCCGACGAGCAAAGCTCTCGGCGCTGCTGAAAGCCGATTTTATTTTTTGTAACTCCGCCTGCACTCGTGCCGGATCCACTTTCAGTCCGCGTTGCTGTGCTTCCTGCCATAACAGCTCCTTATCGATCAGTTGTTCCAGCGCTTCGTTTTTAAACCGCTTGTAAACACTCGGGCTACGAATAGCACCCACGCTGCGTCCTTGAGACAATAGATAATCGGCAAAATGGCGATCGAGGCGGAAATTAGTGATTTCTACCCCGTTGACTCTGGCCGCCACCCCCACAATCTGAGACCAGCCGATACTCATTTGTGAGCAATACAAGATGAACAACAGTCCCCATTTAATGCCCTTCATAGCGACTCCTCTATACGAAGATAAGGCCCTAGTGGCCGAAAACGCCGAGTTTCAAGATCCACCGTCACCACATGCGCTCCCGCGGCCCCAACCCTTTTTCCTGGCCCAAAATTCAGGGTCGGGCTCAGCCCGGTATTAAAATCATAAAGAGCCTCGAGAGCAGTCACCAGCTTTTTTCGGCTGGCGTCTCGACCGGAACGTTTGAGACCTTCGCCGAGCAAAACGGCGGCACAATAGGCTTGCACCTGCAGCGCCGTATATTGGCCACTCAGCTGCCGGCTTTGCCGTATCGCGGCCAACTCGGTGGCCCCGGCCGAAGTCCAGTCACTGGGCAGAAAGGGATAAGCAAGAAACACCCGCTCAGAGAATGTGCTTGGTAAATTCAGCACTTCACCGGCAACCTGAGCCGAAACGGCAAACAGATAAGGTCGTCGCCCTGCCGCATGCCACTGTTCGGCCAGCTCGGCAAAGTCTTGCGAGGCGCCGATGAAAAACAGTGCCTGGTGGAGTGTCGTTATGGACTCATCAGCCCTGCGTTGCTGACGATTATCCAGCAGCTGTACCCTAGACCACCCAGAGCGGCGCAGCTGCTCTGCCAGTGACTCGGCCAGCTCACGTTGGTGAGCCATATCCGAGTAGGCGATAAATGCACTGCGCCCATCGGGGGGCAGCATATCGCCGGCAAAATCGCCGAGCGCCTGCAATTGCTCCCGCAAGCCGGCCAGAGCCCGAAAGACCATGCTACGCCCGTTGCCGTCTGCATAGGGGTCAAGCGGGCCTATCAGGGGGATCCCCATGGCTTCGGCCCATTCAGACAGCGCTTCGTCCAGCCCCGGCACCAGCGGTGCCAGCAAGGCAAAAACCGGTTCACTCTCCTGTAATTCGTCCAATGCCGCTTCGGCACTGGCTCGGGTGACTCCGGGATCCACGACTACCAGCTCGAGCCGGCGGCCATGAATCCCCCCGTTATCATTGATGCGCGCAAATACTTCTTCAAGCACACCGGCGACCGTCGCCCCCATTTCCGCCCTGGCTCCTGCTTTGGGGAGCAGGCTGCCGATACGCAAGCTGTTCTCTTTCAGCCCGGGATCACCATCCTCTTCCAGCCGCTTTAAATAGGCGGTCAGGTTGTTCATATCACGCAACGACATCACAAACCGGGGCATGGCGGGATCCAGTCGTTCACCGGCTGGATCCCGCCCTTCTGTCACCGCACGGGCAAAGGTGTGTTCGTCATAGGGCGGGCGAGAACGCCCATGGCTCAGTTGTCCCCCATAAGAAAGAGTCAGCCGCCGCCAAAGAATGGCCGGGGGCCGTACGCCGCCTTCCGGCCGACCACGTCCGTCCGCCCCATGACAACTGGCACAGGGCAGTACCGAGGCGGGCAATACAGTGCCGGCAGCCCCCACTCGTGCCTGAACCAAACTGTCCCCCGCCCCTTCGCCATACAGATACAACCGCTTGCCCGCCGTCTCTTGCGGGTTAAGCTCGAGGGCGGTAACGGGCCCGTTCAGACACAGTAAAGCGCCAGCCAACCATAGTCGATAGCGCATAGGGTCAGTACCTGGGTTCGGTCAACAATTGCAAACGCTGGGCAATCGCCTGCACCTGTGCATCGGGCCGGATCTTGCTCCACCGCTTGTTCGCCACATCGCCGGCAATCAGCAAGGTCGAATGGGCTTCCGGACTAGCAATAAAGTGTCCGAGACGCGACAACACCAGATCAACTTCAGCCTTGCCACCAGTCAGAAAGCTCCAGTTTGGGCTGTCTACCCCATGCTTTTGTATAAATGTCTGGAGCACTTCGGGATCATCGTTCACGGGGTCGCTGGTCACGGAAATAAAGTGCACCCGCTCGGCGGTTTGTTCATCCATCGCTTCCCGTACCTCTTTCAGCTTTCGGGTGATCAACGGACAGGCATCGGCGCACTGGGTAAATACCACATTCAGCAGTACCACCTTGTCTTGCAATACATCGCTGTAGAAGCGCACCCTTTCCCCGTGCTGGTTTAGCAAGGCAGTGTCGGTAAAATAACTGCGGGCGTCTTGAGGTGCACTCACTTCAGTCTGCTCCGCCTGTGGATGCTTATCATGATCATCATGGTTTTCATGAGCCAGGACAGGGTTGATCATCACGCTCAACATCAGGGCGCTAAAGGGTAGGTATTTCATGGTTGAGTTCCTTCATGCATAGCGGAATGGTTACGTGCCAGCGACTGGCGAGCGCGACTGAGTTCATCGACCTTGGCGACCAGAGTATCGGGGGATGTAAATCCATAGAAGCGGGCCCAACGATCGCTGCGCCCGTCACCCACCATGATCAACGGCGGGTGAGCCTCATAATCGGCTGCCCAGGCGCCCAGGCCCTTGAGGGTCTGATCGATCGACTGAGTAGTACCAGTGAGCCAGCTCCAGCCGGTTCCCGCGTTAAAATTTTCAGAGTATTGCAGCAGCCGGCTTGGGGTATCACGCAAGGGATCCACGCTGATGGACACCAGTTGCACTTCGTCTCCTACTCGCTCGCCAAGCTGACTCTGCACCTGCCTCATCAACCCCGAGACCACGGGGCACACCGTGGTACAGGTGGTGTAGATAAAGCTCATCACCACCAGTTTGTCTGCCACCAGATCCTCTTTGAGGTTAACCGAGTGGCCGGTTTGATCGAGCAAGGACACCTCGGCGAAGTGCACCATCGCATCCGCCGCCTGGGTTGGCTCCGCTTGTTCATGAATATGGTGTTCGGGTGAATGGGCCTGCACCGAAGTAGCGAGCAGACTCGCCCCAAACAGAACGAGTAGCTTACCTGCACTGATGTTGCATCCTTTCATCATTGTTACTCCTGTTATGCCAAGTTATTTTCTTAACGTACTTGTTCGGTCGCCCTTCCCCCCAGGCTGGGTACGCAGACTGGTATAAGGCAGATCATTAAATCCCAACCTCAGGGAAGCCGCGGCCACATGCAGGTAATAGGCACCGGCCGACGCGAGATCTACCCTGGCCTCATAGACGCCGTCACCGATCTCCAGGGCCTCTACCTCGCGGGGGCGGGATGACGGTGCCTGAAAATAACGTACCCGCAGATCATCGATTCCGCTCACCGGCTGATTGTCTCGCCCCCGCGTCAATCGCAAGTGCATGGTGACCGACGTACCCGCCACCAGTGGCTTATCCCACAGGAACTCCACCTGGGGTTTTTGCAATCGCTGCACCAAGGCCGGATCGATGGCCACCTCGGTGGCGAAACAGTGTGTCAATTGCGGTTGATTGAGCATCAGCGCCACATCAAACTTGCCGGCCGCCGGCAGCTTGACTTTGGCACTGTAAACGCCGGGCTCCAGCTCACGCAGACGACGGTCAATCACCGTGGCGGCCCGCGCCGCATGCCCACGATTCAGGTAACTGAACATGGGCGCATTCATGCCCTCGGTGTAGAAGTAAGTGCTGTTATCAACCGGGTTCACCACGTAGACGGCGGCGTCTTCCCGGGCCGGAGCCAGACTGGTGGCAAGGGGAAGACTCCCGGCCAACTTGGGCGCCGCCGGGCCTGCCTCGAAGCTCTGTACTGTGGGGGTTTTTCCTGCCCCCAGCGATAACAGATTAATCATGGAGACTCGGGATGAAGCCAGGCCGCGGATATAGGCGTAAGAACGGGTAAACACCAGCTGATAAGGCTCGGCGGCCACCTCGACACTGTGCAGCACCTCATCGGTCGCCGCGTCTATGACCGTTGCGCTGTCTTCCAGGGTGTTAAGCACTATGCCAAAACGACCGTCCTGGCTGAAACGCAAGGGCCCTATACCTTGCTCGGCCTGAATGACCTTGCGTACCTGCAGACTACGGGCATCGACCACAGTGACCGTCCCCTCCTTGCCATCGCTGACATAAACCGCCTGGGACAAGGGAGAATATGCCACCGCCAGTGGATGTGGCCCGGTGTTGATTTGCGCCACCTCAGTCAGAGTCGCCACATCAAACACCGTCAGGGTGCCCGCATCCCGATTACTGACAAAGGCATGACGGGAGTCGTCACTAAAGGTAATATCATGATGACCCGCCCCCGTGACCAGGGTTTTCAACGGCTCAAGACTCTGGGTATCAATGACGGTCACCCCCCCCAGCTCCTGATGTCGGCTATCGTTGCCGACCCACAGATAACGCTGATCCGGTTGCAATGCCACCCGCACCGGCTCGGGACCGGCGGCAATATTGGTCAGCACCGTAAAGTTTTCGGTATCGATCACCGCGACTTCTCCGGCATTGGGCATGGACACATAGAGCCGTTTGTTGTTCGTCCCGACCACCCAGTCCATGGGCGCGCGTTTTAGCGCAATGCGGCTCAGGGTACTGGTGATGCCTCCGACCGAAATGGACGGGTCTATCACCGTCAGACTGGCATCCTGATTGAGCACCATCAGGTAATAGCTGTTGAAGTCGATCAAGGGACGGGCCCCCATGCGCCCCTTGAGGTAATAACCGATTTTGTCCTTGCACTGGGACTGATAATCCCCGCCCTCGGGGACACTTTGGGAAACATCGAGCCAGGCACCCGGTATTTGGCCGGAAATGGGCTGCCCCGTGGTCGCGTCGCGAAGTCGAAAACGAATATCAACCAGCTTGCCTTCTGTGGGTATGGTGTCGTTGCCAAGCGGAAGTATCTCGAAGTCGATGTCGACTCCATCCCGTTGCAGGTGATGCTCTTTCTTGGTTGGGGTGTCTCGAACATGATGGGGGGCATCGCTGGCCGCCCCGGATTCAGTGGTTGTCTCGGCCGCGTGCACCTGCAACTGGGTCATCAGCAAGGGTGTCGCGCAACACAGCACATAAAATATCGATGATAGCTTCATCGGCATATCCCTCTTGTTAAAAAAGCCCGGAATCCGCTTCCGGGCTATGTTGCTTACTACCTTCTGGTTTGCTCACGTCGAGGCGGTCTGCCATCATCTGCGGGCGGAGGTGTCTCGAGAGCCGCAACCCGCAAGATACCCCAGAGCCCGTTGGCATTACCGCCGCCGGTAACGTCCCGGTACAGATAGTCTCCGGGTATCGCGTTACTCCCACCAGCACTGGGGAACATCATGCTGAAATGGGTTGCCGGCAATATGCTCTCCTGAACACCGGTATACATGTCCTGTGGATTATAGCCGAAGGCCACGGAACCGACGCCCGGATGCTTGAGCGGGTAGCCATAACCGTCTTGCTTCTCCGACACGAACGGCATACGTCCCCACACGTGGCCGGTGAGCTGGAAGCTCCCCGCACGCCCCGCACTGGCACCTTGCAGCACATGAGTGCGGAACGGCTGTCCCGGGGCTACCGTCAACACGGGTGTTTCGGGGTCACCACCGGTCAGATCGTTACTGTAGGCCATATGGGCGTTGGGAATATCTCCCCAGCCATGGCCACCGGCCCGTCCCACGGGAGCATCAGGCGCCTTTTCAAACCGATACCAAAGCGGCTCGCTCTTGTAGTTGATGGCCATGCCCGAGTTATCTTCCGGGTCTGCGGGTACCCCGAAGCCTTCCGGCATCATATTCTCCACCGGTCGACCATCGGCCCAACGCATATTCAGCCCTCGCTGCCAGCTCAGGGTGAAGTCGCGATATGCCGGCTCGCCCAGAGGTTGCACGGTTGCAGAGGCTCGCGTGTCCGCATCCTCGGTCCAGGTAGATCCCAAAGGACTGATGACCATACTCGCGGACAGACCCTTCTGCGGTTGCTTGACCCTATCGGCTTGCATCAGGTTCAAGCCACCAAACTCGATGGGAGTGGCATCGATCCGGTCGACATTACGTCCCATTTGAGAAACCGGTCGCCCTTCTCGCTCAAAGTGTCCGGCGTAGTACTGATAGCTTCTACTCGGGTACTCGAGCGTTCCGGCCACCCGTG
Source organism: Oceanisphaera litoralis (assembly GCF_016907015.1). Classification (GTDB taxonomy): domain Bacteria; phylum Pseudomonadota; class Gammaproteobacteria; order Enterobacterales; family Aeromonadaceae; genus Oceanimonas; species Oceanimonas litoralis. The sequence goes on from NZ_JAFBBE010000012.1 coordinate 94,196, forward strand.
GCGGTACTGTCTGTACCGGGTTGATACCGACGTTAGCGCCGTCGCTCCTGGTGACATCGTAAGCCAGCAGCTGGGCATGGATCCCCACATGATTGGAGGGTCGCATCAGGTTATTGTTGAACGTGGTGGCCCCGCGGTCGCCAAAGCGATCGCGTTTGACCGTGTCTGCCATCACCGCGAAGTTGGGCAGATCCGGCATGGCCAGCGGCAAACGGTTTTCGAGCTCCACGTTAATACAATCCCCGGCGGCGGCCCTCAGTACCAGCGGCTCGATAGGCACCCCTGCTTTCAGCTTGCCGGTCAGAGGGTCCAGATCGGACTTGTGCACATACATGATGGCGGTGGGGTCGTGCAGCGGGCCAGACTGGCCGCCAATGAGGGTAGCTTCACCGGTTTCTTCGTCCAGCACACTCTCCTCGGGAATACTCACGGGTCGTGAGTTATAGACCAGAGTACCACCATCCGGATTGAGTGGTCCGCCCACATGCAGGCCTTCACCACTCGGATCCCCTATGGTCAGCCCCAGAGGGTTATCCAGGATGTCGTTGGCCAACACCGCCACTATCTCGTAGTTGCGCTGAGGTGTTTCTCTGGTCCCTATGCCGTTGGGGTTGGGTCCATTGCGTGGGCAGGTACCGTCGAAGTCAACCGTATTGCGCGATGCCAGCGGCTGGGGATTGTTCGGCAAGGGGAACAAATCATTACGACTGCGCGTGTAGTTACGCATGATCCCCCACATGCCGTGCCAGTAGCCCTCCACCGAGGCACTCATGGAATACAGGTAATCGCCGGTCTCGGCATCCGAGCTCGACAGCATGGCGACCGGGGCCGCAAAACCGAATTGCTCCGACAGGCCAACCTGCTGTGAGGCCCGCCAGCCGGAGTTGGAGCTGGAGCCGACTCCGGTTCCGTTACTTAGCCACTTGATACCGTGCAGGGTCACGTTGTGTGCCTCCTCATACCCGCCGGGATGCACCCTTAACCGCACATTGTCCCCCGAGTAGGTTCGCAACATCGGAGTAAAGGGGTCACCCGGCTGATCGCCGCTGGTGTTGATATGGGGCGGGAAGGTAGTGGTGCCACCGGTCGGGCCCACGGCCGAGATAATAGCGCTGGGCGCCAGATTCAAGGCCGGTATGGCACGATCGGTACGACTTTGCAGGGCATGTGCCAGGTCACCGGCCAGTCCTTCGGCCTGCATACCCGGCTTGCCGTCCGGCGCTATCCGTTCGGGGTCATAAATGCGCAGCCCCACCGGTTCGTTACGATAGTTGACGGTGTACATTCCGGGATCCTCGACCGAAAGTGCCTGCGGGCAGGGTCGGCTCGGACAACCAGGTAATTGGCCGCCTTCCACCTCGACCACCGATTCCAGCAAGGAGCTGGCGCTCTGCCGTCCCGGCGGATTGATGGCATAGCGGAAGGTATCGGCCGTCGCCGGGTAGGCTCCGGGGTCAGGCACACCATCGGGGCCGGCACCCACATAGACACCCGCCTCGTAGGCATGCACGAAGTCACTGTACTCCAGGAAAAACTCGCGGAAGCTGTCGTTTTTGCCATCGCCATTGAGATCGCCGGTAGCAATCACCGCCTGCCAGGAGGTCGGTCCGCCATCCTGACGTTCGGCGGTGTTGTACAGTCGTTCACCCGTTTCCGCGTGAAACCACTCAGAACCCGCCGGCTCGGTCAGTACGGTGCCATAGAGCCCCAGTTGCTGATGAGTGGAAGGTGAGAAATGGTCATGGGTAAAGATGTTGCCCAGACCACGGTCGATGTTGTGCACATTAATCACGGGATCGGCGAACCAGCGCTGCATGCCGGTTCGGGCGCCCACCCAGTCGTTGCGATTGAACTGACCAAAATAAGGGTGAACCGTGGCCTCGGGACAGGCGTCTGTTCCTTCCCGCGGGTCATTCAGCACACACTGATTATACTCACGAATCGCCTGAATACGTTCTACCACCGTGGTTGGCGCCAACACACCGTCTTCATAGTTCCAGCCATTGGCCGAGCCATCGGAAGCCGTCTGATCCCATTTGGGCAGGTGAATATGCTGCCCCATGACATCGGTCGGTGTGCGTACCTGATAGTCATCCAGCTCGAAAAAGGCCGGGATCAGGTTGGTTTGCTGGTACACGGCGCAGTCGAAGGTATTCAGGCGCATCACCAGCGGCTCCGGTGCCTTCTGCTTGTTGATGGTCGGCCAGGCGTCTTCCCACAGTGCCAGCATCCGGGTTTGCGGATAGTGATACCCCACCTTGTTGAACACCGCATCAACCTGGATGTTGGCCGCCTTGTAGATACGCGGACTGTCGGCGGTAAATTGCGACGAGCCGGTAAACGACATGCCATCCAGCCGTTCGCCACTGAAGAAAGACCCCGGACCAGAGTCCTGGGTCAGGCGCATTTGCCTATCATCGATACAGGGCTCAAAGAAAGGCGCCCCCGGCACCGGTGGTGAGCCATTGGTCAAGAAGTTCTTTGCCAGGATCTCACCATTGGGCAGCACGGTAAAACTGGCGTGTTCGGGTTGGGCATGAAATGCCATACCTGCCTGCTCTACATCCGTGCCTTCCTCGGGAAAAAACACCGGTTTGGCACGGGTGATGACCTTGGTGAAATCCAGGGCGCTGGTGATCACTTCGGCCTCACCACCACTCGACCAGCCCTCAAGGGTGTGACGGGACAAGCCGCCATTCCAGCCACCGGACTGATCCGGATCGAGTGACGTCCACAAGCTGTTGCCCGTGTCTTTCAGGGCCTGAGCGGTCGCCGGGTCCAGCATATCCAACGGTGGCGTCGGTGCCCGCTGGCCAACGGTATGCTCTATGCCCCCAATCCAGAAGGGGAAACCGGGGTTTTTCAAGTTGCCGTCGGCGTTACGATTGAATTCGCTACGATCAACCAAAGCAACGGAGCCGACAGGTACTGCCTCCCCATCAATTTCAGGGTCATTGCCGTACTTGGTCACTACCGTGACCTTGCCCGGCATGGGTGGCATGGCCTTGCCCGGCAGCGGCACTATCGCCGGTATGGGTGTACCGGCGACGATTTCGCCATCCGGCAGGGCGCGAGCGCCGGAGGCAGGCAGACCGCTGCGCAACGCAAACGGCTCGGTGTGGTAACCCCCCTGACTCTCTCCAGAAACCTGCAGCCGGGTCCCTTCTTCAAAGACATCGTGCACCCGCCACATGGCCCACATACCCTGGGCAAAGTGCGGATAAAAATGGCAGTGGTAGATGGAATCCCCCGCCGAACGGTTACGGTTGCCCGAACCGCCGTTGGTGATTTCGTAGGTATAGCCCGACCCGGGCCCCAGGCCCTGGGCATCCAGGTAATCGGAGTTGTCATCATTGGGGTTGAACAACCACTGATGGCCGTGCAAGTGAAAAACATGATTCTCGATCCCGGTATGGGTGTTGCGTATCTTGACAAAATCGCCCTGGTAACTGTGACTGACGTTGGACGGTTCGGACGGGTACAGCGCCATGCTGGCCTTGATGCCGATGTCATTCTCCGACGGTACTTCCCCCGGGGCGATATTTTCCAGGCCGATGTTGGCCGGTACATCAACCAACATGGCGACATCACCGACGGTGTGGGCACTGAGGAAGAATTCTTCATAGGCGCATGACATGCAGTCATGCATGGGGCCGACCCCGAGTCGATTGGCCAGGATCTCGGCGCCAAGGCCGCCGGAACCATAGTTGATCATGAAGGCATCGCGCGCCGGTTCGAGCACATGGCCGAAAACCGGGTCCTCCCAATAACCGGGAAATGCCTGCGCGACCGCGACTTCATCCTGAAACGCCGCGCTAAAATCGCGGAACGGCTCCAGCCTGTTGGGCAATGCGGGGTTACGCTTGCCGATGCTTTCCAGGGGATAAGTATCGGGTGGGAAGCTACCATCGGCATTCGGCCCCATGACGACAGTATCGGTATTACTGAAAATAATCTCGTTACCGTCCACCATGTTCAGTATAGGCAGCCCCGCCTTGCCTTCGGTCAGCCAGGGTTCTGTCATGGGATAGCGGGCTTCATAGTCAATCACCGGCTGCCCCGCGGGGGTTCTGCCGATGGTGGCCAGGCGCATCTCTTCTTCGGTCACCGTATTGCGATAGGTTTTTGCGTATTTGGGTAATACCACCACCTGGCCAAAGAGGCCGTTTGCCACATTACCACTGGTACCATCACTGCCCAGGGTGGCTCCGTAACTGGTGGCGACAAAGGCGCCCTCATGCTCGGCATAAAGGGTATAGCTGCGGCTGGCACCGGGAGCCAGCAAGGCATTGTCGTTACGACCTACATAAGTGGCGATGTCGCCGATAGAGTTCACCGCCTGCAAACCGGCGACCTCAAACCCCACATGCCGATCAGCCACCTGATCATCAATGTTCAGCGCTGCTTCGTCGGCATTATTGGGGTTGGACTGGTTGGCCAGCAGGTTTTGCAGATTAACGGTCAAACAGTCTCCGGCTGCCACCTTTAATACCAGTGGCCGAGGCCGTTTATCGGGCCGCAAGGTCACGGCACCGGGTACCGCAGCCCCGCCGATGGACAGCGGGACCCCGGCGTCGTCCACCACGTCTCTACGCAGCGCAAACATCATGCCGTTGACGTTCTGAGCCCCTAGCCGATTAAACATCAGCGGTTGATCGAGGGCGACCACGTTGGCCTCCAGATTACGGGCGCAACTGGTAGTGGCCTGCGCACTCTGCGGGAAAAAAAGCAGTGCTGCCGTCAACAATATGGGTCCGGCAATATAGGTTAATGGTTCCGATACCGATCCGCAGGGATCGGGCGTATCGGGTGCTTCCGAATTGATATTTCGTTTCATCATGACGAGCCTCCAATATGATGCTCAACACCGTCGTTACCAAGCATCTCTAGGTACAAAACTCAGCTGCAAAATTTGATCCATAATAAAAACATATAAAAATCAACAGCTTATAAAAACCTTTCCATTATTGGGGATTATACCTACCCATTACTGGGGGCCTTCGCCCAAGATGCATGCATAACAGTGGCTCGCCGATGACCATCACCACAACAATACGGTAATACGGTAATACGGTGATGATTCAAACGGGTAAAATGATGACGATTTCAACGTCCGCCAATACGAAGTGTATTCACCCAATATGGGCGCATAGCCCCGGTCTCGGGGAAAGTCTGGACTGAAGTAATTATTGAGGCACCGCTTGCAGCCGCCGATAATGCTCGGTCACTCGGGCTACATAGCGTTGGGTTTCCAGAAAAGGAGGGATACGGTCTCCCCGGGTTCTGACGGCGCCAGGGCCTGCATTATAGGCTGCAAGCACCAACGAAAGATCGTTGTCGAACATCTTCATCAGCTGCTTCAGATAACGCGCACCGCCACGGATATTCGATAATGGATCCCATACATCATCGACCCCAAGCTCCTGTGCCGTAGCAGGCATCAGCTGCATCAGGCCCGCAGCGCCTTTGGGGGAAAGAGCTCGTGGGTTGTAGCTGGATTCGGCGTAAATCACTCCATGCAGCAGGTTCTCCGACAGTTCTTGCTCTGCCGCCACCTTGGCAATCAGCTTTGCAAAGGGCCGCTTTTGCAGACCGGGTAACGGCGATAACTCTGGCCTAGAGCCAGGGCCAGGTCGAGTCACCGCCGGTTCACGTAGCAACAGTTTGAAACGGCTCCCTTTAGAAGGAATATTCGTCAGCGTGATACTGCCGTCCTGTGCGGTTGCCATGTACACGTCGGCCTGAGCCGAAGTCGTTAATCCCAGAATCAGCCAAAATAAGATCGACACTCTCATCCTTGATTCCCTCAGCAGTAATTGAATATACCGGTCGATAGAGAAGAACCCTTCCTCGCCATGAGCCTTCAGGTAAACAAGCAAGCACATAATGTGCCCAAAATAAAAAGCCATTAAGAGAACACCTTGCATGGTTATTGCATTAACTCATTTATGGCTACTGCGTGAGCCGGTTTTATCACCAAGGAATGGAGGACGAAATTATGGAAAGGAATTCTATGAAGGGTCCACATCAACAGCAGGGTTTTACATTGTTAGAGCTGCTGGTGGTACTGGTCGTACTCGGCCTGCTTGCCGGAATAGTGGCGCCCAAATACTTTGGTCAACTGGGTCGCTCCGAAATCAAGGTAGCCCAGGCTCAGATTGAAGGCTTGTCCAAGGCTCTGGATCTCTATCGACTGGACGTAGGTCGTTATCCAAGTACTGAGCAAGGCCTGAACTCCCTTGTTATAGCACCGAACAATGAACCGAAATGGGGTGGCCCTTACCTGCAGAAAAGCGTGCCTCAGGATCCCTGGAGCCAGGACTACATTTATCGCTCTCCTGGTGAATATGGCGATTACGACTTGCTGTCGCTGGGCAAGGATAGTCAACCCGGCGGTGATGGCGAGAATGCCGACATCACCAGCTGGCAGTAGCGAGGTAAGGCCAGATGCATTTTCATATCAAAGGGGTAAATAAACAGGCATTGATTGTTTCCCTCACGCTGGAAGCTTCATCCGAAACTGACGCCTTGCTGCTCGCCGAGCAGCAACAAGTGCGCGTGTTGGCGATACGCTCCAAGCAGACCTGGTCTCTCGGCCGCTGGCGTCCCCGCGAGGCTTTTCCACTGCTGCTGTTCAGCCAAGAACTTGCCACCTTGCTGAACGCTGGCCTGGCCTTGATTGATGCGCTCGAAAGCCTGGCCGAAAAAGAATCGACCCCCCGAGCAAGTGAAATTCTGTCGGGTCTGGTTCGTCAACTCTACGAGGGCAAATCATTTTCTTTGGCGCTAGGAAAATTTCCTGCTGACTTCCCGCCTCTCTATATTGCCTTGATCCAGTCCAGCGAAAAAACCGGTACCGTCGGTGAGTCTCTGGAACGCTATGTCAGCTACCATCGCCGTATGGATGAAATCCGTCAAAAGATACTCAGCGCCTCACTCTACCCGATCCTGTTGTTCATTGTCGGTTGCGGGGTGCTGCTGTTTTTAATCGGCTATGTGGTACCCCGTTTTAGCCTGGTATTCGAAGGGGTGGGGTCTGAACTCCCCTGGCTATCACAGATGCTGTTGCGAGCCGGACAGTTTCTCAACCAACATCAGGCCGGTATGTTCGGCGGCCTGATGCTGGTTATTGTGGCTTCAACCATACTGCTCCGACAAGATAATGTACGACAGGCCATAGTGAGACTGATTAACAAAGTACCCACCATTCGTCGACGCCTGTTCGTCTATGAACTGGCGCGTTTTTACCGTTCACTGGGGATTCTGTTGCAAGGAGGGATACCCATTCTGACCGCCATGAACATGGTGCGCGGCCTACTGGGGATCATGTCGCGCCAGCAACTGGATCAGGCTATCCTGAGCATTCAAGAGGGTCATGCCTTGTCAGAGTCACTGGCGCAAAAAGGGCTGACGACCCCGGTCGCCCTGCGCATGCTGCGTGCAGGTGAACGGTCGGGTAATCTCGGGGAAATGATGGAACGTACGGCAGACTTTTATGACGAGGAAAACAATCGCTGGGTCGAATGGTTCGTACGCTTGTTCGAGCCGTTATTGATGACCTTTATCGGCCTGCTGATTGGTGTGATTGTGGTGCTGATGTATATGCCCATTTTCGATATGGCGTCAAGTATCCAGTAACATCATAAGCAGCATGAGCAGACAAGCTCAATGCCACTCATGAACTCTCTCCGGTCACTAGCCGCGCACTGGACGGCTCAGCCCCAGGCGATCAATGCGATAGCGCAGCATATCCCGCGTAATACCTAACAGACGAGCAGATTTAGTCACATTCCAGTCGGTCTTGTTGAGTATCTTGATCACCAGACTTCGTTCAATTTCCGGCAGGCTGGCTTCGCTCGTCGCCTCCTTAGCCATATTATCATGAGAGGGCGGAGATTCGTTCAGGCTCGGGCTGATCGCCAGCTGGTTGGGCATAATGAGCGCCCCTTGAGCCAGCAGTACGGCCTGCTCCACTATATTGCGCAACTCTCGCACATTACCCGGCCAATGATAATCTTTGAGTAATGCTTCCGTCTCGGCCGAGAATTTCAAGCCCGTCTTACCATAACGCTTGCTATGCAGGTTCAGAAAGTGGCGTGCCAACAACAGAATATCATCACCACGGGATGACAGACTCGGCACCTTAATGGAAATGATGCGCAGACGATAAAACAAATCACGTCGAAAGGTACCCTCTTGCACCATTTGCTCAAGGTTACGATTGGTCGCACTGATAATACGAAGGTTGATTTTGCGCTCTTTTACCGAGCCGATACGACGGATGGTGCGATCTTCGAGCAATTTAAGCAACTTGGCCTGCAAGGCGAGGTCCATCTCACCCACCTCGTCCAGAAATAAAGAGCCACCGTCCGCCGCTTCCACCAATCCGATTCGACGTTCCTTGGCGTCGGTAAATGCCCCCTTTTCATGACCGAACAACTCGGCTTCCAGCAAATGCGCCGGAATCGAAGCACAGTTAAACTCGATAAAGGGTTCCTTGTGTCTGACACCGTCGACATGTAATGCCCGAGCCACCAGCTCCTTACCGGTGCCGGTATCGCCTTCAATTAACACGCTTGGCAAATCTGCGTCTGTCATGCGGCTTTCGGCACTCAGCAATTGACGTATCATTTGCTTAACCCCCTGCATGGCCGACGAATTGCCAATCATGGCCTCCAGCCCCGAATTCTTTACATCACGGCTCTGATAAAAAGACAACTGGTGTTCCATGCGCTGGGCAGCCAGGGTTTTGTCGAGCAACAATTTAAGCTCGGCCAGAACGACGGGCTTGGTCAGATAATGAAAGGCCCCTGCCTTCATTGCCTCAACAGCATCTTCTATATTGCCAAAGCCGGTCATCATGATCACTTTTAGCAGAGGATCGCCTGCATGAATATGCTGAATCAGCTCAACTCCATTCATCCCTGGTAGCGAGTTGTCAGTCAGCACCACATCAGCGTGCTGGGTTTTCAGTAGTTCAAGCGCCTCTTCGGCCGAGTAACATACCAGTGCCCTGAACTTTTTTAATTCAAGATAGGTCTGAATATTCTCCGCCAGCATCACGTCATCTTCGACGATCAATATACTGTGTTCCATTTCTGCCTCCCTTGGCTACCTTGAAACGCAGACTCACCTTAGTACCCTCTTGTTCGCAAGAAGTCAGTTTAACCTGTCCACCGAAGCGCTCCATCAAACGCTTCACCAGCATCAGCCCGACTCCGACCCCCCCCTGTTTGGTCGTATAGAATGGTTTGAAAGCCATGATTCTTTGCCGCTGCGACATGCCTTTTCCACTATCACTGATGGTCAGATGAAAACACCGCTGACTGCTATCCTGCTCTATTGTAATGCGCAGCAGGCCACCATCCGGCATTGCCTCAATGGCATTCGCTATCAGACTATTAAAAACTTGTGTGAGTAAAACTCGGCGGCTAACCACCAGGGGAGTTTGCTTTATGTCGCATTCAACCTGAATATTTGCGTTTTTTATTTGCGGCTCGAAGGCAAGCAGGGCTTCCTGGATCACTGGCAGTGGATCCACCGCTTCGCTATCACCATTAAGGGAAGGAGATGATACCAGCAAGTCACGAATCCACTGGGACATGCGATCAACCTGATTAATGATATCGTTGATGTTTTTATGGATTGGCGGAGCAGATAGCTCTAGCGTCAGTTCGGCGCTGGAGCGAATTGCGGCCAGTGGGTTGCGTAGGCTGTGAGCCACGGCAGAAGACATTTCGCCCAAGGCGACAAATGTTTCATTCGCGATCAACTGTTGCTGCTGCGAGGCCAACTTGACAGAAGCCCGATATACTATCCAAAACAGCCCCAGATACATAAGGCCACCACCAAGCACCACCGCCTGCCAGATCACCACATAACCACGCTGGATCCGCTCGTTAAGATCCTTCGGCTCCTTGTAAACTTCTACTACAGATAACACCGTATCATCGACATCAAGCAACGGGATATAATTCTCGATATACAACTCTTCGGGTAACCAGAGAAACTTTTGTTCAATACGACCATTATCTACTTTCATATAACCAGAGGAAACTTGGCGCTGAGAATTAAATGTAAGTTCGAGCTCCTCATTATCAGTTACTTTTTGACCGATCAAGTCAGGATTCGTTGACCAGACAATAACTCGCTCCCGAGAATAGATATTGGACAATAACAAATCTGGCAAATGGGAAATATGATCAAGAAACTCATTACGTGCCTTTTTTATCCGTTCATCCTCGAAATTGAACGTAGAAAAAGAATCATGATGCTGATAAGAAGAGAGCAACTCCCCCATAGCAGGCAGCATAGGAATACCCGCATGATCGACTTCCACTTCAGCAATGTCTTGTATAAACTGGGCACTCAGAATGGAGTCACGCTCTATGCTTTCTCGCATCATAAACTGTGTAGTTATATAACCTACACCGCTTGCGGCAGAAGCAATGAACAAGGCGCTGAGCCATGAAAACAAAAGGAGAAAGCTGAACCTGGAGCCCTGTCGAACAGCACCTGGTCGAGCCAATGTCTTAGTGTACTCAAATAAATCCCACATAGGACTTCCTGTCCTTATTTTATTATTAAAGTAACTGTTCCATGTCGTTCTTGCCATCTAGCAACCAATATTACCCATAAACCCTTATATATCAATACAATCCATTAATATCTTTTTATTTAATATAGCCTGAGTTAATCTATTTTTATTCAATTTAAAAACGTGATCATCATCATTCCGCTTATCCGTTATACATCAACGTCCTAGCTCAAGTCGTAATTCTAGGACAGCTTCAGGATTTCGCCAACCCATCCATAAAATATCCCGGCCAAGGCGAAATTTTAGATTTAGAGCCTATATCCATCCCTTTACCCATAAGTCCCTGAGTGAGTATCATCACGCCACTGAATAACAGACATAGCGGCGGGTGACATGACAAGTTGGGTTGAGCAGGAGTTTGCCACGGCAGATCTGGGCGATGAGCGATTAAATCAGCGACTGGCCAAGGTCGTTGATACCCTGGCCACACAGCCAGGCAAGAGCATCACCGCCGCCTGCCGTGGCTGGAGCGAAACCAAGGCAACCTATCGTCTGCTGGAGCAGGACATTAGCTGGGATACTTTGCTTGTAACAGTTCACCCAGAGTGGCTTGACGCACACAATTCTTCAGGAATGGGGTAATCCGTTTTCTCGATGCAGGCGCGGATCACGGCACGTAACCA
>NZ_JAFBBE010000013.1 GCF_016907015.1 Oceanisphaera litoralis
CTCGACTTGCATGTGTTAGGCCTGCCGCCAGCGTTCAATCTGAGCCATGATCAAACTCTTCAATTAAAGACTTGATGCTCAATGAATATATCTGGTTTGCTGCTATTTCTAGTTGCACTCCAACAAGACATTGAAAAACAATATTTTTTTGTTTCCCAACTCCCTGCGAGTGCCCACACAGTTTGCTTGATAAATTGTTAAAGAGCGTTGACCTTGTTCAGGTCAGGGATGCGTAATCTACGCACTCCATCATGTTTCGTCAAGCGTTGATTCAAACTTTGTTTCGTTCGTTTCGAACCCTTGTGACCGTTGGCGTGTTGCCCCGTGTCAGTGGATGCGCATTATAGGGAGCCGCCGATTTTGCGCAAGGGCTTTTTTGACATTTTTATTAAAAAAACGGTTTTGTACAAAAAGCAGGCTGAAACCGCTTTTTACCCATGCTTAATTAGCTGTCCCTCAGCGCTTCCCGATCAGTTGACGGGCAAAGTCCCTGACTTTATCCCAATCGGTAAACTCGAGATCCCGGCTGGTGTCGGTGCTGCCGCCGGTTATTTTCATGATCAGCTGGATAATGCGGGTCTGCCACCAGTTGTATTCACTGTATTTCAGCGCGCCGGCAAATACACCGATGGTTCGCGGCCGCCAGGACGACTTGGCCAGAAACTTGCCGATGTAGGCGTTGTTCCTGGGGTCGGCCTTTTCCGGCTTGCGTGCGGTGAGACAGACACAGAAAAAGCTGGCATCGGCCGCAGCCAGCTGCTCACTGTGAATATGAATAAAGGTATAGAGATCCCGATGAAAATGGCCATAACGCACAGAGGCACCAATCAGCACCTTGTCATACTTGCTGAGGTTTTTCCGAATCGGGCCATGCAAGTCCGCCACTTCCACATCGTAACCGCTAAATTCATCCTGCATCGCCTCGATGATTTTTCTCGTCTGACCATTGCGCGATGAGTAAAGTACCAACAGTTTTTCCATAAACTCCTCTTAGCTACGCCAGAAGGCGGGCGTAAACAGTACCAGCAAGGTAAATATTTCAAGACGGCCGAACAGCATGGCCAGGATCATGATCCATTTAGCGCCGTCGGTGGTGCTGCCGAAATTGGCGGCCACATCCCCCAGGCCCGGCCCGAGATTATTCAGTGTCGCCACCACGGCGGTAAAGGCCGTCAGTTCTTCCATGCCGGTCGCCAACAGCGCCAGCATACAGAGCACGAAGACCAGAGCATAAGCGGCAAAGAAGCCCCACACCGCCTCCACCACTTTATCAGCTAATGCCTTATTGCCAAGTTTAATACGATAGACGGCTCTTGGGTGGATCAGCCGCTTCAGCTCACGCATCCCCTGCAGATTCAGCAACATGATACGCACCACCTTGATGCCACCGCCGGTACTGCCGGCACAGCCACCGATAAAAGAAGTGAACATCAGCAGTAGCGGCAGAAACAAGGGCCAGTCGGCGAAGCCGGTGGTGCTGAAACCGGCCGTGGTGGAAATGGACACCGCCTGAAACAGCGACTGATCCAGCGCCTGCCAGGGATCCGTATATACCCGATGCGCCCACAGTGTCGACAGACAGAGGAGTGTCAGTATCAGCTGTATGCCGATAAAGACTTTTACTTCCGGATCGAGGCGGTACACCGACAACCGCAACCCCCGGTTGGCGAAAGCGGCAAAGTGCAGGCTGAAGTTGACTCCGGCAATCAGCAGAAACACCACGACAATCAGGTTGATTATCGGGCTGTTAAAATGGCCCACGCTGGCGTCGTAAGTCGAAAAACCACCGATGGCGACGGTAGAAAAGGAATGACAGATTGCATCGAACAGGTTCATGCCCGCCAACCACAGCAGCAGGGCACAGGCAATGGTTAACACCAGATAGATGTACCACAGGGTTTTGGCGGTTTCGGCAATGCGGGGCGCCACCTTGTTGTCTTTGACCGGGCCCGGTATTTCGGCACGAAACAGCTGCATGCCACCGATGCCCAGAATCGGCAGAATGGCCACCGCCAGCACTATGATCCCCATACCGCCCAGCCACTGCAGCATCTGTCGATAGAACAGAATCGCCTTGGGCAGTGTATCCAGACCGCTGATCACGGTCGCCCCCGTGGTGGTAAGGCCAGAGAAGGATTCGAAGAAGGCTTCCGCCACCGTCATCTCCGGTACGGCGCTGAGCATGAAGGGGATGGCCCCTACGCTGCCCAGTACCGTCCAGAACAGCACCACGATAAGAAAGCCTTCTTTGGCCCTCAGTTCTTTATTATGAGTGCGATTGGGAAACCATAACGCCAGTCCCAGAAACAGACAGATAACGAAGGCGCTGAAAAAATCGAGGCCGGCACCGTCCCGATAGAGGTAAGCCACCAGGGCCGGCGCCAGCATGGTGACGCTGAACAGCGCGACCAGAATGCCCACGATGCGGATAATTGTGCGTATATGCATGGTGCTTCCAATACACTGATAATTCAGCCAGCTTCCGGTTTCACCGGCCTGGCCACCACTCGTCCCTGGCTACGATCCAGCAGCTGGCGACAAAACTCCGGAATGGCGCGCGCCTCAACCGAGAGCACACCGGTTACTGCAGCACCGTAATCCACTTGCAGCCACTGCCCCTGATATTCACCGAGCAGAAATTCCAGCAGCGCCATATCGCCGTAAGCGGCACTGACGCTCAACGAAGCCATGATGCGTCGTTCTACGGTCTTCAATTGCGTCAATGCCGACGCCAGGGTGCCGCCATAGGCCCGCACCAGGCCACCGGTGCCGAGCTTGATGCCGCCGAAATAGCGGGCGATCACCGCGGTGATCTCGCCGATGCCCGCGCCCTGCAACTGGGCCAGCATGGGCTTGCCGGCGGTACCAGAGGGCTCGCCGTCGTCGCTGAAACCCAGTACCCGCGAGTCGGTTGGCATGCCGGCGACAAAGGCCCAGCAATGATGACCCGCCGAGGGCTCCTGAACGCGCACCGCCCCGATAAAGGCTCTGGCTGACTCCAAGTCCGGAGTATGAGCCAGATAGGCGATAAAGCGGCTTTTTTTAATCTCCTGCTCCCACACCACCGGAGTGGCGGGTACCAGATAGGGAGACATATTCATGACGTTCACTCCCAGAAAAGGCAAAACCGCCTAATATTGATTATTCGGCCTGTAAGCCGACGAAAAATAGCGCGACATTGTTGCCGAATCGGCCGGGGAAGTCATCTTTTGCTCATATTTAGCAAGGTTTCAAGGCCTCCGAAAACAGCCCGCCAAATTTAAAACAATTGTTTTAATCAGGTGTTGAGCTCTGCTGTTTTTCTGTTCATAGTGATTTTATCCCTGCCCGGGAAAGTCGGAGCAGCTCAGGGGAATCTAAGGAGACATTAGGATGATATACCAAGGCGAAGCCCTCTCTGTGCAAGTACTGCAAGATGGTATTGCTGAGCTCAGCTTTGACAGCAAAGGCAGCGTCAACAAGCTGGACAGAGCCACCCTGCTGTCGCTGGAACAGGCCGTTACCGCACTGGAGCAAACCCCAAACCTGAAAGGCCTGATGCTGACCAGCCGCAAAGACACCTTTATTGTCGGTGCCGATATCACCGAGTTTCTGGACATGTTTGATCTGCCACCCGCCAGACTCGACGAGTGGTTGTCTCAGGCCAACCGTATTTTCAATCGCATCGAAGACCTGCCCTTCCCGACCGTGAGCCTGGTGCGTGGCTACGCCCTGGGTGGCGGTTGCGAGTGCATCCTGTCTACCGATTTTCGTATCGGCGACGCCAGCGCCCGCATCGGCCTGCCGGAAACCAAGCTCGGCCTCATGCCCGGCTTTGGTGGCACGGTACGGCTGCCCCGGCTAATTGGTGCCGACAACGCCATGGAGTGGATCACCACGGGTCAGGACCATAAGGCAGAGGCTTGCCTGGCCCTGGGGGTGCTGGATGCGGTGGTCGATACCGACACGCTGCAGGCCTCGGCGCTGCAACTGCTGCAGGACGCCGCCCTCGGCAAGCAGGACTGGAAGAGAAAACGAGCGCAAAAAGGCACGCCCCTGACCCTGAACCGGCTGGAAGCCGCCATGAGCTTCAGTACCGCCAAAGGCATGGTCGCCGCCAAGGCCGGGCCCCATTACCCGGCTCCCATGATGGCGGTAAAAACCATAGAAGCAGCCGCCGGGCTGGGGCGGGAGCAGGCACTCCGCATTGAGCAGAACAACTTCATCACCCTGACCCAGACCTCGGCCGCCCGGGCGCTGGTCGGCATTTTCCTCAACGACCAGGTGATCAAGGGCAAGGCCAAACAAGCGGCCAAGGCGGCAACAGCCACCAGAAAAGCAGCGGTGCTGGGGGCCGGCATCATGGGCGGCGGCATTGCCTACCAGTCGGCGGTTAAAGGCATTCCGGTGGTAATGAAGGACATCAGCGACCAGGCGCTGACGCTCGGCATGAGCGAGGCCGGCAAGCTGCTCAACAAACAGCTGGAGCGCGGCAAAATTGATGGCACCCGGCTGGCAAAAGTACTGGCCAGCATCACCCCCACCCTCAGCTATGACGGCCTGCAAGGCGTCGATACCGTAGTAGAAGCGGTCGTCGAAAACCAGAAGGTAAAAGCGCAGGTGCTGGCCGAAGTGGAAGCCCATGTCGCAGACGATGCGGTCATCGCCTCCAACACCTCGACCATTCCCATCTCGCAACTGGCCAAAAGCCTCAAGCGCCCGGATCGCTTCTGCGGCATGCACTTTTTTAATCCTGTGCACCGGATGCCGCTGGTGGAAATTATTCGTGGCGAGCAGAGCAGCGACGACACCGTCAACCGGGTAGTGGCCTATGCCGCGGCCATGGGCAAGTCACCCATAGTGGTCAACGACGGTCCGGGCTTCTTCGTCAACCGGGTGCTGTTCCCCTACTTCTTCGGTTTCACTCAGCTACTGGCCGACGGCGCCGACTTCGTGCAGGTCGACCGGGTGATGGAGCAGCAATTCGGCTGGCCCATGGGCCCGGCCTGGCTGCTGGACGTAGTGGGTATCGACACCGGACACCATGCGGCGGCAGTGATGGCCGAGGGGTTTCCCGATCGCATGGGCAAGACCGGCAAGGATGCCATCGATGTGATGTATGAACGGCAGCGCTTCGGCCAGAAGAATGGCAAGGGCTTCTATGCCCACAGTCAGGACAAGAAAGGCAAGCCGGTGAAAGAAGCGGACGCCGACAGTTACCAGTTGCTGGCCGCGGTGGCGGACGAGCGCACCGACTTCGAGCCGGACGACATCATGGCCCGCATGATGATTCCCATGATCAACGAGGTGGTGCTCTGCCTGGAAGAAGGCATTATCGGCTCCCCCGCCGAGGCGGACATGGCGCTGGTATATGGCATCGGTTTTCCGCCGTTTCATGGAGGCGTGTTCCGCTATCTGGACAACATGGGGCTCGCCGCCTACGTGGCGCTGGCCGACAAGTTTGCCCATCTGGGCCCCCTCTATCACGTCAGCTCGGATCTGCGCCGGATGGCCGCCGACCGCAAGACGTTTTACTGATTGGCGCAAGGAGACCACAGCATGCACAAGGCACTCAACGACGTCGTCATTGTCGACTGCATTCGCACCCCCATGGGTCGCTCCAAAGGCGGCGCCTTTCGCAACGCCAGAGCCGAGGATCTATCCGCTCATCTGATGCGCGGCCTGCTGGCTCGTAACCCGGCACTGGCCGCCTCCGAGATCGAAGATGTGTACTGGGGCTGCGTGCAACAAACCCTGGAGCAGGGCTTCAATATCGCCCGCAACGCAGCCCTGCTGGCCGGCCTGCCCAAACAGGTGGCCGCCGTGACCGTCAACCGGCTGTGCGGCTCTTCGATGCAGGCACTACACGATGCCGGCCGCGCCATCATGGTCGGCGACGGCGATGTGTTTATCGTCGGCGGTGTCGAACACATGGCCCATGTGCCGATGGATCACGGGGTGGACTTTCATCCGGGTCTGGCCCTGAATGTGGCCAGGGCCTCGGGCATGATGGGGCTGACCGCCGAAATGCTGGGGCGCATGCACCACATCAGCCGCGAGCAGCAGGACGCCTTTGCGATGCGCTCCCATCAAAGGGCCCATAAGGCCACGCTGGAAGGCCGCTTTGCCAACGAAATTCTGGCCACCAACGGGCACACCGCCGACGGCAGCCTGACCCTGTTTGAACACGATGAAGTCATTCGCCCGGACACCAACCTGGACTCCCTCGCCCAGCTGCGCCCGGTATTCGATCCGGCCAACGGTACCGTGACCGCCGGCTCTTCCTCGGCCCTGTCCGACGGGGCCGCCGCCATGCTGGTGATGTCCGCCGACAAGGCCGCCGCCCTGGGACTGAAGCCCCGCGCCCGCATCAGGGCCATGGCCGTGGCCGGCTGCGACCCGGCCATCATGGGCTATGGCCCTGTGCCCGCGGTGTACAAGGCACTGCAGCGTGCCGGGCTGTCGATAGCGGATATCGATCTGTTCGAGCTGAACGAGGCCTTCGCCGCCCAGTCGTTACCGGTACTGAAAGAACTGGGACTGTTGGAGGTAATGGACGACAAGGTCAATCTCAACGGCGGCGCCATCGCCCTGGGCCACCCGCTGGGTTGCTCCGGCGCCCGCATCTCGACCACACTGCTGAGCCTGATGGAAAGCAAAGACGCCACCTTCGGCGTGGCCACCATGTGTATCGGCCTGGGTCAGGGCATAGCCACCGTGTTTGAAAGAATATGAGGGGTGAGGGGTGAGGGGTGAGGGGTAATTGTCGCCTTTCCCCTCACGCTTTTCCCCTCACTGATTTAAGGTTGACCACAATTTAAACAGCATTAAAATAGTCGGGTTTATTGCAAGATAGTGAATATATGACGATGTCCCTTATCGATCCCCAGCATCACCTCGATGCTACCGGCCTGCGCTGCCCCGAGCCGGTGATGATGGTCCGCAAGCAGGTGCGTACCATGGCCGCAGGTGAAACCCTGCTGATTACCGCCGACGACCCCTCCACCACCCGGGACATTCCCAGCTTCTGCCAGTTTATGGATCACGCCCTGCTGTCCAGCCAGGTAGAACAGCTGCCGTACCAGTTTCTGATCCAGAAAGGAAATTGAAGACAGTGAGGAGTCAGAGGCGAGAGGAGAAGTACTGCCTCGTTTTTCTCCCTCACCCCTCACCCCTCACCCCTCACCCCTCACCCCTCACCCCTCACCCCTCACCCCTCACCAATAAAAATGCCCGCATTGGCGGGCATTGTTCATCAAGGTGCAGCCTTTATCGCTTAACCCATGGGGCTGAGGGTGATCTCTACCCGACGGTTCTGGGCCCGACCGTCTGCGGTGTTGTTGCTCGCAACCGGCTGGTTGAAACCGACGCCACGAATGTTGAAGCGGTTGGCGGCGGCGCCCTGGCTGATCAGGAACTGACCCACGGAAGCGGCGCGGCGCTCGGACAGCGCCTGGTTATGGCTGGCGGAGCCGGTGTTGTCGGTGTGACCCACTACGTTGACATAGGTCTTTTCGTACTCTTTCAGCACCATGGCCACACCGCTCAGGGTGTTATAGAAGCTGGGTGACAGATCGGCACTGTCTACCGCAAAGGTAATGGAGCTTGGCATGTTCAGCATGATGTTGTCGCCATTACGGCTCACGCTGACACCGGTGCCGCGCATCTGGTCGCGCAGTTTGGCTTCCTGTACATCCATATAGTAACCCACACCACCCCCCAGGGCCGCGCCACTGGCGGCACCGATCAGGATGCCTTTCTCGCGATCGCCGGAACTGGCGGAAGCACCGCCGATAACGGCGCCGGCCAGCGCACCCAGGCCACCACCAATGGCGGCTTTGGAGGTTTCACGCTCACCGGTGTAAGGGTTGGTGGTACAGGCAGAAAGCGCCAGGGTCGCAGCAACAGCCAGGCAGATTTTTTTCATAAATTAGGTTCCGTATGTAGCAAGCACAAGTAGTGCACAATATAGCCCTGCTCTCGGGGTTCTACCAAGTCTCGTTTCACTTGCGGTGTCAGCTGTTGTCGTGGATAGGATGCCGGGGGCAGCTGAGCAGATGATCGTTGACCATGCCGGTGGCCTGCATGAAGGCATAGCAGATGGTACCGCCGACAAAAGAAAAGCCACGTTGTTTCAATGCCCGGGCCATGGACTCCGACTCGCGCGTGCTGGTCGGCACCTCGCTCAGGGTCGGCCAGTGGTTAATCACCGGCTCGCCGCCGACAAAATCCCACAGCCAGCGGCTGAAATCGATGCCCTGTTCCTGCAGCAGCAGATAGGCCCGGGCATTGGTGATAACCGATCTGATCTTGAGCCGGTTGCGCACTATGCCTTTGTCCTGCATCAACCGCTCTACATCCTCGTCGGTAAAGCGGGCGATGACCCTGGGATTGAAATCGGCAAAGGCGGCTCGGTACGCCGGTATCTTGCAGAGAATGATAAACCAGCTCAGTCCCGCCTGTTGGCCGTCCAGACACAGCTTCTCGAACAGCGCCCGGCTGTCGTGCTCGGGTACGCCCCACTCCCGGTCGTGATAAGCCTGATATCCGGGGTCGTCATTGACCCAGCCACAGCGTGTCAACATGGTGTCTCCTCTAATTCAGCCTATATTCGCATCGGGTCAGAAGGTATACTCATCCGCCTAGTTTCACACTGCGAATGCACCTATATCAAGGCGCGAACATCATGCAAAAATTCGATATCAATACCTTTCAGGGTCTGATCCTGACATTGCAGGATTATTGGGCCCAGCAAGGCTGCACCATAGTACAGCCGCTGGATATGGAAGTGGGTGCCGGCACCTCGCATCCCATGACCTGTCTGCGCGCCATAGGCCCGGAGCCGATGGCCGCCGCCTATGTGCAGCCTTCCCGCCGCCCCACCGACGGCCGCTACGGCGAAAACCCCAACCGGTTGCAGCATTACTATCAGTTTCAGGTGATGATCAAACCCTCGCCGGACAATCTGCAGGAACTCTACCTGGGCTCGCTGCAGGCCCTGGGTCTGGATCCGCTGGTGCATGATATCCGCTTTGTGGAAGACAACTGGGAAAACCCGACCCTGGGTGCCTGGGGCCTGGGCTGGGAAGTCTGGCTCAACGGCATGGAAGTGACCCAGTTCACCTATTTCCAGCAGGTGGGCGGCCTGGAATGCAAACCGGTCACCGGCGAGATCACCTATGGTCTGGAACGTCTGGCCATGTACATTCAGGGCGTGGACTCGGTCTACGATCTGGTGTGGTGCGACGGCCCGCTGGGCAAGACCACCTATGGTGACATTTTCCATCAGAACGAAGTGGAACAGTCCACCTACAACTTCGAACATGCGGACGTGAACTTCCTGTTCGGCTTCTTCGAACAGTGCGAGAAAGAATGTCAGCATCTGCTGGCCCTGGAAACGCCGCTGCCTCTGCCCGCCTACGAGCGAATCCTGAAAGCGGGCCACGCCTTCAACCTGCTGGATGCCCGCAAGGCGATTTCGGTGACCGAACGCCAGCGTTACATACTGCGCATCCGCACCCTGACCAAGGCAGTCGCCGAAGCTTACTACGCCTCCCGCGAGGCCCTGGGCTTCCCCATGTGTAAAAAAGAAGGATAAGGGACCAGCATGGCTGAACAGAATTTTCTGGTTGAACTCGGCACCGAAGAGCTGCCGCCGAAGGCGTTGCGCAGCCTGGGCGAAGCCTTTGCCAGCAACCTCAAACAAGAACTGACCAACGCCGATCTGCCCTTTGCAGAGGTACACTGGTATGCGGCACCGCGTCGCCTGGCGGTGTATGTCACCGCCCTGGCCGCCGCCCAGCCCGACAAGCAGCTGGAAAAACGCGGTCCGGCGGTACAGGCCGCCTTCGACGCCGAGGGAAATCCCACCAAAGCCGCCATGGGCTGGGCCCGGGGCAACGGCATCAGCGTGGAACAGGCCGGACGCCTGAAAACCGACAAGGGCGAGTGGCTGGTTCACATCGCCGATATCAAGGGCAAGGCCGCCACCGCGCTGCTGCCCACCATGGTCGAACAGGCGCTGAGCCGGTTGCCGATCCCCAAGGCCATGCGCTGGGGTGACCAGAGCATCCAGTTTATCCGTCCGGTACATACCCTGACCCTGCTGCTGGGCGACCAGCTGCTGCCCGCGCATATTCTGGGTATCGATTCTTCGCGCACCCTGCGCGGTCACCGCTTCATGGGTGAGCAGGCATTTGAACTCGCTCATGCCGACGACTACCTGCAGGCGCTGGAGCAGACCGGCAAGGTGCTGGCCGACTTCGAGCGGCGCAAGACCATCATCAAGACCGGTGTCGAACAGGCCGCCGCTGCCGCGGGTGGCATCGCCGACCTCGACGAAGCGTTGCTGGAAGAAGTCACCTCGCTGGTAGAGTGGCCTGTGGTGCTGACCGCCAACTTCGAGAATGAGTTTCTCGACGTCCCCGCCGAGGCGCTGGTTTACACCATGAAGGGTGACCAGAAATATTTCCCTGTCTACGATACAGCCGGCAACTTGATGCCTACCTTTATCTTCGTCACCAATATCGAGTCCAAAGACCCGAGCCAGATCATCGGCGGTAACGAAAAAGTGGTCCGCCCTCGCCTGGCCGATGCGCAATTCTTCTTCGATACCGATCGCAAGACCCCCCTGGCCTCGCGACTCGAGCAACTGGACTCGGTGCTCTTTCAAAAGCAGCTGGGGTCGGTACGCGAGAAATCCGAGCGCATCAGCGCCCTGTCGGGCTTTATCGCCGCCGCCATCGGTGCCGACAAGACCCAGGCGGAACGGGCCGGTCTGCTGTCCAAATGCGATCTGGTCACCGACATGGTGTTCGAGTTCACCGACACCCAGGGCGTGATGGGCATGCACTATGCCCGCCACGACGGCGAAGACGAAGCCGTGGCCCTGGCCCTGAAAGAGCAGTATCAGCCCCGTTTTGCCGGTGACGATCTGCCCAGCCAGGATATTTCCGCCGCCGTGGCCCTGGCCGACAAGCTGGACACCCTGGTCGGTATCTTCGGTATCGGTCAGACGCCCAAGGGCGACAAGGACCCCTTCGCCCTGCGTCGGGCTGCCCTGGGTGCCCTGCGCATCATCGTCGAAAAAGACTACGACCTGGACTTGCCGATTCTGATCGAGCAGGCCAGGGCGCTGTACGGTGACAAGCTGAGCAACGCCAGTGCCGCCGACGAGATCCTCGACTTCATGCTGGGCCGGTTCCGCGCCTGGTATCAGGATCTGGGCTACGGCGTCGATGTCATTCAGGCGGTACTGGCACGCCGTCCGACCCGTCCGGCCGACTTCGATGCCCGGGTGAAGGCCGTCAGCCAGTTCCGTGAACTGGACGCCGCCGCCGCCCTGGCCGCCGCCAACAAGCGGGTAGGCAATATCCTGGCCAAGTTTGAAGGCGAGATCCCGAGCGAGGTCAATCCGGTCCTGCTGCAGGACGAAACCGAGAAGCGGCTGGCCAGTCAACTGGCCGAGCTGACCGAGCGCCTGATGCCGCTGTTCGCCGCCGGCGATTACAACAGCGCCCTGAACGAGCTGGCCGCCCTGCGTGAAGGCGTGGACAGTTTCTTCGATCAGGTCATGGTGATGGCGGAAGACGAAGCCCTGCGGCTCAATCGCCTGGCACTGCTCAACCAGCTGCGCAACCTGTTCCTGCAGATTGCCGACATTTCGCTGCTGCAGTAATCATCCCCCGCTTTTGAACCCCGGAAGCCCCGCTGATGCGGGGCTTTTTATTTGTCTGGTCTTACCAAACCCTCGGGAATTTGTGTTACATATTAATAACATCAAAAGACGACAAGGAAAGTGCCGATGATCAAGGTCATTATCGAACGCCATATCGCCGAGGGACTGGAAGCTGCCTATCAGGAAAAGATCCGCGCCCTGATGCTGCAAATTACCGACAGGCCCGGCTTTCTGAAAGGCGATGCCTACCGGGACGTTCATCAGCCCAATCATTTCTATGTGATTTCCAACTGGGAGAACGTCGAATGCTGGGAGCGCTGGCAGAACTCGGCCGTACGCCAGCAGATGCTGAACGCACTGGCTCCCTTCATGGAAAGCGAAGAAAAATATACCGTGCTGGCGCTCAAGGTCAGCTACGAAGCCCAGCCGACCAAATACGCCCGGCCGACCCAGACCTATTCCTATTAACCTTCCGTTTTCCCCGCGACCATCGCCTTTGCGCTTCACTTCATGCAGGCAACATAAAGGCGATGCCGCCACCGGGGCGGCTCCCCGCCCCGGTCGACACCAGAGACGATATCGGATAACGTGAACCTTTCGACAACCGCTTTCTCTTTGGTAGTTATCTCATGGAATTTTCAGCATTCGGTCAGAAGTTTACCCGCCACGCCGGCATTACCCAATTGATGGACGATCTCAACCAGGGTCTGACCACGCCCAACACCATCATGTTGGGCGGCGGCAATCCGGCCGCTATTCCGGAAGTACTCGCCTACCTGGATCAGCAATCCCGGCAGCTGGTGAACAACGGCGATCTGCTGAAAGCCATGGCCAACTACGACGGCCCCCAGGGCAAGGATGCCTATATTCGCGCCCTGGCCACGCTGCTGTCCAAAGAGCTGGGCTGGCCGGTCGGCCCCGAACATATCGCCCTGACCAACGGCAGCCAGACCGCCTTCTTCTACCTGTTCAACCTGCTGGCCGGTGACTTTGACGGCGGCCGCAAGAAAAAGGTGCTGTTCCCGCTGGCGCCGGAGTACATCGGCTATGGTGACGGCGCCCTGAGCGAAGATCACTTCACAGCCTGCAAGCCCACCATCACCCGACTGGATAACGGCCTGTTCAAGTATCATGTCGACTTCGACCAGCTGGAGGTGGATGACGACATCGGCCTCATCTGCGTGTCTCGGCCCACCAACCCGACCGGCAACGTGCTGACCGACGAAGAGATCATGCGGCTGGACGAAATAGCGCGCGAGAAAGGCATACCCCTGTTGATCGACAACGCCTACGGCATGCCCTTCCCCAACATCATCTTCACCGACGCCAAGCCGTTCTGGAACGACAACACCATACTGTGCATGAGCCTGTCCAAACTGGGCCTGCCGGGGGTACGTTGCGGCATAGTGGTGGCCCCGCCCACCATTATCCGGGCCCTGACCAACATCAGTGGCATTATCAACCTGGCCCCCGGCAGCATGGGCCCGGCCCTGACCCTGCCGATGATGGAAAACGGTGACGTCATCACCCTCAGCAACGAGGTGATCCGCCCCTTTTACCAGGCCAAGGCACAGCAGGCGGTGACCTTGCTGCAGCAGGCCATCCCCCTGCCCCAGTTTCATATTCACAAGCCGGAAGGCGCCTTGTTTCTGTGGTTGTGGTTCGAAGATCTGCCCGTTCACTGCCAGGAGCTGTATGAGCGCCTGAAGCAGAGGGGCCTGCTGGTGGTGCCCGGCCATTACTTCTTTCCGGGGATCGAAGACGGTGACTGGGCTCACAGCAGGGAGTGCATTCGCCTCAACTACGCCCAGTCGGAAGCCGATGTGCAGGCCGGCATCAAAATACTGGCCGAAGAAGTGCTGGCGCTCTACCAGGCGCCAGCGGCCAAGCCGTAAAAAATGAGGGGTGAGGGGTGAGAGGTAAGGGGTGACCTCACGCCTCACCGCAACCATAAACAACAACGCCGACCCTGGGGTCGGCGTTGTGTTACACGGGTTGGCGTAATATTTATTCGGCCTTGCCGATGGCAATGGTTCTGGGCTTGGCGGCTTCCGGCACTTCACGCACCAGATCGATATGCAGCAGGCCGTTTTCCATGTCGGCCCCCGTCACCTTGACGTGGTCGGCCAACTGGAAGCGACGCTCGAAACCGCGTTCGGCGATGCCCTGATACAGATAATTCTTCTGGGGTTCTTCCTGTTCTTTATGACCCTTCACCATCAGGGTGTTTTCATGGCTGGTGATGTCCAGATCCTCGCGGGCAAAACCGGCCACCGCCATGGAAATGCGGTACTGGTTCTCGCTGATCAGCTCTATGTTATACGGCGGATAGCCGGTGTTGCTGCTGCCGCTGGCGGCGTTTTCCATCAGGGACGCCAGGCGATCGAAGCCGATGGCGGAGCGATACAGGGGAGTAAGATCGAAGCGTGACATAATAATATCCTCTTGTGAGCGATGTTAAAGTCGCCCTCCATCATGGACGGGCGAGACGCGCAATCATGGAACCCTCGGTTGAGCGATTCCCTTGCCTCAATAAAGATATAGGGCCCTCGAATGTCACTTTCAAGAGCCTGTTTGCGGATTTTTCAGCCGATGTCAGTCGGTATCATCCAGCGCATCGGTCACGGCACCTTGTGAGGCCGAGTTGACCGTGTGGGCGTATTTGGCCAGCACACCGCGTCGATACCGCGGTGGTGGAGCCTGCCATCGGGCCAGCCGGGCGGCGATGTCCGTATCGGACAGTTGCAGCTCCAGCCTGTTCAGCTCGGCATCGATGGTGATGATGTCGCCGTCTTCGACGATGGCCAGCGGCCCGCCCTGCTGGGCTTCCGGCGTGATATGGCCGACCACGAAACCGTGGCTGCCGCCGGAGAAGCGGCCGTCGGTGATCAGCGCCACCTCCTGACCCAGCCCCTTGCCCATGATGGCGGAGGTCGGGCTCAGCATCTCGCGCATACCCGGCCCGCCTCTCGGGCCTTCGTAACGGATCACCAGCACGTCCCCCGCCTTGACGGTGCCGTCCAGGATCCGTTCCAGGGTCTCCTCCTCGGAGCCGAATACCCGGGCCGGGCCGGTGAAGGTCAACCCTTCCTTGCCGGTGATCTTGGCCACAGATCCCTCGGGCGCCAGGTTGCCGTACAACACCCGCAGGTGACTGTCGGCCTTGATGGGGTTATCCAGCGGCCGGATGATCTGCTGACCCGCAGGATAGGGCGCCACCGAGCCCAGATTTTCCGCCAGGGTCTGGCCGGTCACCGTCAGGCAGTCGCCGTGCAGCAAACCGGCCTCGAGCAGGATTTTCATCAGCGGCAGTATGCCGCCGATGGCCACCAGTTCCGACATCATGTAATGACCGCTGGGGCGCAGATCGGCCAGCACCGGCACCCGTTTGCCGATGCGCACGAAGTCGTCCAGACTCAGCTCGACATTTACCGCATGGGCCATGGCCAGCAGGTGCAGCACCGCATTGGTCGAACCGCCCAGGGCAATCACCACGGTAATGGCATTCTCGAACGCCGCTTTGGTCATGATGTCGGAGGGCTTGATGTCCCGCGCCAGCAGGTTCAGCACGGCGGCGCCCGCCTCATGGCAGTCCTGCCGCTTGCTGTTCGAAGTCGCATTCTGTGCCGAGCTGCCCGGCAGGCTCATGCCCATGGCCTCGATGGCCGAGGCCATGGTGTTGGCGGTGTACATGCCGCCACAGGCACCGGGGCCGGGGATGGCGGTGTCCTCTATCTGCTTCACTTCAATCAGCGACTTGTCGCCCTTGGCATGGGCGCCCACCGCCTCGAACACCGAGATGATATCGGTATGGTTGGCCCCCGGCGCTATGGTGCCGCCATAGACAAACACCGACGGCCGGTTGAGTCGGGCCAGGCCGATCAGGCAGCCGGGCATGTTCTTGTCGCAGCCGCCGATGGCCACCAGACCATCGAAGCCTTCGCAGCCGGCCACGGTTTCGATGGAATCGGCAATCACCTCCCGCGACACCAGCGAATACTTCATGCCGATGGTGCCGTTGGCGATGCCGTCGGAAATGGTGATGGTACTGAAGATGATGCTCTTGCCGCCGGCCACATCGGCTCCGCGTCCCGCCTCTTCGGCCAGTCCGTCGATATGCATGTTGCAGGGGGTGAGATTGCTCCAGGTGGAGGCGATGCCCACCTGGGGCTTGTTGAAGTCGGCATCCTCGAAGCCGACCGCCCGCAGCATGGCGCGGGCCGGCGCCTTGGTGGGCCCGTCCACCACCTGACTGGAGTATTGGCGGGATTTGTCCTGAGTCATGACACTGTCCTTATCGTGAGCAGATGTAACCAGTGTAGCCAGCCGACGATCGGGCAACGAGCAGAAACGGAATTTGAATAGTAAACGGCAGGTAAGATCAAAGACACCTGACAATGTGTCAGGTGTCTCTTTCCATTCAACTCATGAATTAATTTGGCTTGCTGTTTGGCTTGCTGTTTGTTGAATTCGACCCAGAGTAGGCTTTAGGCTGTGAATCACTGACAGAAAGTTCAGAACCACTATTCTCTACCAGCCAATATCCCAGCCCGACAATACTGCCACCAACCACATTACCTAACGTAACCGGAATCAAATTATCAAAAACAAAGTTACTGAAGGTCAGGTCGGAAAACTTATCAGCCGGAATATTCAAACCAATAAAAAAACTTTCCGGAGCGAAAGTCTGAATCGATATGGCCAGTGGCACCAAAAACAGATTTGCAATACTGTGTTCAAAGCCACTGCTAACAAACATAGCAACAGGCAATATAACCAACATCAGCTTGGTCAACACATCTTTAGTTGCAAATGTCATCCAGATACCCAGGCAAACCAGAATGTTACACAACATACCCAGCATAAAAGCCTGTGACCAAAGATGATGTATTTTATGATGGGCGATATTCAATACATTTAATCCCCATTGCCCACCATTAAGCTCAAATGAACGAGCGAACATAATGAGCATGACCATTAACAAGGCTCCGATCATGTTGCCGGTATATATTCGTCCCCAACATTGAAGCTGCTGGCCGAAACTGATACGTTTATTGGCATGGGCAACAACGGTCAGAACTGCGCTGGTAAATAACTCACCCCCCGCAACTATTACCAGCCCGATCCCCAAACTGAAGATTAGACCACCCACCAAACGCGACGTACCCCATCCCTGAATATTACCCGTAGTCACGGAAATAAAAAAAACAAAGGCTATCGCAATAAATGCGCCGGCAAATATGGAAAGTATAAACGCCTTCCTGGGTGACTTTGATACTTTATCTTCACCATACTGACTTACCTTGGCAAGTAATGTGTCAGCACTCCCCTCCCCATTAGCTGAAGGGATATTTTCTTGATGTTTACTTATTTGATTAGATTCAGACATCGTGTTTATCTTTTTATCTCTTAGGTATATGAAAAACAAATCGTTCTAATTGGCAAGGCCAGTTTTTCCAGCATGATACCCCCCAAATTAACCATCTACAAATTTTTACCGAAGGGATGTCTGACAGTAAAAATAAAGAGAAATTAAAGTTAACCCCAGGTTGCGAACTTACTATCGTCTCGGAATTATTTTACTACCGGTTTGTTACTCCTGGTGTTGTTGTCAATAAAGTCAGGGCTGAAGCGGACTATCCCTGGAGAGATAGCTCCCTTCACCAACGGCTGGCGCTCAGGAAGACAAAAAAGCAGCCCACAGGCTGCTTTTTTGTCATGCGGGACCGACCCTGGGGATCAGATATCCAGGTTGGCGACCTTGAGCGCGTTGGTCTCGATAAACTCGCGACGCGGCTCTACATGGTCACCCATCAGGGTGGAGAACAGCTGATCGGCAGCCACGGCGTCTTCGATGGTCACCTGCAGCATGCGGCGGGAGCCGGGATCCATGGTGGTTTCCCACAGCTGATCCGGGTTCATCTCGCCCAGCCCCTTGTAACGCTGTACATAGAGGCCGCGCTTGCTCTCGTGCATCAGCCATTCCAGGCCTTCGGCGAAGCTGGACACCGCCTTGGTCTTCTCGCCCCGCTTCACGTAACCGCCTTCTTCCATCAGGTTGGCGATGCCCTTGCCCAGGGAGACGATGCTGCGGTATTCGCCGGAGGCGAAGAAGTCGTAGCTGATCGGGAATTCCCGCTCTATACCGTGCTGACGGACCTTCACCTTGGGCAGATAGCAGCTGCGCTCTTCGAAGAAGTCGTAATCCAGCAGGTACTCGGCACCGTTGGTGTTGCTCCCTTCCAGCGACCGGTTGATGGCCGCGACCCAGCTCTTGACCTGGGCTTCATCGGTCAGGGCCTCCAGGCTCAGCTCGGGCTGATAGATCAGCTCGTTGAGTACCAGTTCCGGTGCCCGGCGCGACAAGCGGGTGATCAGTATCTGTACCTTGCGGAAATCGTTGACCAGCTTTTCCAGATGCTCGCCACCGATGGCCGGGGCCGACTCGTTCACATGCAGACTGGCGCCGTCCAGTGCCAGACTGGTCTGGTACTGCAGCATGGCGTCTTCGTCTTTCAGGTACTGCTCCTGCTTGCCTTTCTTCACCTTGTACAGGGGCGGCTGGGCAATATAGATATAGCCCCGCTCGACAATTTCCGGCATCTGCCGGTAGAAAAAGGTCAGCAGCAGGGTACGGATGTGTGCACCATCCACGTCCGCATCGGTCATGATGATGATGTAGTGATAGCGCATCTTGTCCGGGTTGTATTCGTCCCGACCGATACCACAGCCCAGGGCGGTGATCAGGGTGGCCACTTCCTGGGAAGACAGCATCTTGTCGAAACGCGCCTTTTCCACGTTGAGGATTTTACCCTTGAGCGGCAGAATCGCCTGGTTCTTGCGGTTACGGCCCTGCTTGGCCGAGCCACCCGCGGAGTCACCCTCCACTATGTAGAGTTCGGACAGCGCCGGATCCTTTTCCTGACAGTCGGCCAGTTTGCCGGGCAGACCGGCCAGATCCAGGGCGCCCTTGCGGCGGGTCATGTCCCGCGCCTTGCGCGCCGCTTCCCGAGCCCGGGCCGCATCGATGATCTTGTTGACCACGATTTTGGCATCACCCGGGTTTTCCAGCAGAAACTCGCTCAGCCGCTCGCCCATGGCCTGCTCGACCGCGGTTTTCACCTCGGACGACACCAGCTTGTCCTTGGTCTGGGACGAGAACTTGGGATCCGGTACCTTGACCGACACCACGGCGGTCAGACCTTCCCGGGCATCGTCACCGGACGCCGAGGTCTTGGCCTTCTTGCTGTAGCCTTCCTTGTCCATGAAGGTATTCAGGGTACGGGTCAGCGCCGCCCGGAAACCGGCCAGGTGGGTACCGCCATCCCGCTGGGGAATGTTGTTGGTAAAACAGAAGATATTTTCCTGGTAGGAGTCGTTCCACTGCATGGATACTTCCACCGAAATACCGTCGTCCCGCTCGTTGGCGAAATGAAACGCCTTGGGATGGATAGGGGTCTTGTTGCGGTTGAGGTACTCGACGAAGGCCTGGATACCGCCTTCATACTCGAAGTGCACTTCCTTGTTCTCCCGCTCGTCGAGCAGGCGAATGGACACCCCCGAGTTCAGGAACGACAGCTCACGCAGCCGCTTGGCCAGAATATCGAAATGGAATTCGGTATTGGTGAAGGTGTCATGGCTGGGCCAGAAGCGGATCAGGGTACCCGACTTGGCCGTCTCACCCACCGCCACCAGGGGGGCCTGAGGCTCGCCATGGCGGTAGGTCTGCTCGTGTACCTTGCCGCTGCGCCAGACGGTCAGCTGCAGCTTTTCGGACAGGGCGTTCACCACGGACACACCCACACCGTGCAGGCCGCCGGACACCTTGTAGGAGTTGTCGTCGAACTTGCCGCCAGCGTGCAGCACGGTGAGGATAACCTCGGCGGCGGAGCGACCTTCTTCTTCGTGCATATCGACCGGAATGCCCCGGCCATCATCGGACACGGAAACAGAGCCATCCACGTGAATGGTCACGACGATGTCCTTACAGTGCCCGGCCAGGGCCTCATCTATCGAGTTATCCACCACCTCAAACACCATGTGGTGCAGGCCAGTGCCATCGTCTGTGTCGCCGATATACATGCCCGGACGTTTCCGGACCGCATCCAGACCTTTTAATACCTTAATACTCGAAGAGTCGTAAGTGTGTTCACTCATTGGCTTACTCGCACTCCTGGGTTTCGGTGATTTCACCCTGTTTCACGTGAAACAGCTTGCTGTTATCCCGTGTGATCATCTGCCTGAGCTGGGCCACATCGATAGCGGAAACAAATACCTGAGCACCCAGTTCGGTTAACCGGTGCGCCAGCAAAGCACGCTTGTGTTCATCCAGTTCAGACGCAAAGTCGTCGATCAGAAAAATGCAGTCCTGTCCGGACCGGGTTTTCAGATAAAGGCCCTGGGCCAGCCGCATGGCGCACACCAGCAACTTGAGCTGACCGCGTGACAGCAAATCCTGCACCGGCATGCCCCGGGCCTTTATCCTGATCTCTGCCTTGTGCGGTCCGGACTGGGTATAGCCCAGCCCCTGATCCCGCTCAAGGCCCTGTTCCAGTACCTGGGCCAGCGTCGTTTGCCGGTCCCAGCCACGAAAAAAGTCGAACGAAAAATCGTATTCAGGCAGAAAATCTGCCGCTATCAGCCGGATGACCGGCTCGATAGCCTCGGCATATTGCTGCCTGAACAGACTCAGTTCTTCACCCACGCTCACCAGCTGTCGATCCCAGTAACTCAGCTCCTGCCGGGGGCGCTGCTGCCGCAACAGGGCGTTACGCTGCTTGAGCAGGCGGCGATACTGGCCCCAGACGGTAAAAAAGCGGGCATTGGAATAAAACAGCCCCCAATCCAGGTAGGCCCGACGCAACTTGGGGCCGCCGGTCAGTAGATTATACCCTTCCGGGTGGATCAACTGAATGGGTAGAATGTGTGCCAGATCGGCCAGTCGTTCGGCGGCCCGGCCGCCGACCTTGAGCCGGGTATCGCCGCCGCGGGTTTTGCTCAGGCCCACCGGCAGGCTGTCGTCCTGCTGCCGCACCCGGGCAAAGAGGGTAAAGGCCGGTTCACCCTGCCGAATGACCCGCCCGGTCAGGTGGGTTCGAAAGGAACGGCCAACGCCCAGATAATGAATGGCTTCCAGTATGCTGGTCTTGCCGCTGCCGTTGGCACCCACCAGCAGATTGATGCCGGCGCCCGGCACCAGGCGGCCATGAGGGATATTGCGAAAGTCCTTCAGCTGTAGATTGAGCAGCGCCATGCTTACAATCGCATCGGCATCACCACGTACAGGGCATCCCCGCTGTCTTCCGCCTCGATAAGACCACTGCTGCTGGCATCCTTGAGGCTGACCTTGACCTTGTCGGACTTGAGGGTGCCGAGCACATCCAGCACATAGGAGACGTTGAAGCCGATTTCCAGACTCGTGCCCTGATAATCCACATCCAGCACCTCTTCCGCCTCTTCCTGTTCCGGGTTGTTGGCGGTGATTTTCAGCACCTGATCCTGCATGTTCAGCCGCACGCCCCGGAATTTTTCGTTCGACAGAATGGCCGCCCGGGAAAAGGCCTGGCGCAACTCTTCCCGGCCGCAGATCAGGGTCTTGTCACACTCGCGCGGCAGCACCCGGCGATAGTCCGGGAAACGACCGTCCACCAGCTTGGAAGTGAAGATAAAACCGGGGGTGACGGCCCGGATGTTGCTTTTGCCGATTTGCAGCCGCACATCCTGATCCTCGTGCTCGAGCAGTTTCACCAGCTCCAGCACCCCCTTGCGCGGCACTATGACCTGCTGGGCCGGCAGCTCGTCGGCCAGCAACTGACGCTGGCAGGTGGCCAGGCGGTGGCCGTCGGTGGCCACGGTGCGCAGCCACTGACCGTCGGTTTCGAACAGCATGCCGTTGAGGTAGTAGCGCACGTCCTGAATGGCCATCGAGAACTGGGTCGATTCGATCAGCTTCTTCAGTGCCAGCTGGTTGATATCGAATTCCAGTTCGGAGCTCCATTGCTCGATATTGGGAAAGTCTTCCGCCGCCAGGGTGGACAGGTTGAAGCGGCTGCGCCCGGAGCGCAGTATCAGCTTTTCTCCTTCCAGGGTAAATTTCAGCTCGGCGCCATCGGGCAGGCCCCGGCAGATGTCCAGCATCTTGCGCGCCGGTACAGTAGTGCGACCGGCGGTTACGCTCCCCTGCAGCTCGACCCGCGCCACCATTTCGACTTCGGTGTCGGTGCCGGTCATCGACAGGGCGTCGTTGTCGACGCTGAGCAGAATATTGTTGAGGATCGGCAGGTTGGGGCGGCCCCCCAGGGCACTGGATACCAATTGCAGGGGTCGCAGTATCGCTTCGCGGCTGATGGTAAACTGCATGGGGTTCTCCGATTCAGGAAGACAGGGTGCGGATAAGATTGGAATAATCTTCCTTTATATCATGACTCTCTTCCCGGAGCTGACCGATTTTTCGGCAGGCGTGCAGCACGGTAGTGTGATCGCGGCCCCCGAAGGCATCGCCGATCTCGGGCAGGGAATGATTGGTCAGCTCCTTGGCCAGCGCCATGGCCAGCTGGCGCGGACGGGCCACCGAACGGGAGCGACGCTTGGACAACAAATCCGCCAGCTTTATCTTGTAGTATTCGGCTACCGTCTTCTGAATGTTGTCTATGGTCACCAGTTTTTCCTGCAGGGCCAGCAGGTCACGCAGCGCCTCGCGCACGAAGTCGATATTGATGGCCCGACCGGTAAAATTGGCATTGGCCATCACCCGGTTCAGCGCCCCTTCCAGCTCGCGCACATTGGATCTCAGTCGCTTGGCGATAAAGAAGGCCACCTCGTCGGGCAGCCGCATCTTGTTCTCGTCGGCCTTGCGCATCAGGATCGCGACCCGGGTTTCCAGCTCCGGCGGCTCGATCGCCACCGTCAGACCCCAGCCGAAGCGCGACTTGAGCCGGTCTTCGACCCCGTTGATCTCCTTGGGATAACGATCCGAGGTCAGGATGATCTGCTGATTGCCCTCGAGCAGCGCATTGAAGGTGTGGAAGAATTCTTCCTGGGAGCGCTCCTTGTTGGCGAAGAACTGAATGTCATCGATCAGCAGCGCATCCACGCTGCGGTAGTAGCGCTTGAATTCTTCGATGGCGTTGTTCTGCAACGCCTTGACCATGTCCTGCACGAAGCGCTCGGAATGCATGTAGATGACCTTGGCATCCGCCTTGCGGGCGCGAATGCCGTTGCCCACCGCGTGCAGCAGGTGGGTCTTGCCCAGGCCGGTGCCGCCATACAGAAACAGCGGGTTGTAGGCACCACCCGGATTGTCGGCCACCTGACGGGCGGCGGCCCGGGCCAGCTGGTTCGACTTACCCTCGACGAAGTTGTCGAAGGTATAGTTGATGTTCATGTTGCTCTTGTAGCTGATTTGCGGCCGATCGTCGGCCTGCTCGATCCAGGAGGGCGTGGTCTGCACCCGGCTCTGAGACTTGCCGCCGTGACCACTGTTGCCGCTGTTACTGCTGCTGGTCACCAGGTTGACCGGCGTGCGCTTCTTGCCCACCTCGAACTTCATCTGCGGGCAGTTGCTGCCACAGAATTCACTCAGCAGGCCGTTGATCCTCAGCAGATACTTGTCCCGTACCCAGTCGAGAACGAAGCGATTGGGGGCAAACAGGGTCAGGGTATTATCGCCCAGCTCCGCCTGCAGCGGCCGGATCCACATACTGAATTCTGCCGAAGGCAATTCATCTTGTAGCCGGTTAAGACACTGCTGCCAAAGCATAGCGCTCATCAGAACTCCTGGAACAAAGGGATCAATCAAGGGGCCGTTATTCTACTGAGCCAGGGGCCGGATCTCTAGCCGGATCATCTCGATCCGGCAAAATATGATCCTTGACATCTGTGAATAACTTTCAACTTAATACACAGGATCCTCCGCTTTATGAACAAGCTACTCACATGCTGCAGTGGCAGCAAGATTCCCGAACGGTCGCGGATCCGGCCTTCGGCGTGGCAGGATCCGATGATTCCGGCTTTCGATGCCCATGGTTGCCGCCTCGGCTGGTCAGCATTCGTGCTGTGCCGATCACTCCCCTCATCTTTCGAGGCCGCCATCCGTATAACCATAATCGGCAAATCGCCTTTCGCCAACGCACCTTGCCAGGTTATTAATTTGTAAAAAACCGGCATGCAAGCTTTGGCTGGTATAATGGCTGGTATAAAAAGACCTACATCATTTATGCTGTAGCAATGATGACTGCACCGGTTGCGGTCATGCCGTGATCATCAGGAGAGTGATTCATGTCCAAATCCATCAAGCTGCTGGGTGCCGCCCTGGCCCTTTTCGCTTCCCTGCTGGCGCCGGCCATGGCGGCCGAGGCGGTCAAGGTCGGCATGTCCGGTCGTTATTATCCCTTTACCTTCGTCAAGCAGGACGAGCTGCAGGGCTTTGAAGTCGATGTCTGGAACGAAATCGGTGAGCGCCTCGACCGCGAGGTGGAGTTTGTCACCACCAACTTCTCCGGCCTGTTCGGCATGCTGGAAACCGGTCGTATCGACACCATTTCCAACCAGATCACCATTACCCCGGAGCGGCTGGAAAAGTATGACTTCGCCATCCCCTATGTGTACGACGGCGCCCAGATAGTGGTACGCAAGGGCAACGACAGCATTCAGGGCCTGGACGATCTGAAAGGCAAGAAAGTGGCGGTCAACCTGGGCTCCAACTTCGAACAGCTGATGCGCAAGCACGACACCAACAACGAAATCAACATCATCACCTACGAGACCAACCTGGAGCAGGACGTGGCGCTGGGCCGTACCGATGCCTTCGTAATGGACAGAGTCGGCTCCGCCCAGCTGATCAAGGAAGCTGGCCTGCCGCTGCAACTGGCCGGCAAGCCGTTCGAGACCATGGAAAATGCCTTTCCCTTCGTGAAAACCCCCGAGCAGCAGGCACTGCTGGCCGAGGTGAACCAGGCCCTGGCCGAGATGCGTGCCGACGGCACCCTGACACAGATTTCGGAGAAATGGCTGGGCGCGGACATCACCAGTAAATAACCCATGCAATTCGACCTCGACTATACCCTGGCGCTGTTTCCGATCCTGTTCCGATATCTGGGCACGACCATGGAAATGGCGCTGCTGGGCTTTGTGTTCGCCCTGATCATCGCCGGTGGGCTGGCGGTGACCAGAACCTTCGAACTGCCGGTGCTCAACGCCCTGGCCAAGCTGTTCATTTCCTTCTTTCGCGGCACCCCGCTGCTGGTGCAGCTGTTTCTGCTGTATTACGGCCTGCCGCAGATCATGCCGATCTTCATTGGCCTCAATGCCTTCAGCGCCGCCGTTATCGGCCTGACCCTGCATTTTTCCGCCTACATGGCGGAATCGATTCGCGCCGCCATTCTCGGGGTGCACAAGAGCCAGATGGAAGCGGCGATGAGCATCGGCATGACCCGCACTCAGGCCATGCGCCGCATCATACTGCCCCAGGCGGCGCGTATCGCCACGCCCTCGCTGATGAACTACTTCATCGACATGATCAAGAGCACCTCCCTGGCCTTCACCCTGGGGGTGGCCGAAATCATGGCCTCGGCCCAGAAAGAGGCCTCCAGCAGCTTCAAGTTTTTCGAAGCCTTTATCGCCGTTGCCCTGATCTACTGGGCGGTGGTGGTGTTCTTCACCTATCTGCAAACCTTGCTGGAGCGAAGGCTGAACGCCGCTTATTAGGAGCACCATGATTACACTGCGTAACCTGACCAAGATCTATCACGGCCAGACGGTGCTCAACGACATCAGTCTGGATATCAAGCAGGGCGAAATCGTGGTGATACTGGGGCCTTCGGGCACCGGTAAATCCACCCTGCTGCGCTGCCTCAACCTGCTCGAAACGCCGGAGACCGGCACCCTGGACATCGACGGCTTCGCCATCGATCTGGCCAGACACAGCAGCAAGGAAGCGATAGCGTTGCGCAAGCGCACCTCCTTCGTGTTTCAGAACTATGCCCTGTTTGCCAACAAGACCGCCCGCGACAACATCGCCGAGGGGCTGATCACCGTGTGGAACAAGCCCAGGGCCGAGGCCAACGCCGAGGCGCTGCGCATCCTCGGCGACATCGGGCTGGAAGACAGGGCAAACGCCTATCCGTCATCCCTGTCCGGTGGCCAGCAGCAACGGGTGGGCATCGGCCGGGCCATGGCCAGCCATGCCAAGGTAATGTTGTTCGACGAGCCCACCTCGGCGCTGGATCCGGAATGGGTGGACGAGGTGCTGGGACTGATGAAGAAACTGGCGCTGGCGCACCAGACCATGGTGGTGGTCACCCACGAGATCGGCTTCGCCCGCGATGTCGCCGACCGGGTGATCTTCATGGATGGCGGCCGTATCGTGGAACAGGGTCCGCCCGCCGAGTTGCTGACCAACCCCCGGGATCCCCGCACCCGGGCCTTCTTGCGCAAGGTATTGCCGGATCGGAACGAGAACGGCTAGCGGATCTCCCGCCACGGGAACCCCTCGCTTTTAGTTGCGCCGGCCTGCGGGGGCTGTATAATCCCAGCCCCGCGATCTTCAAGGATCCCGGGATCGATCCCGTCCGGTAAAATACTTTGCCTGTGGGGTCGTCAATCAACACCATGTAGATTGACGTGATATACAGAACTGTTTAGAATTCGGCCTCTTTGGTGGGACCGTCTCGGTGATGTTTATGCGTCTGTCGAGTACATGGTCAAACTGTATAGCAAACTGACACAGCGGTAATAACTACTATGAAACGCACTTTTCAACCTTCAAATCTGAAGCGCAAACGCAGCCACGGTTTCCGTGCTCGCAAGGCCACTGTAGGTGGTCGCAAAGTACTGGCCGCTCGTCGCGCCAAAGGTCGTGCCCGTCTGAGCGCCTAATGGCCCGGCATGCCTTTACACGGGAGTTACGTTTGTTAACTCCCGCCCATTTCAAAAACGTCTTCGACAACCCCGTCAGAGCCGCTTCCCCACATCTCACACTTCTTGCCAAACCAAACGAACTGGGTCACCCCAGATTGGGACTAGCCGTACCCAAAAAAGCACTTAAACGTGCCGTTTGGCGCAATCGGGTCAAACGTGTTGCCCGCGAAGCCTTTCGCCTGAAGCAACACAACCTGCCCAACGTTGATATTGTGGTGATCGCCAAAAAAGGCATCGGGGATGTGCCCAACGACGAGCTGTTCGAGCTGCTGGATAGGCTATGGCGCACGCTTTCTCGCCGCTGCAACGACTCAGCGTAGGCCTTATTCGCCTCTATCAACTGGTCATCAGTCCTCTGCTTGGGCCCAGGTGCCGCTTTACTCCCACCTGTTCGCAATACGCCATTGAAGCCATCCGGCTCCACGGTTTTTTAAAAGGCGGTTGGTTAACCATCAAACGTCTATTAAAATGCCATCCTTTAGGTCCAAGCGGCCACGATCCGGTCCCGACAAAGCGAAGAAAATAAACTATGGAATCTCAACGCAATATACTTGTTATCGCTCTGCTGCTGGTGAGTTTCCTCATCTGGCAGCAGTGGCAAACCGATAATGCGCCGCAGCCAGAAGTGGCCCAGCAAAGCTCCCAGACCAGCACCGGCGACGACGGTTTTGTTCCCGAAGCGGATCAGGTCGATGGCGAAGTGCCCACCGAGGTGGCCCCGGCCGCCAGTCGTCGCCTGGTAACCATCACCTCCGACAGCCTCAAGCTGACCATAGATCCCCGTGGCGGTGATGTGGTACGTGCCGAGCTGCTGGAACACGACGACGAACTGAACTCCGATGACAAGTTCGTGCTGCTCAACAACGGGTCCAACTTCGTCAACGTGGCCCAGAGCGGTCTTATCGGTCGCGACGGCCCCGATGGCAGTGCCAAGGGTCGCCCCGTCTATCATACCGAACAGACCAGCTACCAGCTGGCCGACGGCCAGGACAGCCTGACCGTGCCCATGACCTTCGTCAACGACCAGGGCGTGACCTTCACCAAGACCTTCACCCTCACCCGTAACAATCATGTGGTCACGGTCGGCTATGTGATCGATAACCAGAGCGCCGAGCCGGTTCAGGCCCAGCTTTATGGTCAGCTGAAGCAGAGTGAAGTCAATCCGAATGAAGAAGGCGGCAACATGCTGATGGCCTCCGCCTATCGCGGCCCGGCCTATTCCAGCAGCGAAACCCGCTACACCAAATACGATTTCAAGAAGGTACGCGAAGCCAACCTGAACCAGACCACCGCAGGCGGCTGGGTCGGCATGCTGCAGCACTACTTTGTGTCTGCCTGGATAGCGCCAGAGCAGGCACAGAATCAGCTGTATACTCGCTCGCTGAACAACCAGGGCCAGGCCATCATCGGCTTCAAGGCGCCGCTGGTGACCGTTGCACCGGGTAGCGAACAGACTCTGTCTGCCAAGCTGTGGCTGGGTCCCAAGCTGCAGGGTGAGATGGCCGCCGCCGCCGAAAACCTGGATCTGACCGTGGATTACGGCTGGTTGTGGTTTATCGCCCAACCGCTGTTCAAGCTGCTGAACTTCCTGCAGAGCTTCGTGGTCAACTGGGGTCTGGCCATCGTGCTGACCACCTTCGTGGTGCGCGGTATCATGTACCCGCTGACCAAGGCCCAGTACACCTCCATGGCCAAGATGCGCATGCTGCAGCCCAAACTGATGGCCCTGCGCGAGCGTCATGGCGACGATCGCCAGAAGATGTCTCAGGGCATGATGGAGCTGTACAAGAAGGAGAAGGTCAATCCGCTGGGTGGCTGTCTGCCGATTCTGGTACAGATGCCCATCTTCATCTCCCTGTACTGGGTGCTGATGGAGTCGGTAGAACTGCGCCACGCGCCTTTCTTCCTGTGGATTGACGACTTGTCGGTTCGTGACCCCTACTTCGTGCTGCCTATCCTGATGGGTGCCAGTATGTTCGTCATCCAGAAGATGAGCCCGACCACCATCACCGACCCGATGCAGCAGAAGGTGATGCAGTTCATGCCCATCATCTTTACCTTCTTCTTCCTGTGGTTCCCTGCCGGTCTGACCCTGTACTGGCTGGTGAGCAACGTGGTCACCATCGCCCAGCAGTGGTATATCTTCCGCCAGCTGGAGAAGAAGGGCCTGCACAGCAAAGCCGCTTCTTAAGGGTTTACTGGCCGCCAGTGCCGTAAATCAATACACTGAAGGCGACCCCAGGGTCGCCTTTTTACTGTTCCGAAGACAAAGGAATAAGCTACGCCGACACGCTGTGAATACCTCCGTGTACGCTC
This sequence comes from Oceanisphaera litoralis, assembly GCF_016907015.1. Classification (GTDB taxonomy): domain Bacteria; phylum Pseudomonadota; class Gammaproteobacteria; order Enterobacterales; family Aeromonadaceae; genus Oceanimonas; species Oceanimonas litoralis. The sequence continues at coordinate 28,889 of NZ_JAFBBE010000013.1, forward strand.
TCCGTTTCATCCCTGAAACGGAAGGTCGGCCAAGCTCATTCCTTTATCCTCGCCAGCCGGTTGTGCCGTCTGCCGGAAGAATGCCGTTGCATTCATCGCCAGACTTATTTGTGGAGTAACAAAACAGATGTCGAACGATACCATAGTGGCTCAGGCCACCGCCCCCGGTCGGGGCGGTGTGGGCATCATCCGGGTTTCCGGCCCCCAGGCCGAGGCCGTGGCCCAGGCCGTGCTCGGCAAGGTGCCCAGGGTGCGCTATGCCGACTACCTGCCCTTTATCGATGAACAAGGCCTGGTGCTGGATCAGGGCATCGCCCTGCTGTTCAAGGGCCCCAACAGCTTCACCGGCGAAGACGTGCTCGAGCTGCAGGGCCACGGCGGCCCCGTGGTGCTCGACATGCTGGTGCGCCGCATCCTGGCCCTGCCCGGCCTGCGTCCGGCCCGAGCCGGCGAGTTCAGCGAGCGCGCCTTCCTCAACGACAAGCTGGATCTGGCCCAGGCCGAGGCCATTGCCGACTTGATCGAAGCCTCCAGCGAACAGGCGGCCCGCTCGGCGCTGCAATCACTGCAGGGCGAATTTTCCAATCATGTTCACGAGCTGGTGGAAGCGCTCACTCACCTGCGCATCTATGTGGAAGCGGCCATCGACTTTCCCGAAGAGGAGGTGGATTTTCTATCGGACGGTAAAATTGCCGGCGATCTGTACGGCATCATGGATCGGCTGACCGGCGTGCAGCGCCAGGCGCGTCAGGGCGCCATCATGCGCGAAGGCATGAAGGTGGTGATCGCCGGTCGGCCCAACGCCGGCAAGTCCAGCCTGCTCAACGCCCTGGCCGGCAAGGAATCGGCCATCGTGACCGATATCGCCGGCACCACCCGCGACGTGCTGCGCGAATACATCCACCTGGACGGCATGCCGCTGCATATCATCGACACCGCCGGCCTGCGCGAGGCCAGTGATGCGGTGGAAAAAATCGGCATAGAGCGGGCCTGGAGCGAGATCGAGCAGGCCGACCGCATCCTGTTCATGGTCGATGGCACCACCACCAACGCCCTGCACCCCAAGGATATCTGGCCCGACTTTGTCGACCGGCTGCCGGCCCATATCGGCCTGACAGTGGTACGCAACAAGGCGGATCTCACCGGCGAGGCGATGACGGTGGTTAGCGATGGCGAACATCCGGTCTATCCCATCTCCGCCAAGACCGGCCAGGGAGTGGAAGCGCTCAAGGATCATCTCAAGGCCTGCATGGGCTTTCAGGGCGGCACCGAGGGCGGCTTCAGCGCCCGCCGGCGCCACCTGGACGCCCTGCACCACGCCGACCAGCACCTGATCATGGCCAAAGAGCAGTTGGAGGTGTACATGGCCGGCGAACTAGTGGCCGAAGAACTGCGCCTGGCCCAGGAGCAACTGAGCCAGATCACCGGCGAATTCAGCTCCGATGATTTGTTAGGCAAGATTTTCAGCTCGTTCTGTATCGGGAAGTGAAAGCAAGCACTGTTGCCAACGCTCACTGTTATGAGCCGAATAGCGCACCCATTCGGCTTGATTTGTGAGCCGATTATGAGCTATAAACGGCTCACCGTTTGATTGAAAAGTGGGCAGCCATGACATCTACCTGGATCTGGCAACAGCCAAACTGGCCTTTGTTCTCCTGGAGTGAAGCCGCCCTGGCACCACGTTTACGTGACGTTCGCCTCAAATCAGGTGTACTGACAGGCAAAGCGACAGCCAACCAACCCCAGGATTCTCAACAAGCTCTGGATACTCTGCTACAAAGCATTGTTGCTTCTTCTGCTATCGAAAACGAAACCCTGAATGTACAGTCGGTACGCTCTTCTCTGGCTCGACGCTTAAATGTCACGGAAGAACACCCTTACCCTGTTTCAGAGCAATCCGAAGGGCTGGCAGCCATGATAGTGGATGCGATCCAGGGTTATCAGCAACCTCTGACGCTAGAGCGACTCCTGCAATGGCATGCTTGGTTATTTCCAGACGAGGCTGGCATGCTGGCCGGCCACTCGCTGAAGGTTGGGCAACTGCGTGGCGATGAACCCATGCAAGTCGTCTCTGGTCGCCTGGATAAACCGAAAGTCCACTTTGAGGCACCTCCCCGAGATACGCTAGCAGCCAAGCTTGATCAGTTTATCGGCTGGTTTAATCACAGCTGTAACGAACAGACTCTGGACCCCATTTTGCGGGCGGCACTCTGTCATTTGTGGTTTGTTACCTTGCACCCATTTGAAGATGGCAATGGCCGTATTACGCGAGCCCTGACCGATATGGCATTGGCACAGGCCGACAACCAGAGTATTCGATTGTACGCCATGTCCGTCGCCATTCTGGAGCGGCGCAATGACTATTATCGAATACTGGAACAGACCCAGCGTGGGAACCTGGATGTAACGGCCTGGGTGGTCTGGTTTCTGGACACCTTGGAGCAAACACTTGATCACGCCATGGCCGCCATTGACGGTACTCTGCAAAAGACGCGCTTCTGGCGCGAACATCAGGATGCAGGGTTGAGCCCTGAACAAATCAAGGTGCTTAACCGGCTGCTGGACGGTGGAGAACGAGGCTTTGAGGAAGGGATCAGTGCATCTCAGTACCAGAAAGTAGCCAAAGTCAGTAAGGCAACTGCCACACGGCACCTGGCAGATCTGCTACAAAAAGGATGCATCGATAAATTGCCGGGCGGCGGCCGCAGCACCCGATACCAGATTAAGCGGTAATAATACCGGTACGGCGGTTGCTTATCATAGAGCAGATTAGTGCGGAATCAGAGCGGCTGAAGAGTAGTTCAACCGCCAATACCTCTGGAGGATACATATATCCAAACGAGTGACGAACTCAGGGCGATTGATACCCGACTGGCAGAGCTGGAACGCGAAAAGATGGCCCTGCTTGCCCGCAGGCTGGAGCTGCTGCAGACTGAGCCTGTTACCGAGCAGCTGACGACGCAGCAAAAGGTGGAACTGTTTCAGGGACTATTTCGCGGTCGTGCCGATGTGTACGCCGTGCGCTGGGAAAAAGCCAACGGCCGCGCTGGTTATGCCGTGGCCTGCAGCAATGAGTGGGTTCAGGGCATCTGCCAGAAGCCAAAAATCAAGTGCGGCGACTGCCCTCACCGTCAGTTCACCCCGCTGGACAGCAAGGTGCTGTTCGCCCACCTGTCGGGAAAACTGGTCGCCGGTTTATACCCTCTGCAGCCGGATCATCACTGTCACCTGCTGGCGATGGATTTTGACAAGGCGAACTGGCAGGCAGATGTGAAGGCCCTGGCCCAAGTTTGCCGCCAGGAGCAGATCCCTTTTGCACTGGAAATATCCCGCTCCGGGGCCGGAGCCCATGTGTGGATATTTTTCTCGGCGCCGGTGCCGGCCTGGTCGGCACGGGCACTGGGCTTCAGGCTACTCGACAAAGCCATGGAACTGCATCCTGGTTTGTCCTTTGACTCCTACGACCGCCTTTTTCCCAATCAGGACATGATGCCTCAGGGTGGCTTTGGCAACCTGATCGCCCTGCCCCTGCAATACGAAGCCCGCTCACGAGGCTGCAGCTTGTTTGTGAATGACGAGCTGCAGCCTTATGAAGATCAGTGGGCATTTCTGAGCGAGTTAAAGCGGATCCAGCCCCGCCCGACTGCGGGACTGGGTCGGAGAAGCGCCTGAACCAGCAGCCACGGACGATAGTGCTGCGCCCTGGGAGCAAGGCCTGAAAACAGAGCCCGGACCGGTGCCAGGGTGCCCCGAACGCATCACGGTCACCCTGGCCAATCATGTTTATATCAGGCTGACCGACATTCCCGCTCCGCTGGCAGCACGCATCAAACGCCTGGCGAGCTTTGCCAATCCTGTGTTTTTCAAGACCCAGGCGCTGCGCTTTTCCACCCATGGTATCCCCCGCTACATCTCCTGCGCCCGTATCGAGCAGGGCTATCTGTCCGTGCCACGGGGCTGCCTGGACGAGGTGATTGAACTGTTACGCGCACAAAGCATACAGGTGGACATGGAAGACCACCGGATAAAAGGCTCTCCATTAACGGGGCTTACACTTCGGCCTGTGCTGCGGGACAAGCAGCAAGCCGCCGTCGATGCCCTCACCCAACACGACACCGGCATACTGCATGCGCCAACGGCCTTTGGCAAAACAGTCACCGCCATTAGCGTAATTGCCAGCCGACAGGTCAATACCCTGATCCTGACCCACAGCCGGCAGCTGCTGGATCAATGGAAGGAAAGGCTGGAGTCCTTTCTGGACGGCGCCACCATAGGTGTATTTGGCGGCGGCAAGAAGAAAGCGTCCGGCCAGATTGATGTGGCCACCTATCAAAGCCTGATTAACAAAAAGGATAACTCCATTGCCGAATTCGTCCGCGATTATGGCCAGATTATTATCGACGAGTGTCACCACATTTCGGCACCACGCTACGAGATGCTGCTGAATGAAATCAGCGCCAGATATGTACTTGGCCTCACGGCCACGCCAAACCGTCAGGACGGACACCAGAAAATCATGTTTATGACCGCCGGTCCTGTGCGTCACCGGGCTCAATCCGATCAGCAGTCAGGCTTTGACCAGCGCGTGATAGTGCGAAAACGGCAGGAAGCTCCGCCATCCGAACTCTGCCAACCCGAAGAGCGCCCCCATATTGCCACTGTGTACCGCTGGCTTGCCGAGAACCCGGTGCGCAATAAGGAAATCATTGAGGATGTAATAGCGAGCGTTAAACAGGGCGGAAACTGCCTGTTACTAACCGAGCGCCGGGAACATGCCGAAACGCTGGCTGGCATGCTGTCCGATGCTGCCTTCAGCACAGTGGTGTTGAGGGGAGGTATGGGCGTGAAGGAACGCAGAAAAGTGGAGGCCATGCTGCCCGATGCTCAGGTGGTGGTTGCCACTGGCAAGTACATTGGCGAGGGGTTTGATCTGCCCCGGCTGGATACGCTGTTTCTGGCCCTACCCATCGCCTGGAAAGGCACCTTGGCCCAATATGCGGGGCGGCTTCACCGAGAGGCCACAGGCAAGCAGGAAGTGACTGTCTACGACTATGTCGACACAAGCCTGCCCATGTTGCTCAGAATGTTCCACAAGCGGGAGAAAGGCTACCTGGCCATGGGTTACCGGTTTGTCACGTCGGCACAAATAGCGCTGCTGTAGCGTTTCTTATCCGGCTACCGCCTTATCCTGGGAAAGATGAGGCTCCACCCGGCGTACATTTTTCGCTTCCTGCTCGTAGGTGCTGTGCCGCACATCCCAGAGCTCCACCGCATGCTGAATATTCAGCCAGAACTCGGGAGTGTTGCCCAGCGCAGCCGCCAGCTTAATCGCCATGGGGGCGGTCAGGGCTCCATTATCCCTTGTACACATGCGGGTCCAGATACGTATCCTGGGCTACTCCATCCTGCCAGCGAAAAATTAGCCGATACTACTTGTTCACACGGATGGAACACCAACCTGACAGGCTCCCCTGCAAGTGCTCAAACCGGTTACCGGGCGGAACTCTCAACTCTACTTCATAGAAGGCCTCAGGCCATGCATCCCTGAACTCAACTACATGGTCAACCAAAGTTTTTTAACCATAAAATGCACAACAATGTTGTGCATAAAGTCATCAATTCTACCGATTACCACTTGAGCCTGGTTTGTTTAAAGATCCAAAAAAAAGGTTTTAGAGAGGATCTTGGAGAGGTGGGTAACAGCGTCTGTCCGTCCAGCAGGCCCGTGTTTTTGGGCCTGTGGGCGGCAGCTGTTATCCACCGTTTTGGCGAGGTGGTTAACGGCGTCCGTCCGTCCAGCAGGCCCGTGTTTTTGGGCCTGTGGGCGGCAGCCGTTATCCACGGAGCGGTTTTCACTCTCCGAGCTTACTAGGTTAACCAGATCCTGAGTAAATGCTTGAAGCCTATGCTCTCGACACTACCCTTTCCATGCTGCTGCGGATATCCAACAAATGTGAAAGAGATTATCAGTTTATCTCGTCAGAACAGATGGCCCTGTGTAGCCCACCGGCTAGAACAGATACTGGAGGTATTAACGGTTTTGGCGTGTAAGGCTGATTTTACCTGTTATAAAGTGTAAAACTTGATATACCCTCTACAGCGTGTAATTTAGAAATATCAATTCTATCAGGTAACCCAGCCATGAAAGTCACCAATGCCCATCAGCTCAGCGCTTACATGAAAGATGTCAGACTCACCCAGAAACTTTCCCAAGGTAAAATAGCTGACAAAGTGGGGATCCGGCAGGACACGGTTTCCAACTTTGAACTGCACCCGGACACCACCAAGCTGGAGACCTTCTTCAAGATCCTGTCGGCATTGGAGCTGGAACTGACGGTTCAGCCACGAAATACCTCTGGCACAGACTCAGATAGCGGTGCATCAGCAGGCTGGAAGGAGGAGTGGTAATGGCAGAGCTGGATGTCTATATGAACGGTTACCGGGTTGGCGTTTTCACCCGAACCGGTTCAGGTGCCCATCATTTCAAATACGACGAGGCCTGGCTACGCTTGCCTGGAAGCCGTCCAATATCACTTTCCATGCCACTGCGTCATCAGACGTATCAAGGAAATGAAGCATACAACTTCTTTGACAACCTGTTACCTGATACCCCTGACGTCAGGAACCGGATCCTTGCCAGATACCACGCAAACTCGACTCAGCCTTTCGATTTGCTGTCCAAGGTCGGGGCCGACACTGTGGGTGCCCTGCAACTGTTGCCACATGGCATTCCCCCCGGCGATATTCGAAAAATGGAATACCGGGTGTTATCCGAAAGAGAGCTGGAGAAGGTGCTGACCGGCTATCAGGCGGGTGCACCTCTGGGGATGATCGAGGAAGTGGAAGATTTTCGGATTTCCATCGCCGGCGCCCAGGAGAAAACAGCACTGCTGCTCATAGACGATAGGTGGTGCCAACCCCGTAATGCCACACCAACGACCCATATCATCAAGCTGCCTATCGGCAAGATAGAAAGCCACTCATACGCCATTGACCTGTCCGACAGTGTCGAAAATGAATATCTCTGTACCCTGCTGGCACGGGAGTTCGGCTTGCCGGTGCCTAACTGTTTCATGATGCAGGTGGGCAGCATCAAGGCCTTGGCCGTAGAGCGTTTTGACCGTAAATATTCATCTGACGGCAACTGGCTCATGCGCTTGCCACAGGAGGATTTTTGCCAGGTGCTGAATGTACCATCGGCACAGAAATATGAGAATCACGGTGGGCCTGGCATTGCAGAGATCATGTCCTACCTGCTGGGCTCGGCAAATACCGAACAGGATCGCTATCTGTTCATGAAAGCACAGGTATTGTTTTGGCTGCTGGCCGCGACAGATGGACATGCCAAGAACTTCTCCGTGTTCATTGAGCCCGATGGCCGCTTTCGTCTGACCCCCTTCTACGACATCCTTTCCATGTACCCGGTTTTTGGTGGCAGAGGTCTTCATCCACGTGATGCTAAACTGGCCATGGGCCTCAAAGGGACAAAAGGCAGGAAGTACGGCATTGAGCAAATCTTTCCAAGACACTTCTTCCAAACAGCCAAAACGGTAGGGTTTGATCAGGAGGCAATGGCGCGCATTCTGGCTGAACTGGCAGGCTCGGTTGACACTGCTATCGACAACGTCAGCAAGCAGTTGCCAAATGACTTCCCCAATCACATCCGTGACTCAATACTGGGAGGAGTAAAAGCCAGGTCCTCCCGACTGACGACCGGTAGAAGTTGAACAACCGAGAATATCGGCGGGAAACGATAGTGGACGGAGCCGGAATCACACCATGCACATCTGTGATCTGCTTCTCAAATCGGTGTCTGACTTCACTTCCCCCGACAGGCCCCCAATAAGTCAGCATCTATATGATATTAAAGAAAACTTTACTTTTTGTATCGGGAAATAACACGGCAATGGTGAAATATCAGGCGCTACGGGTTTCTGGCGAGTGCGCCTCGAACGGGGTCGAACTGCATCTGCTTGAGGCGGTCGACAAGCCACTTGAGCCCCTTCCCCATTGTGCCTCGATGCCAGGCAACCGATATTTCTACCGGGGGTCGTGGTGCATCCAGTGTTAACAGCTCCAATCTCCCTTCGGCCAGTTCCCGCCTGATCCGGTGGCGCGGCAAATAGCCGACGCCCAGCCCTTTGCACTGTGCCTCTATTTTGTGCCCTATGGTCGGCACGATAATGCGGCTGCGACCATCCAGCAGCCCTGAGGAGCGCACGGGTAAACGCCGTGAGCTGTCGGCCACTATCACGGTCGGGTAGTCCTGGATAGCACTCGCCGACAGCGGCATCGGCAGTCTGGTCAGCGGATGGCCGGCGGACACCGCGAACGCAAAGTCCACTTTTCCCAGTGAGTGAAGGGCGAACCCCGAAGCAGGCGGAGCCCCCTCGGCCCCAATCACCAGGTCACAACGATCGTCACTCAGCGCGTCCCAACTGCCGCCGAGTACCTCTTCGCTCAGGCGTATTTCGGTCCTGGGCTGTACGCGCTGGAAGGCTTCTATCAGTTCATAAACGGGATCGCAGGTCAGTACGCTGTCGATGCAGATCCTGAGCTCGGCTTCCCAACCGTCCGCCGCCTGGCGGGCCAGTGCCGTCAATTCTTCGGAGGCCTTGAGAATTTGCCGGCCCTGCTCCAGCACCAGCCGCCCTGTGGCGGTCAGCTCTGCCTTGCGTCGGCTGCGGTCAAAGAGCGCGACGCCAAGATCCTCTTCCAGCTTGTTGATGGTGTAGGAGACGGCAGACGGAACACGGTGCAACTCTTCGGCGGCGGCAGCAAAGCTTTGGCGACGCGCTATGGCATCGAGTGTCTGCAGTGCATCCAGAGTGATAAGCGAAATCATAGTTCAGTTTTCCTGATGATAAAGGTCAAATTGTTCCGCTATTAGTTGATAACTCATTTAAATATAGTATTTCCATTGAACAGCAACATTGATGAGATAAATACCTCTGGTCAATAAATTTCAAATAAATGGAGGCACCACCATGGGACTGCTTGTCAACGGACACTGGGTTGACCGCTGGTACGATACCCAATCCAACAAGGGCCGCTTCGCACGCAGCGAGTCGCAATTTCGCCACTGGATCACTGCCGATGGCAGTGCCGGCCCTAGCGGTGAAGCCGGGTTCAAGGCCGAAGCCGGACGCTACCATCTATACGTTTCGCTGGCCTGTCCCTGGGCACACAGAACGCTGATCTTTCGTCAACTGAAAGGGCTGGAGTCGATGATTTCGATCTCCGTGGTCAACCCCTTGATGCGTGAGCATGGCTGGACCTTTGAAGCGGACGACGGCGTGGTGGCCGATCCCGTCTTCCAGGCGCGCTACATGCACCAGATTTATACCGCCGCCGATCCCGAGTACAGCGGCCGCGTCACCGTTCCGGTGCTATGGGACAAGCAGCAAAACAAGTTCGTCAGCAACGAATCTTCCGAGATCATCCGCATGCTGAACTCAGCTTTCGACGGCATTGGCGCCAGACCCGGTGATTATTATCCAGAGGCGCTGCGCACCGAGATTGACCGCCTCAACGCCCGGATCTACGACCGGGTCAACAACGGTGTCTACAAGGCCGGGTTCGCCACCACTCAGGAAGCCTATGAGCAGGCGGTATTTCCCTTGTTCGAGGCACTGGATGAACTGGAGCTGCGCCTGTCGACACGGCGTTACCTGCTCGGCGAGCAGATCACCGAAGCAGACTGGCGCCTGTTTACCACCCTTATCCGTTTTGATCCCGTGTATCACGGGCACTTCAAATGCAACCTGAAGCAGATCGAAGACTATCCGCATCTGGCTGCTTATGTGCGAGAGCTATACCAGTGGCCTGGCGTGGCCGAGACGGTCAACATGAAACATATCAAGGAGCACTATTACCGCAGTCACGCCACCATCAATCCAACCGGTGTGGTGCCGGCAGGCCCGGTATTGAATCTCGATGGTCCGCACGGGCGCGAGCGACTCACGCAGCGTCAGGACGATGACGTGGAAGGTTAAAAGGAGTACCGGCGATGATCGAACGACGACCCTACCGCAAACTGGGCGGCGCCCACCATGGCTGGCTGGATACCCGCCACCATTTCTCCTTTGCCGAATATTACGATCCCGAGCGCATGCACTGGGGCGACCTCAGAGTCTGGAATGACGACACCATAGCGCCACATACGGGTTTTCCGCGCCATCCGCACCGCGACATGGAAATCATCACTTATGTGCGCAAGGGTGCCATTACGCACCAGGATAATCTCGGCAATCGGGGCCGAACCGAGGCCGGCGACGTACAGGTGATGAGCGCCGGAACCGGCATTGCCCACAGCGAGATGAATGAAGAGGACGAGACAACGCAGATCTTCCAGATCTGGATCATGCCCAATGAAACCGGTCTGCCGCCGACCTGGGGCACCAGGCCGTTTCCCAGGGGCGAGCGTAGCGGATTTTTTGTCACCCTCGCCAGCGGTCTGCCCGATGATACCGAGGCGTTGCCAATCCGGGCCAATGCGCGTTTGGTCGCAGCCACCCTTAAGGCCGGTCAAGGTGCCGAATATCACATCGCTCCCGGCCGCAAGGTCTATCTGGTGCCCGCCAGCGGCCGGATCGAGGTGAACGGCGTGGTGGCCACGGCCGGCGACAGCGTTGCCATTCGCGATGAACAGCTGCTGAAGGTCAGTGCCCAGGAGAACAGCGAAATCGTGCTGGTGGATGTGGCATAAGCAAGGAGCCCGGATACCCGGATATAGGTTGGTTTCCGGATACAGATTGCATTGAAGGGGCGCGTTCCCGCCCCCCCGGACACTGAATGGAGATTCCCGATGGGGTTACTTGGTGATCTGATCGCCCGTATAACAAAAAGTACAGACACAAATCAAACCACACCGAAAGAGGATGCAAGAATGACTAAAGTTCTGGTTCTTTATTATTCCATGTACGGCCACATGGAAACGATGGCGCGCGCCGTCGCCGAAGGCGCTCGTGCCGTCGCTGGAGTGGAGGTCACGGTGAAGCGTGTACCGGAAACCATGAATGCCGACGCGTTCACCGCGGCCGGCGGCAAGGTCGATCAAGAGGCGCCCGTCGCCACGCCGGCGGAACTGGCAGAATACGATGCCATCATCGTTGGCACGCCCACTCGTTTCGGCAACATGTCCGGGCAGATGCGCACCTTCTTCGACCAGACCGGTGGTCTGTGGGCCAATGGCAGCCTGGCCGGCAAAGTCGCCAGCGTGTTCACTTCTACCGGCACCGGTGGTGGGCAAGAGATGACCATCACCTCTACCTGGACCACGCTGGCGCACCACGGCATGATCATCGTACCCATCGGCTATACCACGCCTGCGCTGTTTGATGTCTCCCAGGTCGGTGGCGGCACGCCCTACGGTGCATCGACCATTGCCGGCGGCGACGGCTCGCGCCAGCCGGACGAGCGTGAGCTGAGTATCGCCCGGCATCAGGGTGAACATGTCGCCCAAATTGCAGCCAAGCTTAACGCTTAACAGACCCTATCAGTGCCTCTGGAAGCATATACACTAGGGGCGCTGATGACTGCCCTTCAAGGTTTAGTCCCACCGCGAGCAAACTTTCGTAGTCTCGGCTAATGCACCTCACATAATACCCATCCTATTAAACAATCAATCTGTTCGAACAAATGGAACAAGGCCATCAGGCAATGGGCTATCTGTTTGTCCCGTCGGCAACCCGCAGCGGGCAGCCGGCATAGAAACGAATGTTCGGCGCAGCCGTTACCAGCGGATTGTCATAGAAGCGTTCATCTTTGAGGGCGTCGGATATTAAAAACAGGCCTTCACCCAGAATGGTATGACCACAGAAGGATATATCCCGCGGGGTCTCGGCTGCATGAGCCCACCTGATTACGTATGATCCTCAGCCTCGATACAGCCCAGTATCATGCGTGATCCCAATGTGTAGGCAGGTACGGCATGATGGACGACCAAAGCGAGATTAGTTTTCGCCTTGCCATGAGTAGCTTAAACACTAACAACTTTATAAGCTTTTGAATTTACTAAGAATAAATTCACTGAAACATAGCGGAACTTTGTGGATAATCAGGTGAGCCCATGGGCTATCATGGTCGTTCATTAAACAGTTCCAAAAGAAAAAATAGTTATTTTTGAGAAAAGATTCGATGACTTTATTTAAATAAAATCACTCTTATGCATGGATATTTTATTCTGATAACATCCGGAAAGGCGCATGGAAACGAGCCCGTTGCGTGCAGAATCCAGCAACCCCTGCCGGGCAGCAGCGGGACAAGTGACGTCAGGGTACATCACCCTGTTCCAACTGATGTACCAGATCCATGATCTGCTCGACACTCGGGCCTGAATTCAGCACTTCCTGCGGGGTCATGCCTTCCAAACCCATATGCGGGCTATTGAGCCATTCTTCCGCCATTTTCCTGCTGCCAAAGTAGCCAATTGCCGCATCCAGTAGTCGTTGTCTCGCATCGTCCCGCACCATTACTGTCACCCTGCCGTCAGTTAAGTCTCCGCTATCTCCTACAGTATAGAAGCAACAGCACGGCTTTCCCGAATGAGCACTCGTCTTGGCGGGCATCGCCTGGAAAGAAACGCTCGCGCAATACGCAGGCTGGATGCACCGTGAGTCAGATGGTAAGCAGGAAACCCGGCTGGCACGCAGGTGCAAGGATCCGGTAACGGTGATGGTGCTGGCTCTGGGCAGGTTCAAAGAGGTCAACGACAGCCTGGGGCATGCCGCTGCTGTCCAACACCTTTCTGCCCCGGACCCTGGCCCACTTTCTGCGTCTGGCAACGCAGATGAAGGTGGTCCTGAAGACCTATCGTTCGGAAGAAGTGGTGCACAGGGTTCAGAGCCAGACCACCGACATCGGCTTTGCCTTTATCGACGAGCCGTAAATCATTTGGGGCTCAAACAGCACCATCCTTGGCGCGACCGGGAAATGCTCCTGCAATGCTGACACTCCCGCCATCCTTGGCGGTCGGACGTCATGTGCTGAGCGCCACATGGATGCTTGCAACGTGTCGGTGGAGTGGACCCTTTATTCGACCTTTACAGGGCTGCTAAATGGATCAGTTACTTACTCCGATTGATATCAGATAGTCGGTCGAGAATACACCCTTTTCCCTCCCGTTGGCAGCGGAGTGGTCTATCAGTGGTGCTCACCGACGACTCAGAGCCTAAAAAGAGGCAGCTTCCGAGCCTGTAGATACCACTTTAGTTGGCAGGCCCAGCTCTTCTGGGCAATCAAACCACGACACCCTGCTTCGCCGTGATCGACAGCTACCCTCTACCGTCAGCTAAAATAAAGTCAGCCTGTCCAATTCGGCACAATCCGGCCCGGTATTCGGTACGGATCCGGTCGTCAGACGCCAGGAGAGATGAATGAAAAAACCGCTTCAGCACTACCTGCTACTCCTTCTTCTGGGACTGTTTCCGCTCGGCGCCCTGGCGACCACGGCACCCGTTGGACTGCTGGACGGCATGGCCTTTGTCGGCCTCAACGGCGAGGCGGGCAAGTCGCTGGATCCCGACGAGCACGAGGAAATCACCTTTCACAACGGCCTCTTCACCTCGGTGTCCTGCGAGCCCTACCATTTCGAGAGTGCCGAATATTCGGCCAAAGTGGTGGACGATGCCATTCACTTCACCGCCGTCACCGAAAGCCCGACCCACGGCACCATCAGCTGGCAGGGGGTGGTGAAGGGCGACACCGCCGAGGTCAGCTTTGTCTGGACCAAGGAGCGCTGGTACTGGAATACCCGCCGGGAATACTGGTTCAGGGGCACCCGGAGGAATAGGCATGTTACCGAACCCTGCCCGGACGGCATATGAATAGCTCGCATCATGACCCGGCCGGACCTACCCGGCTGATCCGCTCCCTCAGACTCGCCTTGTTGATCGGCATCGTTATCGCGCTGAATATGGGCGGCAGCTGGCTGGCCGGTCAGCTCGACCTGCAGCTGTTTCCCCGGCACGAGGCGCTGATCAACATAATGGTGCTGGCGGCAGTCTGCCTCTATATCGGCCTGATGGCCCTTCCCTTCATGCCCGGCATAGAAATCGGTCTGGCGCTGATGATGCTGCTGGGCAGCAAGGGCGCCCTGCTGGTCTATCTGTGTACCCTTGTTGCCCTGTCGTTAAGCTTTCTGATCGGCAGGATAATCCCTCCCCCCCTCATTTACCGGCTGCTGAGCTGGCTGCATCTTCATCGGGCCTGCGCCCTGGTCAGGAAGCTCGCGCCCCTGAACCGGCAACAGCGGCTGGCACTGCTCGGCGAGCAGGTTCCCGGGGGCATAGCGCCCTTGCTGTTGAAATACCGCTACCTGACCATCGCCGTCGCCCTCAACCTGCCCGGCAATGCCCTGATTGGCGGCGGTGGCGGTATCGGCCTGGTGGTGGGCATGAGCCGGCTCATTCCCTTTCACGGCTTTCTTGCCCTGATCGCCCTGGCGGTGGCCCCGGTACCGCTCTGGTTTTTCTTTTTCGGTGGTTAAGCGGCCCGCTGCCGGTGGCCATCAAACAAGGGGTGAACATTGCCCAATGAAAAAGGCCGCGGGCATAACGCCCGCGGCCTTTGTCGTTCGTCAGGCCGAAGGTCAGGCCTTGTTCTGATCGGCCTGGCAGGCGGCGGCGGTAAAGAGCACGTCGGTGGAGCTGTTGAGGCCGGTTTCTGCCGAATCCTGCAGCACGCCGATGATAAAGCCCACCGCCACGACCTGCATCGCCACCTCGTTGGAGATGCCGAACAGGCTGCAGGCCAGGGGGATCAGCAGCAGCGAGCCGCCGGCCACGCCGGAGGCGCCACAGGCGGAAATGGACGCGATCACGCTCAGCAGCAGGGCGGTAGCCATGTCCACTTCTATACCCAGGGTGTGCACGGCAGCCAGGGTCAGCACGGTAATGGTGATGGCGGCACCGCCCATGTTGATGGTGGCCCCCAGCGGAATGGACACCGAATAGGTGTCTTCATGCAGATCCAGCCGCTTGCACAGGTCCATGTTCACCGGGATATTGGCGGCGGAGCTGCGGGTAAAGAAGGCGGTCACACCGCTCTCGCGCAGGCACTTGAACACCAGCGGGTAAGGGTTGCGACGCGTCTTGTAATAGACGATCAGCGGGTTCATCACCAGGGCGATGATCAGCATGGTACCGATCAGCACCGACAGCAGCCGGGCATAGCCCCACAGGGCCTCGAAGCCGGTGGCGGCAATGGTGCTGGCCACCAGGCCAAAGATGCCGATGGGCGCCAGCCGGATCACGAACTTGACGATGCCGGACACGCCGTTGGCGATGTCCCGGAACAAGTGCTTGCTGGAGTCGGCACCGTGGCGCATGGCCAGACCCAGACCGATGGCCCAGGCCAGAACACCGATGAAATTACCGGTCAGCAGCGCATTGACCGGATTATCCACCACCTTGAACAGCAGCGTCTGCATCACCTCGCCGATGCCCTCGGGCGGTGAGGCGTCGGCGCCGTTGGTCGCCAGCACCAGCTCGGTGGGGAAGGCAAAGCTCATCAGCACGGCGGTCAGGGCGGCAACAAAGGTACCCAGCAGGTAGAGTGACAGTATGGGCTTGATGCTGGTCTGGTTGCCTTGCTTGTGGTTGGCGATGGACGAGGCCACCAGCACGAACACCAGCACCGGCGCCACGGCCTTGAGCGCGCTCACAAAGAGGCTGCCCAGCAGGCCGACCGAGGTGGCGGTGGCCGGTGATGCCACCGCCAGCAGAGTACCGGCGATGATGCCGATCAGGATTTGCGTGACTAGGCTGCCGCTGTTGGCGACCCGCAGCAGAAGAGGTTGTGTTTGGTTCATAGTCATCCTTTGATGGCAAAAAATCCATCTCATACACTAAAGAGTTGCCGCGACTTTATAGCAGAACCGGTGAGAAAAAAACCAAAAGTGTAGCAATTGACACACTAGGACCCCTTTTTTATGCTGGTTTTGGATATATAAGAAGCTATAAGCCTTATTTTTAGAAATAAAAAACGCCTTGGCCACTGGCATCAATTCGCTTCCAGCCAGAAAAACCACGACTCGGACTCGGTCATATCCGCGAAGGCTCTGTCATCTCCGCGAAGGCGGAGATCCAGGGCATATAGCACTGGATTCCCGCCTGCGCGGGAAGGACGACAGCAGACCCAGATAATTATTCAGCCAGAAGATGCCGGTTGTTCAGGCAACCCGGATCTATTGCCATTTGGCTCTATTTTCTGCCAGCGCCTGCTACGCTTATCAGTCTGTTGGCTAACCTCTTGCCCATCCGAGAACTATGCCTGTAACAATGTCCGGAACCATGCCGATATTGCCGCCGCTGCCAAGGAAGGAACCTTATGCGCCCTGTCGTCACGCTTTTACTCTTGATGCTGACCCTGCTTCCGCTCTCGGTCCGGGCTCAGAGCCCGGAGCAGGTACCCGCCCCGCTGCAACCCTGGGTCGACTGGGTGCTGCACGGCGAGGAGCAGCGCCACTGTCCCTTTATCCATAACCAGGGTGCCGCCTATCAATGTGCCTGGCCTACCCGGCTGGATCTCGCTCTGACCGATAATGGCGGACGCTTCAGCCAGCAATGGCAACTCTACCGGGACAGCTGGGTGCAACTGCCCGGCGATCGGAAACACTGGCCCCGGCAGGTCACCGTTAACGGCGAGCCGGTGCCGGTATCGGCGGATAAGGGCAACCCCCGAATAAAACTGCCCACCGGGCGGCATCAGGTCGAAGGCCAATGGCAGTGGACCCGATTGCCGAAAAGCCTGTCCCTGAACCCGACTACCGGCTTGCTGTCGCTTACTATCAATAATAAACCCATAGCATGGCCGGAACTGGATAACGCTGCTCACGATAGCGCTTCTCCCGATAAGCCGGTCCGCCTCTGGCTGGGCCAGCGCAAAAGCGGCGCCGAGGACAAACCACCCCAGGGAGATGCACTGACCCTGCAGGTGTATCGCAAGGTCGAAGACAGCATTCCCCTGCTGGTGACCACCCGCCTCGATATGGAGGTGGCCGGCGAGCAACGGGAACTGCTGCTGGGCCCTGTGCTGCTCGACCGGCAGATCCCGCTGCAGCTAAACAGTCCCCTGCCCGCCCGGCTGGAGCCGGACGGTCGACTGCGGGTGCAGGTACGCCCGGGCCGCTGGAGCCTCAGCCTGATCAGCCGCCACCCGGGCAATGTCACGGATATCGCCCTGCCCGCCATACCGGCCCCCTGGCCCGCACAGGAAGTCTGGGTATTCCAGGCGGTCAATCAGCTGCGCCTGGTCGAGGTCGACAACCTGGTTTCCATCGATCCGCGACAGACCCGGCTGCCCGACGACTGGCAAAGTCTGCCCGCCTACCTGCTTGATCAGGGGGACCGGATGCGGCTCAGGGTTATCCGGCGCGGAGACCGGGAGCCCGAACCCGACAAGCTCGGCCTGGCGCGCCAGCTGTGGCTGGATTTCGACGGCGGCGGTTACACTGTACAGGATACCATCAGCGGCAGCATGACCCGGGGCTGGCGGCTGGAAGCCACACCGGGGCTACAACTGGGCCGGGTGGCCATCGACGGTCAGCCCCGGTTTATTACCCGTCGGGAAGGTTCGGATCAACTGGGCGTGGAAGTACGTCGGGGCACCCTCAATCTCGGTGCCGACAGTCGCTACGAGGGGAACATCGGCACCCTGCCTGCGGTGGGCTGGGATACCGACCTGCAGCGCCTGAATACCCGGCTGCATCTGCCGCCGGGCTGGACGCTGTTCTCGGCCGCGGGCATGGACAATGCGCCCCATACCTGGCTGCAGCGCTGGACCTTGCTGGATTTGTTTCTGGTACTGATCGCCGCCGTTGCCGCCTATCGGCTCTGGGGCTGGCAATGGGGCTTGCTGACCCTGCTGACCCTGGTGCTGATCTGGCACCAGTCCAGCGGCCTGGGCCCGCCGCGCTGGGTCTGGCTGCATCTGCTGGCGGCCACGGCACTACTGCGGGTGTTGCCCGCCGGACGGCTGCGACAAGGGATGATCGGTTATCGCAATCTCAGCCTGCTGGTACTGCTATTCATCGCCATTCCCTTCATGGTGGCCGAGGTGCGTACCGCCATGTACCCGCAGTTGGCACCCGCTTCGCCACAGTCCCCCTTCGCCATTGAAGCCGAGGCCCCTATGGAAATGACAACCGGCGCCGATCAGGCATTGCCGGCGACGGCCCCGTTACGGGAACTGGCCCACAAGCAACGGGCCTCGTCTCATGCGTCCGGCCAGAGTACACCGCTGACGCAACTCGATCCCGATGCCAGGGTGCAGACCGGCCCCGGCCTGCCGAACTGGCAATGGAACAGCGTGGATCTGAGCTGGAACGGGCCGGTCCAGCGGGATCAGCAGATCCGGCTGCGGCTGCTGCCACCGGGCATAAACCTGCTGCTGAACCTGCTGCGGGTGGGGCTGATCAGCCTGCTGGTGCTGCGCATGGCGGGCGTGAGCTTCAGCCGGGGTCGCGGCTTTCATCTGCAACAGGGCCTGTTGTCGGCCCTGATCCCGATATGGATTCTGATACCACTGCTGTTGCTGGTCCTGCCAGCGCCAGCACAGGCGGAGATGCCGGATGCCCGCCTGCTAGAGCAACTGAAAACCCGACTGCTGGCCCCGCCCGACTGTTTGCCCGACTGTGCCCAGATATCAGCCATGCGACTGGCCGCCAGTCCGCAACAACTCGAGGTAGAACTGGAAGTGCACACCCAGGAAGCGGTGGCCGTGCCCCTGCCGGCCAACACCGATCACTGGATGCCGCGCCGGGTACTGATAGCGGAGGAAGTCGCCGAGGCGCTGCTGCGTGATAAAAACGGCACCCTTTATCTGCGGCTGCCGGCGGGCATTCACCGGGTCAGCCTAGGCGGCCCCCTGCCCGATCAGGGTGGCGTTCAGCTGCCCCTGAGCCTGCATCCTCATCGGGTGGATGCACTGTTGAACGGCTGGACCCTGCAAGGGGTGGATGAGAACGGCGTGCCCGGCGCCCAACTGCTGCTGAATCGAATTCGGCCCGAAAGCGTCGCGCCGGGGCCGACCAGGCTGGAGCCCGGTGTACTGCCGGACTTTGTACGGGTAGAGCGAATATTGCGGCTCGATCTGGACTGGATGGTCGAAACCCGAGTATCCCGCCAGTCTCCGATCGGACAGCCGATAGCGCTGGAGATACCCCTGCTGCCGGGTGAGTCGGTACTCACCGATGGTATGCGGGTAGAGGAAGATAAGGTCATGTTTACCCTGTCCGCCAGCCAGCAAGCGGCACACTGGCAGTCCCGTCTGGAAAAGACGCCGAGCCTTACCCTTACCGCGCCCGACACCCGTCGCTGGATCGAGGTATGGCGGCTGGATACCAGCCCAATCTGGCACCTGGAAAGCAGTGGCATACCAGTGATCCATCATCAGGATCAAACCGGCAACTGGCTGCCGGAATGGCGCCCCTGGCCCGGAGAACAGCTCAGGTTCGATATCAGCCGCCCCGCCGGGGTGGATGGCCAGACCCTGACCATAGACAGCACCCGGCTGCGGGTGCAGCCCGGCAAGCGCGCCATCGACGCCAGCCTGCAACTGCAGCTGCGCAGCAGCCAGGGCGGCCAGCACAGCCTGCAACTGCCCGACAATATAGAACTGCAGTCGGTCAGCATCAACGGCAAGGTGCAGCCCATCCGCCTGCAGGGCCGCACCCTGACCTTTCCGCTGACGCCGGGGGCCCAGACCCTGGAGCTGGCCTGGCGTCATGACGACGGTATCCGTTCGCTGTTTACCACCCCCCGGGTCGGGCTAAACAGCGCCAGCGTCAACAACAGCATGGAACTGGAGCTGGGCCGGGATCGCTGGATCCTGTTCGCCATGGGGCCACAGCTGGGCCCGGCGGTGCTATTCTGGAGCCTGTTGGCCATCACCCTGCTGCTGGCCGTCGGCCTCGCCCGGGTACCCTTCACCCCGCTTCGCCTGCATCACTGGCTGTTTCTGGGCATAGGGCTGACCCAGGTTCCCCTGTGGATGGCGCTGGTGGTAGTGGCCTGGTTACTGGCCCTCGGCCTGCGCGGCCGCTGGCAGCATGCCGAGGCTGGCCGGCTGTTCAACTTGGTGCAAATCGGCCTGGTGCTGCTGACCCTGGCCGCGCTGAGCTATCTGTTCTACGCCATACAGCAGGGTCTGCTGGGCCTGCCCGACATGCAGATCAGCGGCAACAACTCCTACGCCAATACCCTGCGCTGGTATCAGGATCGGAGCGCCGGGGAGCTGCCCATCGCCTGGGTGCTGTCGGTGCCACTGCTGGTATATCGACTGCTGATGCTGGCCTGGGCCCTGTGGCTGGCCTTTTCCCTGCTGAACTGGCTGCGCTGGGGCTGGGGCTGTTTCTCCAGCCACGGCCTCTGGCGGCCCTTCAACCTGCGCATAGCACGCGGCGGCAAGAAGGAGCCGCCGGGCAGCGACAAGCCTCCCAAGAGCTGAATAACGAAGGCCAGACCGTCGAACAAAGGGATCTGCTCCGGAGTCGCCTGTTGGCGTCGTCTGCAGGCAGATCGGAGTTACAGAAGAGGCAGCTGTGTTGCCTCTGGCACTACAGCACGCAGACAGTTGAATACCGGTTAACGGTTTACCGGGGGGCGAGCTTTGCATAGAGTACCCTTATGCTGTTCGGGACTCATTTATCCAGGCTCATTTTTCCAGGCTCATTTATCCAGACAAGGAACAACAACATGAAAACGTCGCTGGCTTCGGCCCTGCTTACCCTCGCCATGGCCGTGGCCCAGCCCGGCCTGGCCGCCGAGCCTATCGTGGTGTCTTCCAAGATCGACACCGAAGGCGGTCTACTGGGCAATGTTATTTATCTGGCGCTGGAAGATGCCGGACTCGATGTAGAGAACCGCACCCAGCTGGGCGGCACCCCCATAGTGCGCAAGGCCATTACCTCCGGCGAGATCGATATCTACCCCGAATACACCGGCAACGCCGCCTTCTTCCACAAGCGAGAGGAAGATCCGGCCTGGAGACACTTTGAGCAGGGCTACGAGCTGGCCAAACAGCTGGATTACGACCAGCACCAACTGGTCTGGCTGACCCCGGCCAACGCCAACAACACCTGGGCCATAGCGCTGCGCAAAGATATTGCCGATAGTAACCAGTTACATACCATGTCCGATTTCGGCCGTTACGTGACCCAGGGCGGCGACATAAAACTGGCCGCCTCGGCCGAGTTTGTGTCCAGCCCGGCGGTGCTGCCCGCCTTTCAGCAGACCTATGACTTCATCCTGAGCGACGATCAGCTGCTGGTGCTGGCCGGCGGCAATACCGCCGCCACCATCAAGGCGGCGGCGCTGCAGACCGACAACACCAATGCGGCCATGGTGTACGGCACCGACGGCGCCATTGCCTCGGTCGGCCTGGTGGTAATGGCAGACGACAAGGGGGTGCAACCCGTGTATGCGCCGGCGCCTATAGTGCGCGAGCAGATCCTGCAGGCGCACCCGGAAATCGCCACCGTTCTGGAACCCATTTTCCAGTCGCTGAACGTCACCACCCTGCAGCAGCTGAACAGCCGCATCGCCATCGGTGGCGAAAGCGCCCGGGCGGTTGCCAGAAGCTACCTGTCCGACAAGGGCTTTTTGAAGGACTGACGTCTGTTTCGGCATTCGAGCCGATACGCAGAATAGGTTTACGGCGTATCTGTATGATTACCAATCATATATTGGGTCGGTACGACAGAGGCAACACAGCCGCCTCCCACGACACGCTACGGATAAACGACACCCACAGTTTCAACCTGCTGCGAACATTCACTGGATGTTCGGTCAGGCTGAAACTGTTCGTCACGGCGAGACAAGCTCGCCCCATGTAAGCTCGGACATGCCATCTGACCGCCAGGGATGGCGGGAATGCCGAAACGGCAGGAGCATTTTTCGGCCCTGGCATGTCACGGCCGTGGGAGCCGTTCTCTGTTGCCTCTTCTGGTACACCGAGTTGCCTGCAGACAGTTCCAGCAAACGACGCCGGAGCATCAAGGAGAACAAAGGGATCTGCTCCACCGACCATCACATGACAAGGATGTCATGTGCTGAGCGTCACATGGAAGTGCTCGAGCGAGTCGGCGGAGCGGACCCTTTGTTCGGTACAGCCATTGGCGGTTTTTTAAGTATGTGCCAGGAGTTTTTTTGAAGTTTTCCAAACTGGACAAGGTCGGCGGTCTGCTCGGGTTCGCCCTGCTGCTGTCGCTGTTTTCCCTGCCCTTCGTCAGCCTGCAGCCCAACCGCATCATGCCCGGCCAGAGCCTGGGCCTGCTGGAGGCTGTCAGCCTCAATTCACTGCTGCCGCTGCTGGTGACGTTAGTACTTACCAGCCTGCTATGCCCGTTTAAAAAAGCATTCGCTGCCAGGTTGCTGCTGATCATGCTGACCCTGATGACGCTGATGTATACCGTCGGCGCCAGCGCTACGCAGTTGCTGACAGATGCCAGCCCACTGGCCCGGATTTCCCTCAATGCCGGCTTCTGGCTGGCGATATTCTGGCTGTCATTGCTGCTCACCGATGCCGCCATCAAACTGGCATTGCGTCCCCTGCCCCGGCTGGCGCTGGTGGCGGTGATCGTGGCCGCCGTGACGAGCCTGCTGGCCGCCGGCCACTGGGATTCCCTGTCGCTGTTGCGGGAATATCACAACCAGACCGACTTCTGGCGCCAGGCGGTTCGTCATCTGCAGCTGTCGCTGGGCAGCATAATACCGGCGGTGCTGGTGGGCATTCCGCTGGGCGTGCGTTGTCATCGCTCGGCCAGACTGAAGGCCATGGTGTTTCCTGTGCTCAATGTGCTGCAGACCATCCCCAGCCTGGCCATGTTCGGCCTGCTGATGATCCCCCTCAGCCTGCTCGCCACCGGTTTCCCGCTGCTGGCCGAGCTGGGTATCCGCGGCATCGGCGCCGCACCGGCGGTGATAGCGCTGTTCTTCTATTCGCTGCTGCCCATCGTCAGCAACACGGCGCTGGGCTTCGACAAGATAGACGACCGGGTGCTGGAGGCGGCCACCGGTATGGGCATGAACGCCCGCCAGCGCCTGTGGCAGGTGGAGTTTCCCCTGGCCATGCCGGTGATCCTCACCGGCCTGCGGGTGGTGGTGACCATGAACATCGGCCTGGTGGCGGTCGCGGCCCTGGTGGGTGGCGGCGGCTTCGGCACCTACATCTTTCAGGGGCTGGGCCAGACGGCCACCGACCTGGTGATCCTGGGTGCAGTGCCGACCCTGGTACTGGCCTTTTTGTTCGCCATCGTCATCGACACCCTGATAGCCATACTGCGAGGCGGTAAAGCATGATCGAAGTAAAAGCACTCAGCAAACAGTTTGGCGCACAACTGGCCGTCGATAACCTCTCGTTCAGGGTGGAGCGCGGCCAGTTCTGCATGCTGGTGGGTACCTCGGGCTGCGGCAAGTCCACCACGCTGCGCATGATCAACCGGCTGATAGAACCCAGCCAGGGCCAGATCCTGATCAACGAGCAGGATGTGACCACACTGCCGCCGGAACAGCTACGGCGTCGCATCGGCTACGTCATTCAGGGAGTGGGACTCTTTCCCCATCGCACCATTCATCAGAACATCGCCACCGTCCCCCGGCTGCTGGGCTGGAAAAAAGCGGATATCGATGCGCGGGTCACCGAACTGCTGACCCTGTTCAGGCTGGATGCCGCCACCTTCGCCGGCAAGTACCCGCATCAGCTCTCCGGCGGCGAGCAACAGCGGGTGGGCGTGGCCCGGGCTCTGGCCGCAAGGCCGGAACTGCTACTGATGGACGAACCCTTCGGCGCCCTGGATCCCCTGACCCGGGCGCTGCTGCAGGACGAGCTGTTGCGGGTGCAGAAGCTGCTGGGCATCACCATCATCATGGTCACCCACGATCTGGAAGAAGCGGTGAAAATGGCCGATGTGATCGCGGTGATGGACAAGGGCGAGCTGCTGCAGTTGGACAACCCCGAGACCCTGCTGCGCCACCCCAGAGCGGGCTTAGTACAGAATCTGGTGGGTGGACTGGACAGATCCCTGCGTCTGCTCGCCATCAAGCAGGTAGGCCAGGTCATGACGCCCCTGTCCTTGCAACAACAGCAACAGCAACAGCAGCAACAGCGGCCGTCGTCTTCCGTACCCACCATCGCGGCCGATGCCAATCTGCGCGACGCCATGGCGCTGCTGATCTGGGAAGGCGTCGACTGCCTGCGGGTGGTGGATACCGCCGGCAAACACATAGGCCAGGTCACTATGCCTGATCTGCTGCAACAGGGCGCCCGAGCATGATGCTTCCCTCTGTCCGCGGCTGGCTGGGCATTGGCCTCCCCTTGCTGCTGTTGCTGATCATGACCCTGAACCTGGCCTGGCTGGAGCCGCTGTTTCGCCCCCTGGTCGATGAGCGGGCCCCGGCCATCTACCCCCGCGACAGCTTCCTCAACCTGCTGCTGTGGCACCTGGCGGCGGTGTTCATCGCCATTGCCGCCGCCACCCTGGTGGCGCTGGGCGGCGGCATTCTGGTGACCCGCGTCGCCGGTCGGGAATTTCTGCCCCTGGCCCGGGCCGTCGCCAATCTGGGCCAGACCTTTCCGCCGGTGGCGGTGCTGGCGCTGGCGGTGCCGGCGCTGGGCTTCGGCCTGACACCCACCCTGGTGGCGCTGTTTCTCTACGGCATGCTGCCCATCTATGAAAACACCGTCACCGGCCTGCAACAGGTGCCCGCCAGCGTGCGCGAGGCGGCCCGCGGCATGGGCATGAGCCCGCGCCAGCAACTGTGGTCGGTAGAGCTGCCGCTGGCGCTGCCGATGATCATCGCCGGTATCCGCATTTCGCTGGTGATCAGCATCGGCACCGCCACCATAGGATCGACGGTGGCGGCCAAGGGCTTCGGGGAGGTGATTATTGCCGGCCTGCTGACCGACAACATGGCCTTCGTGCTGCAGGGCGGCATCATGGTGGCGCTGGTGGCCATTTTGTTCGATGCCGTGTTTCAGCGGCTGGAACGGCGGCTGTCGCCGCCGAATTAAGCTATCGGCGCGGCAGCAGCGCCAGCATGGCTTCGGCCGCCGGAGCGGAAGAAGCCGGATTCTGACCGGTGACCAGCAGGCCGTCGGTTTCCACATGGGGCTGCCAGTCATCGGCCCTGCGATAATCGCCGCCGTTCTGGCGCAGCATCTCCTCCACCAGAAAAGGCACTATGGCGGTCAACTGCACCGCTTCTTCTTCGCTGTTGGCAAAGCCGGTCACCCGCTTGCCGCTCACCAGCGGCTTGCCCGCACCATCCTTGGCATGACGCAACACCGCCGGGGCGTGACACACCGCCGCCACCGGCTTGCCCGCCGCGGCCATCGCCTCGATCAACGCGATGGAGGCCGCATCTTCCACCAAATCCCACAGCGGGCCGTGGCCGCCGGGATAAAACACCGCATCAAAGTCGCTCGCCGACTGCTCCGCCAGCTTGTGGGTATTGGCCAGCGCGGACTGAGCGGCCGGATCGGCGCGAAAGCGCTCGGTAGCCTCGGTCTGGGCATCCGGCACGTCACTTTTCGGATCCAGCGGCGGCTGACCGCCCTTGGGCGAAGCCAGGGTAATGCTGGCGCCCGCATCCTCGAATACGTAATAAGGAGCGGCAAATTCTTCCAGCCAGAAACCGGTTTTTTCGCCGGTATCCCCCAGTTGGTCGTGGGAGGTCAGTACCATCAAGATACGCATATCGACTCCTTGTTCGTTATAGAAAACACGCTATCAGCGTAGCCGACGTTTCGACAGGTAATACCGATCGGATTAATCATGTGTTCAGGCCGTCATCCTGACGAAAGTCAGGATCTCCCTGCAGGAAGATACCGGGTCAAGCCCGGTATGACTGGAGTTTAAATACGGCACCAGCTATCAGCAATTGATCCTTCCTTAATGAAATTGGTATAACGCCGTTATCGAGCCATCTTCTATACCATTTCCGGTAAATATCCTTTCATCTTGTAGCCCCTGGTTCTAGAGGCAACACAGCCGCCTCCCACGACACGCCATGAACCCATCCATGGGGGCTCGGAAATGCCGTCCCTGGCATTTCACGGTCGTGGGAGGCGTTCTCTGTTGCCTCTTTTTGAATACCGAGTTGCCCGCAGACAGTGCTAACAGGTGGCTCTGTAGCAGCAGGGAGGGCAAAGGGATCTGCTCCGCCGACCATCACATGACAGGGATGTCATGTGTTGAGCGTCACATGGATGTGCTTGCAGCGTGTCGGCGGAGCGGGCCCTTTGGCCGATGTGTAACCCTCAGCTAAAAACTGAAGTTACTCGACTTAGGATTCAGGCCGAGCCAGCCCCAGATGATCGCGCAGGGTGGAGCCCTGATATTCGGTACGGAACAGGCCCCGGCGCTGCAGCTCCGGCACCACCTGATCGACAAAGTCCTCGATGCCGGCGGGCAGCGACGGCGGCATCAGGTTGAAACCGTCGGCCCCCTCGTTACGGAACCACAGCTCCATGCGATCGGCAATGGACTCGGGCGTGCCCACCATGGTGCAGTGGCCGCCGCCGGCCGCCAGCCGCCCCAGCAACTGACGCACCGTGGGCTGCTCGGTTTCGATGATCCGCAAAATGGTGCCGTAGCGTCCCTGGGGGCCCTTGAATGCTTCCAGCGGCGGCAACGCCGGCACCGGCGCATCCAGCTCCCAGCTCATGCAGTCCTGCTCGGTAAACAGCCCCAGCTGGCGCAATGACGCTTCCACCGGCAGCAGCTCGTCCAGCTCCCGTTGTTTGGCCTGCGCTTCGGCCTCGGTGGACGCCACATAGGTCACCAGCCCGGGCATGATGGGCACATCAACCCCACGCCCGGCGTCCTGTACTCGCCGCTTGATGTCTCTGTAATAGTCCTGGGCCGCCGGCAGATCGTAGGCCACCGCATAAATGGCTTCGGCCCGACGGGCGGCCAGATCCCGCCCCTGCGCCGAAGCCCCGGCCTGAAACAGCACCGGATGACCCTGGGGCGGACGCGGCACGTTGAGCGGCCCGTCCACCAGGAAGAATTCGCCGTCGTGGTTGATGGCCTGTACCTTGGCCGGATCCGCATAGTGGCCCTGCCGGTCGAAGGTCAGCGCATCCGCCTGCCAGGAATCCCACAGCTTGAGCACCGCATCGGCAAACTCCTCGGCCCGGCGATAGCGCTCGGCGTGGGTGGGCATCGACTCATAACCGTGATTGCGCGCCTCCACATCGAACATGGAGGTCACCAGATTCCAGCCGACTCGGCCGCCGGAAATATGATCCAGCGAGGCCAGCAGTCGGGCCGCATGAAAGGGGGTGTAGAAGGTGCTGGAGACGGTGCTGATCAGGCCGATGCGATCCGTGGCCCGGCTCATGGCGGCCATGGCGGTCAGCGGCTCCAGAAACCACCAGCTGCCGTCGGAGACGTTGCCCGCCGACTGACCGTCGGCGAAGAACACCGCATCCAGCTTGCCCCGTTCGGCGGTTTGCGCCAGCCGCTCGTAATAGCGAATGTCGCCCAGTTGCTCTACCGATGAATGCGGGTGCCGCCAGGCCCCCTTGTGATGGCCGCACCCGAACAGAAACAGGTTGAGGTGCATCATGCGTTGATCTTGATGCTGTGCCGCCATCAGTTTTTCACCAGGCCGCCGTCCACCACCAGATTCTGGCCGGTGACCGAGCGCGACCAGGGCGAGGCGAAGAACAGGATGGCATCGGCAAATTCCGCCGGTGTGGTCACTCGCCGCAGCGGGGTATTGGCGGCGATATAGTCGAACACGGCTTCGGGCGTGGCCGCCGAGGCATCTGTGGTGCGCAGCAGGCCGCCGGACACCATGTTGACGGTAATGCCGTCCGGGCCCAGCTCCTGCGACAGGGTGCGGGTCAGTGACAGCAGCGCCGCCTTGGCGGCGGTATAATCGTGATAGGGCACCACCGGGTTCTGGAACAGGTTGGTGCCCACGTTGACGATGCGGCCGAAGCCCGCCTCGCGCATGCCGGGCAAGGCCGCCTGGGTAGTGTTGAGGGCGCCCTTGACCACGCCTTCCAGCTGCCGGTTGAGATCTTCCCAGCACAGCTGATCCGCATGTGGCCGGGCATCGCCGTTAAAGGAAAAAGCCGGCAGGGCGTTGTTGACCACTGTGGTGATCGGGCTGCCGAAATGCTCCCGGGCGTGGCCGAACATGGCCTGTACCGCAACCGCATCGGTCACGTCCGCCTGCAGCGCCAGCGCCCGGCCGGGGGCGGCTGCCGCCAGTTTTTCGGCGGATTCGGCGCTGTTCAAGTAGTTGATCACCACCTTGGCACCTTCACGCAGAAAGGCCCGCACCAGATGCTCACCCAGACCGCGGCCGCCGCCGGTGACCAGCACCAGTTGTTCATTCAGATTGATGGATGTTTGCATTGCTACCTCTTGTCAGAGGCGAAGGCATGGACGGGCAGAATATGCCGCTAGCCGGCAGGCTGACATCCCTTCGCCAGTATGAACTGGATCAGGTTCGACGGGTGTGTTCTCAGCCCTGGCGGCCACCGGCCGCAGGACACCCCGTGTCACGAGCCAGACCATAGCACAGCCCTTCGGGAGCTGTAAGCCGTAAGCTGTCAGCTGTCAGTAACCCGAGTGGTTTGCAGGATTTATAGGATGCCTGTTGAGTCACATTTGCCGGCAACGCCGACGTTGATCGAAGCAGCAGTGAGGATTGCCGGAACCGACCGTCACATGCCATGGACGGCATGTGCCGAGCGTCCCATGGATGGGCTCGAAGCGTGTCGGCGGAGCGCAACCGCACTGGTGCTTCGGGTGGCAATGTTTGGTGAAAACCACCACTAGGTGGATAATGGACGTCTGGATGTAATGGATAACCCGCCGAGCCGACTATGACCACAACTGCGACCACAACCACGACCACACTGACCATCACCCGCCCCGACGACTGGCACCTGCACCTGCGCGATGGCGAACAACTCAAAGACACGGTTCGCGATGCCAGCCGTTATCTGGGTCGCGCCCTCGTCATGCCCAACCTGCTGCCACCGGCCACCACCACCGAGCTGGCGCTGGCATACCGCGACCGCATTCTGGCGGTACGCCCCCAGGGCAGCCGGTTCGAGCCGCTGATGAGCCTCTACCTGACCGATAACACGGATCCGCAGGAAATCCGCAAGGCCAGAGCCACCGGCAAGATAGTGGCCTGCAAACTGTACCCGGCCGGCGCCACCACCAACTCCGACTCCGGCGTGACCGATGTGAAAAACATCTATCCGGTGCTGGAAGTCATGCAGGAAACCGGCACCCTGCTGCTGGTGCACGGCGAGGTGACCGACTCGCGCATCGACATCTTCGACCGGGAAAAAGTCTTCCTCGAGACAGTGCTGCCGGATGTGGTGCGCGACTTCCCGCAGTTGAAGATAGTGCTGGAGCACATCACCACAGAGCATGCGGTGAACTTCGTGGAGCAGGCCGGCGATAATGTAGCGGCCACCGTGACCGCCCATCACCTGCTGTTCAACCGCAACCACATGCTGGCGGGCGGCATTCGTCCGCACTTCTACTGCCTGCCCATTCTGAAGCGCAACACCCACCAGCAGGCACTGGTGCGGGCCGCCACCAGCGGCAGCAAGAAGTTCTTCATGGGTACCGATTCGGCCCCCCACTTTCAGCATCGCAAGGAAGCCGCCTGCGGCTGTGCCGGTGCCTACACCTCCCACGCGGCCGTGGAGCTGTATGCGGAAGCCTTCGAGGAAGCCGGTGCCCTGGACAAGCTGGAAGCCTTCACCAGCCACCATGGCCCCGACTTCTACGGCCTGCCCCGCAATGAAGACACCATCACCCTGGTGAAGGAAAGCTGGACCGTCGACGCCACCCTGCCGCTGGGCGGCGACCAGCTGGTACCGATCCGCGCCGGTGAGACCATCGACTGGGCGGTTAAATAAGCCTCTCAACCAAAATAAAATGAAGTACAACGCGGCTCCAGGCCGCGTTTTTTATGCCCGAGTGGCAGACGCGTCCTATCAGGGATCCGAGTCACTTCCGTGCGGTTCCATCGATTGACAATGGTGACCATTCTTCTTACTCTCTGGCGCAATTCCTGGGGGAGCCTGGGGGTATCCGCTTAACGCACCATACCCCCGACCCGGCTGAGACTCCGCAGTTGACTGCGGTAACCCTTAGAACCTGATCCGGGTAATGCCGGCGAAGGGAAGGAAATGACGGATCCTTACTCTCCCTCCCGCTCTGCCCGCCGTTGCCCGGCGCCAACTAGCCAATGACTGGCTATCACCGTCATGCTTGCCCGGTACGGGCAAAGGGAGAACATCATGCTGGACACCACCGCCGCGATTCTGTGGCTCTGTTTATTTGCCGCCGTCTTTGCCATTCCCGGCCTGCTCTATGCCCGGCGCCGGCAAGACAAGCTGGAAGACTTCGTCGTTGCCCGCAACAGCCAGAGTGGCAGCGCCACCATGCTGACCCTGCTGGCCACCACCATGGGCACCTGGATCCTGTTTGGCCCGGCCCAGGCCGCCACCTGGGGCGGTATTGGCGCCATTACCGGCTACGCCCTGGGGGTGCTGGTACCAAGGCTTATCATGATCCCGCTCGGCGGCCGCATCCGCGAGCTGATGCCCGAAGGCCACACCCTTACCGAGTTCGTGCTCGGCCGCTATGGCCGCGGCATGTACGGCTTTGTGCTGGTGATCATGATGTTCTACCTGTTTATTTCGCTCACCGCCGGCCTGACCGCCATCGCCCAGATGGTGGCGCTGCTGGCGCCGGTACCGCTGTGGGTGACCGCCGGCATAGTGATGGGCGCCACCCTGCTCTATACCCTGTACGGCGGGCTGCGCGTCACCATCTTCACCGACCGGGTGCAGATGCTGGTGATATTGCCGTTTATGCTGCTGTTGATCCTGTTCGGCTGGCAGGCCACCGGCGGTCTGGCGCCGGTGATCGCCGGGCTACAGGAAAAAGCCCCCCAGCTACTGAATCCGCTGGATACTACCGGGCTCAAGTCCGGCCTGACCTTTTTTATTGCCGTGGTGCTGACCGGCCTCTTCTATCAGGGCACCTGGCAGCGGGTGTTTGCCGCCCGAGACAACAAGGTGATCCGCAACGGCTTTATGCTGAGCGGCCTGATCAGCTTTCCGATCATCTTTATCATGGGCCTGTTCGGGCTGGCGTTCGTGGGCCTGGATCTGCCCGGTGACGGTTCGGTCGCCCTGTTCAGCGTGCTGATGCCGAACATGCCGCTGTGGTTTGCCATCGGCCTGCTGCCCTTTGGGCTGGCGCTGATCATGAGCAGCGCCGACTCCACCATCAGCGGTCTGTCCAGCATGATGGTGGTGGACCTGCGTCGCCTGCTGCCGAACATCCGCGCCCACAAGCTGCTGGGGCTGTCACGCTGGCTGATCGTGCTGCTGTCTATTCCGGTGCTGGTTGTCGCCTCGCAGGGCTTCAGCGTGCTTTATCTGTTTCTGCTGGCCGACCTGCTGTGCTGCGCCGCCGCCTTCCCGGTGTTCTTCGGCTTCTACAGTGCCCGCTACCAAAACTACAACGCCGTACTCGGCACCGCTGCCGGCCTGGTGGCCGGCCTCTGGCTGTTCCCGGCGCCGGGCGAGGCACTCACCTATCTGCTGGAGTCCTTCCTGCTGGCCAGTCTGGTGCCGGTGCTGGTGTCCGGCCTGCTGATGCTGGTGCCGAACCGTCAGCCGTTCGACTTCTCGATACTCAGCCTGCGCATCCGCAGCCTGGAAAGCTGAATCGATAAAAATGGCCGCCCCACCCGGGGCAGCCATCATGCCGCGTTTTTATTCCATAATTAAAGCGCGAAACGGGTCGCCGAGATGCGGGCAGACGCCGGTCGGCCAAGCTGTTACACTCGCGACCCTTTGGCGCTATTGGCGCCAGACTTCTTCTTACCACCGCCTTGTATTGCGCACCGGCGTCACACTGGAGACACCATGAAAATCATGATCCGGGGCCTGTCCCGCCTCACCACAGAAGACAAGATACTGGCCCTGCTGGCACCTTACGGCCTGGTGCATTACTTCCACCTGGTCATGGATCCCAGCACCAACAATTCCAAGGGCTTCGGCTTCGCCTTCATGCCCAACCCGGCTCAGGCCAAGGCGGCCATCAAGAGCCTGAACGGCATGGAAGTGGACGGCCAGAAAATTCGCGTCAAGAAAGCGGAAGTGAAGCCCGGGGAGAAAAACGAAAATGACCAATAACGATATACTGCGTCGCGTCCGTTATGCCCTCGACCTGCCCGATCAACAAGCCATAGCGCTGTTCAGTCTGGGTGATGTGACCATAGACGAAGCACAATTTCTGGCCCTGCTGGCCAAGGAAGAAGATGCCAATTACCACAGTTGCAGCAACGAGCAGATACTGGGCTTTCTGGACGGTCTTATCCTGAAAAATCGCGGCCCGCGCCAAGGCGGCCCGGCACCGCGTGCGGAACAGGCCGAACCCATCAACAACCAGGTGTTCAAAAAGCTGCGGGTGGCACTGGAGCTGAAGGAAGAAGACATTCTCGGCCTGCTGTCCCTGGCCGGTTTTGAAGTGAGAAAGCCCGAACTGACCTCGCTGTTCCGCAAGCCCGGTCACAAGCATTATCAAGCCTGTGGCGATCAGTTCCTGCGCAACTTCCTGCAGGGCCTGGCACTGCAGCGTCGGCACGGCGCCGAATAAGATCCCACTGGTGCTTATTGAAGAACGCTGCCCGGGCAGCGATGATTCGCCAGGTAACTGGCGAATCTGTTGCCGGCACAGCTCGATATCCCCTTGTACCCAGGCCGACAGCGGCACGCCCAGCCAGTTTTCCAGCGAACGAAGATTAACCGGCAAGGACGGCACTCATGGCTGCAGAAACCAACAACCGGGCAATAAGCATGTTGCAACGAATTGAAAATACAAGAAAACGCTACTTTCCCGGCGTCTGTGTAGCGGTCACCATCGGTATCGCCGCCAGCTTCCTGTCGCTGCAATATGGCGCTCCCGCCATGCTGATGGCGCTGCTGCTCGGGCTGGCATTCAACTTTCTGAGTCAGGAGTCCGTCTGCCTGCCGGGGCTGGAGTTTTCCGCCAAGACGGTGCTGCGCATCGGGGTGGCCATGCTGGGGCTGCGCATCAGCTTCAGCGACGTGCTCACCCTGGGCTGGTCGCCGCTGCTGATGGTGTGCTCATCGGTGCTGCTGACCATCGGCTTTGGCGTGATCATGGCGCGGATGCTGGGATTCTCATCCGCTTTCGGCACCCTGACCGGCGGCGCGGTCGCCATTTGCGGTGCCTCGGCGGCCATGGCCATCGGCAGTGTGCTGGATCAAAATGAACAGACCAAGCGTAATACCCTGTTCACCGTGATCAGCGTGACCACCCTCAGTACCCTGGCGATGATCCTGTACCCCATGATCAGCACCAGCCTGGATCTGACCCCACAGGAAGCGGGCCTGTTTATCGGTGCCACCATTCACGACGTGGCCCAGGTCGTCGGTGCCGGTTACAGCATGTCGAATGAAGTGGGCGATCTCGCCACCTTCGTCAAGCTGCTGCGCGTGGCCATGCTGGTGCCCATCGTCATGACCATAGGTATTTTGATCCAGCGTGCGGCCCGCCAACGCGGTGAAAGCGGCGGCGGCGAAGGAGTGGCGATTCCCGGCTTCCTGCTCGGTTTTGTGGCCCTGTTCATTCTCAACAGCCTGGGCTGGATTCCGACCGCCGTCAGCCAGCCGCTGGCCGGCAGCTCCTCCTGGCTGCTGCTGACCGCCATCGCCGCCCTCGGCGTGCGTACCCAGCTCAAGGATATTCTCTCGGTAGGCTGGAAGCCGGTGCTGCTGGTGGTGCTGGAAACCCTGTTTATCGCCGGTCTGATCATCGCTTACATCCTGCTCGGTCAATAAGCCCTTGCCCTGCTGCAAACAAAACGGCGACCCTGAGGTCGCCGTTTTGTTTTATGGGTTATTCCCGTGAAGGGGAAGCTTCTGGTCTATGGCGATAGCTTCCTGCAGGGAGATCCTGACGTTCGTCAGGATGACAGCCTGGGCACATGATGAATCCGGTTGGTATTACACCAACTCGGTCAGCATGTCCTGATGGTACTCCACCAGCGGTTCGGCCTGTTTCACCCGGCTGACATAATCCGGGTTGGCGATAAAGGGCCGGCCGATAGCGGCCAGATCGAAGCGATTCTGCACCAGTCCTTCGGCCGCCGCCGCCGGGGTCAGGCCGCCCACTCCAATCAGGGTGCCCCGGTAGTGGCGGCGCAGATACTCGCTGGCGCGTCCGTCCAGAAAATCGAAGGTCAGGCTGTCGTCAAAAATGCCCAGATGCAGGTAAGCCAGTTCCTTGCGGTTCAACTCTTCCAGCAAATAGTCGAATACCGCCCGATCGCGCGCATCCGCCTGCATATGAGTGTAGGCACCGGGGGTGAGTCGAATGCCGGTTCTGTCGGCACCTACTCGCTCCGCCACCGCATCGATCACCTGCAGGGCAAACCGACTCATGTTTTCCGGAGTCTGGCCGTAGTCGTCGGTTCTGTGGTTGGTGTCATGGTGTAAAAACTGATCGATCAGGTAACCGTTGGCACCGTGGATCTCGACACCGTCGAAACCGGCGGTGATGGCATTTTCCGCCGCCTGGGCATAGTCGGCGACCAATTGCTCAATTTCTGCCGCCGATAGTGCCCTGGGCAATTCATAGGTTAAATCCCGCATTCTCGGCACCGAACCTTCAAACGCCACCGCGCTGGGTGCTACCGGCTGCCGGTCGGAAAAATGCGAATGCGCCAGTCGGCCCACATGCCACAATTGCAGGAAAATCTTGCCGCCCTTTTGGTGTACCTGCTCGGTCACCGTCTTCCAGCCCTCGATTTGCGCCTGACTGTAGATACCGGGAGTATCCGGATAACCCTGACCATCGGCGCGAATAACGGTCGCCTCGCTGATGATCAGCCCCGCCTCGGCACGACGGCCGTAATAGTCGGCCATCTGCCGGGTGGGCACCAGGCCGGGGCCGGCCATGCAGCGTGTTAGCGGCGCCATCACGATGCGATTGCTCAGGGTCAGGGTACTGTTGAGCAAGCAGGGTTCAAACAGAGCGGTATTCGTCGGCATCAAGGCTTCCTTCAATTTTGAATGAACATTCAAGATGAGGCCGCCAAACGCGATTTTCAAGTCTGAACGAAACCAGCATTCAAGATATCTGGTTTAACCACAGGGCTGATAAGGGTAGGATAGCGGCTGTTGATGGGAGACATTATGCGTACCGCCAGTTTTGATCGGGCCCAGGTGTTAAGGGCCGCCATCCAGGCTTTTCGCCACAAGGGCTTTGCCGCCACTACCATGCAGGATCTGGTGACCACCACCGGTCTGCACCCGGGTAGCATCTATGGCGCCTTTGGCAACAAGAAGGGCCTGTTGCTGGCCACGGTCGATCAATATGTGCTCGACCGGCAGGCGGAACTGGAACTGTGTTTTGTCGACCTCACTCCCTTTGCCGGCCTGGGTCGCTACATGGCGCTGGTAGTGGAAGAAATGCAACGCTGCGACTCCATGGCGTGTCTGCTGGTCAAGATGCTGCAGGAAATAGGCGAACAGGATGAAGAGGTGGCTTCCCGGATCAGCACTCTGCTGGTGCAGCATGAGCGCCGCCTGGCCGAGGCCCTGCTCGCCGCCCAGCAAACAGGCGAGGCACGAGGTGATGCCAGCCCGGAACAACTCGCCCGCTGGCTGATGATCGGCATTTACGGTATGCGTACCTATGCCCATGTGCATGCAGACCTTGATGATATGCAGGAGGTGGCCGATCGATTGCTGGTCACGCTGCAGCCTGTGGCCTAAATTGCGATCACACAAAACGGCGACCCTGGGGTCGCCGTTTTGGTTTCTGAAGAATAAGTTGAGCCTACCTGAAACTGGTGGCGGTCAACGGTAGCGTGCGCCCTTCCGTCGAGCTTTTTTCTGCAAGATTGATGATATTGAGCCCATCCAGCGCATCCTGCATGGTTACCGGCAAGGGGCCTTCACCACGGATGGCCTTGGCCGTGGCCTGATAGAAATAGCGATAGCCCCCGATTTCCGACTCGATGACTTCCGGCTCCTCGTCGGAATAAAAGATGCCATAGTCCGCTTCGGCTTCCTTGGCCAGAAAGGGCGAGTCCGGCACTATGCCGTTTTGTAGCCGCTCTTCCTGCGGATCGAAGCCACGCTTGATATAGCAGCCGCGCTCCCCCTGCAGCTTGAAGCGCAGGGTCGGCCCCGGATGATAGGGGCTGGAATGCAGCAGCACTTCCTTGTCACTGTAGTGCAGTTGCACATGGAAGTAGTCGGTCACTTGTGAGCCGGGGCGCATCGACAGGCAACGCGCGGTCACCGACAGCGGCTTACCGAACAGCACCAGCGCCTGATCCACCAGGTGGCCACCCAGATCGAACCAGACACCCGCGCCCTCACCGGGCTTCTCTGCCCGTACTCGCGGCCGGAACCGATCGAAGTGGGACTCGAAACCGTGAATGGGTCCCAGAGTCTCCTCGGCCAGCAGCTTGCGCAGGGTCAGAAAATCGCTATCCCAGCGGCGATTATGAAAGGGGATCAGGCACAGTTTATTGGTGTCGGCCAGCCGCATCAGCTCGGCGCCCTGATGCAGCTGGGTCACGCAGGGGTTTTCCATCACCACATGCAATCCCAGGTTCAGCGCCTTGAGGCCCAGCTCGTAGTGCACCTCGTTGGGCGCCGTGATCACCACCAGCCGGGCACCGGATTCGGCCAGCATCTGATCCACATCGGTATAGACCTTCACCTCGGGCCAGTCTTTCGCCGCCTTTTCCGGCTTGGAGGTACTGATGGCCACCAGCTCGAATTCCGACAGGCTGTCGATAAAAGGCAGATGGAAAATACTGGCGGACTGGCCGTAGCCAATGATGGCGGTTTTAATCATGGTCAACCTCGTTAGCAGTCGGTTCCGAACTCCGGCTCATACATGCGACCGGGTTCGGGCAACGACTTTATTATTTTAGGTGTTGGCAGACATTTGGCCCGCGGCGCTTTCTGGCTACACTCTACCGCAAAGCCATTCCTTCAATAAATAAGGATAAAATGAAGGGAGCCGCCCAAAATACCGAATGATACCCTAACCTCACTGCTGACCATGATGTGAAAGGACGCCTGATGGAACACCGCTACCGCCTGCTGCTTGATGAACTGGGCCGGTTTTTGCCCGCCGAGCGTATCATCACCGACCCCTCTTTGTGCCTGGCCTACGGCACCGATGCCAGTTTTTACCGGCTGTTGCCCAGGGTGGTCTTGCGCCTGGCCAGCACAGGTGAAGTGGTGCGGGTGCTGCGACTCTGCGGCGAGCATGGCATCCATTGCACCTTTCGCGCCGCCGGTACCAGCCTGTCGGGTCAGGCGGTGTCCGATTCGGTGCTGATCACCCTTACCGATCACTGGCGTCAGCATCAAATCCTTGAAGATGGCCACCAGATAGCCTTGCAGCCCGGGGTGATCGGCGCCGATGCCAACAGATATCTGGCCCCCTTCGGCCGCAAGATAGGCCCGGATCCCGCCTCCATCAACAGCTGCAAGATAGGCGGTATCGCCGCCAACAATGCCTCGGGCATGTGCTGCGGCACGGCGCAAAACTCCTACCGCACCCTGGCTGGCATGAGTCTGGTGCTGGCCGACGGCACCACACTCGATACCCGGGATACGCAAAGCCGGGCCCGCTTCGCGGAACAGAAGCCCGAGTTGCTGGCCGGACTGCGACAACTGGCCGAAGAAGTCCGAAATAATCCGGCACTGGCCGAGCGCATTCGGCACAAGTACCGGCTGAAAAACACCACCGGCTACAGCCTCAACGCCCTGATCGACTTCGAGGATCCCTTCGATATTCTGACCCACCTGATGATCGGCTCCGAGGGCACCCTGGGCTTTATCGCCGAAATCACCTACCACACTGTGCCCGACCATGCCTTCAAGGCCTCCTGCCTGCTGGTCTATCCGGATATCGAAACCACCTGTCTGGCGGTGACCGAGCTGGCCGGCACCCAGGTGGCCGCGGTGGAGCTGATGGATGGCCGGGCGCTGCGATCCATCGCCGATAACACGGGTATGCCGGACTTCATCAAGGAGCTGAGTCTGGAAGCCAGCGCCCTGCTGATTGAGGTACACGGCGAAAGCGAGGCGCAGCTACTGGCTCAATGCGAACAGGCGATGGCCGCGATATCGGCCTTCACTCGTCTCAATGAAGTGCCCTTCACCCAGGACAAGGCGGTCTGTACCACCCTGTGGGCCATGCGCAAGGGCATGTTTCCGGCGGTGGGCGCGGTGCGTGAAACCGGCACCAGCGTGATCATAGAAGACGTGGCGTTTCACGTGGAACAACTGGCATCGGCGATACCCAGGCTGACCGAACTGTTCGACCGCTTCGGCTACGATGAAGCCATCATCTTCGGCCATGCCCTGGCCGGCAACCTGCATTTCGTGTTCACCCAGGGCTTCGACTCCCAGGCCGAGCTGGACCGCTACGGTGGCTTCATGGACGCGGTAGCCGAACTGGTGGCGGTGGAATATAAGGGGTCGCTCAAGGCCGAACACGGCACCGGCCGCAACATGGCGCCTTATGTAGAGCTGGAATGGGGCCGGGACGGCTACGCACTGATGCAACGCATCAAGGCGCTGTTCGATCCGAACGGCATACTCAATCCGGGGGTGATCCTCAACGC
Organism: Oceanisphaera litoralis; assembly: GCF_016907015.1. GTDB lineage: Bacteria > Pseudomonadota > Gammaproteobacteria > Enterobacterales > Aeromonadaceae > Oceanimonas > Oceanimonas litoralis. The sequence goes on from NZ_JAFBBE010000013.1 coordinate 67,576, forward strand.
AGACCCACAGGCTCACCTGAAAAACCTCAAGCCCCTGCCCGCCGCCGACGACATCGTCGACAAGTGTATCGAATGCGGCTTCTGCGAGGCGGTGTGTCCGTCCCGGGATCTGAGCCTGACCCCGCGTCAGCGCATCGTGCTCTATCGTGAGCTGCAACGCCGGGAAGCAAGCGGTGACACCATCGACGACTCGCTGCAGCAGGTGTTTGACTATCAGGGCGTCGACACCTGTGCCGCCACCGGCCTGTGCGAACAGCGCTGCCCTGTGGGCATCAACACCGGCGATTTGGTACGCAAGCTGCGCACCGCCCGTTACCGGAAGTTCGAGCCCATCGCCCGCTGGAGTGCCAATCACTTCGCCGGCATCACCAGGGCGGTCGCCATGGGACTGAATGCGGCCTCGCTGGGCCGCAAGCTGCTGGGTGATAACACCATGACGACCCTGAACCGGGCACTGCGCACAGCAAGCAAAAACAAGGTGCCGCTGTGGCTGCCGGAGACCCCGGCCGCCAACCGGCATCGGCCGCAAAGTACGGAGCAGAACTCGGATCCGGGCTCGGCTCAGCGGTCGGATCAGCGACGCCCCCGGGTCGTGTATTTCCCCTCCTGCGCCAGTCGTACCCTGGGCCAGTCGCCTGCAGCCTCCGACCGCCGTTCGCTGACCGAAGTGACTCAGGCGATACTGGAAAAGGCCGGTTTCGATGTCATATTGCCACGGGAACTGAACCGCCTCTGTTGTGGCATGCCTTATCAAAGCAAGGGCATGGCCGGGCTGGCCGGTGACAAGACTCGCGAGCTGGAAGCGAATTTATGGCAAGCCTCGGAGCAAGGCCGCTGGCCGGTGCTGATGGACACCAGCCCCTGCGCCAGTCGCAGCCAGGAAGGATTTACCCTGCCACTCACCGTTTATGAACCGGTGCAGTTTATCCTGGAGCAGGCTTTGGACCGACTCCATATTACCCCGCTGGACCAAACCATTATGCTGCATATCAGCTGCAGCAGCCGACGCATGGGCCTGGCTGACAAGATGCTGGAGCTGGCCCAACGCTGCGCCAGCAAGGTGGTAGTGCCGGAGCATATAGAGTGCTGCGGCTTTGCCGGCGACAAGGGATTTACTCTGCCCGAACTGAATGCCGCCGCCTTGAAGCCGTTGAAGGCCCAGATACCGGCCGGCTGTACCCGAGGGGTCAGCAACAGCCGCACCTGCGAACTGGGCCTCAGCCACCACGGTGGTATCAACTACGAGTCCATCCTCTACCTGGTGGATGAAGCCGCAAAACAAGCTTCAAGCGGTAAGCCTGTCTTTTAGTCACAAGTTTTTGTTGAACATTAATAATGTCATCAGGCAAAGCGCACTGCTCAGCCGACACGCCGTAAACCCCTCCCTGGGGGCTCAAACCGCGCCATCCGTGGCGCGGATGGTCGGTTGAGCAGACACCCTTTGCCCTCCCGTCGGCAGCAGAGTGGTCTGTCAGTCGTGCTCACCGACGACTCGGCGCCTAAAAAGAGGCGACTGGGATAGCCTCAGCCGACCATCACATGACAGGACGTCATGTGCTGAGCGCCGCAGGGATGCGGCTTAGCGTGTCGGAAGAGGCTACTCAGTTGCCTCTGAGCCTATTTTAGGGGCTGACAGACTTGTAACTAAGAGACAGGCAGTCAGCGGTAAGCAGATCATTTGTTTGATGGGGTTGGTACTAATTTGGTTTTGCCTTCCACGCCTGAGCGCTTCTAAAATGAGCCTCACCTCCTTCATCAAAGACGCCGATATGACCAAGCTCGCCACCACCAAGCAAAAACCGAAGAACACCGCCAAAAACAGCCCCGCCGGCCAGTTTCAGCTGCTCTGGGAGAAGATCGAAAAACAGAAAACCCGCCTGGTGGGCCAGGAGAAGCGAGTCCGCAAGATAGTGGATCGCTTCAATGCCGAGATACTGCCTCTGGAACGGGAACAGGCCAGAACCCAGTATCAGCTGATCGAGCGGCTGCTGACCTTTTTCTCCCGCAAGTCCCTGACCCAGTGGCAAAGGGATGATCTGTTCCACTGGATACAGGATGAGCTGGGCATGCTGTCCACCAACCCCTTTATCGAGGACGGGCTGAATCCGTCCCAATTGCTCATCCGCGCCGAGGAGTTGCTCAAGCAATTCTATCCCCAACCCGAAGCACCGGCGCTATCGCAGTCCGAGCGCGAAACGATAAGGGGTGACCTCTACCGGGAGCTGGGCCTGGAGATAGACGATGAAGAAATCGATCTGTTTATCAACAGTCCGGCCGAGTTCATGCAGCGAATGATGGAGAAGATGCAGGCAAACGACCAGGACTGGCCGGAAGAGGATCATGACCAACGGGATGAATGCTTCGGGGACGAAGAGAAAAGTCCCGTCGATGGCCAGGCTGCGGGCAAGACCCTGTTCCAGCGTCTTTACAAGCAGCTGGCAAAAAAACTGCATCCGGATCTGGAACAGGACGCCACCCTTAAAGCCGTCAGGCATGAACAAATGCAACAACTGCAGGCGGCAAGACAGGACAACGATATTTACACCCTGATCGAACTGCACCGGCAGCACCTCGATACCGATGCGCTGGGCCAGCTGAAACAGCAGGAGCTGGACGACATCAATGCACTGTTGCGCCGGCAGCTGCGCGCTCTGGAGCGGCAATATGACCAAGTGTTCATGAAAGACAGCATGGAGTCGACCATCTGGAACCGCTTCAGGAATGTGGGCAGGATATCCAGCGACCAAAACTTCGCCGAGCACACCCAGGCGCTCAAGGCCGATATCAAGCGCAACAACAAGCTGCTCGAGCAACTGAAAACGCTGAAGGACCTGAAGCAACTGCAGGAAGACAGGATCTACGGATAATTAAACGGCGCTTACCCCAGTTCCACATCCGACAGAGGCACGCAGCAGCAGGCCAGGATCACTCCGGCCTTTCGCTCTGCCGCCGACAAGGCCGGCGCCTCGGGCTGCTCGACCTCGCCGGACTTGAGCCTCTGCTTGCAACTGCCGCAGATGCCGGCCCGACAGGACCAGGGCAGCCCCATGCCCTGGCCTTCCGCCTGGGTCAGCAAATCCTGTTGGTTATTGCCGACGAACTCGCGCTCGCCGATACGAACATGCACATTGTGTGTTTCACGTGAAACAGTCTCGCTTTGCGGTCCGACGAAATACTCCTGCTGCAGCATGCCGACCGGCACGCCCAGCGCCAGCAGCCAGCTGCGGGCCTGCTGCATGAAACCGGCGGGACCACAGAGATAAACCCGGCGTTGCTGCAAGGCGGTGATCGCCGCCAGCCGGGCCAGGGTCAGGCGACCACCCTCGCCTCGCGCCGGCCGGGTCAGCACGAATTCAAGCTGCAGGCCCGGATGCTCGGCCGCCAGCTGTTCCAGCTCGGCGCGGGCCGGAATGTCCGCCTCGGTGCGGCACACATGAATAAACACCAGATCCTGCAGTTGTTGTCTGTCTGCCAGTGCCCGCACCATCGACAGCATGGGGGTGACGCCGGAGCCGGCCGACAACATCAGATAATATTCCGCCGGTTCAAGGATGAAGTCGCCGGCCGGTGCATGCGCCAGCAGCTCGCTGCCCGGCTGCGGTTCCCTAGCCGGCTGCAGCGCCTCTGCCAGCCAGTTCGACACCCGGCCATCGGGCTGACGCTTGACGCTGATGCCGTAACGGCCCGGTCGTGTCGGGCTGGAGCTCAGGGTGTAATAGCGTAAATGACGCTGCCCGTTTATATCCAGCGCCACCGGCAGGTGCTGACCCGGCCGGTAGTCGGCCAGAGGCAGGCCGTCCGCCGCCTCCAGCCAGTAGGTGTCCATATCCCGGGCCAGGGGTTCACGCGCCACACAGCGCAGCAACCGACGTCTGGGCGCCGCGTCCGGGTAAATGGGCGCGCTGGCGTATTCCAGCACCTCTATCTCGTCACCCAGCCGGATTTTACCTTCATTAAGCGCGATCAGGTTTTGTCCGAAATAGACCTCGCCGTCCTCTCCCCTCCGGTAACGCAGCAGCGTCGCCAGCGGCTCCTTCAGACGATTGAAATCTTCCGTACCCGGCTCTATGGTGGTCATGATGCAGCGACTGCAGGGCTTGGCCACCAGAAACTCGACCTCCCCGATGCGAATGCGCCGCCAGCCGTCCTCTTCGAAAGCTCGGGTGCCGGTTACCACCAGGTTGGTACGAAACCGGGACATCTCCATGCGGGCATCGGCGCGCAGGTTGAGATCGGTGAGCGAGGCTTCGGCGATCAGCAGTAAGGGGTAGCCATCGGCAAAGCTGACGGCGGTACCCAGGGTGTCGCGATAGCGCCCGGATTTTTCGCCTGCCCACAGCAGCTGAACCGGTTGCTCCAGGATCCGGCTGAACCAGGCGTCATATTCGGGATTTGTACTCCAGGCGGTAAACTGATCGTCCCATACCGATGTGGTGACCGGTTGCAGCCCAAACCGCCGATGGCGAAGCGCCAGCCGTTCATCCCCGTATTGCAGATCCAGCCCCCCGACCACCGGCTGCACCACTATGGATTGCATTCGCGGCTGGGTACGGGCGGTCACGAAGCTGCCATCGGGTCTTGCCAGCATGTAGCGGCGATCCCCGATGAGCCCCTCGCGGGAAACCCGGGCCTCGCTAAGCGCCAGCCCTGCCGCCGACTTGATCGGATAAAGATTCAGCCCCGTGATCACCGCCATATTATTTCACCTTGCTCGCCAGTATCAGTTTACAACAGCAGCCCAATGGGTAAGGTTTGGTGCATACCGCCACTTTCATCGTATTTACGGAGTAGAAATGACCATAGAACGTCAACAGATTGGCCAGCGCATGAGCCGTATCGTCAAACACAAGGGCACCATCTATTTGTGCGGCCAGGTCTGCAAGGATGCCACCAAGGACATTACCGAGCAAACCGTCACCATGCTGGACAAGGTGGATGAGTTGCTGCTGGAAGCGGGCTCCAGCCGCGAGCATATGCTGTCTGCCACCATCTACCTGAAGACCATGGCCGATTTTGCCGCCATGAATGCGGTCTGGGATGCCTGGGTGCCGGCAGGACACGCCCCGGCCCGGGCCTGCGTGGAAGCCGCCATGGCCCGCCCCGAGCTGCTGGTGGAAATTTCGGTGGTGGCCGTCGAGCGCTGAGCAAGATTTCAGCTCGCCGTAACGTAAAAAGGCCTGCCACCCGGCAGGCCTTCGTATATCACCCCAGATCAGTTGTTGCCGATAAAGCCCGGCAATCCGGACAGCAGGTCGTCGACAAAGGGGGCGGGGTTAATGGGCAGCGCTGTCCCGATCGGCCCGGTGTCATTCCCCTGATGCTTGCGGTGGTGCCGCTGCACCCGCGAGTGCTTAAAGGGGGTTTTCAACCGCGGAAAGACCATGCCGATCCGGCCCACCAGGGGCGTTTCGGCGGAGGATCCGCCCACCAGCACCCGATACAGGCCGTTGGCCTCTCGCCACTCACCGTTGGCCCAGGCGGTCAGATCGTCCGGGTCATCCGGCACAAAGTAGGAGAAGGGGTGGTTGGAAGCGCCACCGTCTATCTGCACTGCGATCCGCCGGCTTTCGCCCGGCTCAAGGAACACCTTGTCAAAGCCCACCAGCCGCTTGGACGGCTGTTCGGCCCGCCTGGGCAGATCCAGATATACCTGGGATGCTTCCGCACCAGCCCGTTCGCCCACATTGGTGACCGTATATTCCACCGTCAACACCGGCACCAGTTCCGCAAGCATCAGCAAGGGTGAATGATGATTGAACTTGCCCTCATTCCACAGGCCATAACCGGGCCAGCCACGGGAATGATATTCGCGCCTGAAGCTCCTGGTCAGGGTCAGGTCGCCATACTCGAAGCTGGTGTAGGACAGCCCGAATCCGAACGGGAACACCGGCGTCACACCGTTGGCCTCGTACCAGCGATAGCCCAGTTCCAGGTTCTCGGTGTAATTGCTGATCAGCTGGGGATCATCCAGATCCTCCCAGTCATCGACGTCGATACCGGGAAAACCGGGGCCGCCGGGCTGGCCTGTCTCTTCCCGCGTACCCGGATATTGCGCCTCGGTGGCAAAGGCCGCTTCCCTATCCGTAACAGGAAAGGTGACCGGCAGCTTGCCCGACGGATTGATTTCACCGAACAGAATATCGGCCAGCACGGCGCCGTCTTCCTGACCCGGGAACCAGGCCGCAATCAGAGCGGAAATATCATCCAGCCAGGGATCCATCAGCACGCCGGCGCCGCTATAGAGCACCACGGCGGTCTTGTCGCCGTGACCGGCATCGACCACGGCCTGGACCAGATCATCCTGGAACACGCAGTTTTCGGACAGTACGGGATCGCCTGCCGGGCAGTACACTTCCTCAGCGTTGGTACAGAACTCCTCGTAGTCGTCTTCATCATCAAACAGACAGACAGCGGGCAGGCGCAACTGCAGCAGATCCCGGGTTTCACGCGGGGTGGTGCCCACCAGCAGCAAGACCACATCGGCCTCTGCCGCCGCCGCCACGGCCGCATCGATATCGGCCCCATCGAGATAGCTCACCACGGCGCCATAGCTCTCCAGGCCTTGCTCGGGAGACACAGTGATCGAGGGCACCACCGCGGTCAGCTCCCGCGGATCGCCGTTACGCGGCGGAATAGACGCCGAGCCGGCAAACCAGGGATGGCCGATAAGGGCGATGGTCGGCGTGTCGGCCGCCGCCAGTGGCAACAGCTTGTCCTCGTTCTTGAGCAGGGTCACGCCGGCTTCGGCCAGGGCGCGTGCCTTGCGGGCATTTTCGGCTCTGTCGATGGTGGGCTCGGTATCGATATTGATGATGGTCTCGAAGAGATCGTCAAACTGGCCGAACTCGTGCATCTTGCTGTAGCGTGGCCTGAGCACGGCATCGATGTCCGCCTCGGTAATTTCACCGTTGGCGAGGGCCTCCGTTATATTGTCTGCGGAATAGAACTTGGGCTGAAAGTCGAGTTCCCAGCCTACGCCCGCCAGTATGGCCTCCGAGGTGGCGTGCATGGCGCGCCTGTCGCTCTCGATCCAGCCATCAAAGCCCCAGCGCTCACGCAGGGTTTTGACCAGCACATCATGGTTGTTACAGATATGGGCGGTGTCGTTCAGGTAGGGAAAGGCGCACATAAGGGTGGCGGCCTTACCGTCCTTGACCGCCATTTCGAAGGGCAGCAGATACAGCTCGTGCATGGCCCGGCTGGGAATGCGCACCCCGGCGGTCCAGCGCTCGCGCTGAAATTCGTGCTCGTTACCCACGAAATGTTTCGGCTGGGCCTGCACCCCCTGGGACTGGATACCCCGGACCTGGGCGGCACCAATCACCCCCGCCAGATAGGGATCCTCCCCCGCATATTCCTGGGCGCGGCCGGCATAGGGCGAACGGATCAGGTTCAGCGCCGGGCCCAGCAGCACCTGGTTGGCAAAGGAAAAGGCCTCTATGCCCACCACCTCGCCCCAGTCTTCGACCAGTTCGGGGTCGAAGCTGGCCACGGCCAGGGTCATGGAGGGGCCGCCGGTCATGACGGGCTCGGCGTTACAGGAGCCGCCACGAATACCGTTACCACCGTTGATTTCACGTATGGTGGGAATACCCAGCTCGAACAGACCGGTAATGCTGCGTCCGACCGCCGAGAATTCGCAGTCCCGTAATCCGCTTGCGGCACGATATTGACCGGTGGGCAGGCTCGACGCTTCGGGCAGGTTACCGATCTGCTGAATTTTCTGCTCGAGCGACATGTTCCCGATCAAGTCATCGGCGAACTGTTCGTGCGGGTTATGAAGCGGATTGGATCCGGCGTCAAATGCCGCCAGGCCAAGGGTCAGGGCCGCGGTCAGTAGAACGGGGGCACCCGTCTTTACACGCCCTGGCAGGGTTGAAGAAATAGTCATCGTTATGTCTCCTGTTTACAACTTGGAGCATATTTGACAATTCCCTGTCTAAATGGGTAAGTGGGTGAGTGCGGCGCATCGCACGGAATAGGAAAGCAATATCACTGTATCGTCACTGTATCGGCGAAGTTCGGGCTTCTCTTGATCTCAAAGCAAGCCAAGCCAGAGTGAATCCCCCCAGCCAACGCAGCAAACTATGTACAAAAAAGCATAGCTGCCGATCGCCACCTTGACCAAAAAACAACCAGAAAATAAAAAACCGCTACTGCAGCGGTAGAAAATGGCCGTCATGGGACCATACAAAAAATAAAAGCCCGGTACGACCGGGCCTTTAGACGTTGATAAAGCGAGTGTCTGCTTACACCACGCCCTGCTCAATCATGGCGTCGGCAACCTTGCGGAAACCGGCGATGTTGGCGCCCAGCACCAGGTTGTGGGGTTCGCCAAATTCGGCCGCCGTTTCGCTGGCGCTAATGAAGATGTTCTTCATGATGACCTTCAGCTTCTCGTCCACTTCCTCGAAGCTCCAGCGCTGCATGCTGGCATTCTGTGCCATTTCCAGCTGACTGGTGGCCACGCCGCCGGCATTGGCAGCCTTGCCCGGGCCATAATGGATTTTGGCATCCAGGAACACTTCTACCGCATCCTGGGTAGAAGGCATGTTGGCCCCTTCCGATACCCCGATACAGCCATTGGCGACCAGGGCCTTGGCATCGGCTTCGCTCAGTTCGTTCTGGGTAGCACAGGGGAACGCCAGCTCGGCAGGCAGACGCCATACCGCATTGCCGTCTGCCGGGTAATCGGCAACCGGAATAAATTTGGCGTCCGGGTGCGCGGTCACGTATTCGTTCAGACGCACCTTGCGTACTTCCTTCAGCTCTTTCAGGGTATCCAGATTCACACCGGCTTCGTGATAGATGGTGCCGCTGGAGTCGGAGCAGCTGACCGGAATCGCGCCCAGCTGATACAGTTTCTCTATGGTATAGATAGCCACGTTGCCGGCACCGGACACCAGGCAGCGTTTGCCGGCCAGGATGTCGCCCTTGGCTTCCAGCATATACTGGGCAAAGTAGACACAGCCGTAACCGGTGGCTTCTTTACGTACCAGAGAGCCGCCCCACAGCAGGCTCTTGCCGGTGAAGACGCCGTCGTAGTTACCGGTCAGACGCTTGTACTGGCCGAACATGTAGCCGATTTCACGAGCGCCCACGCCGATATCACCGGCGGGCACATCGGTAGTCGGACCTATGTGACGGTACAGCTCGTTGATGAAAGACTGGCAGAAGCGCATGATTTCACCGTCTGACTTGCCCTTGGGATCGAAGTTGGCGCCGCCTTTGCCACCACCGATGGGCAGGCCGGTCAGGGCATTCTTGAAGATCTGCTCGAAGCCGAGAAACTTGATGATGCCGGCGTTGACGCTGGGGTGAAAGCGCAAACCGCCCTTGTACGGACCCAGGGCCGAGTTGAACTCGATGCGATAACCCTTGTTGACCTGTACCTTGCCCTGATCATCGACCCAGGGCACCCGGAACATGATCTGCCGCTCGGGCTCAATCATCCGTTCGATAATGGAATGCAACTGGTACTTTTCGCTGGTTTCCAGGATGGGCTGCAGTGAATCCAGCACCTCCTCTACAGCCTGATAGAACTCTGCCTGAGCCGGGCTGGTTTTCTGGAGCTTGGTGATGGTGTCATGAATATACGTCACGATATCTTCCTGTTATATTTTTGTAAAACTTTTATTCGGGATACAGATTAAGACCCGCCGCTATTGGAATATAGATACTGGTAGCCGGTCAATGCCTAAATACCAAATATATATACCTAAAAGCGGAATATTTATTCCATATTGCAGCCAGACACCCCGCCATTCACCCGATCAGCGGTAGCTCAAAGCCGTCTATGCTTGATCCCAGGCACAGGGAGAATCGCGTATGGATCCAGAAGGGGCGCTAGCGGCAGTAGCAGATACACGACTGGGACAAACCCTGATAGAACAGGGGCACATCTCGGATAAAGAGCTTGCCCGGCTGGAACGCATGCGCCAAAGGCAGGCCGATGGCGGCTCCCTGACGGCGTTGCTGCTGAATCTGGGCATGATATCGGAGCGGGACCTGGCAACATGCCTGTCCGACCTGACCCGGCTACCGCTGACCGCCGTAGAGGAATATCCGCTTGCTCCTCCCCTCGAACGTCCCCTGCCCTATCGTTTCCTGAAAGAACATCATCTGGTGCCATTGCGGCAGGACAACGATGAACTGGTGCTGGCGATGGTCGATCCCAGAGACGACTTCTCGGTTCGTGCCATGGCCATGATGTGCCAACAGCCGATACGGTTGCAGGTGGGGGTCAGCTCGGAAATCACCTCCACCATAGAGCGCCTCTATGGTGAAGGCCAGAGCAAGATGGGCGATATCCTCTCTGCGGTGCAGCAGGAGGAGGAAACCGAAGAAAGCATCGCCCAGCTCAAGGATCTGGCCAGCGAAGCCCCCGTTATCCGCCTGGTCAACCTGATCATCCAGAAGGCGGTGGATCTGCGCGCCTCCGACATTCATGTCGAGCCGTTCGAAAACCGGCTCAACATTCGCTACCGCATAGACGGTGTGCTGCAACAAACTGAAGCCCCACCGGTGAACATGACCCCGGCCATTACCTCGCGCATCAAGATCATGGCCCGGCTCAATATCGCCGAACGACGCCTGCCTCAGGATGGCCGCATCGAACTCAAGATTCAGGGCCAGGAGCTCGATGTCCGGGTATCCACAGTGCCTACCATGCACGGAGAAAGCCTGGTCATGCGGCTGCTCAACCGGGAGAGTGTCATTCTCGACTTCGACGCCCTGGGCTTTGCCAAAGCCACCAAACGGCGCTTGCAGCAGGTTCTTAAGATCCCCCACGGCATGGTAATGGTGACCGGGCCGACCGGCAGCGGCAAGACCACCACCCTCTATACCGCGCTTAATCAGCTGAACACCACAGAGCTAAAACTGATCACGGTGGAAGACCCAGTAGAATACCAGCTGGAAGGGGTCAACCAGATCCATGTCAAGCCGGCCATAGGACTGACCTTCGCCAGCGCCCTGCGCTCCATAGTGCGTCAGGATCCCGATGTCATCATGGTGGGGGAAATGCGCGATCTGGAAACCGCCCGTATCTGCGTGCAGTCGGCGCTGACCGGGCACCTGGTGCTGTCGACCCTGCACACCAACGATGCCGCCAGCAGCGTGACCCGACTACTGGAAATGGGGGTGGAAGACTACCTGCTCACCTCCACCCTCAATGGGGTGATAGGGCAACGTCTGGTGCGGGTACTCTGCCCCCACTGCAAGGAAGATCATGAACCATTGCCCGAGCTGGTGCGCGAGCTGAAGCTGTCGCCACTCGAGCCAGGGCAGCCCATCCGGCTGCACAGGCCCGTCGGCTGTGCCCACTGTGCCGGCACCGGCTACCACGGTCGGCTGGCCATTCAGGAACTGCTCACCATGAACGACGACATTCGCAAGCTGGTGCTGAGCCATGCCGACGCCGGCAAGATCCAGCAGGCTGCCATTCGCAATGGCATGATCACCATGTATGGCGACGGCCTGCTCAAGGCGCAACAGGGAATCACCAATGTGGAAGAGGTGATCCGGGTCACCCAGGAGACATAAGGTGGCACTCTATTATTTCAAGGCGGTCAGCCAGAACGGCGAAACCCAGGAAGGCCGGCTGGAAGGACAGAACGAGCGGGCCATAGTGCAGCAGCTGCAACAGCGGGGGCTGATCCCGCTCAGCGTGGAGCAGGATGCCGGCCAGCGCCATTCCCCGGGGGCCGGCTGGCTGCAGCGACGGCGCACCGGCGAGCGTCAGATCCAGGCTCTGACCCAGGATCTGGCCGCCCTGCTGAAGGCGGGTATCCCGCTGGAACGCGCCCTGGGCATCATGATCGAAGTGCACAGCCAGACCGGCGATATCCGCCTGCTCAGCCAGATCCGCGAAGGCATTCAGCGCGGACAGGCGCTGTCGGTGGTGCTGGCCGAACAGGGATCCGGCTTTTCTCCCTTCTATCTGAACATGATCCGGGCGGCCGAAGTCTCGGGCAATCTGGAACTGGGGCTGGCCGATCTGGCGCTCTACCTGGAACGCAGCCGCCAGCTCAGGGAGAAAGCCCTGTCGGCGCTGATTTACCCCATCATACTGGTGCTGGTGTCGGCGGTATCGCTGCTGATCATCCTGACCTACGTGATCCCCCAGTTTCAGCAGCTGTTCGCCGACATGGGCCAGACCATGCCGCTGTCTACCCGCATCGTCATCGGCAGCGCCGAATTTCTGCGCGATATGGGGCCATGGCTGTTATTGGCCCTGTTACTGGCGCTGATCGCCGGCCAACGCCTGCTGGCCCGGCCCGAGTCACGCCTGGCCTGGGACGGCTTCACACTGCGGCTTCCCCTGGCCGGAGCCCTGATCCGCCGGCTGGAGGTCGCCCGTTTCAGCCGTAGTCTGGGCACTCTGATGAAGGGCGGCGTGCCTCTGCTCAATGCGCTCACCATAGCCCGCGATACCGTCAACAACCGCCTGCTGGCACAGACAGTGGGCGAGGCCGCCGACAGCCTGAAAGAAGGCAAGCGGCTGGCCGATCCGCTGCAGGCCTCGGGTCTGTTTCCGCCCCTGGCAATACAGATGATCCGGGTGGGCGAAGAAACCGGTCAACTGGAGACAATGTTGCTGAAAGTGGCCGATCGCTACGACCGGGAAGTGGAAAGTACCATTCAGCGCTTGCTGACCATACTCGAGCCGGTGCTGATTGTCGGCCTTGGTGTCATCATCGCCGGCATTATCATTTCCATTCTGGTGGCCATACTCAGTATCAACGAACTGCCCATATAGGGAGGTAAAAGTGAATTACCAACATAAGGCTTCTCGGCGCGGCTTCACCCTGCTCGAACTGCTGGTGGTACTGGTCATCCTCGGTCTGCTGGCCAGCCTGGTCGGCCCCCAGGTTCTGCGTCAGCTCAGTGGTTCCAAAACCAAGACTGCCGCCCTGCAGATCAAGGAACTCGGTACGGCGCTGGATCTGTATCGGCTGGAAGTGGGCCGTTATCCCACCAGCAGCGAAGGCCTGTCGGCACTCATCAGCGCCCCGGCCAACGCCCGGGGCTGGAACGGCCCCTATCTGACCAAGAAAGCGGTACCCCTGGACCCCTGGGGTAACGACTACCAGTATCGCGCCCCCGGTCAGCAGGGTGAATTCGATTTGTTCAGCCTGGGCGCAGACAACCAGCAAGGGGGAACCGGTGAGGATCAGGACGTGGTCAGCTGGGAGTAATTCGAGCCAGACCGGTTTTACCCTGCTTGAGCTGCTGGTGGTACTGACCCTGGCCGCCTTGCTGCTGGCGGTGGTCACCCCCCGCTTTGCCGCCCTGCTGCCCGGCGCCGAGCTGAAAAGCTACAGCCGGCAAACCGCCGCCCTGCTCAGACTGGCCCGCAGCCAGGCCATCGCCAGCGGAGAGGAGGTAACACTGGAACTCGACTCACAAGCCCGTTACTCCCGGATCTCGGGCCAGAAAACGCCCTCTTCCTGGCCGGAGCAGATAACAGTGTCTTTCGATGATACCGCCCATGCTCGGGGGGCCGAGCTCGTCTTTTTTCCGGATGGCAGCGCCAGCGGCGGCACCCTGCAGATCGCCGGGCGCGAGCGGCGCTACCGGATAGAGGTGCACTGGCTGACCGGCAGGATAAGCCTCCATGACTAGACAACACATGACCAGAAACCAGGGATTTTCACTGCTGGAAGTACTGGTGGCCTTTACCATACTGACCATCACCCTGGGCGTGCTGCTCAATATTTTTTCGCTGGCCATTCGCACCACCCAGTCGGCCCAGCAACAGCAGAAGGCCATGCTGCTGGCGGAGTCGAAGCTGAACGAGCTGTATGCCGGCACCACACTGCAACCGGGGCGCGAGCGAGGCTGGCTCGACGACCGCTACTGGTGGGAAACCCGAGTCGAGGAATTCGATACCCGGGAACTGATGGACAACCAGTCCATGCTGCTTCCCTATCGACTGTCGGTGGTGGTGGGCTGGGGTCACCATGACCGGCAATATCGACTGGCCACACTGCGGCTGGTCAGGCGGGAGGCCAGATGAAACGACAACCAGGCTTTACCCTGCTGGAACTGGTGGTATCCCTGACCCTGCTGACCCTGCTATCCGGATTGATGTTCGGCGGCTTTCGCCTCGCCGGCAAGGCCTGGGAAACGGTAGGCGAACGCAATGCCGACAACAGTGAGCAGATACAGCTGCAACGGTTTTTGCGCAACCTGCTGGAGCAGGCAGAGCCACTACATGTGCAAACTGCTCGGCAAATCCCGCTGCTGTCCTTCCAGGGAACCGAGCATTCCCTGATATTTCTGGCCCCGCAGCCCCGGGGACTCGGCAACTCCGCCGAGCCGGTCTGGTTTTATCTGGCGCTGGACAACGCCGATCCCGAGCACCCTGTGCTGTCACTCAAATCACAGCCTCTGGTTGTTGAAACGGAGCCGCAGGAGCAGGCTCCGCCTGTCGACTGGTACCAGCTGCTGGACGACTTTCGCCAGCCGGATCTGATCCCCCCTCTGCTGGAGCTGGAGATAGCCTCGTTCAGCCTGCATTACCTGTCGGCAGATGAGCAGAATATGTCTGCCTGGCAGCCCGAGTGGCTGGATCAGGATCAACTGCCGGCCCTGATCCGCCTGCAGCTGGACCCGGACTCGCCCCCCCTGGTGGTCGCCTCCCGCCAGTATCGTTACGAGATAAAGGATGAATATTGAACACAACCGGGGCATCGCCCTGATCAGCGTGCTGTGGGTACTGACCCTGCTGACCCTGCTGGCCACCGGCCTGTCTTTGAACAGCCGCAGCCAGGCCCGGCAGAGCGGTAACATCACCCAGGCGACCCAGGTTCGCCATGCCGCCGATGCCGGCGTACAACTGGCCCTGCTGATGCTGGCGCAACCGAAAGAGCAGCAAACCTGGCTGGCCGATGGCAGCCCTTATCTGGTCCGGCTGGACGATATCGAAATCCGGGTCGCCCTGTTCAACGAAAACGGCCGTATCGATCTCAATGCCGCCGGCCCCGAACTGCTCGACGGCCTGCTGGCCACCGCCGGCACAGACGACGAGCTGCGTGCCCGGCTGGTGGATGCCATCATGGACTGGCGCGATGGCGATGATCTGCGCCGGCTCAACGGCGCCGAAGCCGACGACTATCTGGCCGCCGGACGGGATTACGGCCCGAGCAACGCTCCCTTCCGGTCGGTGGACGAAGTGCTGCGGGTGCTGGACATGACCCCCGACATTTACCGGAAGATCAGGCACAGCCTGACCCTGCGCAATCCACGCAACAGCATCAACCCGCTTTATGCCCCGCGCCAGGTATTGCTGGCACTGCCGGGCACCGACGAGCTCACCGTCGATCGGTTTATCGCCGACCGACGCCGGAACCATGAAGCCGGCCAGCCTTTGCCTGCCACGGATATGTTCCCCCGCGCCTTCCTCTCTGACGGCTCATCGGGGGTCAACTACACTGTTCATACGGAAGCTCGAATGAACACCATTTACCGTTACCGGCTCACCGCCAGCCTGCTTGACCGTCTCGGTACACCCATTCTGGAACAGATAACACAGGAATTCATCCCGCTGTTCACCGAGCCAGACGCTTAACGGAGAGCCCTATGGATGGGGAAAAGTTTACCCAGCAGTTGCACCATTACGGCCGATTACTGTGGCACCCTCTGGTAACCTTCTGGCACTGGTGGAGCCGACAGCTGTTCAGCCTCTTGCCCGCATCCATCAGCCACCGTCTGCTCAGCCAGAAACAACGGCTCCTTATTTATATCGAGCAGGAGCATTACCGGCTGGAGCTGTCCCCTCACGGCAAACAGCTGCTGCTGGACGAACCTGCCGAGCAAAGCGGCCTGCTGGCCGACATGCTGCGTCAGGCAGACAGCATCCGGCTGTGCCTGAACAGCCAGGACGTGCTCTATACCCATATCACCCTGCCCGCAGCCACCGCCGACAACCTGGCCGATGTGCTGCGCTTCGAGATGGACCGGCATACCCCATTCAGTGCCGAGCAGGTCTATTTCGGCTATCGCGTTGCCGAGCGGAATAAACAGCAATCCCTGATCCGGGTTGAACTGCTGCTGGCACCGCGAGCACAGGTGGACTCGCAACTGGCCGAGCTGAACCTGCTCGGTCTGGTGCCCACGGCCCTGGCCGATGCCGAGCATCCACAAGCGCCGGTCATTCCGCTACAGGCGCCCACCAGCATCGCCATCAGCAAGGCTCTGCGGTTGAAAACCCTGCAGGGTGCCCTGGTGCTTTTCATGCTGTTTCTGCTGATCGCCGTGCCGCTTTACCAGCGACAGAACCGTATCGAGGCCTTGAGTGCCCAACTGGACATACCCCGGCAACGGGCCGAGCAGACCGCCGAACTAAAACGACAACTGGAAGCATTGCAGCAAAGCCGGCAGTTTCTGGCTCGGAAAAGAGCCAGGCACACTTCGGCCCTGTCACTGCTGGATGACCTGACCCGTCAATTACCCGACCATACCTGGCTCAGCCGCTTCGAACTGCGCGACGGCACGGTACAACTGCGCGGCGAATCGGCCAATGCCTCCGAGCTTATCGGCATTCTGGAAGCCTCTCCGTTGTTCTTCGATGTGCGCTTCAGCTCACCGGTGACCAATAATCCGGTCACCCGCAAGGATCGTTTCATGATCGATGCCCGTTTCGGCGAGGAGCAGTCATGATCAACCTCAGCCAGGGCCAGCAACAGGCGGCGGCCCTGGGCCTGCTGATCGCGGCTCTGCTGCTGATATTCAGCCTGCTTGTCCAGCCCCTGCTCGCCCTGTTTCTGCAACAGGGGGCTGCCATCCACCAGCTTGAAGACCAGCTCCATCGCTATCAACGGCTGTCGGCCGAACTGGAACAGACCGAACAGTCATTACGGCAGCTGCGCGATGCGACGCCCGATTCCGGCCTTTATCTGCCGGAGCGTCGCCCCTCCCTGGCCTCGGCCTGGCTGCAGCAACACCTGAACCGGCTGGTCAGCCGCAGTGGCGGCCAGCTGGTCAGTATTCAGAATGCCCAGCCCGACACCGAGAGTCCGCTGCAAGGCGTCATGTTGCGGGTGCATCTGCGCAGCGAAATCAATCAACTGGTTCCCCTGTTCCATGCGCTCGAGTCGGGACAGCCGGCTCTGTTCATGCAAGATCTGGTGATCACCGCCAATACGCGCCGGGCGAGAACCCGCAGCAACCGGGTGATCCGTCGCCAAAGGGCGAACCCACGGCTGCCCCCCTCGCTCGACGTACGCTTCGATCTGGTCGGTTATACCCAGAGGGAGGCGCCATGAAGCCCTGCTTGTTGTTGATGATGAAACGCTCGTTGTTTATGAAATGCTTGTTGTTGATGAAACGCTCGTTGTTGATGAAACCCTGGGTGTTATTGCTGGCCATGCCGGTACTGTGGCTGTTACCCGCCCGGGCGCAGGACGACGGCACCCCCACTCCGGGCTACCCCCCTCTCGAACAATTCGAGGAAATCATGGCCCGGCCCCTGTTTGACGACAATCGCCGGCCACAGGAAGACGAAGAAGAGGAAACCGTCAGCGAGAGCGCCGCCGCCATAAGGGAAAAATGGCGCCTGACGGGCGTGGTATGGGAAAACGACCAGCAACTGGCCCTGTTCAATGAACGGCAGGGAGCGGACCGCGCACGCCTCAAGACCGGCATGTACCTGGACGGCAACTGGCAGTTGGAAGACATAGGCCTGGATGCCGTGACCCTGAGTGACGGCAGCCAGACGCTGCGACTGGAACTGTGGGAACCCCGGCAGCCCTCGACCCGGCCTGCCACCGACACCGCAGCGTCTCCCGCCGACCATAGCGGCGCCCGGAACAAAAATCCGAACGAAGCAGACACCGAACCGGACACCGACGCTGCAGAAGCGACCAGGGCAGATGACAACAACAAACAGGGAAGTAACGGGGAGTCACAATGACCAACAAACACCAGACAACATGGCTGCTTATCGGTGTCTCCTGCCTGCTGCTGATCGCCTGCACCAACCCGACCGGAGACAGGGCCGCCCTGGACAAACCCTGGGGCCAGGCCGACGTCACCAGCCATTACGATCCGGTCCGGCTGCCCTCTCGTCACGACGACAATCTATCCCACGCCGCCGTCACCGCCGCCGATCCGAGCGCTCACCCGGCCACCCGTGCCGAGATTTACCGCGGAACAGGCAATTTCGTCAAGCTCGGTCAGGCCGGCAAGACGCCGCTGAACACCGCCGCCCCCGGCGACATCACCCTCAACTTTCAGGGTTCCGACATCGCCGAGGTGGTAAAAACCATACTGGGCGACATACTGCAGCTGAACTACTCTCTCGACGAACGGGTGCGAGGCCAGGTGTACCTGCAAACCAACCAGCCCATCAGCCAGGATGATCTGCTGCCCACCCTCGAAAGCCTGCTGCAAACCCACGGGGCCGCCCTGGTGCACAGCAAGGGCCTCTTTACCGTGGTACCCGCCAGCGAGGTTCCCCCCTCGGCCCTCAATCCGCGGCTGACCCCCACCGCCGAACGCGGCTACCAGATGCTGATTTTACCCCTGCGCTACATCGGCGCCCGGGAAATGGAAAAAATCCTCGAGCCGGTCAAGCCCCGCCAGGGCGCCATGATGGTGGACGACAGACGCAACCTGCTCACTCTGGTCGGCAGCCGCGACGAACTGGTCAACATTCGCGACACCGTCAATCTGTTTGATGTGGATCAGCTGCGCGGTATGTCGGTGGGGCTGTTCCGGCTGCAGGCCAGCAGCGCCGATGTGATCGCCAGCGAGCTGAAGGCGATTTTCGGCGACGAGGCCGAGGGCCCATTGGCCGGCATGGTGCGCTACCTGCCGATAGAGCGACTCAATGCCCTGCTGGTGATCACCCCGCAAGAGCGTTACCTGACCGATGCCCGGGTGTGGATACAGCGCCTCGACCGGGCCGAGAACCCGCGCGGCCTCAATATGTATGTATACCACGTGCAGAACGGCAAGGCCGACCACCTGGCCGAGCTGCTCAACCAGCTGTTCGACAGCCAGCGCCGCAACAGCGCAGGCTCGCCACTGCCGGCGGCGGCAACCAATACCGAAGAAGGCAGCCCGGTGCAGATAGCCACCGGCATCAATGCCGCCAGCCTGGACGTGGGCGAAGTGAGCGTGATTGCCGATACCGAACGCAACGCCCTGGTGGTGATGGCCGCCAGCGCCGATTACCAGAAGGTGGAGCAGGCCATCAAGCGGCTGGATCAGCTGCCGCTACAGGTACTGGTGGAAGCCACCATAGTGGAAGTGAGCCTGGATGACGAGCTGCGCTACGGCCTGCAATGGTACTTCAAGAACCGACTGGGCGGCGGGCGCAGCGGCGTGGGCGCCATCGGCGCACTGCCCATCCCTTCTCCCTTCGACGGCGGTCTTGCCGCCAGCGCCAGCTACGAGGTGTTCAACGCCAGCGGCACTCGAGCCCTGCTCACGGCCCTGGCCAGCGATTCCAAGGTCAACGTGATCTCCTCGCCTACGCTGATGGTGCTGGACAACCAGAAGGCGCTGATCCGGGTGGGCGATCAGGTGCCCATTCGTACCTCGGAAACCACCAATCTGAACAGCGACGTGGGCAATGTCACCAGCACCATACAGTACCGGGACACCGGCGTACTGCTGGAGGTGACCCCGCGGGTCAATGCCGGAGGCATGGTGATACTGGAGCTGGTTCAGGAGGTAAACGACGTGGCCACCACGACGAGCTCCAATATTCAGTCACCCACCATCACCCAGCGCAAAATCGACACTCGGGTGGCGGTGCAGAGCGGCGAAACCCTGGTACTGGGCGGCCTTATCCGCGAGAACAAGTCCCAGGACAGCCAGGGCCTGCCCGGCCTGCGCCACGTACCTGTGCTGGGCTGGCTGTTCGGCAGCAGCGGCACCAACGTAAGGCGCACCGAACTGGTGGTGCTGATCACCCCCACCGCCGTGGCCAATGCCATCGACGCCCGCGCCGTGACCCGGGAATATCGCAGCAAGCTGCAACAGGTGGCGATGTAGCGCCTGCGTCGAAGAGCCACCCGCAGGAGAAAATACATAGCCCAGGGTAGTTCATTATCCTCGGCTGGCCGAAGGCGAATAAGGGCTTCTATATTTATATCCATGTTTTATACCTATGTTTTATACCAATGTTTATACCCATGTGCACCCAGGGACGGCCATCATGTACGGCACCTATTTCGGCCTCAGCGATCTGCCTTTTTCCATTGCGCCCGATCCGCGTTATCTCTACCTTAGCCAGCAACACAGAGAGGCGCTGGCCCACTTGCAGTACGGACTCGTCTGTCACGGCGGCTTCGTGCTGCTGACCGGAGAGGTGGGCACCGGCAAAACCACAGTGTGTCGCTGTCTGCTGGAACAAATACCGGAGCAGACCGATCTGGCCTTTATTATCAATCCCGGTCGCTCGGTCAGGGAACTGCTGGCCGCCATCGCGCAGGAGCTGAAAATCAAGGTGGCGGCATCAGCCAATGCCAGTCAGCTGACCGATGCCATTCATCATCATCTGCTTGATGTCCATGCCTATGGTCGTCAGACGGTGTTGATCATCGACGAGGCCCAGAGCCTCTCCATTGATCTGCTGGAGCAGATCCGGCTGCTGACCAACCTGGAAACCGACACCCACAAGTTGTTGCAGATTATTCTGCTGGGGCAGCCGGAACTGGCGGACAAGCTAAAACAACCCGAACTGCGCCAACTGTCGCAACGGATCACCGCACGCTACCATCTGGTTCCCCTGTCCTTCGCGGAAATGAAGGCCTATATTGCCCACCGGCTGTCGGTGGCGGGGATAGAAGCGGCGCTATTCCGGGCCAACAGCCTGCGCCGGCTGTATCGCCTGACCGGCGGCGTGCCCCGGCTTATCAACGTGATCTGCGACCGGGCCTTGCTGGGGGCCTATGTACAACGGCTGCCCCAGGTCGATCTGGCCACCCTGAACCGCGCCGCCGTTGAAGTACTCGGAACGACACCTAACCGCCGAGGCAGCTGGCTCGCCACGGCCATCGGCCTGCTCGCCCTGGCGGTTATCGGTGGCTGGCTGGAGCAAGGCATCACCGGCATCCAGACTCCGGAGCTGGCTCCGGCGAATAAAAGGGCATCGGCACCGACACCAAATGATGTCGTTACCCGGCTTGATCTCTGGCAATGGCCCGCCGCCCTGACCACAGATCTGAGTCAGGTCATGGCTTATCAACACCTTTTCTCGCTGTGGGGGCTCGATTACGACCCAAGGGAAAATCCCGTGGTCTGCCCCTTTGCCCGCCGGCACCGACTGGAATGCGCCTTTCAGGATGGCGATTTCGCCACCGTTCAACGGCAGAATCATCCGGTTATCTTCCGGCTGGATCATCCCGACAAGGGGGCCGTTTATGCCACCCTGACGCGTATCGACGGCGAGCGAACAGAGCTGCTGGTGGGCGGCCAGCTCAGGCAGATTCCCCTGACGGAGCTGGCCGCCAACTGGCCCGGCCGCTACGTACTGCTGTGGCAGCTACCGCCGCATTATCGCGCGCCACTTAGTCCCGGTAGCAGAGGAGAGACCGTCGCCTGGCTGGAGCAGCAGATGGCGCACTGGCAAGGTCGTGCCCCGCGCCGACAGAACCGGCATTTCGACGAAATACTCGTCGATGATGTCAGGGCATTTCAACGCAGCAGGGGGCTGACCGCCGATGGCATTTTCGGGCCACAGACCAGCATTTATCTCAGTGCCATTCAGCTGAACAGCCTGCCCAGGCTCACCGGTCAACAGGAGATAACCAGTGTCATACATCCTTGATGCGCTCAAACAGTCGGAACGCCAGCGAGGTCGGCAGACTCCGGCGGCGGAAAGAGGCATACCGGCCAGCACCGCAGCGCTACCGCCGGCTCCCCGCGATAGACGTCGATTATGGTGGCTGCTGGCCACAGTACTGCTGGCGCTGATGCTGGGATATGGCCTGGGTAAAATCGGCTCGGCATGGCTGCAATCGCCGTCGCAGGTCATCACCTTACCGAAGCCCTATCCCGGCTCGGCGTTTACCGAGGATGAGGAGGATGGGACAGCAGCGGAGCCTGCCCCCACCACGACCAGAACGCCGATTGTGACTGGCTCCGCACCGGTACGCATCCTGCTTGACGAGCCGCCCGCCCTGACCATGAATCCTTCTCCGCCGTCCAGCGAAACAGCGCCAGCCGGCACGACTGCGGCGCCCACCATCGTCATTACCGGGCCCGATCCGGTCGCGGATCTCGACCCTGTGTCCGTTCCCGAACCGGCGTTCGATCCCGGCGTGCCGGATCTGCGCGAGCTGCCGGCCAGCATTCGGGCGAAGCTGCCGGCGCTGACGCTATCGGTGCACATCTACTCGAAAACCGCCGGCAGTCGGATGGCCAGCATCAACGGCCAGATGCTGCGCGAAGGCCAGCAGCTCGGGGCCTTGCGGCTGCAAAGCATCACGCCCAGGGGAGTCATTCTGAGCTTTGACGGACAGGAATTTCATTTGAGATCCATAGGGGGATAGACAATAAATGCTAAAATCGACGCCATTGTCTTTATCAAGGAACTGTATGAGTCACTTCACCCTGCTGGTGGGCTCCACCCTCGGCAATGCGGAGGATCTGGCCGATGAACTGGCCGGGATCCTGCAAAACCACGGTCATCAAACGGTTATTCACACTTCTCCCCAGCTTGATCACATCTTGATCAGGCCCGATCATTATCTGCTGCTGGTCTGCTCTACCCATGGCGCCGGTGACCTGCCCGACAATATTCAGCCCTTCTTTCTGCAATTGAACGAGCAAGGGCCGGATTTAACCGGACTGCCGTACCTGGCCGTCGGCCTGGGTGATTCGGCTTACGATACCTTCTGCCATGCCGTACAAATACTGGATCGACAGCTTGCAGATCGAGGCGCACAGCGGATCGGGGATCGACTGGAGATAGATGTCAGCCTGCCGGATCCGCCGGAGGCGATCGCCAAAAAGTGGCTGGATCACTGGTTATCGCACCACTAGATCCTCATTTTGACCCGGGTGTTGCGGATCGAGTCACCACAGGATCCGCAACCCGATAAAATTCTTTCCACCAAGTTATCAACAGATACCGCCGTGAGATCCTCCTCTCTCCAGGCACTCAAAAATATCATCATTGTGCATAACCATGGTTGAATCCGGTGTTAAACCTATAGTTATCCTCTTAATTAAATAAAAACAAACCAGCACCTGTTGATAACTAGGCGAGTTACCCACGGGTCCAGGGAGGGCTCCCGCTGGGTTGTACACATCAATCGATCGTTACTAACCGCATGATCTTAAAGATCAAAAAACGGTTATTCACAGATCCGGCCGGCCCTAATAATAGATCTAACAGAAGATCTCTCTAGAGATCTAAGATCTATTAACGATCGCGAGATCCTCTTGATCCGGTTTCCATCCACTCGCTAAAACAGCTAAAATGCCCGGCCTTCGGGATCCTTACACCTGCCTGTCTCAAGAGTATTTGTTATGCAATATGAAGAATCGTTTGACGTCATTGTTGTGGGTGGCGGTCATGCCGGCACAGAAGCCGCTGCGGCCGCCGCTCGTATGGGGGCAAACACCCTGTTATTGACCCATAACGTGGATACTCTGGGACAAATGTCGTGCAATCCGGCGATCGGTGGCATCGGCAAGGGCCACCTGGTCAAGGAGATCGATGCCCTCGGCGGTATCATGGGCATTGCAGCCGATCACGCCGGGATCCAGTTTCGAACCCTCAACGCCTCCAAGGGCCCCGCCGTTAGAGCGACCCGGGCTCAGGCGGATCGTCAGCTGTATCGACAAGCCGTCAGAACCCGACTGGAAAACCAGCCGAACCTGAGGATCTTTCAGCAGGCCTGTGATGATCTGCTGCTGGAAGGCGATACCGTCGTCGGTGTCATCACTCAAACCGGTCTTAAATTCCGCGCCAAAACCGTGGTGCTGACGGTCGGCACCTTCCTTAACGGCCTGATCCATATCGGCATGGATAGCTACAAGGGCGGACGCGCCGGTGATCCACCTTCCATCGCCCTGGCAAGCCGTCTGCGTGAACTGCCGCTGCGCATCGATCGACTGAAAACCGGTACGCCCCCCAGAATCGATGCCAATAGCGTGGATTTTTCGGTCATGCAGGTTCAGCCAGGTGATAATCCGACCCCGGTTTTTTCGTTTATCGGCAGCCGTCAGGATCACCCGCGGCAAATCCCCTGTTACATCACTCATACCAACGAAAAAACCCATGAGGTGATCCGCAAAAATCTGGATCGCAGCCCCATGTACGCCGGCGTGATCGAAGGGATCGGCCCACGCTACTGCCCTTCGATCGAAGACAAGATCACCCGCTTTGCCGACAAGGAGTCCCATCAGATCTTCGTCGAGCCGGAAGGTCTGACCAGCACGGAGCTGTATCCCAACGGGATATCCACCAGTCTGCCTTTCGACGTGCAGCTGGCGATCGTTCGTTCGATCAAGGGTTTCGAGCAGGCGCACATCATGCGACCCGGCTATGCGATCGAGTACGATTATTTCGATCCTCGCGATCTGAAGATCAACATGGAAAACAAGTGTCTGCACAATCTGTTCTTCGCCGGCCAGATCAACGGCACCACCGGTTACGAAGAAGCCGGTGCCCAGGGGTTGCTGGCCGGTCTGAATGCCGCCCTGCGTGCCTTCGGCAAGGAAGCCTGGTCACCGCGCCGGGATCAGGCCTACCTGGGCGTCATGATGGACGACTTGTCCACCCTGGGTACCCAGGAGCCCTATCGCATGTTTACCAGCCGGGCCGAATATCGCCTGCTGCTGCGGGAAGACAACGCGGATCTGCGCCTGACCGAAGAAGGCCGCAACCTGGGTCTGGTGGACGATCATCGCTGGGCCATGTTCTGTGACAAGATGGAACGCATCAGTCAGGAAGGTCAGCGTCTGCGGACAAACTGGATCAGCCCCGCTCATGCCGCCGCACCGGCGCTGAATGAATTGCTGAAAACGCCGCTCAGCCGTGAACACAACCTGGAAGAACTGCTGCGTCGACCCGAGCTGAATTACACCAGCCTGATGGCGGTGGACGGCATAGGTCCCGGTATCGATCACGAACAGGCTGCAGAGCAGGTGGAGATCCAGATCAAGTACGCCGGTTACATCGAGCGGCAGAAAGAGGAAATCCAGAAACATCTGCGCAACGAGCACACCCTTCTGCCGCTGGATCTGGATTATGGCGAGGTACCGGGCCTGTCTCATGAGGTCATTGCCAAGCTTAACCAGGCCAGACCCGAAACCCTGGGGATGGCATCACGCATTTCCGGTGTGACGCCGGCGGCGATCTCGATATTACTGGTTCATCTCAAGAAGCGCGGCCTGCTGCGCAAGTCGGCGTAAGGACCATGATGAGCAACAACAAGATGCACAATCAATTACACGGCCAATTACACAGCCAATTGCAGGAAACACTGGCGCGCTTGCTGGGCCAGACCGAACTGTCGGTGACCCCGGAGCAGGCCGACAAGCTGGTAACACTGGTCACCTTGCTCGACAAGTGGAACAAGGCCTTCAACCTGACCTCTGTGCGGGACCCTGTCACCATGATGGGCCGCCATATCGTGGACAGCCTGGTAGTGAGCCCTCACCTTGAAGGCCGGCGTTTTATCGATGTGGGCACGGGTCCCGGCCTGCCGGGGCTGCCGCTGGCCATCATCAATCCCGACAAGCAGTTCGTGCTACTCGACAGCCTGGGCAAGCGCATCCGTTTTATTCGCATGGTGGTCCATCAACTGGGGCTGACCAATGTCGAGGCGGTGCAGAGCCGGGTGGAAGATTTCAACCCGGAGCAAAAGTTTGATGGCGTGCTGAGTCGGGCCTTTGCTTCACTGGATGACATGGTAAGCTGGTGCCTTCACCTGCCGACCCTCGAAGGCCGTTTTCTGGCGCTAAAGGGGCAATATCCTGAGCAGGAGTTACAATCATTGCCTGCTCACCTCGCACTGGACCGGGTTTATCCGTTAACCGTGCCCGAGCAGGAAGGAGACCGCCACCTGGTGGTCATCAAATTAGCCAGCTAGCCAGTCAGTAGAGGTATTCGGTGGGAAAAGTCATCGCCATTGCCAACCAGAAAGGGGGCGTGGGCAAAACCACAACCTGTGTCAATTTGGCGGCGTCCATGGCCGCGACCAAACGCAAGGTGCTGGTGATAGACCTGGATCCCCAGGGCAATGCCACCATGGCCAGCGGCATCGATAAATATCAGGTTGCCAACACCGCCTACGACTTGCTGGTGGACGAGGTGCCGGTCGAGCAGGTCGTCGAGCGTGAAACCAGTGGTGGCTATGAACTTATCGCCGGTAACGGCGATGTCACCGCCGCCGAAATCCGGCTGATGGAGGTGTTTGCCCGCGAGGTGCGACTGCGCAATGCCCTGGCACCGGTACGCGATCATTACGATTATATTTTTATCGACTGTCCCCCTTCCCTCAACCTGCTGACGGTAAACGCCATGTCGGCGGCGGACTCGGTACTGGTGCCGATGCAGTGCGAATATTTCGCGCTGGAAGGATTGACGGCGCTGGTGGATACCATCAGCAAGCTGGCGTCGGTGGTGAATCCGGCACTCAGGATCGAAGGCATATTGCGCACCATGTTCGACCATCGTAACCGGCTGTCCAATGAGGTGTCCGATCAGCTTAAAAGCCATTTCGGCGATAAGGTTTATCGTACCGTCATTCCCCGTAATGTCCGTCTGGCCGAGGCGCCCAGCTTCGGTACCCCGGCCATGTATTACGACAAATCCTCATTGGGTGCCAAGGCCTATCTGGCCCTGGCCGGTGAAATTCTGCGCCGGGAAGAACTGGCAATGGATTCTAATGAACCTTCGGAACAAACAGCATGACCATCAAACGACGTGGCCTGGGCAAGGGCCTGGATGCCCTGCTCAGCACCAGTTCGGCCGCCAACCTGCGTCAGCATCAGGCCGATACCCATTCTCAGCCTGGAGTCAATGGTGAGCTGCAAACCCTGTCGCTGAACGATCTGCAGCCGGGAAAATACCAGCCGCGCCGGGACATGTCCCAGGTAGCGCTGGAAGAGCTGGCCACTTCCATTCGCCAACAAGGCATCATTCAGCCGATAGTGGTGCGGCCACTTGAGTCCGGTGGTTACGAGATCCTGGCCGGCGAACGACGTTGGCGGGCGGCCCGGCTGGCGGGCCTGAGCCAGATCCCCTGCCTGATCAAGGAGGTGGCCGATCAAGAAGCCATGGTCATCGGTCTTATCGAGAATATTCAGCGCGAAGATCTGAACGTGATTGAAGAGTCTCGAGCCCTGTCCCGCTTGATCGACGAATTCGGTTTTACCCATCTGTCGGTGGCCGAGGCGGTGGGCAAGAGTCGCAGTACCGTCTCCAACCTGCTGCGTCTTGCTCAGCTCAACGACGAAGTGAAACAGCTGGTGGAACATGGCTCGCTGGAGATGGGGCATGCCCGGGCACTGCTGGCGATCACCGGTGAACAACAGACGGAACTGGCCCGACTGGTGGCTCAAAAAGCACTGACGGTGCGCGAAACCGAAAAACTGGTCAAGCAGGGCCTGACACCGAAAAAAGAGAAAATCGCACAGCCCGGATCCTTGCTGATGAACCGGCTTGAACAGGCAATCGGTGAAAAACTGGGATCAAAAGTAGAAATCAGGTCTACCCACAAGGAAAAAGGGAAACTGGTAATCTCTTATAACTCTTTGAATGAACTGGATAAAATAAGTCATTTTTTCGGAATTAACGACAACCCCGAAATCTGAGGCGTGGTAAACGTTCGATCAATTTAACTCGTTGTAAATGGTCGGAAAAACCGAAGTAAGCCGTTAAAAATAAGGTTTTACCGCAATTGCATTTACGCCGGGCACGGGTATAATTTGACCTGCTTTTTTGGGGCTTATCTGACAACACATCTGTGCGGCCAGCAAGCCCCTAACTGTATCAGGAGTGGTTGTGAAGCAAATGAAGCGGCATCTGAGCGACAAGCAAATGGCGCTGGTGATTTTGTCTGGCCAATTGCTCCTGGTGGTGGCTGTCGCCACCCTGTTTTTTCATCTGCAGGGAGAGGCAGCCGCACGTTCCGCCCTCATAGGGGGCGGAATCTACTGGGTTCCCCAATGTCTGTTCAGTGTTCGGGTTCTGGCGTTCAGCGCCGGGAACCACACGCCGCGCAGTGTTGTGGCGGACTTTTACAGCGGGGCGGGGATTAAGTTTGGCAGTACTATCCTGTTGTTCGTGATAGTACTCAAGTACATGGAGGTGCTTCATGCCCCTCTTTATACGGCTTACGCCCTTGCATTGCTGATGCAGTGGATTCTTTCGTTCACTCTCAACAACCGTTACTAGGAAAACACATGGCTGCAACAGGAGATGTCTTAACTTCCCAGGGTTATATTTCTCACCATCTGACTCATTTACAGATTGGTTCGGGATTTTGGGCGTTAAATATCGATTCTTTGCTTGTTTCCGTTGTCCTGGGAATGCTGTTCTTGTGGCTGTTCCACAAGGTTGCCACTCGTGCAACCAGTGGTGTGCCAGGCAAGTTGCAATGTGCAGTTGAGCTGTTAGTAGGCTTTGTAGATACCGCCGTTAAAGACGTCTTCCATGGTAAAAGTCGGTTAATTGCGCCTCTGGCGCTGACCATTTTTGTCTGGGTCTTCCTGATGAACTTGATGGACCTTATCCCGGTCGACTACCTGCCTTATGGCGCACAATTGCTCGGTGTTCCTTACCTGAGGGTTGTTCCTTCCGCCGATGTTAACATCACCATGTCCATGGCGTTCTCCGTGTTTATCTTGATTATTGTTTACAGCATCAAGATGAAAGGCGTGTCCGGCTTCGTTAAAGAGCTGAGCATGCAACCGTTGAACCATTGGTCCATGATCCCTGTTAACTTGGTGCTTGAGACCGTATCACTGGTCGCGAAGCCTATCTCTCTGGGTTTGCGACTGTTCGGTAACATGTATGCCGGTGAGATGATTTTCATCTTGATTGCCGGTCTGCTGCCGTGGTGGTCTCAATGGGCCCTTAATGTGCCTTGGGCGATTTTCCATATCCTGATTATCACCCTGCAGGCTTTCATCTTCATGATTTTGTCCGTCGTTTACTTGTCGATGGCATCTGAAGAGCATTAATAAAAAAAAGATAACAATATTTTAACAAGCAGTCGTTCTAACCGCTAACAATTGGAGAATAAAAATGGAAATGATCTACATCGCTGCCGCCGTCATGCTGGGCTTTGCTGCTATCGCTGCCTCTATCGGTATTTCTATGCTGGGTGGCAAGTTCATGGAAAGTGCGGCTCGCCAGCCTGACATGCTGCCAGCTTTGCGTACTAACTTCTTTATCGTGGTTGGTCTGGTTGACGCCATCCCCATGATCACCGTTGGTATGGCTCTGTATCTGATTTTCGCCGTTGCTGCTTAATGCCACGGTTTATCAATCAGTCTGCTAACCATTTTAAAGGAGAGTTGCGATGAACATGAACGCAACAATCCTCGGTCAAACGATCGCGTTTATCCTGTTTGTTTGGTTTTGTATGAAGTTTGTATGGCCGCCGCTGATGGCAGCCATTGAAAATCGCCAGAAAGAAATCGCCGAAGGCCTGTCCTCGGCGGAACGGGCCAAGAAAGACCTGGCTCTGGCGCAAAACAATGCAACCGAACAGTTGAAAGAAGCCAAGCTGCAGTCTGCTCAAATTGTTGAGCTGGCTAACAAGCGCAAGGCCCAGATCGTCGAGGATGCTACACGTGAAGCTCAGGCCGAACGTGAGAAAATTTTGGCACAGGCCCAGGCGGAAGTTGAAGCCGAACGCAATCGTGTCAAAGAGGAACTGCGTAAGCAGGTTGCTGCTCTTGCCCTGGTGGGTGCAGAGAAGATCCTCGAGCGTCAGATTGATGCCGCTGCCAACAGCGACATTGTTGAGAAAGTAGTAGCTGAACTGTAAGGGACATAGAGCTATGGAAATGAAAACCATTGCTCGCCCCTATGCCAAAGCAGCTTTCGATTTTGCCGTTGAGAAAAAAGCGGTTGATAACTGGTTAACCATGCTGAGTTTTGCCGCCGAAGTGGTGCAAAACAAACAGATGGACGCGGTTATCAACGGCAATCTGAACGCGGAAAAGATGGCCGGGGTGTTTTTGGCTGTCTGTGGCGAACAGCTCGATGAGCAAGGCCAGAACCTGATAAAGGCGATGGCCGCAAACGGACGCTTGAGTGTGTTGCCGGCAGTGGTACGGGAATTCGCCGCGATGAAGGCGGAGCTGGACCGGGAAGTGGAAGCCGATGTGGTTTCTGCTACCAAACTGACCAAGCAACAAATGGCCAAGATTCAGGCTTCACTGGAAAAGCGCCTCGAGCGCAAAGTGAAGCTGAATTGCAGTGTCGACAAGAGCCTGATGGCCGGCATCATCATCAAAGCCGGTGACCTGGTAATCGACGGAAGTGTTCGGGGCAGGCTGTCCCGCTTGGCTGAAACGCTGCAATCTTGATTGGGGAATAGAGCATGCAACTGAATTCAACTGAAATTGCCGAGCTGATAAAACAGCGTATCGAGCAATTCAACGTTGTCAGTGAAGCACGAAACGAAGGTACCATCGTCTCTGTAAGCGATGGCATCATTCGTGTTCACGGCCTTGCTGATATCATGCAAGGTGAAATGATTGAACTGCCGGGCGGTCGTTACGCTCTGGCATTGAACCTGGAGCGCGACTCCGTAGGTGCCGTGGTTATGGGTCCCTATGCGGATCTGGCCGAAGGCATGAAGGTTCAGTCCACCGGCCGTATTCTGGAAGTACCGGTAGGTCGCAACCTGCTGGGTCGTGTGGTTAACACCCTGGGTGAGCCCATTGACGGTAAAGGCGCCATTGAAGCCGATACCTTCTCTCCGGTAGAAGTGATTGCACCGGGCGTTATCGATCGTCAATCGGTCGATCAGCCGCTGCAAACCGGTTATAAAGCCGTTGATGCCATGATCCCCGTGGGTCGTGGTCAGCGTGAGCTGATCATCGGTGACCGTCAGGTAGGTAAAACTGCCCTGGCCGTCGATGCCATCATCAACCAGAAAGACTCCGGCGTTAAGTGTGTGTACGTGGCCATCGGCCAGAAAGCGTCCACCATCTCTAACGTGGTACGCAAGCTGGAAGAGCACGGCGCCCTGGCCAACACCATTGTGGTGGTGGCTTCCGCTTCCGAGTCTGCTGCCCTGCAGTACCTGGCACCCTACTCCGGTTGTGCCATGGGTGAATTCTTCCGCGACCGCGGTGAAGATGCCCTGATCGTATACGATGACCTGTCCAAGCAGGCCGTTGCCTACCGTCAGATCTCCCTGCTGCTGCGTCGTCCGCCGGGTCGTGAAGCCTACCCCGGTGACGTTTTCTACCTGCACTCCCGTCTGCTGGAACGCGCTTCTCGCGTGTCCGTCGACTACGTAGAGAAGTTCACCAAGGGTGAAGTGAAAGGCAAGACCGGTTCCTTGACCGCCCTGCCGATCATCGAAACCCAGGCGGGTGACGTGTCCGCCTTTGTACCGACCAACGTGATCTCCATCACCGATGGTCAGATCTTCCTGACCACAGAGCTGTTCAACTCCGGTATTCGTCCGGCGGTTGATCCGGGTATCTCCGTATCCCGGGTGGGTGGTGCTGCGCAGACCAAGATCATCAAGAAACTGTCCGGTGGTATTCGTACTGCCCTGGCTCAGTATCGCGAACTGGCGGCCTTTGCTCAGTTCTCTTCCGATCTGGATGAGGCGACTCGCAAGCAGCTGAGTCACGGTCAGAAAGTGACCGAGCTGATGAAGCAGAAGCAATACCGTCCCATGTCCGTCGCCGAACAGGGTCTGGTACTGTTCGCCGCCGAAAATGGCTACCTGGACGATGTTGAGCTGAAGCTCATCACTACGTTCGAAGCCGCCCTGCTCGCTTATGCCGATTCAGAACATGCCGCCCTGATGGCGGAGATCAACGAGAAAGCTGACTTCAACAAAGACGTTGTTGCCAAGCTGACTGCGTTGCTGGATAGCTTCAAGGCTACCCAGTCCTGGTAACCATGTGGCAGCGTATGCTGCCACCTGAATTGGAGAAGCGACATGGCCGGCGCAAAAGAAATACGTAGCAAGATCGGGAGTGTCAAAAACACTCAGAAGATCACCAGCGCTATGGAGATGGTGGCCGCCTCGAAAATGCGCAGAGCGCAGGATCGCATGGACCACAGCCGCCCATACGCTGAAACCATACGCAAGGTGATCGGCCACATCGCGCAGGGGAACTTGGAATACAAGCACCCCTATCTGGCAGACCGCGAGGTTAAGCGCGTTGGGTTTATTATCATCTCGACCGATCGTGGCCTCTGTGGCGGTTTGAACATCAACCTGTTCAAGCAAGCCATAAATGAAATGAAAGCATGGTCCGACAAAGGCGTGGGCATTGACCTGGGTCTTATCGGCAGCAAGGCGGTAAGCTTTTTCAACCGCCATGGCGGCAAGGTCGTCGCACAGAACAGCGGGCTGGGTGACAACCCGTCGCTGTCTGAGCTGATTGGCTCCGTCAATGTCATGCTGGAGGCATACAACAAGGGTGAGATAGACAAGCTGTATCTGGTGTACAACAAGTTTGAAAACACCATGGTGCAGAAACCCACGGTCGATCAACTGTTGCCCTTACCTGCATCGGAAGAAAACGTGGCCAGCCACAGCTGGGATTATATCTACGAGCCTGATCCAAAATCGTTGTTGGACACGCTGATGGTACGCTTTGTGGAAGCACAGGTGTATCAGGGTGTAGTAGAAAACCTGGCCAGTGAGCAGGCTGCACGTATGGTGGCGATGAAAGCCGCTACCGATAACGCCGGCGATCTCATCGAAGATCTGCAATTGGTGTATAACAAAGCCCGTCAGGCTGCGATTACCCAAGAGCTGAGTGAGATTGTTGCCGGTGCCGGTGCCGTATAAGGCAAGGGTATTCAAAGGTTTAGAGGATTTGACATGAGTAAGGGTATCATAGTCCAAATCATCGGCGCCGTAGTAGACGTGGAATTTCCGCAAGATGCGGTTCCTCACGTATATGAAGCGCTGAAGATCACGACTGAAGGTCAGAGCCAGGGCCTGGTTCTGGAAGTTCAGCAGCAAATCGGCGGCGGCGTTGTGCGCTGTATCGTCATGGGTTCCTCCGACGGTCTGCGCCGCGGTCTGGAAATTGAACGTACCAACAACCCGATCAAGGTGCCGGTAGGCACTCAGACTCTGGGTCGTATCATGGACGTACTGGGCAACCCTATCGACGAGAAGGGTCCTATCGGTGAAGAAGACCGCTGGTCTATCCACCGCGAAGCGCCCAGCTACGAAGAACAGTCCAACAGCTCCGAGCTGCTGGAAACCGGTATCAAGGTTATCGATCTGGTTTGTCCGTTCGCCAAGGGTGGTAAGGTTGGTCTGTTCGGTGGTGCCGGTGTGGGTAAAACCGTCAACATGATGGAACTGATCCGTAACATCGCCATCGAGCACAGCGGTTATTCCGTATTTGCCGGTGTGGGTGAGCGGACCCGTGAAGGTAACGACTTCTACCACGAAATGACCGACTCCAACGTTATCGACAAGGTATCGCTGGTCTACGGTCAGATGAACGAGCCGCCAGGTAACCGTCTGCGCGTGGCACTGACCGGTCTGACCATGGCCGAGAAGTTCCGTGACGAAGGTCGTGACGTACTGTTCTTCGTGGATAACATCTATCGTTACACTCTGGCCGGTACCGAAGTATCCGCACTGCTGGGCCGTATGCCTTCAGCGGTAGGTTACCAGCCGACGCTGGCCGAAGAGATGGGTGTTCTGCAGGAGCGTATCACCTCCACCAAGACCGGTTCCATCACCTCCGTACAGGCCGTTTACGTGCCCGCGGATGACTTGACCGATCCGTCTCCGGCGACCACCTTCGCCCACCTGGACGCGACCGTGGTACTGAGCCGTCAGATCGCCGCCCTGGGTATCTACCCGGCCGTTGATCCGCTGGACTCCACCAGTCGTCAGCTGGATCCGCAGGTGGTTGGTGAAGAGCACTATACTGTTGCCCGTGGCGTACAGACAGTGCTGCAGCGCTATAAAGAGCTGAAAGACATCATCGCCATCCTGGGTATGGACGAACTGTCTGAAGACGACAAGCTGACTGTATCCCGTGCCCGTAAAATCGAGCGTTTCCTGTCTCAGCCTTTCTTCGTGGCCGAAGTATTCACCGGTTCTCCCGGTAAGTATGTGTCCCTGAAAGATACCATCATTGGTTTCAAAGGCATTCTGGACGGTGATTACGATTCGCTGCCCGAGCAGGCGTTCTACATGGTTGGCTCTATCGACGAAGCCGTCGAGAAAGCCAAGAAACTGTAAGCCTCGAAGGAGTACCTGATGGCCGATTTTAGCTTTCATCTCGACATCGTCAGTGCCGAAGAACGTTTGTACTCCGGCTCTGTCAGTGCGGTGACGGTTTCCGGCTCTGAGGGTGAATTGGGGATCCGTTACGGACATGCCCCCTTGCTGACGTCTATCCGTCCCGGCCTGGTGCAATATGTCACCAAAGCCGGCCAGCAAGAAGTTCTGTATGTTTCCGGCGGTATGCTGGAAGTGCAGGGCAGCAGTGTCATGGTTTTGGCCGACACTGCGATTCGCGCCGAAGATCTGGATAAAGCCAAGGCCGAAGAAGCCAAACGAGCGGCGGAAGCCAAACTGCAGAACTCCTCACACGATGTGGATTATGCAGAAGCGTCCGCCGATCTGGCCCGGGCCATGGCGAAACTGCGTGTGCTGCAGCTACTGAAGCAGAACGTGCGGTAACAGTTATATGGTGTAAAAAGCGACCTCAGGGTCGCTTTTTTTTTGCGAAAAAATCACAATGGATGCATATAGCGCCGAGCACCAGTCTTAAAGACCGCGCCGTATTTTGTTGAGCTTGGTACTCGGCGCTTAAGGCTTACTTTTCATCAACGGGATATTAACTCTAATGGCAACTCAGGCAGTGATTCTGGCGGCGGGCAAGGGTACCCGCATGCGTTCTTCCTTACCCAAGGTATTGCACCCGGTGGCGGGCCGTCCCATGGTCAGTCATGTGATAGCGGCGGCCCGGGCCAGCGAAGTGGACGGTATTCATCTGGTCTATGGCCATGGCGCCGACCAGCTCAAGGCGCGCATCGATGAGCCGGGCATCGGCTGGGTGCATCAGGCCGAACAGCTGGGTACCGGTCATGCGGTAGCGGTGGCGCTGCCGGAAATAGCCGATACCGATAGGGTGCTGGTGCTGTATGGCGATACCCCGCTGCTGCAGCCGCAGACCCTGCAGGCGCTGCTGGCGGCACAACCGGCCGGCGGCGTGGGTTTGCTGACGGTCAAACTCGACAACCCTACCGGCTATGGCCGTATCGTACGGGAAAACGGTAAGGTGGTCGGCATCGTCGAGCAGAAAGACGCCAATGCCGAGCAACTGGCCATCAACGAGGTCAATACCGGTGTGCTGGTGGCCGAAGCCGGCCTGCTCAAGCGCTGGCTGGGCGCGTTGAACAACAACAACGCTCAGGGTGAATACTACCTGACCGACATCTTCGCCATGGCCCATGCGGACGGTTGCGAGATTGCCACCGTGCATCCGGCCAGCACCGCCGAAGTGGAAGGCGCCAACGACCGGGTACAGCTGGCCGGACTGGAGCGAGCCTACCAGAAGATGCAGGCCGAGCGGCTGATGCGCGAGGGCGTGACCCTGCTGGATCCGGCCCGTTTCGATTTGCGCGGAACCCTTACCGTAGGCGAAGAGGTCACCATAGACGTCAACGTCATCATCGAGGGCAAGGTCACCTTGGGTAACAGAGTGACCATAGGTGCCGGCGCCATCCTCAAGGACTGTGTGATCGGCGACGACGCCGTGGTGAAGCCTTATTCCATCATCGAGCAGGCCGAGCTGGGTAGCGCCAGCAGCGCCGGTCCCTTCGCCCGCCTGCGCCCCGGCGCCGTGTTGGCCGAGGAGGCCCATGTGGGCAATTTTGTGGAGATGAAAAAGGCCCGGCTGGGCAAGGGCTCCAAGGCCGGTCACCTCAGCTATCTGGGCGATGCTGATATCGGTGCGGGAGTGAACATCGGCGCCGGCACCATCACCTGCAACTACGACGGGGTGAACAAGTTCCGGACGGTGATCGAAGACGGCGTCTTCGTCGGCTCCGATACCCAGCTGGTGGCGCCGGTGCGCATCGGCAAGAACGCCACCCTGGGGGCCGGCAGCACCGTCACCAAGGATGTGGCCGCAGACGAACTGGTGATAACGAGGGTGCGCCAGCGTCATATTTCCAATTGGCCCCGGCCAGTGAAGAAGTAACAAGCGGAGAGTCGCTCGGTCGAACAAAGGGCCAGCTCCGCCGACTCGCCGTGAATCCATCCATGGAGGCTCAGCCGCGCCATCCCTGGCGCAGATGGTCGGCTGAGCAGATCCCTTTGTCCTCCTTGAAGTTTCGGTATCGCCTGTTGGTGATGCCAACAGCTAACTCGGGCGTCAAGAAGAGGCTGCAGAGATTGCCTCAGCTGACCGTCACATGACAGGGATGTCATGTGCTGAGCGTTACAGGGATGATGAGATGGACACCTCTTGTGTCACCGGCGTCGCGATGCGCCATATTTGGGTTACCCACTCAAATATCATCACAAAAGGTGTCC
>NZ_JAFBBE010000014.1 GCF_016907015.1 Oceanisphaera litoralis
AGCCGCGCCGATGATAGTGTGGCAGCTGCCATGTGAAAGTAGGTCACTGCCAGGCACCCAATTAAAAAGCCCGATACGAAAGTGTCGGGCTTTTTGCTTTTTTCTTTTTACATTGGTGAAAAATGCGAGGCATCAGGCTTCATTCCCATCAATAGAATAGGCGGTGGGTTTTTGATGATGCACGGCGTAAACTGAGCATTATTTTCTGAACTGGTTTGCACATGAAAACGCTGCTGTTTGTTGCCGCCGGCGGTGCCACGGGAGCGGTATTGCGCTTTGTCATCACCGACCTGATGGGCCGCTTGCTGGGCCGCTCCTTTCCTTATGGTGTTCTCACCGTCAATCTGCTTGGCTCCATGCTGATGGGCCTCATCTTCATGCTGGTGCAGCAACAGGTGCTCAGTGCCCACTCCTGGCGTCCTTTCGTGATGGTCGGCCTGCTGGGCGCCTTGACCACCTTTTCCTCTTTTTCTCTCGATACGGTGTTATTACTTGAGCACGGTCAATGGTTTAAAGCCGTGTTGAATGTGTGCCTCAATGTGGTTTGCTGTATCATGTTCACCTATTTTGGCATGCAGATAACCGGCAGCCTGGTGGCTTCCCGTTAGTCCGGGCCACGTATTTGCAGTACACTAACCCACTTTGATTTTATAGGTGCCTTCAGCATGTCAGAACAGCACAAGTCGACGACCCACTTCGGTTACAAGACGGTAGATGCCACGGAAAAAGAACAGATGGTCGCCGGTGTATTTCACTCGGTAGCAGCGAAATATGATGTGATGAACGATTTGATGTCCTTTGGTATTCATCGGCTGTGGAAACGTTTCACAATCGATTGCTCCGGGATCCGCAAGGGGCAGAAAGTGTTGGATCTGGCCGGTGGCACCGGTGATTTGACCGCAAAGTTTTCCCGCATCGTCGGCGAAACCGGGCAGGTGGTGCTGGCTGACATCAACGACTCCATGCTCAAGGTGGGCCGGGACAAACTGAGAAACAAGGGATTGGGTAGCAACATCGCCTATGTGCAGGCCAATGCCGAGGCGCTGCCGTTCCCGGACAATCACTTTGATCTGATTACCATCGCCTTCGGTTTGCGTAACGTGACCGACAAGGACAAGGCGCTGGCGTCCATGCAACGGGTGCTAAAGCCCGGCGGCCGCTTGCTGGTGCTGGAATTCTCCAGGCCTCAGCACGAGATCATGAGCAAACTTTACGATTTCTACTCCTTCAACATACTGCCGAAAATGGGTGCTATGGTGGCTCAGGACAGCGAAAGCTACCGCTATCTGGCAGAGTCCATCCGCATGCACCCCGATCAGGAAACCCTGAAGTCGATGATGGAGCAGGCGGGTCTGGAGCAGGTGGAATACTTCAACCTGACCGACGGTGTAGTGGCGTTGCACCGCGGGTTCAAATTCTGATGAAATCCTTGCTGTTTCCCTTGCTCAATGGTTCGCTCGAGGCGGTATTTAATCGCTTTATGCTGCAGGATAGCGAACGATTGAAGAAGATGGCGCCATTACGAGGGAAGGTATTACAGCTGACAGTGACCGATGTCGCCGGTCTGTACTTGCTGTTTTCCGCCGAACGGCTGGAAATACTGCGGCATTATGAAGGCGCAGTGGACAGCCATCTGAGTTTGTCGCTCAATGCCCTGGGCCTGCTGAAAGACAAAGGCCTGCTGATGCAGTATATCCGTTATGGACGTATCGATTTGCAGGGTGACCCTCAGCCCTGGCAGGACTTTTCCGCCCTGGTCAAAGATCCCGGTATCGACCTTGAAGCCTTGCTCGCCCCCTATACCGGCGACATCATGGCGCACCTCTTGTGCCGTCATGGCCGAGAGCTAAGGGCGGCCGTAGAGCGCCGGGCCCAGGAGGTACGGGGTCAGCTGGGAGATTATGTGCGGGAAGAAGCCCGCCTGGCGGTGGGCCCGCTGGAGCTGGCCGACTTTAATGATGAAGTGGCCGAGCTGAACAAGCGCTTGTTGCAGTTGCAGGGACGACTGGCGACGCTGACGGATAAGGTTGTGCATTCATGAAAAAACTGCGGGAGCTACTCCGGCTCTATCAGATTGGAAAAACCCTGTTCGAGTATGGTCTGGATGAACTGATACCGGCGCGGCTACAGGTATTGCCGGCACGCTTGGCAAGAAAAAGCCTGTTCTGGCTGAGAAATCGTCATCCGGATTTGTCCCGTGGCAAGCGCATTCGCCTGGCAATGGAACACCTGGGGCCTGTCTTTATCAAGTTTGGCCAGATGTTGTCGACCCGGCGCGATCTGCTGCCGCCGGATATCGCCGAGGAGCTGGCTCTGCTGCAGGACCGGGTGCCCCCTTTCGATGGCATCCTGGCCCGTAAACAGATTGAAGCCAGTCTGCGCCAACCCATCGAGGTATTGTTCGATGACTTCGATGAAAAGCCGCTGGCCTCCGCCTCCATTGCCCAGGTGCATACGGCCAGGCTGAAAACCGGTCAGGAGATAGTAATCAAGGTGATCCGGCCCGATATCGAGAAGGTTATCGAGGCCGATGTCAGCCTGATGCACTCCATGGCCACTCTGGTTGCCCGTCTGGTGCCCGAGCGCAGCAGCCGGTTGCGACCGGTCGAGGTGGTGGAAGAATATCGCAAAACCCTGTTTGACGAGTTGAACCTGCTGCGCGAAGCGGCTAATGCCATTCAGCTGCGGCGTAATTTCGAAGGGTCCCGCACCTTGTACGTGCCGGAAATCCACTCCAGCTATTGCCATGAAAATGTGCTGGTGATGGAGCGTATCTACGGTATTTCTGTCTCCGATGTCGAGGCGCTGGAAGCAAATGGCACCGACATGAAGCTGTTGGCGGAACGGGGTGTGGAGGTCTTCTTTACTCAGGTGTTCCGCGACAGCTTTTTTCATGCGGACATGCATCCGGGTAACATCTTCGTCTCTTACGAACACCCGGAAGATCCCCAGTGGATCGGCATCGACTGCGGCATAGTGGGCACCCTTAACCGGGACGACAAGCGTTATCTGGCGGAGAACTTCCTGGCGTTCTTCAACCGGGACTACCGCAAGGTAGCCGAGCTTCATGTGGAGTCGGGCTGGGTACCGGCAGATACCAAGGTGGAAGAGTTCGAATCGGCCATCCGTACCGTACTGGAGCCCATCTTCGAAAAACCCCTGTCGGAAATATCCTTCGGCCATGTGCTGCTGAACCTCTTCAACACTGCCCGCCGCTTCAATATGGCGGTGCAGCCGCAGCTGGTGTTGCTGCAGAAAACCCTGCTCTATGTGGAAGGGGTCGGTCGCCAGCTGTATCCGCAGCTGGATTTATGGAAGACGGCCAAGCCCTACCTGGAAGAGTGGATGCAGCAACAGGTCGGTTACAAGGCGGTGATCAATGCGGTGAAGGAAAAGGCGCCGTTCTGGGCCGAGAAGCTGCCCGATTTGCCGGAACTGGTCTACGATGCCCTGCGCCAGGCAAAGCTGCAGCAGCGCCAGGTACAAGGTCTGTATAATCAGTTTGCCCGGCAGAATAAAGGCCAGGGCCAGGGGCGGTTTCTACTGGCCATGGGCGCCACCATTTTGCTGGCCAGTACCCTGCTGCTGGGGATGGATAAAAGCGAATGGGCCATGTCTGGTCTGGTACTGACGTTGGTTTTATGGCTGCTGGGCTGGCGGAAAATAGCACGCTAATGTGATCCTGTATCAAGGTATTGTCATCTGGTTCGGGTATCATGGCGTTTGATTGTTTACTCTTTTTACTTACTTTTACTTACTTTTACTTACTTTTACTTAGGAAAGGTGTTTTATGGGTGGAATTAGTGTTTGGCAACTGCTTATCGTGGTCTTGATCGTGGTGCTGTTGTTCGGTACCAAGAAGTTGCGAGGTATGGGCTCGGATCTGGGCTCGGCGGTGAAGGGCTTTAAGAAGGCGATGACCGACGAGGAAAAGGACAAGAAGGATGCCGACTTCGAACAGCAGACGCTGGCTGACAAAAAAGAACAGACTGATACTCTGAACCAGAAAGATCAGGAAAAAACCAAAG
Source organism: Oceanisphaera litoralis (assembly GCF_016907015.1). Classification (GTDB taxonomy): domain Bacteria; phylum Pseudomonadota; class Gammaproteobacteria; order Enterobacterales; family Aeromonadaceae; genus Oceanimonas; species Oceanimonas litoralis. The sequence continues at coordinate 4,029 of NZ_JAFBBE010000014.1, forward strand.
ATAAAGATCAGGTATAACCATGTTCGATATCGGTTTCTGGGAGCTGGTAGTGATAGGGGTAGTCGGGCTGCTGGTACTGGGGCCGGAGCGGCTTCCCGTGGCCATTAGAACAGTATCCCGGTGGTTTAAAACGGTACGAGACACCGCCACTGCGGTGAAAACCGAGCTGGCTCAGGAATTGAGAATGGAAGAGCTGCATCGGGATCTGAAGAAGGCCGAACAGCTCGAGATGAAAAACCTGAGTCCGGAGCTGCAGGAGTCCATCGATCAGCTGAAGGATGCTGCCGCCTCCGTGACTCGGCCCTATGAAAAAACAGGGGCCGGTAACGCCGATGTCCATGGTGCCGACACCGATACCCCGCCATCGAATAAGCCTCAGGATAAATCTTAAATGAGTCAAACACAGCAGCCGCTGATCAGCCACCTGGTTGAGCTGAGGAGCCGCCTACTCCGGGCCTTTGCCGCTATTGTGCTGGTCTTTCTGGCCCTGGTGTATTTTGCCAACGACATCTACAGCATTCTGGCCGAGCCGCTGCTGCGGCAGTTGCCGGAAGGTACCAGCATGATTGCCACCGGGGTCGCGACGCCGTTTCTGACCCCGATGAAACTCACCTTGATAGTGTCGTTTTTTGCCGCCATTCCCTATGTGCTCTATCAGGTCTGGGCCTTTATTGCCCCCGGTCTGTACAAGCACGAGAAGCGGCTTATCGCACCGCTGGTGTTTTCCAGCGCCCTGCTGTTTTATGCGGGCGCGGCTTTTGCCTATTTCGTGGTGTTTCCGCTGGCCTTCGGCTTCTTCACCAAGATGGCGCCGGAAGGGGTGACCATTGCCACCGACATCGCCAGCTATCTCGACTTCGTACTGGGTCTCTTCGTGGCCTTCGGCATTGCCTTCGAGATCCCCATCGCCACCATACTGTTGTGCTGGACCGGGGTGACGACACCGAAAGAGCTGTCCGGCAAGCGGCCTTATGTGATTGTGGTGGTGTTTATTGTCGGCATGCTGCTGACACCGCCCGACATTATTTCTCAAACTCTGCTGGCCATTCCCATGTGGCTGCTGTTTGAAGTCGGGGTCTTCTTCTCTCGTTTCTACGTGCGTGACAAAGGTGAAGAGGAAGAGCAGGACGGCGCCTCATGATCGACATCGGGGTGAACCTGACCAACCGCCAGTTCGACAAGGACAGGGACCAGGTCATTATCAGGGCCAAAGCCGCCGGTATCTCGGCGCTGGTGCTGACCGGTACCAGCCTGAAAGAAAGTCGGGCGGTGGCCGATTATGCCGCCACCGAGCCCGGATTCTGTTATGCCACCGCCGGCATTCACCCCCACGATGCCAGGACCTTCGATGGCCAGAGCCCGAGTGTGCTGCGTGCACTGGCGGCGCGCCCCGAAGTGGTGGCCATCGGCGAGTGTGGTCTCGATTATAACCGGGACTTTTCACCGCGGCCGCAGCAGGATGCAGTGTTTGAAGCCCAGCTGGAGCTGGCGGCCGAGTTGCAGCTGCCGGTATTCATGCACTGCCGGGACGCCCACGAACGCTTTCTCGATATCCTCAGGCCCTGGCGCAGCCGGCTGCCGGCGGCGGTGTTGCATTGCTTTACCGGCAGCGAAGCCGAGTTGAGGGACTGTCTGGCGCTGGATCTGCATATCGGCATCACCGGCTGGATTTGCGACGAACGCCGAGGCCAGGAGCTGCAGCGACTGGTGTCGATGATCCCGAGCAACAGGCTGATGCTCGAAACCGACAGTCCTTATCTGTTGCCGCGAGACTTGTCACCCAAGCCGGCCAGCCGCCGTAACGAACCGGCGTATCTCCCTCATATTGCCGGGCGTATTGCCGCCTGTCGGGGCGAGGATCCCGATGCCCTGGCCGTTGCCGCTACGGCGACCAGCCGCGCCTTTTTCCGCATTTAGGAACGATTCAGGACTCACTTTGGAGTAGCTATGACTCAACAAATATTTGGTGGTTTTCCTTCTCGTCGCCTGCGTCGCTTGCGCAAGCATGATTTCAGCCGTCGACTGGTACGCGAAAATACCCTGACGGTGGATGATCTCATTTATCCGGTGTTTGTCTTGCCCGGTTTTCAGCGTCGGGAAGCGGTGGCGTCCATGCCCGGCATCGAGCGGCTGTCCATCGATCTGCTACTGAAGGAAGCGGCCGAGCTGGTGCAATTGGGTGTCCCCCTGATTGCCCTGTTCCCGGTCGTCAATGCCGGCCAGAAGAGCCTGTTGGCCGAAGAAGCCTACAACCCGGAAGGCCTGGCGCAGGAAGCGGTACGAGAGCTCAAGAAAGCCTTTCCCGAACTGGGTGTGATGACAGACGTGGCACTGGATCCATTCACGGTGCATGGCCAGGACGGTATTCTCGACGACGAGGGTTATGTGCTCAACGACGTGACCACAGAGGTGCTGGTAAAGCAGGCCCTGAGTCATGCCGAAGCCGGCGCCGACATAGTGGCGCCTTCCGACATGATGGATGGCCGCATCGGCGCCATTCGTCAGGCGCTGGAAGCAGCTGGCTTCATCAACACCCAGATCATGGCCTATTCCGCCAAGTACGCCTCCAACTATTATGGTCCCTTCCGCGATGCGGTCGGCTCTGCGGGTAACCTCAAGGGGGGTAACAAGTCCACTTATCAGATGGATCCGGCCAACAGCGACGAGGCCCTGCAGGAAGTGGCTTTTGATCTCGAGGAAGGCGCCGACAGTGTCATGGTCAAGCCGGGCATGCCCTATCTGGACGTGGTACGCCGGGTAAAAGATCAGTTCGGGGTGCCGACCTTCGCCTATCAGGTCAGCGGTGAATACGCCATGCACATGGCCGCCATTCAGAACGGCTGGCTGAAAGAGCGGGAAACCGTGCTGGAGTCGCTGATGTGTTTCAAGCGCGCCGGGGCCGACGGCATCCTGACCTACTTCGCCAAGCGGGTTGCAACCTGGCTGAAAGAAGACGCGACAGAAAAAAGATAAGCAGAAACAAGAGAAGTAGAAAAAAGGCGCCGAAAGGCGCCTTTTTATTGCTCCTGAATCACCAGCGGCCAGCCCTGTTCGGTCTGGCGCACCGCTTCCTGCTGCAGCTCGCTGGCGCGCAGGTGGTGACTACCACTCCAGTCGGTGGGCAGGATAAGCGTCAACTGTCGATCCCGGGATTCCAGTCTGAACTCCGGCACAGTGCCGCGGGTGCGGCGCAGACAGAGGATGATGGCCAGACGCAGCAGCCGGGCCAGCAGAATGGCCTGCTCTGCCTCGATGGCGCCTTGCTGCTCCAGCGACTCCTGCCGGAACTCGTCCCGCTGGTTCAGCAACAGGGCGGCCAGCAGTTGTTTCTGGGCCGGGGTGAAGCCGGGTAAATCCACATGGCGGATAATATAGGCGGCATGCTCGGGAGCGCGTTTGTACTCTATGCACAGGCCCAGTTCGTAGAGCAGGGCGGCCCAGCCCAGCATGGCGGTGGCCGGGGAGTCGATATTCCGGCTGCTGGCCAGTTGCTGCAGGGCCTTGAGGGCGGTGTTGCGCACCCGTTCGGCCTGCTCCCGATCCAGCTGATAGCGGCAGATCAGGCTGTCGGCAGTGCGTTCCCGGGCATCGCACTCCCGACGGCGACCCAGCATGCCATAGATCAGGCCTTCGCGCAGGGCGCCGCCCGCCAGTGTCATGCTGTCTATCGCCAGCATCTCGAACAGGGCAATCAGAATCGCCAGGCCGGACGGAAACACGGTGACGCGATCCGCCTGCAAGCCGGACAGCCCGAGCCGATCGAGATGGCCACAGGCGATGGCCTGCTGTTTCAGTTGCCGCAGCTTGGCCAGGGTGATCTGTTCATCCTCCCCCTGACTCAGCATGATTTCCTGAATGGCCTGCACGGTACCGGAAGCCCCGATACAGCTTTGCCAGCCGAGTTTGAGGTAGTCCCCGGCGATCGGCATCAGGGTCTGACGGGCGGCGGCAATGGCGTGGTCAAAGTTGGCGGCAGAAAGTTGTCCGTCGGGGAAGTAGCGACTCAGCCAGGTGACGCAGCCCATGTGCAGGCTGTTAAGCAGCTGCGGCGCCGTGCCTTCACCGACGATCAGCTCGGTACTGGCACCGCCGATGTCGATCACCAGTCGACGGCCGACGCCGGATGAGGTCCAGGCCACGCCTTCATAGATGGTAGCGGCCTCTTCTTCACCGGAAATAATCCGGATGGGATGTCCCAGAATGGCCTGAGCCCGCTCGAGAAAGACAGCTATATTGGTGGCCAGGCGCAGGGTAGCGGTGCCGACGATACGAATATGGTCGGCGGGAATGTCCTGCAACTGTTCGGCGAACAGCTGCAGGCAGTCCCAGCCCCGTTCCATCGACGCCGCATCCAGGCTGCCGTCGGTCTGCAGACCGGCGGCCAGGCGTACCTTGCGCTTGACCTTGGCCAGGGTTCGACAGGCGCCGGCCACTTCATGTACCACCAGCATATGAAAGCTGTTGGAACCGAGATCAACGGCGGCATAAAGGGCGGCGTTTGTCACCTGACTTAGCTCCGGGTACCCTGCGGGCGGCGACGGTGGTTGCCGCCGGGACGACGCTGACCGCCGCCCTGACGCGGGCCGCGATTGGCGTGGGCTCTGTGATGATGGATATGCGTCGGGGGCGTCAGATCATCGAGCAGGGCGTCCTTGTCGTATTTGCTGACCGGAATTTCATGCTCGATATAGGCTTCCACTGCCGGCAGATTGAACACGTATTCTTCGCAGGCAAAGCTGATGGAACAGCCGCTGGCGCCGGCCCGACCGGTACGGCCGATACGATGCACATAGTCTTCTGCATCGTCGGGCAAGTCGTAGTTGAATACGTGCGTCACATCGGGGATATGCAGGCCGCGGGCCGCCACATCGGTGGCCACCAGAATATCCAGCACGCCGCCGGTGAAATCCTCGAGGATCTTCATCCGTTTCTTCTGGGGAACATCACCGGTCAGCAGACCGACGCGGTGGCCATCGGCCTGCAGCCAGGCGTGAACCTTTTCGCAGCTGTGTTTGGTGTTGGCGAACACGATGGCCTTGTCGGGCCATTCTTCTTCCATCAAGGTCAGCAACAGCGGCAGCTTGTCTTCCTGGGCCGGATAGAACAGCTCTTCCTTGATGCGGATACCGGTTTTGCGCTCCGGCTCTATCTGCACGTGTTCGGGGCTGTTCATGTGTTCGTAGGCCAGCTCCTGAACTCGCAGCGACAGGGTGGCGGAAAACAGCATGTTCTGGCGCAGGGTGGCTGCCGGCATGCGGCGAAACAGGAAGCGGATGTCCTTGATGAAGCCCAGATCGAACATGCGATCCGCTTCATCCAGTACCACCACCTGAATGGCGCCCACATCGATGACCTGTTTCTTGAGGAAATCGATGATGCGGCCCGTGGTGCCGACCAGAATATCGACGCCGGCTTCCAGCACCTCTATCTGTTTTTCGTAGCCGTCGCCGCCGTAGGCCAGGCCCAGCTTGAGGCCGGTACTGGCGCTGAGGGTATCGGCATCGTTGAAGATCTGTATGGCCAGCTCGCGGGTCGGCGCCATTATGATGGCCCTGGGCTGATTCAGCTGGCGGTTTTCGGGTGCCGGCGTGGTCAGCAGATGGTCAAAGGTGGCGGCAAGGAAGGCGATGGTTTTACCTGTGCCGGTCTGGGCTTGTCCGGCGATATCCTTGCCCGAAGTCAAATGGGGTAACGACAACGCCTGAATGGGCGTGCAGTTGTGAAATCCTTTTGCTTCCAGTCCGGCCAGAACCTGCGGCTGCAGACCCAACTGGGCAAACTTTACGTCTGTTAAGTGTGTTTTGCTCATAGTGTTCAGAATATCAGGTTAGGCTTGCAATAATAAACAGGATCATTTGAAATAGGCCAACTAAATTGCCCTCGGCGTTGTGTGTCGCGGGATAAAGACTGATTGGAGTTGGAGATGAGTGACAAAATTGTTCAGCTGACCGATGCCAGCTTCGAAGCTGACGTGATCAAGGCCAATGGCCCGGTTCTGGTCGACTTCTGGGCTGAATGGTGTGGTCCCTGCAAGATGATCGCCCCCATACTGGCCGAAGTGGCCGGGGAATATGAAGGCAAGGTGACCGTGGCCAAGCTGAATATCGATCAGAACGCAGATACTCCGCCCAAGTTCGGTATTCGTGGTATTCCCACCCTGCTGCTGTTCAAGAACGGCGAAGTAGCGGCTACCAAGGTAGGTGCGCTGTCCAAGACTCAACTGAAAGAGTTCCTGGACGCCAACCTGTAATGGTGAGGTAAGGGGTGCGCAAGGCACCTCTTATCGTTTTTGCTAGACGGCCCTTCTTTTTGGTGCTAGTTTATTGTTCGTTTGCTAGCCTATTTTGTGCCCCAGAGGCCCTCCGATTTCAAGTCTCAATCCGGCAGACTTTCCTGATTATTTAACACATCCTGGTTGACAGAAACCCACCACTATGAACCTTACCGAACTCAAGAATACCCCCGTATCTGAGCTGATAAAGCTTGGGGAAACCATGGGCCTGGAAAACCTCGCCCGTTTGCGCAAGCAAGACATCATCTTTGCTATCCTCAAAGCTCATGCGAAAGGTGGTGAAGATATTTTCGGCGATGGCGTGCTGGAAATACTGCAGGACGGTTTCGGCTTTTTGCGCAGTGCCGATTCTTCCTACCTGGCCGGACCCGACGACATCTATGTTTCGCCCAGCCAGATCCGTCGCTTCAACCTGCGCACCGGTGACACCATCGCCGGAAAAATCCGCCCGCCGAAAGAAGGCGAGCGTTACTTCGCGCTGTTGAAGATCAACGAAGTCAACTACGACAGACCCGAAAACGCCCGTAACAAGATACTGTTTGAAAACCTGACCCCGCTGCACGCCAACGAGCGGATGAAGATGGAGCGGGGCAACGGTTCTACCGAAGACATTACCGCCCGGGTGCTGGATCTGGCCTCGCCTATCGGCAAGGGCCAGCGTGGCCTGATAGTGGCGCCGCCCAAGGCCGGTAAAACCATGCTGCTGCAGAACATCGCCCAGAGCATCGCCTACAATCATCCGGAGTGTGTGCTGATCGTGTTGTTGATCGACGAGCGTCCGGAAGAAGTGACCGAGATGCAGCGCATGGTCAAGGGCGAAGTTATCGCCTCTACCTTCGACGAGCCTGCCGCCCGCCACGTACAGGTGGCCGACATGGTAATCGAGAAGGCCAAGCGCCTGGTCGAACACAAGAAAGACGTGGTGATCCTGCTCGACTCCATTACCCGTCTCGCCCGCGCCTACAATACCGTGGTGCCCTCATCCGGCAAGGTACTGACCGGTGGTGTGGATGCGAACGCCCTGCACAGACCCAAGCGTTTCTTCGGTGCGGCCCGTAATGTGGAAGAGGGCGGCAGCCTGACCATTATCGCCACCGCCCTGGTAGAAACCGGCTCCAAGATGGATGATGTTATCTACGAAGAGTTCAAGGGCACCGGCAACATGGAACTGCACCTGTCGCGCAAGATTGCCGAGAAGCGGGTCTATCCGGCCATCGATATTCCTCGTTCCGGCACCCGTCGTGAAGAGCTGCTGACTACCCCGGACGAGCTGCAGAAGATGTGGATACTGCGCAAAATCGTGCACCCCATGGGCGAGAGCGACGGTATCGAGTTCCTGATCGACAAGCTGGCGATGACCAAGACCAATGATGATTTCTTCGAGTCGATGAAGCGACAAACGAAGTAATTGTCCACCTGGGCTTATCAGACTTAAAAACCGCGGCTTGCTGCGGTTTTTGTTTTCAATACAAGCCTGCCTGAACCGGGTATAATTCTTACGCCACTCGATACACTCGGAATAACCCAATGAAATATAAGGACTTGCGTGATTTTATCGCGCAACTGGAAGCTCAGGGCGAACTCAAGCGTATCCAGCATGAAATCGACCCCTATCTGGAAATGACCGAGATCTGCGATCGCACGCTCAAGGCGGGCGGTCCGGCGTTGTTGTTTGAAAATCCCAGGGGCTTCGATATGCCGGTGCTGGGCAACCTGTTCGGCACCCCCAAACGGGTGGCCATGGGCATGGGCCAGCAGGATGTCGAGTCGCTGCGTGAAGTGGGGCGCTGGTTGTCTTATTTGAAAGAGCCGGAGCCGCCCCGTGGGCTGAAAGAGCTGATGGAAAAGCTGCCCATCTTCAAGCAGGTGCTCAATATGCCCACCAGGCGGCTGAAGAAGGCCCCCTGTCAGGAAGTGGTGCTGGAAGGTGACGATGTCGATCTGACCCAATTGCCGATTCAGCATTGCTGGCCCGGCGATGCGGCGCCCCTGATCACCTGGGGCCTGACCATTACTCGCGGGCCTTACAAGAAGCGCCAGAACCTGGGCATCTATCGTCAGCAGTTGCTGGGCCGGAACAAGGTCATCATGCGCTGGCTCAGCCATCGCGGCGGTGCCCTCGATTTTCGTGAATGGCAGGAAGCCAACCCCGGCCAGCCCTACCCGGTGGCGGTGGCCCTGGGCGCCGATCCGGCAACCATTCTCGGCGCCGTCACGCCGGTACCCGATACTCTGTCCGAATATGCCTTCGCCGGTCTGCTACGCGGCAGCCGCACCGAGGTGGTCAAGTGTATCGGCAGCGATCTGGACGTGCCGGCCAGTGCCGAAATCGTGCTGGAAGGCTATATCTACCCCGATGAGATAGCGCCCGAAGGCCCTTATGGCGATCACACCGGCTATTACAATGAAATTGACGAGTTCCCGGTGTTTACCGTGGAGCGTATCACCCGCCGCCATGATGCCATTTACCACTCTACCTATACCGGTCGGCCGCCCGACGAGCCGGCGATACTGGGGGTGGCGCTGAACGAGGTGTTTGTGCCCATACTGCAGAAGCAGTTTCCGGAGATAGTCGACTTCTATCTGCCACCGGAAGGCTGCTCCTATCGTATGGCGGTGGTGACCATTAAAAAGCGCTACCCGGGTCATGCCAAACGTGTCATGCTGGGCGTTTGGTCGTTTTTACGCCAATTCATGTATACCAAGTTCGTTATCGTGTGTGACGACGACATCAATGCCAGAGACTGGAATGACGTGATCTGGGCCATTACGACCCGAATGGACCCGGCGCGGGATACCACCCTGATCGAACATACCCCCATCGACTATCTGGACTTTGCCTCACCGGTATCCGGTCTGGGCTCCAAAATGGGGATGGATGCCACCAACAAGTGGCCGGGTGAAACCGACAGGGAATGGGGTCTGCCCATCGAGATGACGGACGAAGTAAAACAAAGGGTCGACAGTTTATGGGATCAACTCGGGATCCTGGATTCGAGTGCCAAACAGAGTGAACTCAAAGGATAGTCATGCAGAAAGTAACATGTAGTGTTGAAGCCCTGGAAGAAATGGCCGAAACCCTGTGGTATGTGCGATTGAAACCGGAATTGTCGGTGGATTTTCTCCCCGGCCAGTACCTGCTGGTGGTGATGGCGGACGATGACAAGCGCCCCTTCTCCATCGCCAATACCGTGAATGAAGAGGGTGTGCTGGAGCTGCACATCGGTGCCGGCCCGGATAACACCTATGCCATGCAGGTGCTCAAGCGCATGCAGGAGCAGGGACAGATTGATGTACAGCTGCCCGCGGGCAAGGCTCACCTGCGTTCGGACTCCCGCCATCCGGTGATCCTGATGGCCGGTGGTACCGGTTTTGCCTACACCCGCTCCATCCTGCAGCAGATGCTGGCGAATGGTCTGCACCGGCCGGTGTTCCTGTACTGGGGGGTGCGCTTCGAGCAACAGCTGTATGCGGATCGGGAAATGAAAGCCTGGGTTGCCGAGCACAAGGAACTGACCTATGTACCTGTGGTGCAAAACGGCGATGCGCACTGGCAGGGCCGTACCGGCCTGGTACATGAGGCTATCATGGACGATTTCCCCAGTCTGACCGGCTACGACATCTATGTGGCGGGTCGCTTCGAGATGGCTGGCGTGGCGCGGGAAGCGTTCAAGGAAAAAGGCGTAGAGGCGGATCATCTGTTCGGTGACGCCTTCGAGTTCATTTAAACTCGGCCAGGAGCGGGGGGAGCGATATTCCCTGTTCCTGAGCAATTGCCAGTTCGAAGCGGCCTTGCCGGCACAGGCCGCCTTCTTCACCGGCAGTCAGCGCCGCCTGCCGGCAGCGTTGACGGATCTGCTCGGCGAACTCAGTCTCGCTCATCCTGGCTGTCGGCCAGATGACGCTCCAGCAGCGCCAGCTTGGCTTCCATTTCGTTCAGTTTTTCCCGAGTGCGCAACAGCACCTTGGTCTGCACATCAAATTCTTCCCGCGTGACCATATCGAGTTTACCCAACTGGGACTGTAACACGGTACGAATGCGCTTTTCCGCTTCTTCGCCCATGTTCTTCAGCCCGCTGGGCAGGTTGTTCTGGATCTGTTTGGCGATCTCTTCCAGTTTCTTCGGATCTAGCATACTTGTCTCCTTGGCTATGGGGCCATTTTACCCCTAATTAACGGCGGCGGTCAGGTCGGACTTTCCATTTTGGCACGAAAGCCGTAGTTTTAGGTGACCAAGCTTCAAATGAGATAGATATGTTCCATCTGCTTGCACGTTTACTCCATCGGCTGACCCGCCGGCTCAGCTGGCACAATCTGCTGGCGCTGCTGCTGTTGCAGGCCGGCGGTAGCTGGTTGCTGCTCTTCCTGGCGGGAGAGCCGGAGCTGACGGAACCGTCGGTGTTTTTCTATTACAACGCCGTAGTGATCAGCACCGTCGGTTTCGGTGATTATTCCCCGGTGACCGAGGCGGGGCGCTGGGCGGTGGCGTTGTTTCAGATCCCCTTCGGGCTGCTGGTCTTCGGCAGTCTTATCGGTAAATTGACCCAGACCCTGGTGGCCTGGATAAGGAGAGGTATGTCAGGCAAGGCAGACTATTCACATTGTTCCGGCCATACGCTGCTGTTTGGCTGGAATGGCGCCCAGACCGAGCGCATCGTCGATCTGTTGCTGGCCGACAGTGCCACTCATACGCAGGAAATTCTGTTGTGCGTCACGCAGGAGATGGAGCATCCCTTTCCCGAAAAACCGGCGGTCAAATTCGCGCGTCTGCATTCCTTCACCCATCCCGACGAGCTGGCGCGGGTAGGGCTGGGGAACGCCAGCCGGGTGCTGGTAGACGGGGAAGACGACGACCAGACTCTGACCACCTCGCTGGCGCTGTCCGCCAAGGCGGCACCGGAGGCACATCTTTGCGCCTGGTTCACCGAAACCAGTAAGGCGGAACTGCTGCGGCTGCATTGTCCCAACGTGGAGGTGTCCAGCTCCAAGGAGGCGGAGATCCTGGTGCGCTCGCTGCAGGATCCGGGTGCCAGCCTGATCCAGGAGCAGATCTTCTCTACCCTGCTGGGACCAACCCTGTATCGCATCCAAGTACCACAGAGTGCGGGAGACCTGGCTTACAGCAGCCTGCTGAGCCGGTTCAAGGAGCGGCACAATGCCACCTTGCTGGGCATGTCCAGCCAGGCCAGCGGCCAGGATATGGAGCTGAACCCCGCCGGCGATACCCGGGTTGGCGGCGGCACTTTCCTCTACTACATCTGTCCGGAGCGACTGCAGAGTACGCAGATAAGCTGGGAGTAATATCAATCCCGTTAAGTATATGACCATAGTTACAGAGGCAACACAGCCGCCTCCCACGACACGCCACTGGGCTAGCCATCTTTGCTGGGTAATGGCTGCGAATATTCACTGGATATTCGGTCCATTACCCAACAAAGATATACGGCAGCAAGCTGCCCCATGAGGGCTCGGAAATGCTGTCTGACCGCCAGGGAGGGCGGGAATGCCGGAACGGCAGGAGCATTTTCCGGCCATGGCATTTCACGGTCGTGGGAGGTCGTCTCTGTTGCCTCCTCCTTAGCTCCGAGTTGCCCGAAGACGGCGCCAACAGATGACTCTGTAGCACCAAAGAGAACAAAGGGATCTGCTCCACCGACCATCACATGGATGGCATGTGTGAGCCTTACAGGGTATTTACGGCGAGTCGGCGGAGCTGGCCCTTTGTTCTATGCTGGCACAGAAATGAAATTGACCATTTGTTTAGTAGTGTTGCTATGACTGAACCGACAGCCACTATTAATTAATGGCACTACGAAGGTTCCAGTGCGGTCTGCTGGAAGGCGCGGATCAGCGGGTCGTCCAGCCGTTTTTTCAACAGGCAGACCCCCACCTCGATGGACTTGAGCGCCGGGCTGGGCGACAGCACCCGCACCTTGTCGCCCATGGGGCTGTGATCGATCACCACCCTGGGCACCACGCCGATGCCGAAGCCCAGCGCCACCATGCCGATAATCGCCTCGTTGCCGGCCACCTCGGCGTAGATATTGGGACTGATGCCCCTGGCCTTGAACCACTGGTTGGCCCGTTTGCGCGCCACCCCCTGCTCGGACAGGATCACCGGCAGCCGCTGCCAGTCCAGTGGCCGCTGTTCCAGCAAGTCGCTGACCGGGCCGGCCGAGGTGGGGGCGATAAACACCATGGGCACCGTCTGCAGGTTGACGAAGTGCACCTTGGCCGGCAGGGCATCGGGGCGGGCGGCGATGGCCAGATCCGACTCGTCATCCAGTATCTTGTCGATGGCCAGTGCCGGATCGCCGGTTTCCAGCCGGATTTCCAGCCGGGGATAGCGGCTGCGAAACCGCTCCAGTATGCCCGGCAGCAGAAAGTAGCTGGCGGTCACCGAGCAGAATACCCGCAATCGACCCTGCAGGCTGTCGTCGCCGTGTTTCAGCTCCTGCTTCAGGGCTTGCCAGTCCGCCAGCCAGCCCAGGGCAAACTGTTGCAGCCGGGCCCCGGCCGGGGTGAGTGCCACGCTGCGGTTGTCCCGGTGTAACAGCTCGCAGCCCACTTCCTGCTCCAGCCGCTGAATGGCCCGGCTCAGGGTGGAGGGGCTGACCGCCATGGCATCGGCGGTATGGCCGAAATGCAGGCTCTGGCTCAGATGTATAAACAGTTCTAGATGACGGAAGTCCATTGGCGTTCCACTGAGTTGTATTACATAAAGTTGTATTACATAAAGTTGCATTGTATAAAGTTGTATTTCATAAAATGAAATACTCTATTTCAAATATATCATTTCAAGCAATGAAAAGCCTGGGGTATAGTGGCTGGGTCGTCACCGCAGCGCGGTGCAAGCATTCAAATTAAACGGATTAATGGGAGCAAAAGGTCATGGCTACTAACTATTTCAACACCCTGAATCTGCGTCAGCAGCTCGAACAGCTCGGCAAGTGTCGTTTTATGCACCGCAGTGAGTTTGCCGATGGTTGCAACTACCTGAAAGGCAAGAAGGTGGTTATCGTCGGTTGTGGCGCCCAGGGTCTGAACCAGGGTCTGAACATGCGCGACTCCGGGCTGGATGTGGCCTACGCCCTGCGTGCCGAAGCCATTGCCGAAAAGCGCAAGTCCTTCCAGCAGGCCACCGAGAACGGCTTCAAGGTCGGCACCTATGAAGAGCTGATCCCCACCGCCGATCTGGTGATGAACCTGACCCCGGACAAGCAGCACACCTCCGCCGTCACCGCCGTTATGCCGCTGATGAAAGACGGTGCCGCCCTGGGTTACTCCCACGGTTTCAACATCGTTGAAGAAGGCATGCAGATCCGTAACGACATCACCGTCGTCATGGTGGCGCCCAAGTGTCCCGGTACCGAAGTACGCGAAGAATACAAGCGTGGTTTCGGCGTGCCGACCCTGATTGCCGTGCACCCCGAGAACGATCCCCAGGGTGAAGGTCTGGCCATTGCCAAGGCCTGGGCTTCCGCTACCGGCGGCGACCGTGCCGGCGTACTGGAGTCTTCTTTTGTTGCCGAAGTGAAATCCGACCTGATGGGTGAGCAGACCATACTGTGCGGCATGCTGCAGGCCGGCGCCATTGTGGCTCACGAAAAAATGATAGCCGACGGTATCGACGCCGGTTATGCAGGCAAGCTGATCCAGTTCGGCTGGGAAACCATCACCGAAGCCCTGAAGCAGGGCGGCATCACCAACATGATGGATCGCCTGTCCAACCCGGCTAAAATCAAGGCTTTCGATCTGGCCGAAGAGCTGAAAGAGCTGATGCGCCCGCTGTTCAACAAGCACATGGATGACATCATCCAGGGCAATTTCTCCGCTGGCATGATGGCCGACTGGGCCAATGACGACAAAGATCTGCTGACCTGGCGCGAAGAAACGGCCGAAACCAGCTTCGAGCAGTACCCGGCTTCCGATGAAGTGATCGACGAGCAGGAATACTTCGACAACGGCATCCTGCTGGTGGCCATGGTCAAGGCCGGTGTCGAGCTGGCGTTCGAAGCCATGACCGCTTCCGGCATCATCGACGAGTCTGCCTACTACGAGTCGCTGCACGAGCTGCCGCTGATTGCCAACACAGTGGCCCGCAAGCGTCTGTACGAAATGAACGTGGTGATTTCCGATACCGCCGAGTACGGTAACTACCTGTTCGCCCACGCCGCCGTGCCGTTGCTGCGCGAGCAGTTCATGCCGAAAGTCGGCACCGATGTGATTGGCAAGACCATCAAGGTCGAGTCCAACTCCGTTGACAACCGTCGCCTGATTGACGTGAACGAAGCCATTCGCAACCACCCGGTTGAGACCATCGGCAAGACGCTGCGTTCCTACATGACCGACATGAAAAACATCGCCGTCGGCGGTTGATAGATAAAAATAAACAGAGCTACAAAGACAGGGAGGCTTCGGCCTCCCTTTTTGATCGTGCTTTGTGTAAAGAGTGGGCCTTCGGGCAGCGCCGTAAGCATGAAGCGGTAAGCTGCCAGCTAAACAAAAAAGACCAACCGGCGGCCTTGATATTCACATATAGCACGAATGTAGTCGCGTGCTTTAGCCGCGAAATCCTGCGTAGCAGGATCTGATGCACCCGTGCATGTATCCCTAATCCCCAACCTTAACGGAGCTTGATATAATGCCCGCTCAATCAGGGGAGTAAGCAATGAGTTTTGATGAGCGTTTTGGTGGTATTGCCCGCCTGTACGGGGCGGATGCTCTGGCCCGGTTTGCGGCGGCCCATGTGTGTGTGATCGGTATCGGCGGCGTGGGCAGCTGGGCGGCGGAAGCCCTGGCCCGCTCCGGAATCGGCGCCATTACCCTGATCGACATGGACGACATCTGCATCACCAATACCAACCGCCAGATCCATGCGCTCAACAACCAGATTGGTCAGGAAAAGACCCTGGCCATGGCCGAGCGCATTGCGCTGATCAACCCGGATTGTCGGGTGACAGTGGTGGACGACTTTATCGGCCCGGACAATCAGGCCGAGCATCTGTTGAATGATTTCGACTATGTGCTGGATGCCATCGACTCGGTCAAGGCCAAGGTGGCATTGATCGCCTACTGCAAGCGTAACAAGATCCCGGTGATCACCGCCGGCGGGGCAGGCGGACAAACGGATCCGAGCCAGATCATGATCCGCGATCTCAGCAAAACGATCCAGGATCCGCTGGCAGGCAAGGTGCGGGGCGATCTTCGTCGATTCCACAACTTCAGCAAGAATCCCAAGCGCAAGTTCGGCGTGGATTGCGTCTTCTCCACCGAACAGCCCCGCTACCCGGACGGCGCCGGTGGCATCTGCAGCACCAAGAAGGAATCGGACGGCACCATGAAGATGGACTGCGCCTCCGGCTTCGGCGCCATTACCCATATCACCGCCACCTTCGGCTTCTTTATGGTCAGCCGGGTGCTGTCGAAGCTTGCCGCGAAAAACGAGGGTGAGGGGTAAATAGTGAGGGGGGAGGAGTAAAACACCTCACTCCTCACTCCTCACATTATCTTTTATGGCATCCACCACCGCCCTTAAGCCGTTGCCCCGGGACGGGCTCAGGTGCTGCAGCAGTTGCAGTTCGGCGAAGTAGGCGTCCATATCAAAGGCCTGGATCTGGGCCGAGGTCTTGTTGCTGAGCGCGGCCAGCACTACCGCCATCAGGCCCTTGACGATGCGGGCGTCCGAGTCGCAGTGAAACTGCCAGATCCCTTGTTCATCCTGCTCGCTCAGCAGCCAGGCCTGGCTTTCGCAGCCGTGGATGGCGTTGGCCTCGACTTTGTGCTCGGCCGCCAGGGGCGGCAGCTGTTTCGCCAGCTTGATCAGGGTCTTGTATCTGTCCTCCCAGCCGTGGGCCGCCTGAAACAGGGCGCGAATATCGGTGTCGGTAAGGGTGTCGCCGAACGGATGCATCAGAAAAACTCCCGGGCCTTGTGAATGCCGGCCAGCAGGGCCGCGATTTCCTCATGGGTATTATAAAAGGCGACCGAGGCACGAATGGTGCCCTGTTCCAGCCCCAGGGCCTGCATCAGCGGCATGGCGCAGTGGTGACCGGTGCGCAGGGCTATGCCCTGCATATCCAGCAGGGTGGCCAGATCCTGGGGGTGCACCTCGTCGATGGTGAACGACACGGACCCCACCTGTGGTCGGCCGATGATGTGTACGTCCGGCATGGCGTTCAGGCCGATCATCAGCTGCTGCAATAGGTTGTTTTCATGGTGGGCCAGGCCAGCCCGGTCGAGGCCGGACAGATAATCCACCGCCGCCCCCAGGGCGATGGCACCGGCAATATTGGGGGTGCCGGCCTCGAATTTGAACGGTAGATCGGCGAAGGTGGTGTGCTCGAAACTTACCTTCTTGATCATTTCGCCGCCGGTCTGCCAGGGCGGCATTTTCTCCAGCCACTCCCGTTTGCCGTAAAGCGCGCCGATGCCGGTGGGGGCGAACATCTTGTGGCCGGAGAACACATAAAAATCACAGTCCAGACTCTGCACATCCACCGGCAGATGGCCCACCGCCTGAGCGCCGTCGATCAGGGTGACCGCGCCCACGGACTTGGCCATGGCAATCAGCTCTCTGACCGGATTAATCACCCCCAGTGCATTGGACACCTGGCCCACGGCCAGCAGCCGGGTACGGGGCGATATCAGCCGGGCGGCGGCGTCCAGATCCAGCTCGGCGCCGGCGGTAAGCGGTATTACTCGAATGACTGCGCCGGTGGCCGCCGCCACCTGTTGCCAGGGCACGATATTGGCGTGATGCTCCAGGGTGGAGAGCAGGATCTCGTCACCGGCCCTGAGGTGGTGCATGCCAAAGCTGAAGGCCACTAGGTTGATGGCTTCTGTGGTGCCCCGGGTCCAGATAATCTGCTCGGGCGCCGGGGCATTGATAAAGCGGGCCACCTTGATGCGGGCCTGCTCGAAGGCGCGTGTCGCCTGGGCGCTCAGGGCATGGGAGGCCCGATGCACATTGGCATTGGTATCCCGGTAATAGTGGTTGAGGGCATCCAGCACCGGCTGCGGCTTCTGGGTGGTGGCGGCGTTGTCCAGGTACACCAACGGATGGCCGTTGACGATTTGGGCCAGGGTAGGGAAGTCGCGTCTGAGGGTGAGAATGTCCGGTGCCATGTGCCTGTCTGTTGAAGGAGCGCTGACCGGGATCATGAGCCAAAGCCGGAGCGATGACAAGATGCCTTTCGACGTTCGGCCCTTCACCCCCTGGCCTGCAGCCGGTAGAATGAGCGCCTCTGTTCAGCTGTCGGAAATGCCATGAAACTCAATCCAGCCCAAGACGATGCCGTGCGCTACATAGCCGGACCCTGCCTGGTGCTGGCCGGCGCCGGCAGCGGCAAGACCCGGGTGATCACCAATAAAATCGCCTATCTGGTGCGCCAGTGCGACTACAAGGCTCGCCACATCGCCGCCGTCACCTTTACCAACAAGGCGGCGCGGGAGATGAAGGAACGGGTGGCGCAGACCCTGGGCAAGGGCGAGGCCCGCGGCCTGATGGTG
Organism: Oceanisphaera litoralis; assembly: GCF_016907015.1. Taxonomy (GTDB): domain Bacteria; phylum Pseudomonadota; class Gammaproteobacteria; order Enterobacterales; family Aeromonadaceae; genus Oceanimonas; species Oceanimonas litoralis. The sequence continues at coordinate 21,832 of NZ_JAFBBE010000014.1, forward strand.
TCCACCTTTCATACCCTGGGGCTGGATATCATCCGCCGGGAGCACAAGACCCTGGGTCTGAAGGCCGGCTTTTCCCTGTTCGACGATCAGGACCAGCTGGCGCTGATCAAGGATCTGACCGAGCAGGAACTGGAGGGCGACAAGGAAAAGATCTCGCGCCTGATCAGCACCATTTCCAACTGGAAAAACGATCTGGTGCTGCCGGCGCGGGCGGCCCGGCTGGCCAGCGATCCGGAAACGGTGCTGTACGCCCAGTGCTACGAGCGCTATCAGCGGCAGATGAAGGCCTACAACGCGCTGGACTTCGACGATCTGATCCTGATGCCGACCCTGCTGCTGAAAACCAACAGCGAAGTGCGCGCCTTCTGGCAGAACAAGATCCGCTACCTGCTGGTGGACGAATACCAGGACACCAACACCAGCCAGTACGAGCTGGTCAAGCTGATCGCCGGCGAGCGGGCCCGTTTTACCGTGGTCGGCGACGACGATCAGTCCATCTATTCCTGGCGCGGCGCCCGGCCGCAGAACCTGGTGCTGCTGCAGGAAGACTACCCCGGCCTCAAGGTGATCAAGCTGGAGCAGAACTATCGCTCCCGGGGGCAGATATTGCAGTGCGCCAATATCCTGATCGCCAACAACCCTCACGTGTTCGAGAAGCAGCTGTTCTCGGAGATGGAATATGCGGCACCGGTACGGGTCTTGTTCGCCAAGAACGAAGAGCACGAGGCCGAGCGGGTGGTGGCCGAGATCATGGGCCACAAATTCATGAACGGCAGCAAATTCGGCGACTACGCCATCCTCTATCGGGGCAATCATCAGTCGCGCATGCTGGAAAAACAGCTGATGACCAACCGCATCCCCTACAAGATCAGCGGCGGCACCTCGTTTTTCTCCCGCGCCGAGATCAAGGACATCATGGCCTACCTGCGGCTGCTGGTGAATCCGGACGACGACAATGCCTTCCTGCGGGTGGTGAATACCCCACGGCGGGAAATCGGCCCCACCACGCTGGAAAAGCTGGGCACCTACGCCAACAACAGAGGCAAGAGCCTGTTTGCCGCCAGTTTCGAACTGGGGCTGGAGCAAAGCTTAAGCGGGCGCGGCCTGGTGTCGGTACGTGCTTTCGGCGACTGGCTGGTGCGCCGGGGAGACGAGGCGGCGCGCGGCAACGCTGTCGAGGCGGTGCGCGACATGATCAAGGACATCAATTACGAAGAATGGCTCTACGAGAGCTCACCCAGTCCCCGCGCCGCCGAGATGCGCATGCAGAACGTGTCCACCCTGTTCAAGTGGGTGAGTCAGATGCTGGAAGGCTCGGAGCTGGACGACGCCATGACGTTACCGCAGGTAGTGACCCGGCTGACCCTGCGCGACATGATGGAACGCGGCGAAGACGAGGACGACGGCGAGCAGGTACAGCTGATGACGCTGCATTCCTCCAAGGGACTGGAGTATCCCTATGTCTTCATGGTGGGCATGGAGGAGGGGCTCTTGCCGCACCAGAGCAGCATAGATGAAGACAACATAGAGGAAGAGCGCCGGCTGGCCTATGTGGGGATTACCCGGGCCCAGCAGGCGCTGACCTTTACCCTGTGTCGGGAGCGCCGCCAGTTTGGCGAGCAGATCCGGCCCGAGCCCAGCCGCTTCCTGCTGGAGCTGCCCCAGCAGGATCTGGACTGGGAGCACAACCGCAAGCCACCCAGCGAGGGCGAACGAATGGAAAAAGGCCAGGCCAGCATCGCCAACCTGAGGGCCATGTTCAGGAAATAACGTCAGAAGCAGGGGTTAGCTTGCTTGAGCCTTGCTGGGGCGCACCTGCAGCAGCCAGAATAGCGCTGTGCTGTGAAAGATAATGCCGTAGGCAAACAACTCCAGTCCTTCCTGCACCACACTCTTGACGAGGAAGACATCGGCGCCATCCTGCCCGTCGAGCACCGCTTCCCATATGGCGCCGGTGCCAAATACCCGGCTGAAGCACAGCAGGGTGGCGATGCCCATCAGTACATAGTTAAAAGGCACCGAGTGAATGGCGTTCGTCATGCCATGCAGCGTGCTCTGGCGATAGCGGGCGGCCAGAGCCACCGAGACCAGAAAGACGGCCAGCACACAGTATTGCCAGAGGTTGTCTTGCACATCATCCAGCAGAAAATCAAACTCCCGAATAAACATGGAGAAGAAGAAGCCGCTGATCAGGATAAGAAAACCACGCTGTTCCCTGACCCGGACCGCTCCCGCTGCACACAGCAGGGCCGACAGCAGTATGAGCAGGGCCTGCAGCAGTTCGGTGAAGCCCCACTCCGGCATCCCGTGGCGCAAGACCACAACGTCAACCGTGACGGCCAGAGGGGCAAAGAGCGTACATATAACAAGCAGCAGAAACTGCAGGGCGGCTTTGGAGATCTGGGTAATGTGTGCGGACATGGATATACAAGTTCCAGGGTAAATGGGCCGGCTATTCTCGGAGTTTTACTGCCCGTTGTCCAGAATGGGGGGACGTCGGGTGACCTTAACGCAAAAAGCCCCCGGGCGGGGGCTTTGATCAGGATTGCCGAACCGGTGCCGGCAAGGCGGGGTTATCGCTCAGATGGCGTCGATCATGTAATCAACGGCGCTGGCAATCTCTTCATCCGAGCAGTTGCCGCAGGCACCACGAGGCGGCATGGCGTTGAAGCCATTCAGCGCGTGATCCAGCAGGGTATCGCGACCCTTGGCGATACGGGCTTCCCAGGCGGCGGCATCACCCTTGATGGGCGCGCCGGCAGCGCCGGTGGTGTGGCAGGCGGCACAGGCGGCGGTGAACACCGCATCACCGCTGCGCGGTGCGGCGGGTTCGCTGCTGCTTCCGACGGTGGCGGTATCGACAATGCCTTCCAGATCGGCGGCGGTGTAGACACTGCCTACCGGCTTGGTGCGCTCGGCAACGGCTTCTGGCGACATATCATTGGCGGCGTAGGCCATACCACTCAAAGAGGCAGCGGCAACGCCGGCAAGCAACAGGTTTCTTAACAGGCTCACCTTTTTATTCTCCCAGTTGGCTTATTTATTTCCATTGAATTTCGTTAAACCCGCGGAGTATACCCCAAGTGCGGCGGTCATTAAACGGTCCGGTTAAAACCGGGGAGGCCTGAAAAAAAAACCGTATTGGCGGCGGTTCGGGAGGCATGACAGCCGCGCGGCGACGGAATTCTTTATGTTATTATCAATATCTCTTGATATGAAAATGGCTGCCAGCATAACGGAGCGCCCGATAACAATGAATGATAACCACATGCAGACTACCTCTTCTTCTTCCGGCACCGGCGATCAGGTGATGGATCAAATCGACCGCATCGTTACCCTGTGGCACCGTGCTCGGCCCGACCTGGATTTTGACAGTACCGAGGTGATCGGCCGTATCGTGCGGCTCGAATATTTCATTACCCGCCGGGTGCTGCAGGATTTGGCGCATTACGAGTTGAATGTAGGCGAATTCGATGTGCTGGCGGCATTGCGTCGGCATCCGCCTTCTTTCCAGCTGTCACCCAACCAGTTGCAGTCCATGGTGCTGATTTCTTCCGGCGCCCTGACCAATCGTATCAATCGACTGGAAAGCCGTGGCCTGGTCAGCCGGGCTCAGGCGGATCACGACCGGAGAGGCGTGATAGTGACGCTCACCGAACAGGGCTTCAGGATAGTGGAAGAGGCGGTCAGGCATCACCTTGCCGCCGAGGCCGAGCTGGCCGGCGCCCTGTCGGATGATGAGCAGCAACAGTTTGCCGTTTTGTTGAAAAAAATGCTGCTGGCGGTGGAAGACTGAGGCCTGCTTCAATTTCCTGACTATCCGAATGGCCAGGTTCGGGCGGGAAGATCGCGAATGTCCGGTTTTTTGCCGATAATTGAGCAAGGTGAAGGTCGGATGCTCGGGCCGGCGTCATATCACGAATGCAGACAGGCCGAGTGGCCACCAAGGAGGTAATGGAATGAAGTTATATTACAGGCCGGGCGCTTGCTCACTCGCTCCTCATATCGTGTTGTCCTGGTTGGACCTTCCCTATGAGCTGGAGCGAGTGGATACCCGGGATCCCGAGTTCCTCGATATCAACTATATGGCCGCGGTGCCGGTACTGTTTACCGAAGAAATGGGGAACCTGTACCAGAATAGCGCCATCTTGCGTTATTTGTCGCGGCTGCCCGAAGGCGAGCATCTGGGGCCGGGTACCGACCCTGTACTGCTATATCAGTGCGATTACTGGCTGAGCTTCTTCAATACCGACGTATTTCGGGCCCTGGCGCCACACTTTACTGCCCGGAAATACACCACGGATACCCGTGTCGCCGCGCTGGATGCCATCAAGGCGGCGGTGCCGGCCCAGGCGGCGCCCTTGTTGCAGCGGATGGACCACCATCTGTCCAGCCGCAGCTGGTATATGGATGAGCACTGCAGCATAGTTGATGCCTGCGCCTTCGTGTTTACCTTCTGGGCCTCGCGCGTGTTGCCCGACGGGCTCAGTGCCTATCCTCATGTGGCCCGCCACTTTCAGGACATGAAAGCCGATCCCGGGGTGCGTCGTGCGCTCGATGAAGAAGGGTTATCACTCTAAAGCATGACGCCCTAAAGCCTGATGTTCTAAAACATGATGTCCTAAACATGACGCCCTGAAACATGGCGGTTTCATGCTAATGACGACCCACTATCAGTAGGGCGCCAATCACGGTTGCCAGCGCCCCCAGCCAGGCCCCATTGGCCGGGCGGCGCTTCATGAACAGCCACAATAACGGCAGTACCAGCACCGGGCTCACCGAACTCAGCATGGCCACCATGCCCACCTCGCCATGGCGCAGGGCCAGCAGAATCAGCGTCATGCCGACGCCCATCGCCAGAAAGGCATTCAGCGCCACCATGGCGAAGATTGACCAGTTGATGCGGCGCAAGGGTTTGGCAACCGAAAGCCCGCACCACAGCAGCACCAGGTGGGCCAGAAAAGCGGCACTCATACGCACCGCCGAGGCCGATACCGGATCTATCGGGTCAGTGTCGCTCGTCATCACCGGTTTCACCATCAGGGTCGCCACCGACTGACACAAGGCCGACACCAGCCCCAGGGCGATACCCGGCCCGGGGCTGCCGTTATCCTGCTCCCAGGCGTGGGTTTCATTGCTGCGTTTGCCCATGAAAATGGCGGTCATCACGGCCCCTACCAGCAGGAAGCAACCGACCAGGGTCAGGCCTGCGATCACCTCACCGAACACCAGGTAGGCCAGCAGAACGGAAAACAGCGCATGGGTGGCAAACAGCACCCCGGCCCGGCGGGGACCGAGCCGGTTCATGGCGGCAAACAGCGCCGTGTCTCCGATAAAAATCCCGATAAGGCCGGATATCGCCATGATGCTCAGGCCGTGGCTGCTAAGGCTGCTCCAGCCGCCGGTCAGCAGTGCGACCGACCACAGCATCAGGCTGACACAGAACATGCGCCAGCGGGAAAAGGCGAAGGCGCCCAGGTGGCGGGCGGCGTTGGCCGACAGCAGGCTGGCCAGGGCCCAGCAGGTGGCCGCCGCCAGGGCGAGATAATCGTAGGAAAAGGACATGTATCAGTACAAATCAGCGGTAAAGGTCCAGTCTAGCAAGTCTTCCTCCGCCGCCAAGGGAGATTTGCCAGCCATCGGCTTAGCGGGTTTAATAGCGGTCACCGCCGTCAACAACAAGAGTCACCATGCGCATACTGCACACCTCCGACTGGCATCTGGGCCAGCATTTCATGGGTAAAACCCGCCACGATGAACACAAGGCCTTTCTGAGCTGGCTGGTCGAGCAGGTAAAGGAGCAGGAGGTGGCGGCGGTGCTGGTGGCGGGAGACATATTCGATACCGGGACCCCGCCCAGCTATGCCCGCGAGCTGTATAACGGCTTTATCGTCGAGCTGCAGCACACCGGCGCCCAACTGGTGGTTCTGGGCGGCAATCACGACTCGGTCGCCATGCTGAACGAGTCGCGGAGCCTGCTGGGGTACCTGAATGTACAGGTCATACCGGGCATGTTGGACGATGCCGATCATCAGGTGCTGGTGCTGCCGGACAGTGACGGTCAGCCGGGTGCGATATTGTGTGCCGTGCCCTTCATGCGGGCACGCGAGGTGATGGCCAGCGAAGCCGGGCAGAGTGCCGCCGACAAGCAGCAGGCGCTGCAACAGGCCATCGCCGATCATTACCAACAGTTGTTCGAGCGGGCCGAACAGCTGCGGGACCAGCTGGCCCCCACGGTGGGAAGGCGGTCGCTGCCCATCGTCGCCACCGGCCACCTGACCACAGTCGGGGCCAGCAGCAGCGACTCGGTGCGGGAGATCTACATCGGCACCCTGGATGCCTTTCCCGCCGGCGCCTTTCCCCCGGTCGACTACCTCGCCCTGGGGCATATTCACCGGCCGCAGAAGGTGGGTGGCCACGAGCACATTCGCTATTGCGGCTCGCCCATCGCGCTGAGCTTCGATGAAGTGGGGCAGCAGAAGGAAGTCTTGCTGGTCGAGGTGAATGGCGAGGGCCTGCAGGCGGTGACCCCGCTGCCGGTGCCGGTGTTTCAGCCTTTGGCCAGGGTCGGAGGCAATCTGGAGCAACTGGCGGAGGCGATGCAGCAGGTCGCCGTCGCCCACGAGGTACCGGTCTGGCTGGAAGTGACGGTCAGTGAAGATGATTACCTGAGTGACTTGCAACCCCGGGTGGAGCAGCTGGCCGAAGGCTTGCCGCTGGAAATATTAGTGGTGCGTCGGCAACGAACCCGGGGCGGTGACGGCCTGACCGCCGAGCAGGGCGTGACCCTGAGCGAGCTGACGCCGGTGGAGGTGTTCGAGCGCAGGCTGGAACCGGAGCCGCTGGAGGCCGAACGGCAACAGGCGCTGAGCGAGCTGTATCGCCAGCTATTGGTGCAGATGGAGGAAGAAGCATGAAGATCCTCAGCCTGCGCCTGAAAAACCTGAACTCCCTGAAAGGGGAGTGGAAAATCGACTTTACCCGGTCGCCGTTTCGGGACAGTGGCCTCTTCGCCATCACGGGCCCCACCGGCGCCGGCAAGACCACGCTGCTCGATGCCATCTGTCTGGCGCTCTATCATCAGACGCCGCGCATGAAATCGGTGTCTGCCAGCGGCAACGAGCTGATGACCCGCCATACCGCCGATTGCCTGGCGGAGGTGGAATTCGAGATCAAGGGAGCAGGCTATCGCGCCTTCTGGAGCCAGCGCCGCTCCCGGGACAGGGTTGACGGCAAGCTGCAGGCCCCCAGGGTGGAACTGGCCCGGCTCGACGGCACCATTATCACCACCAAAATCAACGACAAGCTGAATCTGACCGAGCAGCTGAGCGGCCTGGATTTTGGCCGCTTTACCAAATCCATGCTGCTGGCCCAGGGCGGCTTTGCCGCCTTTCTGCACGCAGACGCCAACGAGCGGGCCGAACTGTTGGAAGAGCTGACCGGCACCGATATCTACGCCCAGATCTCGAAGCGGGTGTTCGAACAGACCCGGGAGCAGAAAAGTGCCCTGGGGCAACTTGAGGCCAGGGCGGAAGGCATGGCGTTGCTGAGCGAAGAAGAGCGCAGCCTGATAGCAGAAGAAGCAAGCGGACTGGAGCAAGAGCTGACGGCGCGGCAGGGTGAGCTGCAGCAGTCCCGGGTGGCATTGCAGCAGCGGCAGGAATGGGATCGGTGCGAGCGGCAACTGGCCGGCGCCCGGCAGGAGCGGCAACGGGCGGGGATGGCGCTGGAGCAGGCCGCCCCCGAACAGGCCCGGTTGAACGCCGCCGGGCCGGCGGCCCGTCTGCATCCCCTCTGGCAGCACGTTCAGCAGGGGCTCAAACGGCAGCAGGGTCTGATGGGGGAGTTGAAGTCTCAACAAGCAAGGCTGACGGCGCTGGAAGATGAACGCAACGGCACCTGCTGGCAGGGGCTGGCGTTCAGCTGCCAGTACCAGGATGAACTGGCGCGCCAGCAGACAGAGCTTGAGGCCGCTCAGCAACGGCTGGAGCAGGCCATGGCCGGCAACCCGGCCGGTGCCCGGCTGGGAGAGCTGCTGGCGGGCTGGCGCGGGACCATAGGGCAACTGGCCGACACGCAGCGCCGGCTGGGGGATCTGGAGACCAAGCGGCAAGACAGCCAGCAGCAGCGGCAGCAGACCGACGCCCGGTTGCAACAGCTCGCCCGGGAGCAGAAAGCGGCCGCAGAGGCTCTGGCGCAGGCGGAGCAGGACCACCAGGCACGACAGCAGACACGATTACAACTGCTGAATGGCGAGGAGGAAACCGAGTTCAACCGCCGACTGCAGGGCCTGCATCGTCAGCAGCCGTTGTGGTCGGCCCTGCAGCAGGGGGCGGAACAGCTGCAACAACAGCAGGCAGAGCAGCAAACTCTGAGCGAACAACAGGCGGAACACACGCTGCTGTGGCAGCAGGGTGAGCTTCAGCTCAAGCAATGCCGCCAGCAATATGCGCAGCTCAAGGAGCTGATCCGCGACAAGGAAAAGCTGCTGGTGCAGGAACAACGCATTCGGGATCTTGAGCAGCACCGGGTCCGGCTGCAGCCGGGAGAAGCCTGCCCCCTGTGTGGCAGTGAGTCACATCCGGCCATCGAGGCCTATCGGGCGCTGGATGACAGTACTGCCAACGAGCTGGCAGAGAAGCGTCAACAGCTTGAGGAGCTGGAGCAAGAGGGTCAGGAACTGGGTCACCGTCAGCTGGCGCTGAAGCTGAAGCTGGATCAGGGTGAGCTGCGTCGGGGCGAGCTGAGCCGACAGCATCGGGAGTGGACGGTTCGCCAGCAGCAGCAACTGTCGGATCTGGCCATGAGCGAAGCGGACTGGCCCGAGCAATTGGCACAACGTCGGCAGCAATTACAGCAGCTAGAGCCGCTGGCGGAACAGCTTGACACCGCAAGGCTGGCGCAGTCCCGGGCCGAGCTGGACGAGCGGAATGCACGGCAGCAGGTGAACGATCTCGCACACCGGCAGCAGTTGCTGGAGCAGCAAAGCCTGAATCAGATGCAGCAGTTGCAGCAGCTTGAGGATGAGCTGCAGAACAGTCGGCAACAGAGTGCCGATATGCAACGGCGGCTTGCCACCGAGCTGGCCGAACAGGGATGGGAGGCGCCCGCCGACTGGTCCGGCTGGCTACGGCAAATCGAGCGGCAATGGCAAAGCTGGCAGCAACAGCAACAGCAATGGCAACAGCTGGCGGAACAACGGCAGCAGCGGGCGGCGGATCAGCGGCAGGCCGACATACGGGTGCAGCAGTGGCAACGGCGTTGGCAAGCCTTGGGGTTGGCGGAGCGGGAAGCTGTCACCACGGCCGAGCCGCAGGCGGCGGCAGAGCTGGCGGATGCCCGGCTGCCGACGCTGGAGGCAGGGGTTCATAAGGAGAGTTCGGCACTGGAACTGCAACAACGTCAGCTGGCGGCGCTGGAAGCCGAACTCGTCGATTGGCAGCGGCAATGGCAACAGGCACTGGCGCAAAGCGACTTTGCCGACGAAGCGGCCTTCATGGCGGCGCTGCTGAGTGATGAAGAGCGGGAGCGGCTGGAAACCCGGCTCGGGCAGTTGCAGCAAGGCGTCGAGCGCGCCAGCACCCTGCTTGAACGGGCAGAGCAGGAATGGCAGCGGTTGGGTGAGCGTCAGCCGGACGCCCTGACCGAGCTGGAATCACGGGTAACAGGGTTGCAGCAGGCGGAAAGCGTCTTGCAGCAGCGGCTGGGCGGATTCGGAGAGCGGCTGGAGCGGGACCGACAGCAAAGGGAGCGCCAGCAGGCGCTGTTTGCCGAGATAGCGGCGCAGCGACAACAGCTGCAGTTGTGGGATCAGCTGAATCACCTGATCGGTTCGGCGGACGGTGCCAAGTATCGCCGTTTCGCCCAGGGGTTGACCCTGGAACATCTGGTGCAGCTGGCCAATCAGCGCTTGGTACGGCTGCACGGCCGCTATCGGCTGGCCCGCAAGGCGGGTGGCGAGCTGGAGCTGTTGGTGATCGATACCTGGCAGGCGGACGTGGCGCGCGACACTCAGACCCTGTCCGGCGGCGAAAGCTTCCTGGTCAGTCTGGCGCTGGCATTGGCGCTGTCGGATCTGGTCAGCAGCAAGACCCGTATCGACTCGCTGTTTCTGGACGAAGGCTTCGGCACCCTGGATGCGGAAACCCTTGAGGTGGCACTGGATGCGCTGGATGCGCTCAACGCCAGCGGCAAGATGATCGGGGTGATCAGCCATATAGAGGCGCTGAAAGAGCGGGTGCCGGTGCAGATCAAGCTGAGCAAGAGCCAGGGCCTGGGCCTGAGCCGACTGGCGCCGGAGTTTGCTTTTAACAGTGAGGGGTAAAGAGTAAGGGGTGAGGAGTAAAGAGTGAGGAGTCTCCTCACGCCTTACCCTTCACCCCTCACAGAGAGTTATTCCGCAGTGATCAGCGCCGGTATGCCCGGCAGCATGCCCACGGCGGCCATGATGGCCAGCAGGATGACAAAGGTAATGCCGGGGATCACCCAGCGGTCGGTCCGGCGCAGGGTTTTGCCGCGCTCCTTGTCGCCAATCAGCCCCAGATTGTCGAGCAGCATGGTCATGGACCAGCCGAACACGGGGTTAACGAAGGCGGAGGCGAACACCACTATGCCGGCAGACTGGCTGCTGGTGGTGTTGCGGGTCATCTGCATGCCCGCTTCCAGCAGCGGCATGAATACCCCCACGATCAGGGCCACCCGCAGTACCGGCGCCCAGACGGCCAGATCCATGGGGTAACCCCAGAGCGCGGCTATGATGCAAAATACCCCGGTCAGTATGGCGCCGGCGGGAATGGGGCGCTTGGCGATGGCGGCGGGAATCATGTAGGTACCCCAGGAAGACGCCAGGTTGCCGCCGCCCAGCAGGCTGCCCACAGCCTGACGGACCGAGGCAATGCCCATGGTATCGTCCACGTTCATCAGCACCCTGGTGGCTTTTTTCGGGTAGTTCAGCTCCTGGAATACCCTGTGCCCCATGAAGTCGGGTGACCACATGGCCACCGCCAGCACGGCGAAGGGGGCCACGCTGATGAAATGGTGCAACTCGGGCCAGCCCATCTGCCAGCCGGTGTTTTCGCCCCACCAGTAGGAAGGAGAGAGGTGGGGCATGCCGGGCTCGGTAACAAACTCGAACGGCGCACCCAAGGCGATGGCGATGACGAAGGCGATGCCGGAGCCGAGCGGAATGGACAACCAGCGCATTTCCAGCCGGGCCAGCAGGGCATACATGATGATGGTGCTCAGGATCACCGCGAAGGCCACATAGCCCATGTCCAGGCCATTGGCCCAGGCGGTGAGTGCCTTGATCTGACTGAACAGGCCCACGGCGCCCAGGTAAATCAGCAGGCCGCCGCGCACCCCGTCGCTGGTCAGCGCCATCAGCTTGCTGCCGCCCTTGCTGATGCTGAGCAGCAGGCCGAACAGGCCGACCAGCAGCCCCAGCGCCAGCGGGTGGCCGCCGGAGGCGACAATCAGCGGGATCAGCGGGATCATGGGGCCATGAGTACCGGCCAGGTTGGCGGTGGGGTTGATAAGCCCCGAGAACAGGATCACGAACAAGACGGCGGCGATCAGCATTTCGAAGCGGACGTTTTCCACCACGAAGGCATCGGACAGTCCCAATGGCCCCGCGAAGGCGGCGACCACGGCGGCGACCATCACTATCTTGCCGATGGTGGCGGCGAGGGCGGGCACCAGATCTTCCAGCTCGAAGCTGTAGTCCTTGAACGGCAGGTTTATCCGCCAGCGCCTGGGCGACATGATCGACAGCTCATGCTCCAGATAGGCGGCACGGCTGTCGAAGTCGCGCCGGGGCTTGCGTTGTTCGCGATAGCTTTGATGGCTGGGTTGTGACACGGGAGTCTCCTTGATGGTATCCATCTCAATGGTGTCATAGCGGAGTCCATGGTATGGCTTGTTATCGAATTGTTATATTCGACATAAGTCTTAATTGCTCGGGACTATTATTTCGGCACTGTCTCGGGGCTGTCTCGGGACCATAGCGTCACCGGCGGGATGGCAGCGGATCTGCGGCGTACTTCTCTGTGGTGCACTTCTCAGCGATGCACTTATCTACGATGTAGATAAAGCGGATGACAGCCGCTATGTTGGTGTTTTGTTATCTCATTTTTCAGGCCCGGGAGAATGGGCATCGTCAAGGGAGACATGACGTGATAGAGCTGCATCATCTGAACAACTCCCGTTCCCAGCGCATTCTCTGGCTGCTGGAAGAGCTGGGGCTGGACTACGAGATCAGGCATTACCGGCGCGATAGCGACACCCAGCTGGCGCCCGACAGCCTGAAGCGCATACACCCGCTGGGCAAGGCGCCGGTGCTGACCGATGGTGGTATGAGCCTGGCCGAGTCCGGTGCCATCATCGACTACCTGGCGCAGACCTATGGTCGGGACACGCTGTTGCCGGCCAATAACAGCCCGGCCTGGTGGGATTATGTGTACTGGCTGCATTATGCGGAAGGATCCCTGATGCCGCCGCTGCTGATACGCCATGTGTTCGACAGGGTGCAACAGGCGCCGGTGCTGTTTTTTGTCCGGCCCATCGTCAACAGAATAGTGGCGGGGGTGGACAAGGCCTTCCTGCACAACCAGATAAGGACGCACCTGAATTTTGTGGCCGACCACCTGTCCTGCCATGACTGGTTTGCCGGTCATCGTTTCGGCGCGGCGGACATCCAGATGAGCTTTCCGCTGGAGGTCGCCATGCACAGAAGTGAGCTGGCCGACAGCTACCCCCGGCTTGGGGCCTATGTTTCCGCCCTGCAGGCCCGGCCTGCTTATCTGCGCGCCCTGAAAGCCGGAGGCCCCTATCTTTACGGGCCCACGGTCGGGGTTTGATAGTGGTGGTAATAGCCTTTAGCATGTCGGTCTGACTGTTACTGAACGGAACACCATGATGGACGAGGTAAAAGACCTGAAGGGGCTCATAATGCCCTGGTTGAATGCTTATATTCCACAATACGCGGGCCTGGCCTATACCGCCGCCGTCTTGCTGCTCATCATCATCATCTCGGCGACCATCCACTTCGTCCTGCATCGGGTGGTGATCTCGTGGGTAGGCAGTCGGGCACAAGCTAGTCGGCAGGTCTGGCGCAAGGCCTTTTTTGAACGCAAGCTGTTCAACCGGCTGGCGCAGACCCTGCAGGGCATCATCATTCATATTCAGGCCGGGCTCTGGCTCGACGGCGATGCCCTGGCGTTGCCCGTTATTCAGACGGCGGCGCACTTGTGGATCCTGCTCTATGGCCTGCTGTCGTTGTTTGCGCTGCTCGATGCCCTGCTGGACATCTTTCAGCAAAATCCCGCCATGCAGAATTTTCCCTTGAGAGGCATCTTTCAGAGCCTCAAGCTGATCGCGAGCATCTTTATCGGCCTGCTGATCATCTCTACCCTGATAGGCAAGTCGCCACTTATTCTGCTCAGCGGCCTGGGTGCCATGACCGCCGTGCTGATGCTGGTGTTCAAGGATCCCATTCTCGGGCTGGTCGCCGGTATTCAGCTGTCGGCCAATAACATGCTGACCGTGGGCGACTGGCTGGAAATGCCCCAATACGGTGCCGATGGTGCCGTGATCGACATAGGCCTGACCACGGTCAAGGTGCAAAACTGGGATAAAACCATTACCACCATTCCTACCTATGCGCTGATTTCCGATTCCTTCAAGAACTGGCGCGGCATGAGCGAGTCGGGCGGACGACGCATCAAGCGCAGCCTGATGATTGACAGCAGCAGCGTGTGCTTTCTGGATGAAGAGGATGTGGCTCGCCTGCAGCGGGCCAGGCTGCTGGCGCCGTATCTGAAGCAGAAGGTGCAGGAAGTCAATCGCTATAACAGCGAGCAGCAGCTGGACCTGTCGTCACTGGTCAACGGCCGGCGGCTGACCAATCTCGGCACCTTCCGCGCCTACCTGAACACCTTTCTGAAGAGTCATCCGCGCATCCATCAACAGATGACGCTGATGGTACGTCAGCTCGAGCCCACCCCCAATGGCATACCGATGGAAATCTATGCCTTTACCAACACCACCAGCTGGGTGGAGTATGAAGGCATTCAGGGAGATATCTTCGATCACGTATTTGCGGTACTGCAGGAATTCGGCTTGCGGGTACATCAGGTACCCTCCGGATACGACATGCGATCGCTGGGGCGCCTGTCAAGCCGTGACACAGAGCAGGAAAGCATCCGCAGAGTGGGGTGAACAAGCAATAATGCAGTGAAAAATAAATTAAAAAAGGGCCAATTGGCCCTTTTTTAATTTTTAGTTTCAGTATGGAGGCGCAGATAAAAATTTCTTTCCTTGTTCCATCTTCATCACTCTATACGGCTATTTAGGTTAACACTTGACCCGTCGTTGATAAGTGTCAATTGATTCCTTATCATGTAAAATGAGGTAACCAGCCTATAAAGGCTGTTCCTTTTCGTTATTCACATCTGCGTCATGATATTGTTTTTGTTAAGAAAGTCATGAACTCATCGAGTGCCGCTATAAATTTTATTACGCTGTGTCTTATAGATGAGACAAGTTATTACTTATGTTTGCCTTGTAAGTGAGATATATATCAAAGTGGTTGGTGAGAAGTCATATTTGATACATCTCATATTTTTGCCTCAACTAATCTTTATCTCAGGGTTAGGAAGAAAACCCTGAATTCGTCCAGGTTACATGGATGGATGAATAATTAGATGCACACATTGGTAAAAGAAGAGGGAATTTATTATGTCTATGCAAAAGAAAACACTGACAGTGCTGGTTGCATTGGCCGTAGGTGCTTCATTTGGTGCAGCAGCAGCAGGATATGAGGGTGGCTACGGCTATGGTCATGATTCTTACAAAAAAGGCGGTGATAAACACTATGACGACGGCAGCCACAATTATAATGGGTCTGGTAACCAGGCAAACGATGAGAGTGTTGTCATAGATTATGACAAGTATGTCTGGAAGTATGATTGGGACTATACAACCTTTTATAAAATCAATAAAGAGTACAAGGTAAACAATCAATACAACACAACCTATCAAATGGGTTATACCGGCGATACCAAGTCAAAATCATACGTATCTGCCTATGCCGACGCCTATAACGACAATGCGGCCTATGCCGGTCAAAAAAGTGCCAACCTTGGTGCGGGCTTGGGTCTTGGCTTGGGTGTAGGTCTGGGTGTTGGCGTCGGTGAGGGCGGTGACTCCCTGGGACTTGGCTTTGGCCTTCTGGGTCTGGGTATTAGCTTCAACGATGCCGATGGCCTGGGTATCGGTCAGGGTGCCGGTGCCGGTGCCGGTGCCGGTCTCGGCCTGGCAGGTTTGATGCCCGATCAGGATCTGGCTCAGACAGCCAGGGCTGATGCCTCTGTTAATGTCTTTTCTGTCTCTCTTATCAGATCAGGCAATAATACCGTGGGTAATACAGGTGCTACCAATGGTATCAACACTCAGCAAGCTATCTCCGGGCAAAGCGCCCTGGGACAACAAAGTGTTAACGTAAACGCCAGTCAGCAGTTTTAATCATTGATAAAATGCCGGTTCTTTTTATGGAACCGGCCACTTACTCGGAGGGGATATGAAAAGGGTGATATTGCTATCTGCTTTTTTGAGTTTTTCCGTCCTCGCTGGTCAGGAGTTGGATATGATTCCGGTTGCTGATGATGCTCTGCTTGGGAAAAGCAGGGGTATGGCTCAGCTTACTGATCAGGACAATATTACAGCGCAGGGAGGTATGGTAGCAGGAAACAACATGATTGATTCGGTTTCTATTACCGGGAACAATGCTATAGCAGCTGGTGCCTTCAGTGGTTCAAATGGTATTATCATGGTCAACCTGACTTCCGGTAATAACAATCTGACCAATATGAGCGCCTCGGTTAATTTATATTCGGCAAAATGATATGAAAAAAATATTATGGATGATGGTTTTTTTTCCAGCAGCCAGTTTTGCTTTGAACTTACCTGGCGCTGGAGGGGGGCATCTAAGAGTGCCGGTTAAAAGTTTTGATGAAATCAGGTTTGGGGAGGTAGTAAAGCAGAAGTATGATTTTAGTTGTGGTTCGGCTGCGTTGGCATCCCTGCTTACCCATCATTATGCCATGCCGATAACTGAAGCAGCAGTCTTTGAAGAAATGTTCAGATTCGGTGATAAAAATATAATAGAGAAGAAAGGTTTCTCAATGCTCGACATGAAAAATTTTTTGGCGAGAAGAGGTATTAAGTCTGATGGTTACAAGCTTGACAGGGCTAGTGTCATTGAACTGGGTATGCCGGCTATTGCCTTGGTAAACTATAACGGTTACAACCACTTTGTAGTGGTTAAAGGGCTAACTGAAGAAAAGGTACTGATAGGTGATCCTTCGTTGGGTTTGCATATTATGAGTGGTGATGATTTTGACAAAAGTAGTGATGGAATCTTTCTGTTCATAAGAGATAAAGTTGAGCTGGCCAAGGCTAGTTTCAACCAAAGAGAAGATTGGGAGCATTCTGCCGAGGATGCACCTTCAAGAATGGCGCTTATGCAGCGCTTTCCTCACCTTACAGATCTTATGTTGCCATCAGAGTATGATTACTGATTGGGGTGATAAAGATGAAGTGGTTGATAGTTTCTGTTCTGGTTATTCCAGTTATGGCATTTTCGAAAAGTTTTTACGTTTCTCTTGAAAATACGCCAGCCTTGACGGAAAGCGTATTAGAGCAGCAGCGAGGAGGATTTAAACTTCCTGGTATCGATTACTCAATAGGGTTGAGGATGGAGGCCCTGGTTAATGGTAATAGGGTTTTTTTCAGTGATGTTTTCAATGTTGCAAACAATCGTTTGGTTTTGCCAGAAGTAAGTGGTCTCCCGGATGGTATGAAAATAACCCCTTTCTATAACAATAGGAGCGTAGGTTACATACTTGAAAATTCACAGAGTGGTATTAACACAAATATTAACCTGGAAATTAATATTACAACACCACAGCAAATGAATGCCATTAGAAATCAGCAGCAAATATCGACGCGGATTCGTTCGGCAACGAGGAATAGGGGGTATTGATATTTTCTGGCAGCAGCTTGTTTTGATTGAGTCCCTTATGTGCCCGGCATGATGTTTCGAAAACACTGCCGGGCTTCTACTTTCGGGCTTCTATATGTCGATCTTGATCGGTGCTTTCATAAGATATTTTTTATATTTTTCATGCCGTTGTAGTAAATGCATTCTCTTTTTTTATTATTCTCTTGTAGCTGTTCTATAGTGGTAGAAAGATATTTATAACATAATGGTGGCGAAAAATGAGCATGGATAAGGAGATCCTGGTCTTGCAGTACGCTCAGGGAGCTAAGGCATGGATAAATCGTTATCCTGGGTGGACACTGATACGTCATGTCAGTTTGGATACAGCAGGTTTTTACCTGGAACATGCCGACACATCTGTTGGAATACTTGATTGCAGTGGATTAGATAAGCCGCCTGTTCAGCTAGAACAATGGCTGGATAATTACAAAGGGATTTCCTGGATTGCTCTCCTTACCCTTCGCCAGCTGTACAAGAAAGAATGGCAAGTATTTGTTGCTATACACTGCTATGACTATCACACCACTCCTGTCTCAGAAGACCGATTATTTATCACTGTTGGGCGTGCGTATGGCATGAAGCGCCTTAAAAGCAATCTAGGCCTTTCCTTTCATCAGAGTGATCTTATCGGTCGCCATGAAAAATTCAACAATGTTTTCATTGCAATGAATAGCAATCATAATCAGTGTCTGACTCTTGCTGGTGAGCCTGGGACAGGGAAACGTCATATAGTTAAGGGATTTGCAAAAGTTAAAGGCGGTATTTTTTTGGAAGTGAATGTATTTTGTATGGAGCCTGATGGTGAATTGAAGCCATTAGAAAAAATCTTTTCCAAAACTGATGACTCCGTCGTTTTTATTTATATTAATCATTCCGAACAGTTGCCTGAATATGTACAGCGTTATGTTTCTGAATATGTGCTGAATGGTAAGGTTAAAAGTAACATAAGCCTGTTTTTTGGTGTGGATTTAATATCTTCAGAACAGAAAGATAAAGGTGGATTTTCTCCTGATTTTCTCTTGCTTTTGAATCAGTTTCGGCTTGAAGTTCCTCCGCTGCGTGAAAGAGGGCAGGATAAAATACTGCTTGCCAGGTATTATCTTTACAAAATAAGCAGGGAGCAGGGTAAGCGTATACTTGGGTTTACCAATGCTGCTGAGAAAATGATGATGAATTATGAATGGCCAGGCAATATCACCGAATTAATAGAGAAAGTAAGAAGGGGGGTGTCTGAATGTGAAACGGAATATGTGGGTGTGGAACATTTGGATCTTGAAGGCGAACTGTTGCTGGAGCCCGAGAATCTCAGCCTTCGAAAAGCAAGGGAGGAAGCGGATGCACTGGCGATAAAGCGAGTGCTTGATCTGGTGTCGGGGCGCCCTGGAAGGGCGGCCGAGCTGCTGTGTATTTCCAGAGCATCGCTGCACCGCTTGATAGCAAGATATGGAATCAGGAGAGAACCATGAACAAAAGAATAATGTTTACCGGCCTGCTGTTATCCGTAGTGGGCACAGTACAGGCTCAGGACAGGCAAGTGGTGGATTCGGTGGCGAGTGCTTTGGAAACGCAGGGCTTACTAACCCCGGTGGGGAAGTTTGAGATAGAGCCTTCATTCAGCTATTCGCAGAATACTTCGAATCGTATTTCCATACTGGGTTATAGCGTGCTGCCGGCCATTGTTGTAGGGATCATCGAGGCAGAAGATGCGGATTTAACAACCTTTACCTGGGGGCTGGCAGCTCGCTATGGTCTGACCAATCGGATTGAGCTGGAGCTGAGGGTACCCTGGGTGTACCGTTATGATGTTTTTACCAAAAGGGATGAGAACGAACCCGTTACCGGCCCCAGGGAATTTACATCCAGGGGGGGGGGCTTGGGGGATATCGAAATGGCCGTGCGTTACCAGTTCAACCTGGAATCGGCGCCTTTCTGGATTGGCGGGCTCAGGGTTAAATCGGATACGGGAGATTCGGCCTTCGATTTGCCATTGAACCCTGACGGTATCTTTCCCGACCCGCCCACGGGATCGGGCTCATGGGCCATCGAGCCCAGTATAACCCTTATTTATCCCTCGGATCCGGGCGTACTGTTCGGCACCGCCGGCTATACCTTGAATCTGGAGGCGGATGCAGAACGAGATTTAACTCCAGATGATTTAACAAATGGTAAAGACAAGTTCAATCTGGGTGACAGTGTCTTTCTGGGAATGGGGATGGGTTTTGCGGTCAATAACCGGCTTTCCTTCAGCCTGGGTGTCAACCACAGGACCGTTCTTAAATCCAAGATCAATGGCAAAAAAGCGGGTGAAGTGCTGCAGATAGATAGTCTGACGACCGGTTTCTCGCTGGCGCTGACCGACAAGACCTCACTCAATATGAGCTTACAGGCAGGTCTGACCGAGGATGCGCCGGATGTGCAGGTGAATTTCGGCATGCCCATCATGTTCTGATTTTCTTGTTATGATTCAAACAAGAAAAGTGAATGAACAAGGGCCGGATAACCGGCCCTTTTTATTGCCTGTATTTAGACACTACAAGCCGGTTTCACCTCTCTTGTTCCCGCCACTGCAACCACAGCCGGGTGTCCAGTTCAAGCTGGTGATAACCGGACTCCATATGGCAGCACAGTTGGTAAAAGGCCTTGTTATGATCCTTTTCCTTAAAGTGGGCCAGCTCGTGTACCACTATCATGCGTAAAAACTCCGGCGGTGCCTCCTTGAACAGGGCGGCCACGGTAATGCTGTTGTGGGCCTTGAGTTTGCTGCCCTGTACCCGAGACTGATAGGTGTGCATGCCCAGAGCGTGTTTGAGCACATTGAGCTTGCTGTCGTAGCGCACCAAGCTTAAAGGTGGACTCTTGCGCAGGTACTGGCTTTTCAGACCGTTGATATAGCCGTACAGGGCCTTGTCATTCTGGATCTGGTGCCGGTGCGGATACTTGCGTTCGAGATAATCTCCCAGCCGACCGCTGGTGAGCAGTTCACCGGCCTGGAGCTGAATGGGTTCCGGATAACCGGTCAGGTATTTTAGGGAATTCACGCAGTGCCTCGCGCTGACTGTACTGACGGTCATTATATGGCGGAAGCATCGGCGTGTCCGGATGTGATGCGGAGCCTGTGATACCGCAACAGACACGGGGGCCGGCGTTATCCGCCGAAGGTCGAGGCGTTATTACAGGCCGGATTGAGGATCAGCAGCACAACCGCCGGCGTTCGGGGCGGTGACCCATGGTAGTCAGCCGATCCCGGGCGGGCCGGATATGGTGTTGATAATGGCGGAAGGTATCTTGCAAAACAGCCAGCGCACCGGCTTTCAGAGAGGGGGACAGCCGATAATAGACCCACTGGCCCTCGCGGCGATCGGACAGCAGTTCGTGCTGGCGCAACAAGGCCAGGTGGCGGGATATCTTGGGCTGGCTCTGATTCAGGGCGTGGGTCATTTCGCAGACGCACATTTCCTGTTCGGCCATGATCAGCAGCACCAGCTGCAGCCGGGTGTCGTCGGCCAGCGCCTTGAACAGGGCGAGCGGGGATTTTTCGGTTACCACAGGGGCTTTACCTTGCGATCCTGGAGCAGCACCAGCAGCTTGATGCGTTCAAAGATTTCGTGCACCACTTTGGCTGCCTGCTGCGGAGAATCACAGCAGGCGCCGTCGAAATGCCAGGCCATGAACTGGCTGGCCGGTATGGCTCTGGCCGCGTCTTCTACCTGCTCGCACAGGCTGATGACAATATCAAAATACTGTTCCTCGACGGCATCCAGCCCCTTGCTGAACAGCCCTTCGGTAATGACGCCGAGCCGTTGCAGGGCGGCCAGGGCATGAGTATCTATCGTGGTTGGCTCCAGGCCCACACTCATTACTTCAAAGCGGTCGGCGGCGAGATGTTTGAGCAGCGCCTCGGCAATAGGGGAGCAGACGGCGTTGCTTTGGCAGACAAAAAGCACAGAGGTCATGGCGGAATCAGAGTCCAGAATGATGGCCACATCATATATATGGGCCTTCGTATGTCAACGATATCGACGAATGGGGTCATCATGTTGTCATCTTGTTGCGTTAATGGCATCGGCGGGCACTGGCTGAGCAGGGGCCCGAATGAGTTGAATCCGTCGGAGCGTTTGCTGCGATGACCCATGCGTCAATGACGACATAAAAAAGCCCCGGTGCCGCAGGGGCATCGGGACTTGATGATTTGTCTTGCAACAGGCGAGCGATTATTTGGATGCCAGTTCGGCCACCCCTTGTTCGGCCTGCCGGCTGCGGGGCCAGAGGCCAATCACCACCTGCCAGGTCACGGCCAGGGCGCCGACGATGAAGACCACATAACCCGAGGTCCGCGCCCGGCCCCGGTCAGCCTGCAGCAGGCCACCAGCCAGGCCCAGCGTCGTGCTGTAGAGCAGGCGTTAAGCGCAAGCAACAACAACTGGGCCGCTGCCGCCCGCCTGCTGGACATCGACCCCAGCAATCTGCACAAGCTGGCGAAACGGCTGGGGATGAAGTGATAATCTCGGCCCGGTAGTGTTTCGCCGGGCGGTCATAAAAACTTCATGTAAACGATTGCATATTCTATGTAAACGTTAACATTACTGTCAAAAAGCGAATTTATAGTGCCTCTCAACACAGAGGAGGCACTTATGGCCAGAACCGTTACCATCAGGGACATCGCCCGGCATTGTGGCCTGTCCACCGCCACCGTATCCCGGGTGGTCAACAACAAGGGAGCCGTGCGGGCGGAAACGGTGGAACGGGTGGAGGCCGCCGTCAGCGCGCTGGGCTACCGCCCGAGCATGGCGGCCCGGACCCTCAAGTCTTCCAGCAGCATGACCCTGGGCGTCATCATTCCCAGCCTGACCAACCCGGTGTTTGCCGAAACCGCCGCCGGCCTGCAGCAACGAGCCCGAACCCTGGGTTACACCCCCTTGATCCTCTCTTCCGATTACGACGGTGCGCTTGAACTGAGTGCGGTGGAAACCCTGCTCGCCTATCAGGTGGACGGAGTACTGCTCACGGTGAACGACGCTACCAACAGCGCCGCCCTGCAGCGGCTGGATGAAGTCGGTGTGTCCTACTGCCTGATGCACAATGCGCCGCGTCAGCGGGTGGCGGCCTATGTGGGCGTCGACAACTTCTGCGCCGCCGCCGACGTGGCCGGGCGCATTCTGGCTGCCGGCCACCGCTGCATTGGCATGATTTCGGGTGAATTTGTGCGCACCGACCGGGCACGGGAGCGCCATGCGGGCTTTTTGTCGGGTCTGCGCCAAGCTGGTGTGGCCCTGGCGCAACTGGTGCAGGTGGACCCGGTCAATGCCACCGGGCTGCAGCAGGCGCTGACCGCCATTTATGGCCAGCCGGGCGAACAGCCTACCGCCTGGTTCTGCTCCAACGATTTGCTGGCGCTGGCCGCCATCGCCCAGCTGGAGCGGCTGGGCTTGCGGGTGCCAGAGGACATTTCCATTGTCGGCTTCGACGGTATTCAGGCCGGTGCCCTGCGCATGCCGGCCCTGACCAGCGTGCGCACCCCCAACCTTGAAATCGGCAGTGCCGCCGTGGATGCCCTGCTGGCACAGCCAGACCACAACACCGCTTCGGGCCCGAGCCGTCAGCTGGGATACCAGCTGGTGGCCGGTGGCACCCTGGCTTCCCTTACCCATTCCCCTGTTCAACATTCCCCTGTTCAACCCTTCAGCGAGAGACAACGTCATGCTTAAACAAGGTGTAGTTAAATGGGCTTCGGCCCTGGCCGTTACCGCCAGTGTACTGGGTGGTCAGGTGCAGGCCGCCGATGCCATCTGTTATAACTGCCCGCCCCAGTGGGCAGACTGGGGCACCCAGCTCAAGGTGATCAAGGAAGAGCTGGGCTACCGCATTCCCTTTGACAACAAGAACTCCGGCCAGGCCTTGTCCCAGCTGCTGGCCGAGCAGAACAACCCGGTGGCGGACGTGGCCTATTATGGCGTGTCGTTTGGCATTGCCGCCGCCGGAAAGGGCGTGACCGAGGCTTATCAGCCCGCCAACTGGGAGCAGATCCCGGACGGCCTGAAGGATCCGGACGGCAACTGGTTCACCATTCACTCCGGCACCCTGGGGCTGTTTGTGAACGTGGATGCCCTCGAGGGCAAGCCGGTGCCCCAGAGCTGGCAGGATCTGCTGGATCCCGCCTACAGGGGCATGATCGGTTATCTGGATCCGTCCAGTGCCTTTGTCGGTTATGCCGGCGCGGTGGCGATCAACGGTGCCTTGGGCGGAGATCTGGACAACTTCGAGCCGGGTCTGGAGTTTCTGGCCAAACTGCAGGACAACGATCCCATCGTGCCCAAACAGACCGCCTATGCCCGGGTGCTCTCCGGCGAGATCCCCATCATGCTGGACTACGACTTCAACGCCTACCGCGCCAAATACAAGGACGGCGCCAATGTGCAGTTCGTGATCCCCGAAGAGGGCAGCGTGGTGGTGCCCTATGTGATGAGTCTGGTGAAAAACGCGCCCAACCCGGAAAAGGGCCGCAAGATCCTCGATTTCGTACTCTCCGACAAGGGGCAGGCGGTGTGGGCCAACGCCTTCCTGCGGCCGGTTCGTCCCGATGCCATGCCGGATGAAGTGAAGGCCCGCTTCCTGCCCGAGTCCGATTACGCCCGCGCCGTGGCGGTGGACTACGGCAAGATGGCCGAGGTACAGACCCGCTTCCAGCAGCAATACCTCAACCGCATGCAGTAACCGGGGGCCGGTGGCGGGCACTGCGGTGCCCGCCCCGACTCCGCTTTTGACTTTCTTTCGTTGAGAAACCCCATGTCTGTTCAAACCAACCGAAACCTGGTTCTGATGATGCTGCCGGTGCTCATCATTACCTGCGCCTTTTTTCTCATCCCCATGGGACAGCTGATCCTGGTGTCGGTCAGCGGTGACGACGGTGCCATGAACTACTGGCAGGCGCTGACCAACAGCCGCTATCTGCGCAGCATGCTGGAGACCCTGGCACTGTCGGTGGTGACCACCCTCACCACCCTGGCCATTGCCCTGGTGGCCGGCCTGTTTCTGGCCCGCAACCGGTTTGCCGGCAAGTCGCTGCTGGTGTCGCTGCTGACCTTTCCGCTGGCCTTTCCCGGTGTGGTGGTGGGCTTTCTGGTGATCATGCTGGGCGGCCGCCAGGGCCTGAGCGCCGAGCTGGGGCTGCTGCTCGACGGCTCGCGCTGGACCTTTGCCTATTCCCTGGCCGGGCTCTTTGTCGGTTATGTCTATTTTTCCATTCCCCGGGTGCTGCTGACGGTGATGTCGGCGGTAGAGAAGATGGATCTGATGCTGGAAGAAGCGGCGCGCTCGCTCGGCGCCTCGCGCCTGCGCATAGTGCGGGACGTGATCCTGCCGGCGCTCAAGCCGGCGCTGATCGCCAGTGGTGCCATCTGCTTTGCTACCTCCATGGGCGCCTTTGGCACCGCCTTTGCGCTGGCCAGCGGCATCAATGTGATGCCGATGACCATTTATACCGAATTCACCCTGGGCGCCAATATTGCCATGGCGGCGGCACTGAGCATTCTGCTGGGGCTGATCACCTGGCTGGTGCTGTTGCTGGCGCGCTCGGTATCGGGTGCCAACTCCACTCCTGCTGCCTGAGGACACTGCCATGAAACGACCTCTTTCCTACTACCTGCAGCTGGGTTTTACCCTGCTGATCTGCGCCTTTATGGTGGTGCCGGTGCTGATGTCGGTGACCGCCGGCCTGACCAACAACTACTTTCAGGGGCTGTCGAGCGGGCTGACCCTGCGCTGGATAAACGAAGTGCTGGCGCTGTACAGCGATACCCTCTGGCTGACCCTGCAACTGGCCCTGGCTACCCTGGGGGTGAACCTGCTGGTGGGGGTGCCGGCGGCCTATTATCTGGCGGCTTCTTCCAGCCGCTGGGCGCGCATCTTTGAAGAGCTGATTGTGCTGCCGGTGGCCATTCCCGGCCTGGCCATCGCCCTGGCGCTGATCATCGCCTACGGCGGCCACGGCGATCTGCGCACCAGCTGGCTGTTCATTCTGATCGGCCATGTGCTGTATACCCTGCCGTTTATGGTGCGATCTGTGCAGGCGGTGCTGCACAGCATCGACTTCAAACAGCTGGAAGAAGGTGCGGCCAGCCTGGGCGCCGGCTTCTGGCGCCGCTTTCGCGACGTGGTGGTGCCCAACTGCAAGGGCGGCATCATCAGCGGCGCCCTGATGACCCTGACCCTGTCGGTGGGCGAGTTCAACCTTACCTGGATGCTGCACACCCCGCTGACCAAAACCCTGCCGGTGGGACTGGCCGACTCCTATGCTTCCATGCGACTGGAGATCAGCAGTGCCTACACCCTGATCTTTCTGATCATGCTGCTGCCGCTGATGATTGGCGTGCAGTGGAGCGGCGCCCGGCTGCGCAAGCCGGCGGCATGATAATCCGTATTTTGTTTTCAGGAATTAAACCATGAGCAACCACGAACACGGCGTTTCCATTCGCCTCGAAAACTGCCGGAAAACCTTTGCCGACGGCACCCTGGCACTGCAGCCGCTGGACTTGACCATCAACGCCGGCGAGACCCTGGTGCTGCTGGGCCCCTCGGGCTGCGGCAAGACCACCACCCTGCGCATGATTGCCGGACTGGAGTTTCCCGACGAGGGCGGCCGCATTCTGTTTGGCGATGAAGACGTGACCCGCCAGCCCATTGAAAAGCGCAAGGTGGGCATGGTGTTTCAGTCCTATGCCCTGTTTCCCAACATGACGGTGGCCGAAAACGTGGGCTACGGCCTGAAGGTGCAGAAGGTGAATGTCGCCGACATCAAACGGCGGGTGGCGGAAATGCTGGAGATGATGGAGCTGGGCGCATTGGCCCACCGCCGCATCAGCCAGCTCTCGGGCGGCCAGCGGCAACGGGTGGCGCTGGCGCGGGCCATTATCACCAGCCCGCGGGTGCTGCTGCTGGACGAGCCGCTCACCGCCCTCGATGCCCTGCTGCGCGAGCGGCTGCGGGCCGACATCAATAGCCTGCTGCGCAAGCTCGGCATTACCGCCATTTACGTGACCCACGATCAGGACGAGGCCATGGCCCTGGGGGATCGCATTGTGGTGATGGAGCAGGGACGGGTGTCGCAAATCGGCTCCCCCCGCGAGATCTATTTCACCCCCAAAAACGACTTTGTGGCCGACTTTATCGGCCAGATCAATGTGTTTGAAGGCCAGATCCGCGATCGCCGCATGCAACTGCCGGGGGGCAGTCTGCCGGACGTGGCGCTGGCCGACGGCTTTGGGCGCATTCACTGCCGGCCGGAAGACATAGTGCTCACCGAGGCCGGCAGCGGCCAGCTTACCGGCGTGGTGCAGCAGACCCAGTTTATCGGCGATCGCACCCGGGTATGGGTGGCGGGTGCCGGCCAGCAACCGGTGCTGGTGGACGGCGACGGTCGGACGCACTTCACGCAGGGGCAGCCAGTGGGGCTGCAGATCAAGCCGGATCAGATGATCCTGCTGGATCAGCAGGGTGTGAGGGCGGCATGATCATCGCGCAACTGACGGATCTTCACATCAAGGCCGGCGGCAAGCCGGCCTATGCCGGCAGGGTGGACACCTTTGCCCGGCTGCAGCAGGCGGTGGACCATCTGAACGGTCTGCAACCCATGCCCGATCTGGTGCTGATCACCGGCGATCTCGGCGACTTCGGCACCGAAGCCGAATATCGGCAGGCCCGCCTGGCGCTGGACCGGCTGCAAATGCCGTTTTATCTGGTGCCGGGCAACCACGACGAGCGCGGCGCCCTGCGGGCGGCGTTTACGGATCATGACTACCTGTTTCAGACCGATGAACACCTGAGCTATGCCATCGACGGCCTGCCGTTACGGCTGGTGGGGCTGGACACCAGTGTGCCGGGCAAGCCCCATGGCCTGATTGATGCCGAGCGGCGCGACTGGCTGGCACAGACCCTGAGCCGGGCACCGGCCCGGCGCACCCTGCTGTTTATGCATCACCCGCCGGTGGCGGTGGGGCTGGAGCACATGGATGTGCAACGGCTGAACGGTGCCGACGAGCTGGCAGTGGTATTGCAAAGTCACCCCCAGGTGGAGGTGATACTGTGCGGCCACCTGCACCGGCCGGTGGAGTTTATGTGGTGTGGGCGACCCGTGTATGTGGGCCCGGCCCACAACCATGCGGTAACCCTGGATCTGCGCCCCGGTGCGCCTTCTTCCTTTACCAAGGAGCCGGCGATGATCCGTCTGCTGTATCTGCACCCGCACAGCGGCCTGCTGCTGAGCCACCAGAGCCATGTGGATGCCTGCGATGGCCCCCATCCGTTCTTTGACCAACAGGGCAGGCTGATAGACTGATGAAACCCATAGACCAGCTGTCGCCGGCCCGGGCCGGCGCCATTCGCTACATTCTCACCGATGTGGACGATACCCTTAGCTACCGGGGCCAGTTACTGCCCCAAACCCTG
Organism: Oceanisphaera litoralis; assembly: GCF_016907015.1. Lineage (GTDB taxonomy): Bacteria > Pseudomonadota > Gammaproteobacteria > Enterobacterales > Aeromonadaceae > Oceanimonas > Oceanimonas litoralis. The sequence continues at coordinate 49,328 of NZ_JAFBBE010000014.1, forward strand.
CAGGCACTCTATGATCTGCGCGACGCCGGCATGACCGTGGTGCCCATTACCGGCGCCTGTGCCGGCTGGTGCGATGCCCTGGTGCGGCTGCTGCCGGTGAACACGGTGATCGGCGAGGGCGGGGGCTTTCGCTTTCAGCTCGACGGCCAGCGCCTGAGCACCCACTACTGGCTGCCCGACGACGACCGCCGCCAGCAGCGGCAACGGCTTGAAGCGGCGGTCAACGCCGCCCTGGCTGCCGTGCCCGGCGCCCGGCTGGCAACAGATCAGCCGCTGCGCCTGACCGACATGGCCATCGACATCGGCCAGGCGGTGAGCCTGAGCCGCGACGAGGTCAATGCCCTGTGTGCCGTGCTCGACCAGCACGAGGTGAACTATTCCACCAGCTCCATTCATCTCAATGTGTGGAGTGGTGATCACAACAAATGGCGTGCCGCCGAGCGCTATTTCACCACCCGGCTGGGGCTGACGACAGAGCAGATCCAAACTCAGGTGCTGTGCATCGGCGATTCGGCCAACGACGAACCCATGTTCCGCGCCCTGCCCCTGAGTGTGGGGGTGGCCAACATACGCCACAGCCTGCCCTGGCTGACCACGTTACCGGCTTATCAAACCGAAGCGGAAGGCGGCAAGGGCTTTGCCGAAATGGCCGAGCAGCTGCTGCGGATGCGGCTGGAAGCCAAAGCCGGGATGGCGGTGACCTGAAGTGTGGCTGTTGACGGAGGAACGAGAGACGCGGCTGCTCATGTTTCACCATCAAACCTCAACGGCGGCCGCCCGGCTCTTCTGCGCAGCCAGTTCACGCCATTGCGCACCGAGGGCACCCTGAACAGTCGGCGTTCCAGCCGGTATTTGCCCGGAAAGTTCAGCATTACCAGGGCGATCAGTATGGTCAGCAGCCCCTGACCGGGGAGCACCAGCATGGCGATGCCCATCAGCAGTAACACCAGCCCCAGCAGGTTTTTCAGGATCAGCAGCAGCCAGCGCAGCAGCGGATGCTGCCGGGCCCAGAGTACCCGGTGGCGATAGCTATCGGAAAAATAATCCGCCGGAATCCGCACCACCAGCCAGGGGATCGCCAGCAGCGAGCCGATAAAGCACACTGCGCTGGCAATGCCCAGTGTCCATATCAGGATTGGGTTGCTGAAAATCTGAAGAAAATCATCCACGGATACAATTGCTCTTTAACGTGAAAACCAATGCTGGAGAGGTGCCATTATGATGGAAAAGGGCTGCGCCCAACATACCTTACCAGCGACAGGCTTGGTGAAAAAATCAGTTTTCAGGCGCAAAAAGGTTAGGGGTGAGTAATTCATATGGAGCTTATTGGAACACTGTTCTACGCTTTTCAGGCACAGTGGTTAAATAACATCCAATAATAATCTCAAGGACGGTATACATATGAAGCTGAACGCATGTCTTGCGGGAGCATGTCTGTTGGTGGCGGCCAGCGCCCAGGCCCAGCAATACTCCTCGGTCACCCCCCTTACCTACTCCCAACCCGAGTTTTATGTTGGGTTGAATTATTCACATATTAAGGCGGATGTAGAACTTGATGTGTTGGATGATCCACTCTCTAACGACTGGAATACGGTGGGTATCAACCTAGGGGTTCAGCCTTCACCCTACTTGGCATTTGAAGCTCGTTATGGGCGAGGAGTAGGGAGTGATGAGCATTCGGTTCAGGGAGGAGAAGGAACAACCAAGCTGAAATACTATTATGGCTTTTATGCACTACCTCAGATCCCCATCCAGGACTTCATGTCGGTTTATGGCCTGCTGGGTTGGACCAAGGCCAAAGTCGAAGCTGAAAGTGATGATTTTCCAAGTGTCGGCTGGCCCAGAAAAGTTTCAGACTCCGAGGATGACTTCAGCTACGGTGTTGGGGTACGTTTCCGGGATAAGAGCCATCCGGGCGGCGTGGCCTTCTTCGCGGAATATGCACAGCTGATTGATCGTGATGAAGTCGATGCAACCGGCCTGATGGTGGGCCTGAGCTGGCATTTCTGAACTGCAACAGTGTTACTGTCAAAGGGCCTCAAGGGCCCTTTTTTGATCCCCTTGCATCGGGCCGCTGCTCTTCTCGAGCACCGAGTTACTTGTCGGCAGAGCGGGCCCTTTGTTCGGGATTGAGATGACAGTCGAACAGAACGATAGATCGATTGCTTCATGGGATGGGCATCAGTCGGGGAAGGCCAGATCACGCAGGAACAATGCTATTTCCGGAAAGGCGATAATCAGCCCGGCGGCGGCCACCAGCATGAAGATGAAGGGGGGAGTACCGCGGATCACCTCCATATAGGGCCGTTTGAATATGGCAATGGCGGTGAAGATATCGCAGCCAAACGGGGGAGTGGCCGAGCCGATGGCCACCTGCAGGGTAATGAGTACCCCCACCAGGACTGGATCCAGCCCGGTGGCCTGAATGGCCGGCGCGAAGATGGGGGTCAGCACCAGGATGACGACGATGGGATCCACAAACATGCAGGCAATAAAGAAGGCCACACAAATGGCAATCAGCACCCCGACCGGGCCGGCTTCATTGACGCCAACCGACTCCAGAATGGTCTGGGGCACCTGGGCGAACGACAGTATCCAGGAAAAGCCGTTGCCGACCGCCACCAGAATAAAGACCACGGCGGTGATAAGGCCGGTGGACTTGGCAATGCGATAGATTTCCGGGAGCTTGAGCGAGCGAAATACCACGAATTCCAGTAGGAAGGCATAAAGCACGCAGACCGCCGCCGCTTCCGTAGGGCTGAAAATACCGCCATAGATACCGCCGACGATGATCACCGGAAAAAACAGCGGCCACAGCGCCATCTGAACCGCACGTAATCGCTCGGACCAGCTGGCTTTCGGCTCGGTAGGCACCTTATGCTTGTGGGCGTAATAGAGGCAATAGAGCGAAAACATCAACAAGATCAGCAAACCGGGCCCTATGCCGGCGATAAACAGCTCGGCGATGGAGATTTCGGAGATGACCCCGTAGATGATCATGCCGATGCTGGGCGGGATCAGAAAGGCGATGTCGCTGGCATTGATGATCAGCGCCAGGGTAAAGGAGTCGGAATAACCGGCCTTGAGCATTTTCGGCCGTAGCGGCGAGCCCACCGCCACCACAGTGGCCTGGGTGGAGCCGGACACGGCGCCGAACAAGGTGCAGGAAGTGGCGGTACTGATGGCAAGGCCCCCCTTGATGTGGCCGATAAAGGCCATGACCATGTTGATCAAGCGGTCGGCGGAGTGTCCGCGGGTCATGATGTCGGCGGCGAGAATAAACATGGGCACCGCAATCAGCGAGGCAGGCCGAATGCCGCCCATCATCTGCTGAATAAAGGTCCCCATCTGGCCGAAGCCGTCGAACATCATCACAAAGCCGACCACGGAGGCGGTGATCAGCGGAATCATCATGGGAAAACCCAACAGCAGCAGCCCAATCATGATGGCCATTAACAGCGTTGCCATGGTTTATGCCTTTTTATGGTTATTGACGCCAGGCGCTTGATTGCCGCCCGGAATTAAACTTTGGTCTCGGGATGGGTCTCGGTACGGGTCTCGGTATGAGTTTCGATATCACCGTAGCCATCCGCCACCCCGGTGGAAAGATAGACGCCGGGGCTGGTCAGGTTCTTGACGGCGGTCAGCAGGTATTGAATGCCGGTGACGGCAAAGCCCACGGGGGCCCAGATGTAAATCCACCAGATCTCGATGCCGAGTGCCGGCAGAATGCGGCCGCGACTGTGGAGCGTATCGATATAGCCATAGGCGTGGTAGCTGAGAAAAAACATCATCAGGGCGGTAAAAAGCGCGATGAGGATCATCAGTACCTTTCTCGCCCGGACGGGTAGCGCGTCGTACAGTGCCGACATGCGGATATGGCGGCCGTGACGGGCGGCGTAGCCGAGGCCGGCGAAGGTGATGAAGATAATCAGAATCCGGTTGATCTCGCCGGAGAAGAAGAAGCCTTCGCCAAACACGAAGCGGGCGATGACATTGGCGCAGGTGTTGATGGCCATCAGCAGTACGCCGGATGCGAGCATCAGGGCCTCGAAGCGGGCTATCCATTCATCCATTACACCCAGAACGCCGGGCAGGCCCGAGTCATAGGCAGCGGTGTCATCTTCTGGTTCAGGAGTGTGCTCAGACATTATAATGCTCCGGAGCCGTCCCTGTCCCGGCGGCAGAGGCGCCTACGGGTGGGTTGATATGGCCTCACCTGGAGTGGTGAGGCCGCAGGCTCATTATTAATTATTCACAGATCTTTCAGATCCTGCTTGAACTGGTTCAGCAGCGCCTTGCCGCCCTCTCCGGTCATGTCGATAAACTTGTCTTCCACCCGGGGAGCCCGGGCCTTGAAGGCGGCAATCTGGGTGTCATCGAGGCGAGTGACCGTGACCTTTTTGCTGTTGCTGGTGATTTTTTCCAGCGAGCGGTCGGCGAGGCCATCGATGTGCTCGATGATTTCCTCGAAGGCGTGGTCGGCTGCCTTTTGTACCAGCTGTTGATCTTCATCGGACAGTCCCTGATAGAAATCCCGATTGGCCATCATGGCGGTGGTAAACCAGCCGTGACCGGTAAAAATCAGGTTGGGAGACACTTCGTAGAGACCGCCGGATTCGATCCAGAAGATCGGGTTTTCCTGACCCTGGATCATGTTGGTCTGCAGGGCACCATAGACTTCACCCCAGGGTAGGGGGGTCGGGGTGGCGCCGAAGGCGGAATAGGTTTCCGACAGCAGCGGGTTGGTCATGACCCGAATTTTCTTGTTGTTCAGCTGTTCCGGCGTGGTGGCTTTTTCATCCAGGGTGATAACCATTTCGCCTTCGGGATACATCTTCAGCAGTTCCAGACCTTTTTGCGCATAAAGTCTGGGAAAGTCTTCGTTGATGGCCTTGCTCTCGCGAAAGAAGCTCACCACCGTCTTCATGTCGGTGGGCATCAGATAGGGGATGAAGAATATCTGGGCTTCGGGGATCAGGGCGCCGGTAAAGCCGGGAGACTGGTTGACGAAGTTGAGGATGCCGGCCTGCGTCTGCTCCATGATGTCATCAGACTCGCCCAGTTCGCCAAAGCGGTAGATTTGCAGCGTATGATCCGAATGCTCTTCGATGTATTCCTTGAACTTGTGGGCGTACACGTCCTGTACGTCGCCTTCGTATTCTTCGTGGGCATAGCGCCAGTTGTCGGCCTGGACGGCGGTACAGGTGAACAGCGCCAGCGCCGACAGTCCGGTCGCCAGCTTGAGTCCTTTTAGCTTGTTCATTCCGTGCTCTCCTTCGTTTCGGGTTCTAACCTCATTTGGGGCTATTATAGACTGTCAAAAGACGACTGTGGACGCAAGAGAGCAATGCAATCAAGTGCGTGACACCGAGCTGAGTTGTATTGATGCGTGTGTGTAAATATGGTTGCTTGTGCTTTTTTTGATGATTATTCAGTATGTTAAAGGTAATTGTGCTATTTTTGGTGGCTTCTGCAGTAGGGGTAGGGAACGCGCTGCAGGCATGCGCTGCCAAAAAAAGGCTGCCAAAAAAACGAGCGGTAAATGGCGGGGGGTATGGTTTCACCACTAACTATAGCCGTCCCGGCCATGATCCGGTCATGTTGAGGCCCCGGACCTGAGACAACACAGCCGTCTCCCTCGATACGCCATCAACCCTTCATGGGTGCTCGGAAATGTCTGCCCGGTTGGCAGGCCATTAGCGGATCCTCGTTCTGGCACGCATCCAATAAAAAACCCCGGCATCCAGGATGCCGGGGTGTTGGTTTTAGCCGGGGTGACTCAGACGGTCAGACTCAGCCTTTCAGTGCGGCCAGGGCCTGGTTCAGCGTCGCGCTGGGGCGCATGACCTTTTCTACCGCCGTCGGGTCGACGTGGTAATAGCCGTCGAGGCCGGCGGGCTGGCCCTGTACCGCGTTCAGCTCGGCGACTATCTGCTGCTCGTTGTCGGCCAGTGCCTTGGCCAGCGGCGCGAAGTGGGCGGCCAGTTCGGCGTCGTCGGTCTGGGCGGCCAGCTGCTGGGCCCAGTACAGGCTCAGGTAGAAGTGGCTGCCGCGGTTGTCCAGCTCGCCGGCGCGGCGCGACGGCGACTTGCCGTTGTCCAGCAGCAGCTCGGTGGCCTTGTCCAGGCAGGTGGCCAGGATCTTGGCGCGGGCGTTGCCTTCCTTGATGCCCAGCTCTTCCAGCGACACCGCCAGCGCCAGGAATTCACCCAGTGAGTCCCAGCGCAGGTGGTTTTCTTCCATCAGCTGCTGTACGTGCTTGGGTGCCGAACCGCCGGCACCGGTTTCGTACATGCCGCCACCGGCCAGCATCGGCACTATGGACAGCATCTTGGCCGAAGTGCCCAGTTCCATGATCGGGAACAGGTCGGTCAGGTAGTCACGCAGCACGTTACCGGTCACGGAGATGGTGTCCAGGCCGCGGATCATACGCTCCATCGAGAAGCGGATGGCTTCGTTGTAGGACATGATACGAATGTCCAGGCCGCTCAGATCGTGCTCCTGCAGGTAGGCTTCCACCTTCTTCTGCAACTCGTTGTCGTGGGCGCGCTCGGCGTCCAGCCAGAATACCGCCGGAGTGGCGGAGTGGCGGGCGCGGGTGACGGCCAGCTTGACCCAGTCGCGAATGGCGGCATCCTTGGTCTGGCAGGCACGCCAGATATCGCCTTGTTCCACTTCGTGCTGCATCAGCACCTGACCGTTGGCATCGACCACGCGCATGGTGCCGTTTTCGCTCAGTTCGAAGGTCTTGTCGTGGGAACCGTACTCTTCGGCCTTCATCGCCATCAGACCCACGTTGGGCACTGTACCCATGGTGCGGGGATCGAAGGCGCCGTTGGTCTTGCAGAAGTTGATCACTTCCTGATAGATGCGGGCATAGGTGCTTTCCGGCATCACCGCCTTGGTGTCTTTCTGCTTGCCGTCACGGCCCCACATCTGACCGGAATTGCGGATCATGGCGGGCATGGAGGCATCTACTATCACGTCGCTCGGCACGTGCAGGTTGGTGATGCCCTTGACCGAGTCGACCATTGCCATTTCCGGGCGGAGTTCGTAGCAGTCGTGAATGGCCTGCTCGATTTCGTCCTGGGTGGACTGGGGCAGGGTCTTGATCTTTTCCAGCACGCTGTTCATGCCGTTGTTGGGATTGACGCCCAGCTCGTCGAACAGCTCGCCGTACTTTTCGAAGACTTCCCGGTAGAAGACCTTGACGGCATGGCCGAACACGATGGGGTGAGACACCTTCATCATGGTGGCCTTGACGTGCAGTGACCACATGACGCCGGTCTCTTTACAGTCTTGCAGTGTCTGTTCGAAGAAGTCCGACAGTTTACGGGCACTCATGAACATGCCGTCCAGCACTTCGCCGGCCTGCAGCGGCAGTTCTTTTTTCAGTTCGACCTGGCCGGCCTGGTTGACGAATTCGATACGAACGGTCTGATCCTTGTCCATGGTGACGGACTGCTCGCTGGAGAAGAAGTCACCGCCCTTCATGTAATCGGCGTGGGAGCGGGAGGCCTTGCTCCAGGCACCCATGGAATGCGGGTATTTGCGTACGAAGGCCTTCACCGCCGCCGGGGCACGACGGTCGGAGTTGCCCTGGCGCAGTACCGGGTTGACCGCGCTGCCGAGAATTTTGGAATAGCGCTCGGCGGCGGACTTTTCTTCGTCGGTGTTGGCTTCTTCCGGCAGATCGGGAATATCGAAGCCCTGGGTTTGCAGCTCCTTGATGCAGGCGCGCAGCTGGGGCACAGAGGCGCTGATGTTGGGCAGCTTGATGATGTTGGCATGCGGATCCTGGGTCAGCTCACCCAGCTCACTCAGGCCATCAACCACACGTTGTGCTTCGCTCAGGCGCTCGGGAAAGGCGGCCAGTACGCGGCCGGCCAGCGAGATATCGCTCAGGGTCACGTTAATGCCGGCGCTGCTGGCAAAGGTGCGCACTATGGGAAGTAACGAGTAGGTGGCGAGGGCGGGGGCTTCATCGGTCAAGGTATATACGATGGTCGGTTCTTTGGTTGTCATTATTTCGCTTGTTCCCTGCTTGATAGGTGGGTTCAACGGCTCGGCGTGGCACCAATTGTTGGCTGGCACTGGCGCTGGCATACACCGCTGGATTGCATTTCCGCCCGGTATTGTATGACATATAGGCCCCTAGACTTAAGCGCCCTGAGTAAATTCTGTGGCGTCACTCGACTAAAGAGATATTGGCGGCCGCTGGAGGCGCTGGAAAGCAGGTCCCGGGTTCAGGCCCTGTCGTCGCGATCACGGTCGTTGCGGTCACGGTCGCCGCGGTCGGTGGCCGGGAGCGTCGGTCGGGCCACGCAGGCCTGATCCCGCCCCTTGTGCTTGGCCTGGTAAAGGGCCTCGTCTGCTCGCTGCACCAGGGTATCCACGGTATCGGCGGGTTCGAGCGCCGCTATGCCGGCACTGGCGCTAATGTGTTCCTGTCCGGGGAAGCGATGCCGGCGTATGCTGGCCAGTAGTCGTTCGGCCAGCTGTCTGCACTGACCGAGATCGGTTTCAAAGCACACTATCAGGAATTCCTCCCCGCCCCAGCGGCAGATGGCGTCGGCCTCGCGCAGATTATCCTGCAGCAGTTGACCGAACCGGACCAGCACCTTGTCGCCGGTCAGGTGGCCATATTGGTCATTGACGTGCTTGAAGTGATCGATATCGAGCAGGATCACCGTCAGTGGGCGACGGTAACGTTGTGCCCGGCGCAGGTCTTTTTCCAGCGTCAGGTTCAGGCCGTGCCGGTTGGGCAACCGGGTCAGGGCATCGGTCTGTGCCATGACCTCGAGCTGCCGGTTCAGCGCCCGCAGGCGACGTGCCCAGAACAGGCTGGTGCCGGTGACGGCGGCCAGCAGCAACCCCAGACCATAGGCCAGGGTGTAATCGGTGACCACCTCCGACACCATCTGCAATGACAGGTAACGATTCATGACCTGTTGCCGCTCCTGATCGGTCATGGCATTGATGCCCCGGTTCAGAATATCGCGCAGGGTATGTTCCGACTGGAGTACCCCCATGCGCAGCCGGTTTTCATAACCGGGCACCTGTCCCGAAATTTTGAGGTTGTACCAGCCCTGCTGCTTGATGGTATGGGCCGCCACCACCAGGGATCTCAGGGTCAGATCGGCTTTGCCATCCGATACCAGTTGCATGGCTTCGGATTCCGACTCGGTGTCGATAATGGTCAGGTTGGGAAAGTCCCGGGCAAAGAGTTCGAACATGGCCGTGCCGCGGGGCAGGGCCATGGTGTGGTCGGTCAGGCCGGCCAGGTCGGAGATGAAAGGATGTTCTTCCCGGGAAATCAGCACATTGGGATCGTCCAGCAGCGGGTCGGTAAAGATAAGCCACTGTTCGCGATCCGGCGTCTGGTTGAGCAGACTCAGGGCCACGCAGTCTCCGTTACGGGAAGCGGTCAGGCTCTGCTCCCAGCCGGAGGTGGGATGCAACTGTATCTGTAGCCCCGTCTTGGCGGCGACCAGGGTGATGAGATCGGCGGCGATGCCCACATGCTGATTGTTTTTGTCTATGGCTTCGAAAGGTAACCAGTCCGGATCCACGCACATGGAGATGGTCGGGTGGGCATCGATATACACTTGCTGGGTGACGCTGAGCGGCACCCGGGGTTCGGCGGCCCACAGGCTGGTGCCGGCGACCAGCAGGAAGAGACCGAACAGCAGGCGGTAATCGGATAACCGGCGCGATATTAAAGCGAGCCTGCCCAGGGTGGGCATTGAGGCTGAATTCATCCCTGACCTCAGGCGTTGGTGTATGAGTCCATCATGCGACTTTCGACGGCCGAGGGCAATGGTTAGCAACGCCCTATTGCCGGCCTCAGGCCGGCACGGGGAAAGGGGATGCCTCTTTATGTTTCAGTGCTCCCGATGTTTCAGTGCTCCCGCTGGGGGATTTCCTCTATTTCCACAATTTTGGAGCGGCTCATCACCACTTTCCAGCGCTGGATGACCGGCGGCTTCTGGCCCTGGGTTTCACGGGTGACCAGGTTGATCAGATAGCGTTTTTCCACCGCCTGACGGGAGACCTGGCCTTCCTTGAGCTGGTAGACGTGGTGCGAGCCCTTTTCCATCAGCTTGGACAGCAGACTCAAATCCAGATGCAGCAATTCGCGGGTCTGTTCGTAGCCACTCAGAAAGCGGGTGGGCAACATGCGGGAGTGGCTGCCGTAGTGCATGACCACTTCTTCCCGCTGGCTCACGTTGGCATGGCGTGTCGCCAGAATGTCGTCGCTCAGCCGGGAGGGGCGGCGATAGTCGAACCATTCCAGCTGACGCCCCACCAGCTGGCTGCTGTGCACATCGAAATACTGTCGACGCCATTTGGGGCGACCCTTGCGCAACCAGCGCCACAGGGTGTTGCGCAAGTCGTCCTTGAACAGTTCACGCAGCGCATAAAGCAGGGCGAGGGCGAAGATCACCATCAGCGAAATGCCGCCCAGGGTTTCGCGCACCTCGTAGGCGGCCAGCGATACCGAGGTCATCACCACGGCGGTGACCCCCGCCTTGAGCAGTTTCTGTTCGCCGCCGCCCAGCTCCCGGGTTTTCTCCTTGAGTGTCACCGGATATTCGATCAATCTGCGCAGCAGCCGCATCTTGTTGGAAATGCGCGACAGCGCCTCCGTGGTATGGCTGGAGTTATATTGTTGCTTGTCACGATGCCGGCGCTCGATATCACAGATTTCCAGCAGCAGTGACTTGGTTGTCTTGTAGTCGCCGCTGCGGGGCAGGTGAGCCACCAGCGACAAGAGTCGCTGCTCGGTAAACCAGGACAGGTAGTTGTCGATATTGACGTAGTACTTGAGCAGGGTCTGATCGGTGGGCACATTGCGGCGCAGGCGGCGCAGAATATCCTGGGCCAGGGCGATCACCTCTTCTATCGCCTCCTGGCTGGCACTGTCTTTGCCGTTACGCAGCTGGTGGCTGGACTGTTCCAGCCCCACCACATACTGATAGGCGTAGAGGCTGAGACTGAGCCGGTATTGCTCCGTGGTGAGCTTGCCCCGGCGGGCCAGGCGGCTGTGCACCAGCGGCAGCAGCGGCTGGTCGCTGAAATAGGTGCGTTGTACCTGAATGGCGCCGTGGTAAAACTCCTCTTCCGGCACCACATGAGTATTCAGCCCCAGTTCGCCGGGAATAAAGAGATAAATATCCAGCCGGTGCTCGGTCGCCTCCCGCAGGATACGAGATATCTTGAGGGCGAAGCCATCTTTACGCTCAACGCTGATCACGGGCGGGATTTACACCATAATAATGAATGATGACAGCATCTTAACGTATTTTTTCGCGCGGCGCTCAGGGGCCAGAAAACCGCGGAAATTATGCCGTAGGGGCCATGCCGGGCCGATGGAGGGTGTCGAGCGCTGAAAATCCACCCGCATCGGGGGGAGCCGGGCTTGAGTCGGTATGGCGGTTGCGGCGACAATGGCGTTTTTCCGGGGAATACCAGCATGGCTTTTCGTATCAGTTACCACTATCACAAGCAGCAAAAAGAAATCGGTTTTGCCAATGACAAGCACCACAGCGTCTATGATGCCATCGCCACGGCGGAAGGGGTGGATCTGACCGAGTTTCATCGCATGGAAAGCCAGGTGGCCAATGTCAGCCGCAACGATCGCAAGACCATGAAGGACTTTCGCGAAGAATATTTCCGCAAGCTGGGCTTCAGTCAGGTAACCATAGTGCGTGAAGACTAATGCTGGGTACGGACAGCGCCAGCCTGCTCATGTCTGTTCCTGCCAACCCGCGGATACAGGCTGCATCTGCGTGAAAAATGGCTCTGGCTCGTGGTTTTAATCACCTCATCGGCAAGGATGTGGACAGCGTCAAATGGGTTTGCCATGATAGATGGAACGCAACAGTCAACGGATGACATGTGGAACAGATTCAGAGCTTTTTCGGTTATCACAAGGCCCTGACGCAGCTGGTGCATGGCCGGCGTTTTATCGGGCTGGACAAGCGCAAGAAGCTGGAAGCCTTGAGTGCCCTTTGTGGCGAACTGCTCCGGGTCGACAGTGTCGGCATCTGGACGCTTAGCCTCAGTGATGACCATCTTGAGCGTGACTTGTGTTATCCACGGGGCCTGGATGGCCGGGGTCAGGGTCTCAGCCTGAGTCGGGACCAGCATGAGGTCTATTTTTCGGCGCTGGATGCCGCCGAAATCATCTGTACCCATGATGTGAGCACGGATCCTCGTACCCGTTCCTTTCATCCGCGTTACCTTAATGAAACCCAGCTGGTCGAGTCCATGCTGGGCGCACCTCTCTACGACGGCAATCGTTTATGTGGTGTTATCGGCCTTGAAAGCCGGCAACGACGACAGTGGAGCCTGGCCGATATCGCCTGCGTGACGGCCGTCGCCGATACCATCAGCCTCATCAATACCCACGAGGCCTGGCTGAACAGCCGCAAAGAGCTGGATTACATTACCCATCACGATGATTTTACTGGTCTGCGGAACCTTCGCGCATTGCGTAATTATATACAGCAGCAGATCGAACAGCAGGCGGAGGAATCCTTTGCCCTGTTGTGGTTCGATATCGACCGGCTCAATGCCATCAATAACGGCATGGGGCAGCAGGTGGGTGACGCCGTGGTGAGCGAAGTGGCAGCCCGGTTGCGGGGCATGCAGTTGCCGGGCAAGGAGATGGTGGCGCGGGTCGGCGGAGACGAGTTCGCCATGATCTGCCGTTTTCCACAGGGGCGGGGGACCATGGACAAGGCGGTGGATGCCATTCTGGAAACCATCAACTATCCCATCAGGATCGGAGAGCAGAAAGTCCAGATCAGTGCCAGCATCGGCATTTCCTTTTTCCCCGATGATGGCGGAGATGTACCCACCCTGATTCGTCACAGCGAGTCGGCCATGTACTACGCCAAGGCCTGCGGGCGACGTCAGGCGCAGTATTTCAATCAGGATATCTCGAGTACCGCCAGGGCGCGTTTTCTGCTGGAAAGCCAGTTGATCGAAGCCATCGCCGCCGGTGGCCTGAGTGTCTTTTACCAGCCGATCATGTCCGGCGACGGTCGTGCCGTGGTCAGTGCCGAAGCCCTGGTGCGCTGGCAGCACGACACCCTGGGCTGTATGTCACAGGCGGATTTTTTGCCGCTGGCCTACGAGGCCGGGCTTATCGCCGACCTGGATCTCTGGGTGCTGGAACGGGTATGTCGGGATATACAGCAGGCTCGTGAACAGGATGTGCCGATGCCGCCGGTGGCGGTGAACCTTTCTGCCGACTCCATCATGGATCCCCTGCTGGCGGATAAAGTCCGGGAAAGGCTCCAGCGTTATCAGGTGCTGGGCACGCAACTGGAGCTGGAGGTCATCGAAGACGCCGTCAAGGGAGACTCGACCGTTTTGCAGCAAACACTGGCAGAGCTGGTGCGCATGGGCATCAAGTTGTCCATTGACGATTTTGGCACCGGTTATTCCTCGCTGTTGCGGCTAAAGAACCTGCCATTTACCAAGTTGAAAATCGATCGCTCCTTCATTCAGGACCTGCCACAGGACACGGATGACTGCGCCATTACCCTGTCCATTCTGGGGATGGCCAAGGGGCTGGGCGTGGAAGTGGTGGCCGAGGGGGTGGAAAACAGCGAGCAGGAAGCCTGGCTGCAGCATCAGGGCTGCAATTATCTGCAGGGCTTCAAATACCACAAACCCATGCCGTTCGAAGCCTTTATGGCGCTGCTGAATTATTGATTTCAAGCGGGCATTCATCTCTCTTTGTTGTTCCGCCTTTTTGCGGGTACCGAAGGCGTGATAGTGGATGGAAATAACGACCAGCTTGCTTACAATGAACCGAATATCATCATCTGCAAGGAATGAAATAATGGCATCGTTACGCACCCTGCTGGCCACGGCCCTGCTGCTGGGCTCAGCGGTGGTTTTCGCCCACGACTACCATGGCGGTGATCTGGATATAGCCCATCCCTGGAGCCGGCCGCTGCCGCCGGTGGCCACCACCGGCGTGACCTATCTGACGGTGAGTAACAAGGGCGATGCCGAGGATGTGCTGCTGGGCGCCGAGAGCCCGGTCGCGGAAAAAGTGGAAATTCATACTCATATCAAGGATGGCGAGTTGATGAAGATGCGCCAACTGAACGAGCTGGTGATCCCGGCCGGTGGCGAGCTGATACTGGCGCCGGGTGGTCATCACCTGATGCTGATGGGTCTGAAGCAGGTGCCGGCCGTCGGCGAACGCTTTCCGCTGACCCTGTATTTCAAAAAGGCCGGTGCCCTAGAAGTGGACGTCGCGGTGGATGGCGAGCACGCGAAGCCGGAGGAAAAGGTCCATGACGACAGCCATCATCACCGCTAAATATAAGAAGGGAACGGCTGGCCCCTTTTTATCAGATCGTCTGTTCGTCCGAAGCTGGTTGGTCAAAGGGCTCTCTACCCCCGACATGCCGCAGTAAATGACACTCAGCAGTGAAACCCGCTGCGAATATTCGCCGGATGCTTGGTCTAGCGCCACTGTTTCGTTACAACACGATAGAACCTTACTGCCGGGCAACAAAGCTTCGGGTGGAAACTTCTGTTCAAGAATACGGCTGCTCTGTGTGTACCTGAGGCTGTTGTAATTTAGCTGTATTGCCTGAGCCTGATGAAGGATCCGCTCTTAATAGAGGCTGTGGTTCCCGCCGTTCCGGGTTGTGTTTTGTGGCAGTGATTGCTCCAGATTGATGAAGGTCTTGAACAGTGTAGGGGGATGGGCGCTTTTGTCACTGACAGTTGCAATCTGGTAGTTCCCCAGTTTGAATTGGGTGAGGTGCCATTGGGAGCTGTCTGTAAGTAAGGAATAATATGCAAGTGCCGGTAGGGTAGCCAAACTTTGCTCATTAGGAGAAATGGCTTTATACAGTGCTTCTTTGGCGCACCATAATCGATAGAAATAATTCAGAAGCTTGGAGTTTTGCTTCGGTAAAAGGCTTAACTCTTTTTCACTCATAAAGAGTTTGGCCATTTCTCGAAAGTTGTTTCTGGTCTTCGTCAATTCAGCATCAATTCCAATCCTTAGTGGACTTAAAGCAAAGCACACCAGGTTATAGCTGTGGCTTAGGCTGATGTGAGCTGGGGTGGGAAGGTTGTGAATGGCGGGCGTTGCCTGAGGCCGCTCTTCTATCTTCCAAAAGGTGGTAGGTCGCTGATAATTCTGACTTAAGGCAGTGCACAACAAGAGTCTGCTGTGGAGGTATTGCAGTCGACGTTTGGTGGAGCGAAGGGAGTGGTAAAAATCCTGCTGCGCCGAGGGTAGTCGAGCCAGTTTTACATCAAGGCTTGATTGGCCGGAAGAGCCGATTCTGGCGTGCCAGAACCGGATAATTACGGGAGGGGCGTTAGCGGGCAAGTTTAACAACTTCTCCGGTCAGGGCGACACCGGCGATAATCGCACCGGCATGGCATTCATACTGGGTGTTGCTGCTGACCTTGTTTTTCTTGTAGTAGCTGGCAATGTTGATAACGGCGTCGCCCCCCTCTTTTTTCACCCTGTCCTGCAAGGAGAGAAGTGCAGACAGCAGCACCCAACGGCAAGCTTTATCGTCGCTTTTGTTGAATGCATTGGTCTTTTTATTGGTTGAAAAGTCGCCAAAGCTATGTGCTACCTTGGGGTGTTTTTGGCTGCCGAAGTAGAGTTGGACGTTTGGGTCGAGTCGCTCCTTAAATTCAGAAGACTGCATTGCATCCTGAATTGGCAGCATGTGTTTGGTGTCACGGCTGAATGCCTGAGGTGACATCAAAATCAAAAAGATCGAAAGGCTGGCGGTGATCAATTTCACGATATTTTCCTTGTGGTAGCAGATTCCTGATAAACGACTGATTATAGATAGAGTTAACCCATTGAGTAAACAGCTTTCTCTTTGCATTAGCCGGGTGGACAGGTAAAATCGGTCGGCCCCTAAATAGCAGGGTTAAAATGGATTTTGTCTTATTTTTAACCAGGTAAGCCTGAGGTTATGATGTTGCCCAAGGTAAGGGTATGTTTTACTTAACTAGGCGATGAAAATTTTGCCTGGGTGTGCTTTATTTGTGTGTAAAATAATCGCATCTAAAGTGTGCTTGTATCCTGATTTAGCAGGAGTGATGTAGTCAATGGCTGGCTTGCGTTAGTTGCCGGGATAAGGGTAGGCAGGAGTAAGGATGTCTTTAAGTTTCAAGCTGCAATCATGGAATGCGCTCGCTCCTGGTCTGGAAAGTACTTCTGAGTGGCGGAGCTGGCTGGAACAGCTTTGTATTCCAACTCCCTGCCTGAATAAGGTTTCATTGCAGCAAATCCCCCCCATATTGCGGCGGCGGTTTACCGAGCTGGGCCGTTGTGCCGCCGGGGCAGCCTTGCCGTTGCTAGAAAATATCGATGCTATACCAGGCGTGTTTGCATCCCGGCATGGGGATACGCCACTCACGCTGTCGCTGCTTGAAGGCATCGCCGATGAACAGCCAATGTCACCCACTGGATTTAGTCTGGCCGTTCATAATGCCGTCAGTGGATTGATCTCCATTGCACGGAAGGACGCCAGTGAAGTGACAGCAATTGCAGCAGCCGATAATCTGATTCCCCTTGCGCTGCTGGAAGCGGCAACGCAGCTGCAGGAACGGGAACGGGTTTTGTGCCTCGTGTACGATGTCCCCCTGCCAGAACTTTACCAGCCTTATAGTTCTTGCGAACCATTTCCTTTTGCGCTAGCCATGTTGCTCAGTCGCAGTGAAGGTGTTGAGATGACTCTTGAGCAAACCCGGTTTCAGCAGAAGCTGGATGGTTCAAGCGATCTGTTACAGATAATGCGCTTTCTGTGTGAGCAGGATAATAGTGCCCGCTTTCATTCCGAATCGGGCTTTGGCTGGCAGCTCTCCTGACATAAGGCCCTGTTCAAGTATGTTGAGTCATATTAATCGTCTTTGGCGCTGGTGCGGAACAGTGTTCAGCTTTTTGGTATTCGGACTTGGTGGCGTAGTGTTGCCGCTACTTGTTCTTCCTGTGCTGTACTGCACTCCGGGAAGTACTGAGCAGCGTGAAAGAAGAGGCCAGCGTGTGATTCATCATGCCTTTCGCTTTTATATTGGCATGATGAAGTTTCTCGGTGTACTCAGTTATGAAGTTGAGTACCCGGATAGATTACGGCATGCCCGTCTGATACTGGCTAACCACCCGTCACTGATCGATGTAATTTTTTTGATCGCGCTAGTGCCTAACGCTAACTGCGTGGTGAAAGGCAAGTTGAGCCGCAACCCGTTTACTCGTGGACCCATCAAGGCCGCTGGTTATATCATCAACGAAGAAAACGAGAAGGTGGTTGCTGCGGCTGGGGAGGCGTTTGCCAAAGGCCATGCGTTGATCATCTTTCCGGAGGGAACGCGGACTACACCCGAGGCGCTGATGTCGTTGAAAAGGGGAGCCGCCAATGTGGCTGTTCGCAATGCGGCGGATATCACACCGGTACTGATAACCTGTCATCCATCCACGCTGACTAAACAGGACCGCTGGTATCAGACGCCTACTTCCAAGGTGCATATCCGCATTTGCGTGAATGAAACCCTGTCGGTGGAGCCCTACCTGCAGGAGATGGCTCCATCTGTAGCAGCACGAAGGTTAACGGCTGATCTTGCCGAATATTTTGATAAGGAGTTGAAAGTTTATGAGCAATCTGCAATTTGAAATAAAGCAGATGATTATCGATGCGCTAGACCTTGAAGATATCGAGGCAGGCGAAATCGATGATAACGAAGCCCTTTTTGTAGATGGGTTGGGTTTGGATTCAATAGATGCACTTGAAATAGGTCTGGCGTTGCAGAAGCGATATGGTATCAAGCTGAAAGCAGACTCTGAAGAAACCCGTAAGCATTTTGCCAGTGTTAATGCACTAGCGGAGCTGGTTCAATCCCAAGAAAAGCATTAAGAGAGTGTCATGTCAGGTCAGAAAGAAATTTATCAGAAAATCGTCAAGGTTCTGGAAGAGTTGTTTGAAATTGATCCGGATGATATCCATCCGGAGGCCAATCTCTACCAAGATCTGGATATCGACAGTATTGATGCAGTCGATCTGGTTGTTGAATTGAAAAAAATGACCGGTAAAAAAATTAAGCCGGATGACTTTAAGTCGGTGCGAACGGTACAGGATGTGGTCATTGAAGTTGAGAAATTGCTTGGCTGAATCCGATGCTGATTAGAACGGCTGCATTGCTGTTGACCATAGGTTATCCGCTTTTGGTTTATTGGGGGCTACACAGATTTGATGCGTTTGCCTTGCTGCCCTTGCTGCTCGTGATCTTGCTGCTACGTTGGTTCTCTGGCAAGCGAGGGTATGAGCGGTTCGTGATTATCGGTAGTGTCTTGGGTGTCACGGCAGTGGTGTTGCTGCACGGTGCTCAAATGGGGCTTAAGCTATACCCAGTTATGGTAAATCTTGGCTTGCTGTTCGCGTTTGGCAGCAGTCTCTTTTCTTCACAGCCCATCATTGAACGACTAGCACGGATCAGGGAACCGGATCTGCCACCAGCAGGAGTGGCTTATACCCGTAAAGTGACACAGGTCTGGTGTGTGTTTTTTGTTCTGAATGCAACGGTCTCGACGGCAACGATGCTCTGGGCTTCGGAAGAGATATGGATGCTTTATAATGGCTTGATAGCCTATATCTTTATTGGGCTGATGCTGTCTCTGGAGTGGCTGATCAGACAGCGGGTCAGGAGGCGCAGATGACCGGTTTGATACCGCTCTCCAACTGGTTGCTCCTGGCATCGGACAGGCCGGTTGCAACCGGTGATACGGGAATGGTTACTCGAAAAGAACTGGAGGAAAGAGTCGCTTACTGGTATCGGAAGCTTCCTGCTGAACCGGGACAGCGCTGGGCGGTATACCATCAGGATGCGGTCGAGTTTGCAGCAATACTGCTGGCGCTGTGGCAATTGGAGTGTACAGCCTGTATTCCCGGTGATAATCGACCAGCGACCAATATACGGTTGGGGCGCAGAGTGGCCGGTTTTGTTGGCCAATATCCGGAATCCGGCTGTCTGGATGAAAAGAGGTGCTCGGAACAGGCTTCGGGCGTTGACTGGCGGTCACTGCCTGTGAATTTTCCGGCCGTGGAAATATATACCTCCGGTTCCACAGGTGAGCCCAAGCCTGTTTTGAAAACCTTTGAGCAAATTGAAGGTGAGTTGGCGGCGCTGGAGAAGCACTGGCCAGGCCAGGAGCAGGCTGTGGTGGTGACCACAGTGACTCATCAGCATCTGTACGGACTGACCTTTCGTTTATTTTGGCCCCTGAGTAAAGGGCAGCTTTTCGAACGCAAAGCCTGTCAGTTTACCGAGGATCTTTTTCAAAGAGCACAACAGCATCGGCAGTTCATCCTTGTTTCAACTCCTTCTCATCTGAGCAGACTGAACCCGGCACTTGACTGGGACAGTCTGCGGTCTGGCTGTTGTGCCGTGTTGTCATCGGCTGCGCCATTGCAGCGAGTGGACAGCCTGCGGATCTCGACGTTGCTGAATGCACCGGTTCGTGAGATTTATGGCAGTTCGGAGACGGGGGCCGTGGCGTGGCGTATCCAGAGGCAAGCCAAGGAAGCCAATTGGCAGCCATTACCTGGGGTTAGGTGTGAGCTGACTCTGGACAAGACCTTGCGGGTAATAGCTCCCCAGGTTGAGGGAGGGCATCATGTGTTGTCTGATCGGGTGGAATTGGATGTGGACGGTGGTTTCAGATTACAGGGGCGAACCGATCGTATTGCCAAGATTGAAGGCAAGCGAATTTCCCTGGTCGAAGTGGAGCAAGTTGCCGAGCAGCACCAACTAATCAACACAGCCAGGGCTGTTGTCCTGAGTCATCGTCGAACTGAAATCGCGCTGGTTGTACAGTTAACCCATCAGGGTATGCAGTACTTGCAGTGTCAGGGAAAACAAGCGCTGACCCAGCAGTTACGAGAAATATTCAAACAACATTTTGAGCCGGTGGCATTACCACGGCGCTGGCGATTTGTAGAACAATTGCCCTATAACCAGCAGGGAAAAATTACGGTGGAGGCATTAATGGTTTTGTTTCAACCGGACGAGCTCAAATGGCCCGATATAGTCAGTCAGACAGGCTCTGAACAAATGGCTGAGCTGGAGCTGAAGGTGTCGGCAAAGTTGGTTTATTTCGATGGTCACTTTACGGATAACCCTATTTTGCCGGGTATTACCCAGGTGCACTGGGCTGCACACTATGGGCGAAAGCTTCTTGGCGTGGACGGAGCTTTTTGCCGTCTGGAAGTAGCCAAATTTCAGCAGGTCATTTTTCCTGAGGCAGTCGTGACCTTGAAGCTTGACTATCAGGCTGAAAAGCAGAAGCTGGTGTTTTGTTATTTTTCAGACAAAGGAGTGCACGCCAGTGGACGGATCTGCTTCAACTGATAGGGACTTCAAGGCAGCGATTGTCATTCCGGTTTACAACCATGAAGCGGCGATTGGCCTCACGCTGGCTCGAACCATGGAATATGACTATCCGGTACTGCTGGTGGATGATGGCAGCTCAGCCACGTGTCGTGATGTCTTGATCCAGCTCGAACGGCAGTATGGTGACAGGGTTAATTTGCTTCGGCTGAAACAAAACGGTGGTAAGGGGGCGGCTGTAAAGGCTGGACTCAGACAATTACTGAAGATGGGATATACGCACGCGGTTCAGATTGATGCCGATGGTCAGCATGAGCTGGCCGACCTGCCGCTGTTTATAGCTACAGGGCAGCGGTTCCCTGATACCTTGGTCACCGGTTATCCCCAATATGATGAATCCGTGCCGGTGCTTCGCTATTACGCTCGCTATCTGACCCACGTCTGGGTCTGGATAAACACACTTTCGTTTCGTATCAAGGACACCATGTGCGGTTTCAGAGTATACCCGTTGGCACAGGTGGTCCAGTTGCTGGATCAGGAGCCCTGCGGCAACCGCATGGACTTTGATCCTGAAGTCATCGTGCGCTGGGCATGGCGTGGCTTGCCGATTGAGAGCCTGCCCACCAGGGTAAATTATCCGATAGATGGCGTGTCACACTTCAATGCGGTCAAGGATAACATCCTGATCTCACTGATGCATGCCCGGCTCTTCTTCGGCATGCTGGCGCGCCTGCCCTCGATCATCGGGAATCGCCGTCATGGCTGAATACAGTAGGCACTGGGCCAATGTCGGCGAGGCGGGTACCTTATTGGGCATGAAAACCCTGCTGCGAGCCTACCGCTTGTTCGGCTGGGCAGGCTTTCGAATCTTGCTGCTGCCGGTCATGACTTATTTCTACCTGACGCGCAGGGAAGCTCGTCTGGCTTCGAGATCTTATCTTAATCGAATGATGCGCCTGCTGCCGCCTGAGCGACAGGCAGGGCTGGCGCCGTTCAGGCACTTCTGGGAGTTTGGCGAAATTCTGCTGGACAAACTGCTGGTCTGGATGGGGCATATTCGTCATCAGGATGTGATCTTTGAAACCCCGGCCGCATTCGAGGAAATCGACAAGAGTCGAAGTGGCGGCATCATCGTCGTCTCTCATTTGGGTAATACCGAAGTGTGCAGTGCGCTGGCCCATCAATTACCGGATATCAGAGTTACCATGTTGGTGTATACCCGCCATGCCGAAAAATTCAATCGTCTCATGCAGCAGGCCAACAGCAATACCGCCATCAACCTGATGCAGGTGACCGATATATCGCCGGCTACAGCCTTGCTGCTGGCGGAGCGTGTTGAAGCGGGTGAATATATCGTTATCGCGGGTGATCGTGTCCCCGTGAATGGTGGCGAACGCACCTCAACGGTTGATTTTCTGGGGGATAAGGCGCAGTTCCCCCAAGGGGCATTCATTCTGGCCAGCTTGTTACGCTGTCCGGTTTATCTGATGTTCTGCCTCAAAGAGTCCGGGCAATACCACTTGTATCTGGAAAAATTTACCCAGCAACTATCTTTGCCGCGTAAGAGCAGGAACGAAGGCCTGCAGCTAGTCGTGCAGGCTTATGCCGATCGTTTGGCTGAATATTGTCGTCGGGTACCTCTTCAGTGGTTCAACTTCTTTCCCTTCTGGTTGGCAGAACAGGATAAATGAGTGGGGTCAGAGTCCGAAAGTTGTCATTCCAACAGGCATTCGTGAGCAGGAATAAACATGGTTAAATCTGAAGTCATCCTTGAAATTCCCTTTCATGATGTTGATGTCATGCGTGTTGCCTGGCATGGGCACTATGCCAAATATCTTGAAATAGCGCGTTGTGCGCTGCTGGACAAGATTGACTACAACTGTTTACAAATGGAGGGATCGGGTTATGTGTGGCCGGTGATTGATTTACGTATTCGCTATGTTCAACCCTTGCTCTTTCAGCAGAAAATAAAGGTCGAAGCCGTTTTGGTCGAGTGGGAAAGCCGAATGAAGATCAACTACTTGATCAGTGATGCAGCGAGCGGTAAACGTCTGACCAAGGCGTATACCGTACAGGTGGCAGTGAATGCCAAGAGCGGAGATATGCTTTATGCCTCTCCAACAGTGCTACTGCAGAAGCTGGGACTGGAGTCATGAGGCGTCTTTTCGCCCTGTTTTTTTCCTTGTTATGGATGATACCGGTGTTGGCAGCACCCGGTTATAAAGAGGCGGCTTCTTTGATGGAAGCGCCGCAGGCTCTGAGTGGTAGCTTTGAACAGATCAAGCATCTGACCGCCCTGGATACCGAAATAGTGTCGTCTGGGCAGTTCGCTTATGAGCGGGACGCCAGGATCATCAGCTGGCACACGCTGATGCCGATTGAAAGCCTGCTGATACTGACTCCGGAAACTATCACCAGTGAGCAAAGCGGTACGGTATTGTCAAAGCTGGAAGCCCGAAACAATCCTGTGGTTGCTCTGTTCAGTGATATCTTCTTCGGCGTGATGACTGCTCGCTGGAGTATACTGTCTGACCATTTTGATGTTCAGACTCGCATTGAAGCATCACAGTGGCAGGCGACCCTGATCCCTCGTGAAGCGAGTGTCGAGCAGGTAGTAAGCCGGGTCGAGCTTCAGGGTGATGTCTACCTGAGAGAAATCGTGCTGCATGAGACCGGTGGGGACCGAACGCGCATACGGTTCTACGGCTTACCGAAATGAATCCGGGTAAAGCGGGCATGAGATTTGCCGCGCTGTTGTGGCTGGCCGTAATTCTGGCGGCGTGTATTTTAGCCTGGCACCGGGGGCCTGTTGTTGATACGAGTCTGATGGCGTTACTTCCGGCCAGTGAGCAGCAACCGCTGGTCAAGCGCGCCATCGAGCGACAGACAGCGGAGTTTTCGGACAAGTTGCTGATGGTTGTGGCGACGGATGATAATGACAACGCTCAGGCGGCTGTGCGGTTGGCGGCAACCCGGTTGCAGGCACTTGAGGGCGTCGCTCGTCTAACCTGGCAGGCCCCCCTCTCCGATCCCGCCCGCGACGAACTCTTCCCTTATCGTTTTACGTTGTTGAGCTCCGAGGCTCGGGAACGGCTGAACAGTGAAAATGGCGTGTTGCAGTATCAAATGGCCTTGCAGCGATTGTTCGATCCCTTGTCCGGTTTTTCTTCCGATCTATTGCGGGACCCGTTCGGACTTTACAGCGATCTGGCCCTTTCGCTGCAGTCGGGGGTGCCGATCCGTGTCGAGAATGGGCTCCTGCGGCTGGTTGCTGCAGAGCGTCCTTCCTATCTGCTGAGCCTGCAGTTAACGGCGGATCCCTTTAGCCTTAAGGTCCAGCAGGTAGTCCGCGCCGTTCTGGATCCGCTGGGGGTCGAGTTACAACAGCAGGGCGTCAGCCTGTATCGTTCGGGGTTGTTACTGCATGCTGCGGCTGGTGCCGAACAGGCTAGAGCGGAAATATCCACCATAGGGTTGGGGTCTCTGGTGGGCATCATCCTGTTAATGCTGGTGGTGTTCAGAAGTATCTGGCCACTGGGGCTGGCGTTGTTGCCGGTGGTGATTGGCTCTTTGATGGCCACTGCCGTGACCCTGCTGCTGTTTGGACGCATCCACATGATTACGGTGGCCTTTGGTGCCGGCCTGGTTGGTGTGGCAGTGGATTATGCCATGCATTTCATTTGTGAGGCCCGAGTACTACCTCGGGAGCAGATCATCAGAAAGCTGTTTTCTGGTCTGCTGCTGGGACTGGTGTCCAGCGTCGTGGCTTATGCGGGGCTGGCGCTGGCACCTTTTCCGGGGCTACGGCAAATGGCGGTATTTTGTGGGGCGGGGCTAATGGCAGCCTGGCTGACGGTGCTGGTCTGGTTACCTGTATTGGGTCGGCAGGCCCGGACTGGCCCCTTGCCTGCGGCCCTGTGGCTGGAGCGCTTGCGAAATGCTTATCCCCGGATCTGTATGTCTCCCTGGCTGGCTGGCCTGACGCTCGGACTGGTCCTGATCAGTGGAGCGATTATCTGGCACGGAACAGCCCGGGACGATGTGACACTATTGCAGACATCACCCGACAGATTGCTGGCAGAAGACCGTCAGGTACAAACCCTGCTGGGTAATGGTAGTAGTGCGGTTTTTCTGTTGGTAACCGGCGCGGATTTTGAGCAGGTATTGAGAGCCGAAGAGCGACTGCAAGCACAGTTGGTACGCCTGCAGGATGAAAATCTGTTACAAGGATACAGTGCGTTATCACAGGTGCTGCCTTCGCATCAGCGGCAGGCTGAAAACGGCCAACGGGTGAAAGTACTATATCGGTCACAGTGGTTAGCACTGGCCGACCTGCTGCAGTTATCCGGGGAGCAGCGTACTCAGGCCATGGCTCATATGGGACGAGGAGTTGAAACATTTCTGTTGCCGGAGCAATGGCACCAACTGGAGTTCAGCCACTTCTGGTCACGGCATATTATCAGTGAGCGTACAGGTGATATGGCGACTCTTATTCACCTTAAGGGAGAGATAAGTAAGTCCCTCAAGGATGCACTGACCGAGCTGGCGGAGCTGGAGCCGAATGTTTATTTCGTGGACCACATAGGTAGCCTAAACGAACTGATGGCAAGTTACAGGGACGAAATTACAAATTGGCTGTTGCTTGCCTACAGCGGTGTGATACTGATGCTGGCCTTACGCTATCGGCAGCGCGTCTGGCGTATAGTGCTGCCGCCCTTGCTGGCATCCCTGATGGCGTTTGCCGGCTTTCTGCTACTGAATGATGGATACAACCTGTTTAATTTGATCGCATTGATGCTGGTGCTGGGAATCGGACTCGATATGGGGATCTTTCTCCATGAAACCGGCGACAGTGATCATACCTGGCTGGCCGTCAGCCTGTCGGCGTTTAGTAGCTTGCTAGCATTTGGATTGCTGGCTTTAAGCCAAACCCCCGTACTTTATCACTTTGGTGCCATTGTCTTGCCGGGCCTGTTGCTGACCTGGTTGCTGGCACCTCTTATGCGCGCGTCTTCCAAAGGAGAAATAACAAATGGCAGAGCTGCAGGGACGTTATGATGTGATTGTCATCGGTGCAGGACCTTCCGGTGCCGTGGCGGCCGCATCATTGGTGAAATATGGTTACCGAGTGCTGATACTTGAACGGCAGCATTTTCCCCGGTTTTCCATTGGTGAAAGTCTGTTGCCGCAAAGTATGGAGTTTCTGGAGCAAGCCGGTATGTTGCAGGCTGTCGTGGAAGCCGGTTTCCAACACAAGAATGGTGCCGCTTTTTGCCGTGGTTATGAGTATGACTTCTTTGATTTTCGTCAGAAATTCTCGGCAGGCTGGGGAACCACTTATCAGGTGCAGCGCAGTCACTTTGACAAAACACTGGCTGACTGTGCGGAGCGTCAGGGGGCCGAGATCCGCTACGGCCAGACCGTTACTGCGATAGAGCAGTCAGAGTCTGGTGTGACGGTAGATGTGTTGCCTGAAAATGAGGCACCCTATCGGGTTGAAGCGGAGTTCCTGCTTGATGGCAGCGGTTTTGGTCGAGTCTTGCCGCGATTGCTGAAGTTGGAGAAGGCATCCACACTGGGATCACGAATTGCCTTGTTCACTCATGTCGAGGACAATATTAGTGACCCGCGCTTTGATCGCAACAAAATTCTGATTACGGTTCACCCATCGGTACCTGAAATCTGGTACTGGCTAATTCCATTCAGTAATGGCCGGGCTTCGACCGGGGTGGTACTACCCAGGGAGCTGTTTGATGAAAGCAGTATGGATGAACAAGCAACACTACAGGGGTATATTGCCGAAGGCGGTATGCTGAGCGAATTTCTGACACATGCAGTTTTCGATACACCCATGCGTAAACTGGAAGGGTATTCCAGCGATGTTGAGCAGCTCTTTGGTGAGCGCTTTGCCTTGCTGGGCAATGCCGGTGAATTTCTTGACCCTGTATTTTCATCCGGTGTCACTATTGCTCTTAAGTCAGCAACGCTGGCGGCTGCTACCCTTCACCGACAATTTCAGGGACTGGCACCTGACTGGAAACAGGAGTATGAACTCCCCCTGAGAACGGGTATCGATACCTTCAGGGTATTCGTAGATGGCTGGTACGACGGACGGCTGCAGAATGTGATCTTTGCCGACAACAAGAGTGAGTCTGTGAAGTCGATGATCAGCTCCATCCTTGCCGGTTATGCCTGGGACAGCTGCAATCCCTATGTCAACGAGCCAGCAAGGCTTTCAACTCTGGCTGAGCTATGTCGCGGCTGATACGCATACTTTTTCTCGGTTCAGTATGCCTTATGGCAGGCTGCTCTGGGCTTCGCCTAGAGCCGGAAGCGGTCGCTAAGCTTATCTTGTTGTCACCTGCAGATGGTCCTGATTCGGTGTTGTTAAAGCAGGCTGTTGTTATGCAATCTCGTGGCGAAAATCTGAAATTTATTGTTGTCAGCAGGTTTGACCGTAAGCGGACGAGGCTGGTGGCACTCATGCCCACGGGACAGTCGCTAACGACTCTGGACTATGATGGGCAGCGATTGCAGCAGACGGTTGGGATTCCGGTCGAGCTGCCAGGTGAGGCAATATTGGCGACGATCCAGTTTTCCCTTTGGCCCACCCCCGTACTGAACCGCCATTATTCGTCTGAAGCAGGGTGGGGTGTTGCTATAGAAGCGAACCGTCGACAGTTGTGGCATCATGGCGCGCTTGTGCTTGATATTGTCTATGACGAAAATATTACTCGGGTATGGAACTATCCGGAGGAGTATCAGGTAACCATCCAGACATTTGACAAAAGGGACTTGATACAGTGACCCGGTGCTATTTGAATGCCATGGCCATGGTCAGTGCCATAGGCGAAGGCCGAGAAATCGCTTATCACCGATTGAGATCGGGAAAGGCCAGATTGACTCAGACAGATAGCTTCAGTTCCGAAAGGCCCATGCCGTTGGGACTTTACTCCGGAGCCTTACCAGAAATTGTCTTGACCGAAGCCCACTGGCATAGCCGCAATAACCGTTTAGCGTTGGCGGCCCTGAACCAGATACAAACGGCAATTGCAGATGCAGTAAACAGTTTCGGTCGGCATCGTATTGGTGTGGTGATTGGTACATCCACTTCCGGTATCAGCGACACCGAAAGCTGCCTGAAACAACGAGCAAGAACCGGTGCATTGCCTCCAGGTTATGACTACCGCATGCAGGAAATGGGAGCAACAGCCGCTTTCATTGCAGCCGTTCTGCAACTGAGCGGACCGGTATTTGGTATTTCCACTGCCTGTTCATCTGGTGCCAAGGCGTTGGCGTCTGCCCGTCGGTTATTACGTTCGGGAGTATGCGACGCGGTGATTGCCGGTGGAGTGGATACGCTTTGTCACTTGACCGTACAGGGATTTTCCTCTCTTGAAGCAATTAGCGAACAGCCGTGCAACCCCTTCAGTGTCAATCGAAAGGGAATCAATATTGGTGAGGGAGCTGCTCTTTTCCTGGTTACTCGCGAGCCAGGAGTGATTGAGCTTGCCGGCGTAGGTGAAAGTTCGGATGCCCATCATATATCGGCCCCGGATCCCACAGGGGCAGGAGCGATACGTTGCATGCGGGCGGCGTTGGCGGATGCCGGCATAACGCCTAATGCGATTGGATATGTGAACTTGCACGGTACGGCCACTCAGCTGAATGATCAGATGGAAGCCCGGGCCGTCGCGGACGTTTTTGGCAATACTGTGCCCTGCAGCTCAACCAAGCCTCTGACCGGGCATACACTTGGAGCTGCCGGTGCTCTTGAGGCTGCTATTTGTTGGCTGGCGTTGAATGAGGGTTTTCTACCACGCCATATCTGGGACGGCTGGCCGGATCCTGCATTACCGGCCCTTAATCTGGTTGCAGAGCACCGGGAAGTCGATGATTTTGAGTATGCCTTGAGTAACTCGTTCGCATTTGGTGGTAATAACATCTCTTTGATTTTGAGACGAGTCGGATGAAGCCTGAATTTCATGTAGATGAACTGGTCCCTCATTCCGGGCAGATGAGCCTGCTGTCGGAGATTACGGGCTTTGGAGAGGGCTGGTTGTCAGCGGCAGTGAACATTACGCCGTCTTCCATGTTTGCGGATGAGAATGGCGTACCTTCCTGGGTGGGGCTGGAGTACATGGCGCAGGCGATAGGCGCCTACGCTGGTCTTCAGGAGCGGAAGAAAGGGCTGGAGCCAAAGTTGGGTTTCCTGCTGGGAACCCGGAAATACAGTGTACCGGTGGAATATTTTTCTCCCGGGGAGCGAGTTCATGTGAGGGTGACCAAAAACATGCAGGCTGAGAACGGGCTGTTCGCTTTTGACTGTGAACTTCGGGGGCATGGATATGAAGTCACGGCAAGTTTGAATATATATCAGCCGGAAGACGCCGACATGTTTTTACGGGATACAAAATAATGACAGCAACAATTTTGGTGACCGGCTCCAGTAGGGGGATCGGTAAAGGGATAGCTCTGCAGCTGGCGCAGGATGGTTTTGATATCGTATTGCATTGCCGCTCCGGGTTTGAAGCCGCTGAAGGTGTGGCGAGTGAAATCGAGGCGATAGGTCGTAGAGCCCGGATCCTGCAATTCGATATAGCGGATCGGGATCAATGCCGAAGGGTTCTGGAGCAGGATGTGGAAGAGCACAGTGCCTACTATGGGGTCGTGTGTAATGCAGGAGTTGCCCGAGACAATGCCTTTCCGGCTATACCGGAAGAGGACTGGGACCTGGTACTCAGAACTAACCTTGATGGGTTCTACAATGTCCTACATCCGTTGGTGATGCCCATGGTCCGGCGGAGAAAACCCGGGCGTATAGTAACGCTTTCCTCGGTTTCCGGTGAAATGGGGAACCGGGGACAGGTAAATTACAGCGCCGCTAAGGCAGGCATCATCGGGGCCACCAAGGCATTGGCCGTAGAGCTGGCAAGACGGAAAATCACGGTAAACTGTGTTGCTCCGGGTCTGATTGAAACAGATATGACTGAGGATCTGCCGGTTGATGAAGCAATGAAAATGATTCCGATGCAGCGGATTGGCTCGGTTGAGGAAGTTGCAG
This sequence comes from Oceanisphaera litoralis, assembly GCF_016907015.1. GTDB lineage: Bacteria > Pseudomonadota > Gammaproteobacteria > Enterobacterales > Aeromonadaceae > Oceanimonas > Oceanimonas litoralis. The sequence continues at coordinate 78,786 of NZ_JAFBBE010000014.1, forward strand.
CCACGGTGAGTTTTTTGATGTCCAAAGGGGCCAGCTACATCACCCGCCAGGTGATTTCGGTGAATGGTGGAATGTATTGATGCAACGGGTTGTTATAACAGGCATGGCCGGTTTTTCCCCCATTGGAAATGACTGGCAGACCATCAGAGATAACCTTGCGGCCGGTCGTAGCGGTATTGTCAGAATGGATGACTGGGATTGCTATGAAGGGCTGAATACTCGGCTAGCGGCACCGGTTCAGAACTTCAAAATGCCTTCACATTACAACCGAAAGGCGCTGCGCAGTATGGGAAGGGTGGCTCAGCTCGGAGTATATGCAACAGAGAGAGCACTCAGTAATGCCAGCCTGAGCGGTAGTGAAGAGCTTGGAAATGGTCGTGTTGGAGTTTCATTTGGATCGTCAGCTGGTGATAGCCAAGCCTTTGTGGATTTTGGCAACATGCTGATGAACTTCTCATCGGATGGGCTCAATGCAAATTCTTATATCAAGATGATGTCGCACACCGCGCCGGTGAATATTGGTGTCCATTTCGGTATTCGTGGTCGTGTTATTACTACCTCGAGTGCCTGCACCTCGGGCAGCCAGGGAATAGGGTATGCCTATGAGGCGATCAAATTTGGCACTCAGGACATCATGATCGCCGGTGGCAGTGAGGGACTGTGCGCGACAGAGGCCGCAGTATTCGACACCCTGTATGCGACAAGTGTGGTAAATGATACCCCACACCTTTCTCCTCGTCCGTTTGACCGGGATCGGGATGGGCTGGTCATCGGTGAAGGGGGATGTGTCCTTATTCTGGAGGAATTGGAACATGCCAAAGCCCGAGGGGCCCGAATCCATGCTGAAATTGTTGGCTTTGGGACCAATTCCGATGGCAGTCATATCACACAGCCCAGTGCCAGCACCATGGAAATCGCGATCAGGCAGGCGTTAAAAGGGGCAGCTTTGCCTCCGTCACGGATTGGTTATATTAGCGCACATGGTACTGCCACAAGCCGGGGCGATATTGCAGAAAGTCAGGCGACGGCGGCAGTATTCGGGAGCTCAACACCGATCAGCTCATTGAAAAGCTACACGGGCCATACGCTGGGTGCTTGTGGAGCTCTGGAAGCCTGGACCGCGATCGAAATGATGAATGAAGGCTGGTTCTGTCCGACCCTCAACCTGGATAATGTGGATCCGGGTTGTGCGAAGCTTGATTACATAATGCATGAAGTGCGTAAAATTGAGACGGAATATGTTATGAGTAACAACTTCGCATTTGGTGGTATCAATACTTCATTAATCTTTAAGCGCTGGGTCTGAATTTACATTATTCAACAAGGAGCAGCTACCCAGTTAATCCGTTTAAGAGAAAGAGCAAGGTATTTAAGTGGCTAAGCGTATTCTTTCCGCTAATATTGGAAAATACGCTAAAGAGTATGCCAAGTAAAATCATGATCCACGGATGGTTGAGGTGCCTGTATGCTCAGACAATTAATCCCTGTCCTGCTACTGACAATGGTCTTGTCCGGTTGCTCTATCCAGCAAAGCGTCGAGACAGCAAAAATCGAGAATAGCGCAACTCTGTGTGTGGTACAAAACCCCGAAGTACGGGCTGGTTTTCTGCACTCTTTGGAGTCCGCCTTGGCGGATAACGGTGTCAGGTTCAGAGTGGTTGACCGCATGACCGTGCCGGCCGAGTGTCGGTGGACAGCCAACTACAATGCCAGGTGGAGTTGGGATCTGGCTCTCTACATGTCCTATGCCGAGATTCAGATTTACAAGGATGGCCTGAGGCAAGGCAAGGCACTGTATGATTCAACTGCTGGCGGAGCGAATCCGGGTAAATTTATCGATGCTGATACCAAGATTAGAGAACTGGTAAGCTCTTTGCTGAGTGTAAAAACAGCATCGATTTTTCAGAGGACTTATGGGTACTCTTCTGTCATATGAAAGATAAATGTAGTGGTTGGTTGAGCGGTTCCCTTTAGCCTCTACTTTCGACAAGAAAAATGGTCTGTTAAGCAGTTCCGCTGACCCCAGCAGCTGACCAGGGCGGGAGCATACTTTGTTAATGAAATTTGAACAGGCGTATAGCCTGTGATCTAATCAGCTCCTCTTGCCGGAGGAGCCTGACCATGACCTTGATCGAACACCTTACCCTTGTTGAAGAAACCCGCTCGGACATCAACCGCAAGCATGATCTGGTAGATGTGATGTTCCTGGTTATCAGCGCCATCATGGCGGGTGCCGAGGGCTGGCAAGACATTGAAACCTATGGTGATGCCAAAGCTGACTGGCTACGCCAGTACCGTCCCTTTACTCATGGTATTCCGCGTCGGCACACCATTGCGCCTATTCTCCGCAGCGTGGTGGTCAGGGCCGACGCATGATCGTTTTTCGAACAATTAAAGCCTGCTCAGGGTAGCATTGATGCTCAAAAACAACCTTAACTGTATGATTGTCACTCATCATAATGAACTTGAGTGGGCCTCAAACATATCCTAATTGATGCAACGTCATTAGGGTGTTCGTTTTTTGAACGTTGATGCGTCATCCCTAGCGTGGTGGTCGAGTCCTTGCTGGAAGCATTGCTAAACTGGGTCAACGAGCGCCGGACCCATCGCGGTAAACCCATTATTGCCTTCGACGGCAAGGTATTACGCGGGTCCTATCGCAACAACTCTGCCCAGGCAGTGCAGTTGGTCACCGCCTACGATACCGAAAACGGCCTGGTATTGAGTCAGAAAGCCACGCCATCCAAGAAGGGAGAAATCGCGACCGTCCGGGAGATGCTGGATGTGCTCAATCTCAAAGGTTCCGTCGTGACCCTGGATGCGCTGCACTGTCAGCGGGAGACGTTGGAGAAAATCCAAGATAAGAAAGCCGATGTCGTGGTCCAGGTGAAACACAATCAGCCTAATCTGCGCAAAGCGGTTCAGTCGCAGTTCCAGGCGGTCTTCGATGCACGAAAAGAGAAAGTGGTCGTTGAGCACAAGGAAACCGGGCATGGGCGCAAAGAAGAACGCTATGTCTTTCAGTTAAAAGCAAAATGACCAGTAGAGCTGGCAGAGAAATGGCCGACCATCCGCAGTATCATCGCCGTTGAACGGCACCGAACCATCGATGGCAAAGGGACGGTAGATACCTCTTACTATGTCAGCTCGATGTCGCCCAAGCATAAGCTGCTTGGGCACTACATCCGCCAGCATTGGCGGATAGAAAACAGTCAACATTACATTCTGGACGTGGTGTTCAATGAGGATGCCTCACGGATTGCCGTCGGGGATGCCGTTGAAAACATGGCGCTGTTCCGGCGGTTCGCGATGAACATCCTCAAGCAGAGCGAATGTGGCTCACCGAGCCAGCGCAACAAGCTGAAGCGGGCCAGTTGGAACGATGATTATCGGGCACAATTATTCTTTGGCTAAATTACAATCAAAGTATGCTCCCGCCCTGAGCAACTGCCGGTGAACCTTCTTGATGCAGAGATCCTCGACGTATGCCAGTTCGGCCTCGGCGGCGGACTCGGCCGCCGCCGTGCTCTGAACCCCCTCCTGCAGCCACAGACACAGGGCGTCATGCGCTATGGCCTCGAGCGCGATATCGGCGGCAAACTCGCCGCGGCGAAACACATTGATCAGCTGCACCGGCTGATCCAGATCGTCCAATTCGGCGATACAGGTCTGGCCGAGGATGACGGCGCCGGCCAGTTGCGGGTTGATCGGATACACCTGATATCCATGTTGCAGCAGGTACTCCATTACCTGATAGCTGGCTCGTTCCGGACGATTGGAGGCCCCCACCAGGGCGATGCTGCGCGTCTGGTTCAGAATGTGCGTCAGGCGCTGTTGTTCGAGTTGGTCCATCATGCATTCCACAGGAGTAAAAACCTCCTTATACCAGTTTGCCTGCCTGATAATCCATGATCGCCTACTCAATTTCTTCCTCGAACAGGCTTCCTCGGGCGCGGTCGGGTTTGCTTTTCATTTACCCCATCAGAGCCTGCAACCATTGTCGCAGTTGGCCGGCGGAGAGGGCGCCGGACTGGCGGGCGATTTCCTTGCCGTGATGAAAAGCGATCAGGGTAGGAATAGAGCGGATGCCGAAGCGAGCGGCCGCCGCCTGGTAGGCTTCGGTGTCCAGCTTGGCCAGCCGCAGCCGGCCATTCACCTCGCCTGCGGCGGCAGCAAACACCGGTGCCATGCTCTGGCAGGGGCCGCACCAGGGCGCCCAGAAGTCGATCACCAGCGGCAGGGTTTCGTTGGCCAGCAGCCTGTCCAGCCTGGGGTCGTCCAGCGTCAGCGGCTGGGGCGGCAGCAGGGACTCTTTGCATTTACCGCATTTGGGTGCCTGTTGCAGTCGTTCGCCGGAAATCCGGTTCTTTGCCTGGCAGGCCGGGCAGATCAGGAAGTGTTCGCTCATGATTACATCCAGTCGGCCAGTTGATAGGTCAGGGTATATTGCTCGCCAACCAGCTCCAGCTGCTGGCCCCGGTTGTTGACGGTCGCGCCCTCGGCCAGGGTTTGCAGCACGGCGGTTTCTACTTGCTGCGCGACCGGGTCGCAGGCCATCTTGGTGCTGGCCAGGGGATCGGCTTTCAGACGATTCTGTTCCAGAGTGGCGCTGCCGAAGAAGCGGTTACAGCCGGCCATGCCGTTGATGGTGAAGTGCTCGGAAATTTCCAGATCCGATGTTATCTCGGCGTCGACGGGGACGCCGTTGATGGCGGTCAGATTCCAGTGGTGATGCTGCAGGCCGGACTCTACCACCTTGAGGCCGCCGCTACAGGCGGTCAGCAGCAGGGCGGTGGCGACGAGGCCTGTTTTCATGACCAGGGCTGCTTTTATGACCAGGGCTGTTTTCATACAGACTCCTTAATTGATTTGAGTATCATAGGTTCGTTGTGGACAGCCGTTGCAGCTTGTCCAGGGTGCAACGGCAGGCCTTGTGAACCAAGCAGTGCTCGACGACAGGGTGTGGCCTATAAGGCCGACAACTGAAAAAGGCGATGTTCACCGGAGGTGACTCCATCAGGGTTCATGATTCAATGATAGTGAACAGCCGGCGACCGTTTTTCAAGGTCCGGCGGCCGGATGCCAGTGCCGTGCCGGTACCCGGCGGCACCTAAATAGAACCGGTGCTTAAAAATAGCTTGCAACAATACCGTCATTTATGTAAATTCTCGCTCCGTTGACGGCATGTAGCGCAGCTTGGTAGCGCACTTCGTTCGGGACGAAGGGGTCGGAGGTTCGAATCCTCTCATGCCGACCAGATTCACAAAAAGGGCTCATCAAATGATGGGCCCTTTTTGTTTTCCGGCGTTTGCCGTCAGCGGTGTAGCAGGCGAGGCGGGTTCACCGGTTCGGGGCTCGTTCCCAAGCCCCGCCCATCACCATTATTCGGTAACCTCGACCTCTTGACCGTTAAAGCTGACGTGCTGTCCTGCCACTATCTTGCAGCGCTTGCGCACTTCTATTTCGCCATTTACCCGTACCAGTCCCTCATCGATCACCCTCTTGGCCATGGCGCCCGAGTCGCACCAGCCGAGCACTTTCAGCAGATTGTGCAGGGGAATGAAGGCATGTCCTTCTAGACTGAATTGTTCGTTCATAAACTTCTCTTGTATGGTGTATTGATTGAGCCAAAACCTTAAAAATAGATTTTAAGCGTTGTGTCCAGGAGTTGAAGGTCGTTCTGGTGATGGTTTTTGTGCTGTTTCCGGAAATCTTGGGCCTGATGATTGGTTCAGATAACGCCACTCACTGTGCTTCAATATGCCGGCAGGTTTGTGTTCGGGATTGTACACACCCCCCCTTTCGGGCTGACCGTGCCATTCTGGGGCTGGTGATGTCCAGCGGTGTATTTGCGTCCTTTTTTCGGTATCAGGTGTTCTCAAGAGGTAATTATGTCCGGATTACTGCCCAATATCGACCCCGATGGCCTGCTGGAATATTCGGTGGTGTATACCGATAGATCCCTGAACCATATGTCGCCGCGCTTTCGGCAGGTGATGTGCGATATCTCCGCCAGTCTCAAGGAGCTGTATCAGGCCCATTCGGTGATCGTGGTGCCTGGCAGCGGTACCTTCGGCATGGAGGCGGTGGCGTGTCAGTTTGCCACCGATCAGGATCAACAAGCCCTGGCCCAAACGTTGCGGCTTGGCTAAGATGCGACTTCGGACTTTTGTGGAGGTACGCCATGGCAAGGGCAAACGAAGTTAAAAAAGGCATAGTGATCGAACTGGACGGCAAGCTGCTGCTGGTGCGTGATATCGATGTACAGAGCCCGAGCGCCCGTGGTGGTGCCACCCTGTACAAGATGCGTTTTACCGATCTCAAAACAGGGCTCAAGGTCGAGGAACGGTTCAAGGGCGACGACTTGCTCAACACCGTCGAGCTGCAGCGGCGCAACGTGGTGCTGTCTTATGTGGACGGTGAAGAGCATGTCTTTATGGACAACGAAGATTACAGCCAGTACCCGATCCGCAGTGCCGACATTAGCGATGAACTGCTGTTTCTGGATGAAAGCACCCAGGGCACTCAGGCACTGTTGGTGGACGGCCAGGTCATCGGCCTGGAACTGCCGCAAATGGTGGAGATGGTGATAGTCGATACCACTCCCGAACTTAAGGGCGCTTCCGCCTCGGCGCGCACCAAGCCGGCTACTTTCGCTACCGGCCTGACCGTTCAGGTGCCGGAATACCTGAAAATCGGTGACAAGGTGCGTATTCATACCACGGAACGGCGTTATACCAGTCGGGCTGATTGAGTCTGTCAGGGGCGGCCGAAATGGCGGGCCTCCATCATCCAGCTGCTATGCTTGGACGGTATTATCCACCGGGAGTCATGATGATGAAAAAAACGAGTCTAGTTGGTGCCGCCACCTTGCTGGCGGCTTTATCTGTATCCGCCACCCCGGCACCGGAAGGGGCCAGAGTCTATTTCATCAGCCCGGCCGATGGTGAGCAGCTGGGCGCAGAGTTTACAGTACGCTTCGGCCTGGAAGGCATGGGCGTGGCGCCCGCCGGCACGGAGCAGGAGGGTACCGGTCATCATCATCTGTTGATCAATGCCCAGCCGATGCCGGATTTGACTATGCCGCTGCCCGCCAGCGACCAGGTGCGGCATTTCGGTGGCGGTCAGACCGAAACCCGGCTCAGCCTGCCGCCGGGAGACTACCGATTACAACTGGTGCTGGGAGACGCGCAGCATGTTCCGCATCAGCCACCGGTGATGTCGGAGGTTATCCAGGTCACGGTGAAATAGCGTCAAGGGTGTTGAATGGCAAAAATACGGCTGCTGGCCAATCTGAATTGCGACCATGTATTGTTGTTGAACGAGACACTGGTCGCCGGCGGCCGCCTCTTGTATCGGGATCAGGGGTGTCGGTTGGGTGGCGGTGCGGCGAACACCGGCATTGGCTTGTTGTGGGCCGGACATGAGGTGAGCATTGCCGCCCGGGTCGGCAACGATGCCACCGGTGACTGGCTGCGGCAGCAAGCCGCCGAGCTGGGGCTGGATATTACCCATGTGGAGCAGTTTGACGGGGCAACCGGTGAGCTGTTGGTGCTAATCGACAGTCTGGGCGAACGTACCATATTGCGACAACATCGGCGGCCGGCGCTGCCCGGTGGCCTGCCCACGGAGCCGGTGGACTGCCTGTACGTCAATTATGACGGCGGTGATGTCGGCGCTTACATGGCGCAGATGGCGGAACACAGTCTGGTGGTCAGCCAGTATCCCGGGGGCGGTCGCTGGTCCCGGCCCTGCCAGGTGATGATTGCCTCTGCCGCCGATCTGGCCCGGCAGCAGAACCTGTTCGGCCATGCCCGGGAGCTGGCCGGTGAGCGGCTGCAATGGCTGGTGGTGACGCACGGCGAACAGGGTGCCGAGGCGTTTTCTGCCGAGCAGCACATTCGGGTGCCGGCCCGTCCCGTGTCGGTGGTGGATGCCACCGGTGCCGGCGACGCCTTTGCCGGTGGCCTCATTCATGGTCTGGTAGCGGGCCTGTCGATGTCGGCGACATTGATGCAGGCCGGGCAGTGGGCCGCCTATACCCTGTCTTCCAGCAGCTCCATTCCGTCGGAACAGTTAAAGAGCTATCTGCGCCGTTCCGGCTGAATTCCGTCGTGGTCGCTGTTAAGCTGTTGCCTGATCATCGGTATATTGGGACTCACACCTTGGATAACGGCTTCTTTATTGCATTTCTCGGTCATTGCTGGCGCTGGTCGGTATTCCTGATGTTTCCGCTGTTGTTATTTCTGTACAGCCAGGTTAGCGGGCTGCCGCTGGCGGAGTTCGATAATGGCGTTAATCAACACAAGTGGCTGATTATGCTGTGCTATCTTCTCTATGTTTTGCTCTGGTTGCGCTTTAACCGGCGGGTACTGGCCATGCTTGAACAGCGGAGGCGTTGATGCTGACCGACACCTGGCCCTACCTGCTGGCAGCGGCGGCAGCCCTGGCCGGCTGGGGACTGACCCGACTCGGAATGGGCACCCGGCTGCAACTGCTGGCCCAGCAGAACCGGCAGCTGCAGGAACAGCTGAACGAACGCGGTGGTGAGCTGCAGGACACCCGGCAGCGACTGGATCAGCAGCAGCAACTGGTGCTGAAAATGAACGGCCGGCTCAAGGAATATGAAACCCTGCTGCGTCAGGAGCGGCAGTGGGCGGCGGAAAAGCAGGCCCAGTTCGAGGCGAGCGAGGCTCGACTGGGACAGCAGTTCGAAAACCTGGCCCAGCGTATCTTCGAGCAGAAAACCCACAACTTCCGCGAGCTGAACCAGAGCAGTCTGGATGGGCTGCTGTCGCCGCTGCGTGAGCAGCTGGAAGGCTTTCGTCGCAACATGCAGGAAACCTATGCGGACGAAAGCCGCCAGCGCCACAGCCTCAAATTCGAAATCGAGCGGCTGGCCGAGCTGCATCGGCAGATGAGCGTGGATACCGCCGCCCTGACCCGGGCGCTGAAAGGCGACAGCAAGCAGCAGGGCAACTGGGGCGAGGTGGTCCTGTCGCGGGTGTTGTCCGAATCCGGACTGCGCGAAGGCCACGAATACAGCACCCAGCTTAGTCTGAACAACGCCGAGGGCAAGCGTTATCAGCCGGATGTGGTGATGCACCTGCCGCAGGACAAGGACATCATCATCGACGCCAAGGTCTCTCTCACCGCCTATGAGCGCTACTTCAACGGCGAAGACCCGGCCGAGCGGGAACAGGCGCTGCGCGATCACGTCACCTCGGTGCGGGGGCATATTCGCGAGCTGGGGCGCAAGGACTATCAGCACCTGCAGGGGGTGAGAACCCTCGACTATGTGCTGATGTTCGTGGCGGTGGAGCCGGCCTTTCTGGTAGCGGTAGAAGCGGATCCGGGCCTGGTGAAATACGCTTTGGATCACAATATATTGCTGGTCAGCCCCACCAATCTGCTGGTGGCATTACGCACCATAGAAAATCTGTGGCGGGTGGAGCGGCAAAACCAGAATGCGCGCAAGATTGCCGAATCGGCGGGCAAGATCTATGAAAAACTGCGCCTGTTCACGGAAGACATGGAAGCCATAGGGCAGTCGTTGCAACGGGCCGACGATAATTACCAACGTGCCATGAAGAAACTGACCAGCGGCCGCGGCAACCTGATCCGTCAGGCCGAGGCGTTTCGCGAGCTGGGGGTGGAAGTCACCAAACCCCTGCCCGAACACCTGAGGGAAAGGGCGGCCGAGGAAGCGCCGCTGCATTCCCTGCCCGGCGGCCGGGCGGCAGAGTAGGGGCTGTTGACCTTAAAGGAAGAAGGGGCTGGGCTGGAACAGCCGCTCCACTTCCGGAATGAATTTCTTGTCTACCAGAAACAGCACCACATGATCGTCCTGTTCGATTACCGTCCTGTCGTGGGCGATCAGTACCTCGTCGCCGCGCACTATGGCGCCTATGGTGGTGCCGGGGGGCAGCTTGAGCTCACCGACCTGGCGGCCCACTACCTTGGACGTGGCCCTGTCACCGTGGGCGATGGCCTCGATGGCCTCGGCCGCGCCCCGCCGCAGGGAATAGACGTTGACGATGTCGGCCCGGCGCACGTGGGTCAGCAGTGCCGAAATGGTGGCCTGCTGGGGCGAGATGGCCACGTCGATGCTGCCGCCCTGCACCAGATCGACGTAGGCGCCGCGCTGGATCAGCACCATCACCTTTCTGGCGCCCAGCTTCTTGGCCAGCATGGCCGACATGATGTTGGCCTCGTCCTTGTTGGTGACGGCGATGAACACGTCCACCTGATCGATATGCTCTTCCATCAGCAGTTCCTGATCGGCGGCGTCACCGCAGAAGACGATGGTCTGTTCCAGCAGCTCGGAAAGCTGCTCGGCTCTTCTGGGGTTGTGCTCGATAAGCTTGACCGAATAGTGCTTTTCCAGGCGACGGGCCAGACCGGCACCTATGTTGCCGCCGCCGACGATCATGATGCGCTTGTAGTCACGTTCGAGCCGTTGCAGTTCCGACATCACGGCGCGGATGTGGCCGCTGGCGGCGACGAAAAACACCTCGTCGTCGGCCTCGATAATGGTGGTGCCCTGGGGGCGTATCGGCCTGTCCTGACGGAAAATGGCCGCCACCCGGGTGTCGATGGTGGGCATGTGCTCGCGCAGGGTAGACAGGGCATTACCCACCAGGGGGCCGCCGTAATAGGCCTTGAGTGCCACCAGACCCACCTTGCCTTCGGCGAAGTCGACCACCTGCAGGGCGCCCGGGTACTGGATAAGCCGATAGATGTATTCGGTCACCAGTTGCTCGGGGGCGATCAGGTTGTCGACCGGCAGCGCCTCGTTGAGAAACAGTCGCTCCCGCTCGGCCAGAAATTCCGGCGAGCGGATCCGGGCCACCTTGTTGGGGGTGTTGAACAGCGAATAGGCTACCTGGCAGGCAATCATGTTGGTTTCGTCGCTGCTGGTCACCGCCACCAGCATGTCCGCATCCTGGGCACCGGCTTCGCGCAGTACATTGGGGTAGGCACCGTGGCCGGTGACCACCCGCAGATCGTATTTGTCCTGCAGCTCCCGCAACCGCTCGCTGTCGGTATCGACGATGGTGATGTCGTTATTCTCGCCCACCAGGTTTTCCGCCAGGGTTCCCCCTACCTGACCGGCGCCGAGAATGATGATTTTCATTGCAATTTACTCAGCCTGGCGTAGTAGAAGCCATCCCGCTGTTCGGCGCCCGGCAGCAATTGCCAGCCCGGTTGTTCGATGGAATCGCCCGGATGCAGGGGCTGATGACGGGCATCCGGGGTGCGGCTTAAAAACGCCTTGATCTGGGCGCTGTTCTCGTCCGGCAGGATGGAACAGGTGGCGTAGAGCAGGGTGCCGCCGGGCTTGAGTTGCTGCCAGAGCGCATCCAGGATCTGCGCCTGCAGAGCAGCCAGCTGGGCGATATCGTCCGGGCGGCGCAGCCACTTGATGTCCGGATGGCGGCGAATCACGCCGGTGGCCGAGCAGGGGGCGTCCAGCAGGATGCGATCGAAGGCCGGTCCCTGCCACCAGTCGGCAGGCCGGGCGGCGTCGCCCTGTATCACGGTGGCCTGCAGCCCGATGCGGTCCAGATTCTGGTGTACCCGCTTCAGCCGTTCGCCGTCCATGTCCACGGCCACCAGCCGGGCCAGCGCCGGCTGACGCTCGAGAATATGGGCGGTTTTGCCACCGGGAGCGGCACAGGCATCGAGCACGGTCTCGCCGGGAGCGGCATCCAGCAGCTGGGCGGCCATCTGTGCCGCGGCATCCTGTACCGAGCTGTGACCCAGCTCGAAACCGGGCAGGGTGGCTACATCGACCGGCCGCGCCAGACGCAGGGCGCCGTCGGCCAGGTTGTCGGGCTCGGCTTCCTGACCGGCTTGTTGCAACTGCGTCAGGTAGTCTTCGCGCGAGTGATGGCGCTGATTGACCCGAATCCACATCGGCGGATGCTGGTTATTGGCCTCGAGGATGTCCTGCCACTGCTCGGGATAGGCCTGTTGCAGGCGCTTGACCAGCCAGTTGGGGTGGGCCAGGCGTAACTGGGGCAGGGCGTCGACCTTGGCGGTCAGCTCGTTCTGTTGGCGCTGAACGTTGCGCAGCACGCCGTTGACCATACCCTTGAAGGGGTCGGCTTTCAGCAGTTTGCAGGCGTTGACGGTTTCCGCCAGGGCGGCGTGAGCCGGTATTCGGGTATAAAGCAGCTGATAGATGCCTACCAGCAGCAGCGAGTGCACCGGCTGATATTTGCCCTTGAGCGGCTTGTCCAGCAACTGCTTGGCGATGGCGTCGAGTCGGCTGTACCAGCGCAGGGTGCCGAAACACAGCTCCTGCAGCAGGGCGCGATCCTTGGCGGCCACTTCCTGCTGATAACGCGGCAGCAGGGTAGATAACGATTGGCCTTGATTGAGTACCTGATGAAGGATCTTGGCCGCGGCGGCACGGGTTTTCATATAATTACCACTGAGTTGAGTGTGTTCACGCCAGGCGATTGCCGGGCTGGAACCAGTCCTTGCGGGCGTTGAGCAGATCCTGGCAGGCCATGGCTTTCTTGCCCGGCGGCTGCAGGCTGAGCAGGCGCAGCACACCGGTGCCGGTGGCGACATCGATGCCGGCCTTGCCGGCCCGGATGAGGGTGCCGGGCGCCTGGTCGCTGTTTTCATCGAGTACTTCTGCCTGCCAGACCTTGATGTTGTGCTCGTCCACCATGAAATAGCTGACCGGCCAGGGATTGAAGGCGCGTACGTTGCGTTCGAGCTGCTTGGCCGGCAACTGCCAGTCGATGCGCGCCTCTTCCTTGGACAGCTTTTCCGCGTAGTTGGCTAACGCGTCGTCCTGGGGCTCGGCGGTGATGCTGCCATCGGCTATTCGGGTCAGCGCCTGTAACAGCGCCTCGGGACCTATGTCGGCCAGCTTGTCATACAGGCTGGCGGATGTATCTTCAGGGGTGATCGGCAGGCGGGCCAGGTGCAGCATGTCGCCGGTATCCAGCCCCTTGTCCATCTGCATGATGGTCACGCCGGTTTCCCGGTCGCCGGCCCAGATGGCGCGCTGAATGGGGGCAGCGCCACGCCAGCGTGGCAGCAGAGAGCCATGTACATTGATGCAGCCCAGGCGCGGTGCGTCCAGCACCACCTGCGGCAGGATCAGACCATAGGCCACCACCACCATGATGTCGGCGTTGAGGGCGGCAAGCTGCTGTTGTGCCTCTTCGTTGCGCAGGCTCTGGGGCTGAAACACCGGAATACCGGCCTGTTCGGCGGCGACCTTGACCGGGCTGGGGGTCAGCTTCTTGCCGCGGCCGGCGGGGCGGTCCGGCTGGGTATAAACGGCAATGATGTTGTGTTCCGAGCCGAGCAGCGCCTGCAGGTGGCGGGCGGCGAAGTCCGGGGTGCCGGCAAAAATGATATTGAGTTTGCTCAAGGGGCGTCCTTTATTATTGGAATTATTGTGCTTCTTGCTTGGCAAGCTTTTCCATTTTCTGGCGTATGCGCTGGCGCTTGAGCGGAGACAGGTAATCGACAAACAGCTTGCCGATCAGGTGATCCATTTCATGTTGTATGCAGATGGCCAGCAGATCGTCGGCTTCCAGCTCAAAGGTCTGGCCATGACGATCCTGGGCCCGGATCTTGATGCGCTCGGCTCTTTCCACCAGGGCGCGGGCACCGGGAACCGACAGACAACCTTCCTCTATGCCGGTACTGCCGCTTTGTTCGAGCACTTCCGGGTTGATCAGCACCAGCTGTTGCTGCCGATCTTCGGAGACATCGATCACGATCAGCCGTTGATGAAAGTCCACCTGGGTCGCCGCCAGGCCGATGCCCTCTTCGGCGTACATGGTTTCAAACATATCATCTACCATTTGCTGTAACATCGGTGTGAACTCGGTGACGGGTTTGGCGATGGTACGCAGCCGCTCATCGGGAAAACGTAATACTTCTAACACTTTTGCCATGATTACCTTGCTTATTTCTGTATCGATACTGATAGTATTTTAGCCATGTAAGCGCATAAAAAACAGCAAGAGTTAACGTAAGGACATGGATGTGATGAAACTGGATGTGATGAAACAGAGAAGCCGATTTTTGCTCGGGTTGCTGGCGGGGTGTTGTTTTGGCCTGCAGGCCAGCAGTCTTGAACCGAATAACAGTCTTGAACAGAATAGCAGTCTTGAACCGAACAACCGGCTTGAACCGAATAACCGTCTTGAACCAAGTACCAGCCGTCTTGAGCTGAACGAGAGCTACCCCGAGCGCTACACGGTGCGCAAGGGAGACACCCTGTGGGATATTTCCGCCCACTTTCTTAAATCCCCCTGGCTGTGGCCAAAACTGTGGCAGGCGAACCAGCAGATAGCCAACCCCCACCTTATCTACCCGGGTGATGTGCTGCGGCTGATCTGGGTGAACGGCCAGCCCCGCCTGGTAAAAGGAGAAGGTGACAAGGTGGTGCGTCTTGCCCCCAGGGTACGCACCGAAAGTGCCGTGGCGACCATTCCGCTCAGTGCAATCATGAGCTTCGTTGACATCCATCGCATCATGTCACCGTCTTTATTTGGTCATGCACCTTATATCCTCGGCGATCAGCAGGGTCGGGAGGCCATGGTAAAAGCGTCGTCGGTCTATGTTCGTGGCCAACTGACGCCGGGCACCCTCTATGGGGTTTACCGCCCGCAGGAAATGCTGATCGATCGCTTTACTCGTGCCGAGCTGGGACAAAAAACGGCACTGGTCGGCACCCTGCTGGCGAAGGAGCAAGGGGGCTATCAAATGACCAGGGCACAGGTCGGCAGCATGAAGCAGGAGATGCGTCAGGGGGACAGGGTGCTGCCCCTGACCATGGATGGCGGCCTGGCCTCGTTTTACTATCCCCGGCCGGGACCGGCGCTCGATCAGGCCTACATTCTGGCCATCGGCACCGAGGGCAGTGTCACCGGACGCCATGGCGTCGTTTTTATCAACAAGGGGCAGGCGGATGGGGTCCGGTCCGGTGATCTCTATGCGGTGATGAAACCCGGGCCTGGTGTCTACGACGTCAACTCCGGCTCTTCCGGTCGCTTGAGTTATGCGAGTCAGGCGGGGGCCTATCTGCGTGCCGGTAGTCGGCCCGAGCAACTGCCGGCCGAGGCGGTAGCCCGTATTATGGTGTTCAAGGTGGACGAACAGACCAGTGCCGCCCTGGTGCTGGATAACAGGGAGCTGGTGCAGGCGAATTATCCGCTGGGCCATGTGAGCGATGCCGGATTCGGGTCTTGAGCAGCATCCGCTGCTGCCCTGGCTGGCGCTGCAGCATACCAGTGGCATAGGGCCGGTTCGGGCCATTCGGTTGCGCACCACACTCGGTGAGCAATGGTATCACTCCGGGCAACTGAGCTCCTGTGGCCTGAGCGAAGAGCAACAAGAACAGCTGCAGACCGTCCATGTTTCGATACTGGAATCCTTGCTGGAATGGCAGCAGCGGGCGCCGAATCGTCATATTTTATCGTGGGATGACGCAGCCTATCCCGAACAGCTCAAGGCGATCCCCGGAGCGCCGTTGCTGCTGTTCGTGGAAGGCGAGGTCCCGGCCCTGGCCCGGCCGCAAATCGCGGTGGTCGGTAGTCGTCACCCCTCCTATGTGGGCAGAGAAAACGCCAAAACACTGCTCCCTCCGCTGGTGGAAGCGGGAGCCGTTATCACTTCGGGGCTGGCGATAGGGATAGATGGCCTCAGTCACAGGGCGGCGCTGGACAGCGGAGGCCTCACCCTGGCGGTGCTGGGGTCGGGGCTGGATCTCTGTTATCCCAAACGGCATCGAGCACTGGCGGACGAAATGATCGACAAGGGGGGAGCGCTGCTGTCCGAATTCTATCCCTGGGTAGGGCCGCTGGCGCATCATTTTCCTCGCCGTAATCGCATTATCAGTGGCTTGAGTCTGGGGGTATTAATCATTGAGGCCGCCGAGCGCAGCGGTTCCCTGATCACCGCCCGTTACGCCATGGAGCAGGGACGGGAGGTGTTCGCCATTCCCGGTGCCCGGCAAAATCCGCAGGCCAGTGGCTGTAACCGTCTGATCCAGCAAGGGGCAAAACTGGTTTCCGAGGCCAGCGATATTCTCGAAGAGCTGGTGGCATTTTCGGTGGCGGCGATCAACATTCGGCCACCTGACACAGAGGAATTATTGCCTTATCCGGCGTTGTTGGATAACGTAGGTTTAGAGACAACGGCGGTGGATTTGATCGCGTCCCGTTGTCAGCAGCCGGTGCAGGAGGTACTTACCCGGTTGGTCGAGCTGGAGCTGGCTGGCTGGGTGGAGGCGGTACCCGGGGGTTATGTCAGAGCGAAGAGGGGCTGATCATGTTCGATGTACTTATGTACTTGTTCGAAACCTATATCCATACCGATGTAGACGCCATGGTGGAACAGGATGCTCTCGCCGATGAATTAACCCAGGCGGGCTTCCACAAGGAAGAGATCCTCAAGGCGCTGGCCTGGCTGGAACGCCTTGCCGAATTGCAGGAAGCGGAAGCAACGCCGACATGGGCGAGGTCCGCACCTGATTCATTCCGTATCTACACCCGGGAAGAGCTGTACAAGATCGACGCCGAAGGGCGTGGTTTCCTGTTGTTCCTCGAGCAGATCAAGGTGTTGAATGCCGAAACCCGGGAAATTGTCATCGATCGGCTGATGGAGCTGGATCCGCCGGAAATCGAGCTGGAGGACCTCAAGTGGGTGGTGATGATGGTGCTGTTCAATGTGCCCGGTAGCGAGTCGGCCTATCAGCAGTTGGAAGAGCTGATTTTCGAGCAACCGGAAGGGGCGGTTCACTGAAGGCGGCCGCGCTGTTAGAATTCGCTCAATGAATTCGGAGGCGCGGTATGTCGAAAATCGATTCCAGTCTGTTTAATACCCAGGATCATGGCCCTGATTGGGCCCATGATCCTTGTCCCCGGTGCGGCGGTACCCTGGAGTTGTGCCATGGTAAACATGGTGCCTTTGTCGGTTGTGCGTCCTACCCTGCCTGCGATTATCTGCGCCCGCTCAAGGTCATAGAACATGATCAGGATGTGGAGAAAGTGCTGGAAGGCAGCCAGTGTCCGCTATGCCATTATCCTCTTGCCATCAAGAAAGGCCGCTACGGCCTTTTCATCGGTTGTACTCATTATCCCGCCTGCCACCATGTGGCCGACATCAACGATCAGGGTCAGGCCGATCCGTCGTGCCCGGTCTGCAGCACAGGTCGGCTGGTGGCAAGAACCTCCCGCTATGGCAAGCGTTTCTATGCCTGCAATCATTATCCGGCCTGTCGCTATGTGATGAATGAGCGGCCGGTGGCCGAGTCGTGCCCCGAGTGCGGTTTTGGCATACTGGCGGAGCGCAAGGGCGGACTGCATTGCCCCAACAAGGGCTGTGGCTACCAGCGTTGAGTCGTTTTATGAAGGGAGTTGTCAGTTAATGAACCCGCAAGCAATGAACGCCGCGCTCGAGCAATTATGCCAGGGCGGCATCATCGGTTATGCCACCGAGGCGGTATTTGGCCTGGGCTGCGATCCCGATAATGGGGACGCCGTACGGCGGTTGCTCGAAATAAAACAGCGGCCAATAGAAAAGGGACTGGTGCTGATTGCCGCCGATTTCAGCCAGTTATTGCCCTACCTGGATTTGGCTGCCTTACCGGAGGGGCGGCTCGAGGTGATTCTCAATAGCTGGCCCGGTCCCTATACCTGGATTATTCCGGCCCGGCCCGAGGTGCCAACCTGGCTCAAGGGGCAGTTCGGCTCTCTGGCGGTCAGGGTAACGGCGCATCGGCAGGTTCACGATTTGTGTCTGGCCTTCGGCAAGCCCCTGGTCTCTACCAGTGCCAATAAAACCGGAGAGTCGCCGGCAAGAACCGAGCAACAGCTGGCGGAATTCATGGGAACCTCGCTCGACTATATCCTGCCCGGGCAGACGGATGGGCGCGCCAATCCGTCACTGATCAGGGATGGCATTACCGGCGCCGTGGTGCGCCCGGCCTGAATATCACATTGGAAACAAGAAGGAAAAGACATGAGCGGTAAACCGGATATCACGGCCGTTAAAGCATTTTTGCTGCAGTTACAGGATGATATTTGCACTCGGCTGGAGCAGGCGGATGGCACCGGTCGTTTCGAGCAAGACAGCTGGACGCGTGCAGAAGGCGGTGGTGGCCGTAGCCGGGTCTTGCGCAACGGCAGCGTGATCGAGCAGGGGGGTGTCAATTTCTCTCATGTTCATGGCACCGCCATGCCCGCCTCGGCCACGGCGCACCGACCCGAGTTGGCCGGCCGTTCCTTCGAGGCCATGGGGGTGTCTCTGGTCATCCACCCCCATAACCCTCATGTACCGACCAGTCATGCCAACGTCCGTTTCTTTATCGCCGAGAAAGAAGGCGCCGATCCGGTCTGGTGGTTTGGCGGTGGTTTCGATTTGACGCCCTATTATCCGGTGGAAGAAGACTGTCGGCACTGGCACCGGGTATCCCGGGATCTGTGTGCGCCTTTCGGGGAGCAGGTGTATCCGGAATACAAGGCCTGGTGCGATCGCTATTTTTATCTCAAGCACAGGGATGAAACCCGGGGCGTGGGCGGCCTCTTCTTCGATGATCTGAATCAGTGGCCCTTCGAGCGCTGTTTCGACTTTATGCAGGCCGTTGGCCAGGGTTATCTCGACGCCTATCTCCCTATTATCGAGTGGCGCAAAGACATCGCTTACGGCGAAGCCGAGCGACAGTTTCAGCTCTATCGGCGTGGCCGTTACGTGGAGTTCAACCTGGTGTATGACAGAGGCACGCTGTTTGGCCTGCAGACCGGGGGCAGAACCGAGTCCATTTTGATGTCGATGCCCCCGCTGGCGCGCTGGGAATATAACTGGCAACCGGAGCCGGGGTCGGCCGAAGCCCGGCTCAACGACTTTCTGGTGCCGAGAGACTGGATTTAATCGTTGGCGGTCTGGGGGCCAAACAGGGTGATCACCTGATCGATCAGTCCCTGGCGTTCCCCACCCGGCAGATAGGCCGCATAGACTTCCCGCTTGATGGAGGGAGTGTCGTCCACAATAAACAGCTGTTCCTGCTGTTGGTAGTTGCTGATCATGGAGCTGGGCAGAAAGGTGCTGCCGCCATGGTGCAGTAAATATTCAAGAGCGATACGAACCGACCCTGTATGCAACAGCGGCGGGGTCGCGGTATTGAACAGCTTGGCGTGCTGGGTATTGAAGGAGGTGCCCCAGTCGATGCGAATATAATCCTGGGCCATGGCCTTGGTGGTATCCAGACCCGGATAAGTGGAGACCAGCTGCAATTCCATGGTGTGGATGGCGATATGACGGACCCCCTCGATACGAGCCGGATCGGTCAGAAACGCCAGATCCAGGGTGCGGCCGAGCAGGGCGCGGGTCATTTGTTCCGGAGTACGGATATCGGCACGCAGTGACAGTGCCGGCAGTTCGCAGTAAAGCCGGTGCAATCCATCCTGCAGATAGGCATCCCACAGATTGGCGGTGCCGGCCACCGCCAGTTGCTGGGTCTGACGTTCGCTCAGGGCCACCTCGTGCTGGGCCCGGGCCCAGGCCAGCAGCATGGATTCGGCGTGAGGGATCAGCGCATCGCCGGAGGAGGTCAGCTGAATATTGTTACGCAATCGGGTAAACAGCGTGACCCCCAGCTGGCTTTCGAGCTGGCGGATCCGAAAACTGACTGCCGATGGCGTCAGGTAAAGGTGTTCCGCCGCCTTGCCGAAGTGGCGAGTGCGGGAAACTTCCAGAAAGGTCTTTAAGAGTTCAGTATCCAAGGCTAGCCACAGAATTTTTGTTCGTTAGCGCAAAATCTATTCGTTTCAGCAATTAATGCAACCAAAAAAGCGTCGGTGATGGCAATATTATCATTATTGCTGCCGATACCGATTGTCGTCAGGCCTTATTCGGTACCGGCGTTTACGCCCAGTTATGAGAGCAGAATTCATGGACAGATATGCCGTCATCGGTCATCCCATCAAGCACAGTCAGTCACCTTTTATTCATGGCCGTTTTGCCGAGCAAACCGGCGAACAACTCGACTATCAACGCCTGCTTGCGCCTCTCGATGGTTTTGCCGATACCCTGAGTCACTTTGCGCGCGAAGGCGGCAAGGGGTGCAACATCACGGTGCCGTTCAAGACCCAGGCCCTGGAGCTGGCAGCCGAATTGACGGAAAGAGCCCGCCTGGCGGGGGCCGTCAATACCCTGCATCTGCAGGCGGACGGGCGCTGGCTGGGGGATAACACCGATGGTGCCGGCCTGGTGCTGGATCTCAGGCGACTGGGTTTCCCCCTGGCCGGCGCCAGAATCCTGTTGCTTGGCGCCGGAGGCGCCGCTCGTGGAGCCCTGGCGCCCTTGTTGGCGGAACAACCGGCGCAACTGGTGGTGGCCAACCGTACCCGTGCCCGGGCCGAGGAGCTGGCACAGCATTTTGGCCGGCTTGGCAATATCAGCAGCGCGCCACTTGATACGCCCGGTACCGGTTTCGATATCATCATCAACAGCACCTCCGCCAGCCTGCAGGGAGAGGCGCTGTCACTCGACGCCGCCGTTTGCCATCCCGGGACCCGGGTCTACGATATGATGTATGGACGTGAAGAAACCGTCTTTCTCGCCTGGGCCAGGGAGCTTGGGTTGGAACATCGACATGATGGCCTGGGTATGCTGGTGGGGCAGGCTGCAGAGAGCTTTTATCTCTGGCGTGGCGTGCGGCCGGACATGATGCCTGTGTTGACATCATTGCGAGCCAAACTGGAGGCAGCAACATGAATCAGGACATTATTGTAGATGACGATCTCGACTGGCAACCGGAGCGACAGGGGATTGCCTTTACCGCTCACTGGCAGGGCCGAAAAGTCGACTGTTTTCTGGCGTTGGCACACCTGGAGCACATGACCGGCCAGAGCCTGATAGATGAAGGCAATATCATGCTGGCATTCGAGTCGGTACGTTTCGATATCGAAGAGCGGGTCGCCGAGCTGGTGGGAGAGGAAGCCTTTGCGCCCGACGGCGGCTTGTATCTATAAAGCTGTGAAGGGAAAGGCGTGAGAGGTGAGGCGTAGACCGGTATCTGCACGAAGTATCAGGTCTTTCCTTATAGCCTCACGCCTCACACCTTACTGTTGTTGCAGGTACTCGTTTTTAAGATGGACGTAGTTCGCCGCCGATTCGGGCAAAAATGCTTTTTCTTCCGCAGTTAATGGACGCGCCTGTTTGACCGGCGAGCCGACATACAGATAGCCCGACTCCAGTTTCTTCCCCGGTGGTACCAGACTGCCGGCGCCCAGAATCACATCATCGCCGATCTCGGCGCCATCCAGCACTATGGCTCCCATGCCGACCAGCACCCGGTTACCGATGACGCAGGCATGCAGCATCGCCTTGTGTCCGACGGTGACGTCCTCGCCAATCAGCAAGGGGAGTCCTTCCGGTCGCGCAGCGCTCTTGCGGGTGACATGCAGCACGGTACCGTCCTGAATATTGCTCCGGGCACCAATGCGGATCCGGTTGACGTCACCGCGAGCGGCCACCAGCGGCCAGATGCTGACGTCTTCTCCCAGCTCTATATCCCCATAGAGCACGGCGGAGGCTTCCACGAAGGCTCCCTTGCCCAGCATGGGGGTGATGCCGTTATAACTTTTCAATGGTGTGATCATGATTGACTCCCTAAAGGTGAACTCTGATGCAGCCATTTTAACGGCTTTATCAATAAAAACGAGGCTTCATTGTGGGTAACTCTGTGGTTAAGCTGTGTTTTTGCTGGGTTAATAAGCTAACGGTGTTCGGTGGCCTGTTTTTATCAAAAAAGCCCTTGCGCAAAATCCGCCGCTCCCTATAATGCGCATCCACTGACACGGGGCAACACGCCAACGGTCACAAGGGTTTGAGAGACAGAAGATTAAGTCGCTTTAAACGCTTGACGAACAATACGGAATGCGTAGAATACGCATCCCTGACCTGAACAAGGTCACGCTCTTTAACAATTTATCAAGCAAACTGTGTGGGCACTCGCAGGGAGTTGGGAAACAAAAAATATTGTTTTTCAATGTCTTGTTGGAGTGCAACTAGAAATAGCAGCAAACCAGATATATTCATTGAGCATCAAGTCTTTAATTGAAGAGT
>NZ_JAFBBE010000015.1 GCF_016907015.1 Oceanisphaera litoralis
GATCGTCAATCTTCAACCGCCGCAACAGACCATTCTTGAGGCACTCGGCAAACGTTACCTGGCCATTTATTCCTGAATTAGGTGCGGAATGTCGGATGAAAGACTACCTGCGACTGGTTCAACCCAAAGAGATTACGGGCTAGCCCGGGCGTGTATTGCACCCAACAAAAAGGCCGAGCAACAGCTCGGCCTTTTTGTTTAGTCTTTTTCTTACAGCTGTCAGCTTACCGCTTAAAGCTGGTTTTAGTGGTGGTGACCACCTTCACCGTGGGCGTGGCCGTGGGCCAGCTCTTCTTCGGTGGCGGCACGTACACTCACCACCTCCAGATCAAAGTTCAGCGTCAAACCGGCCAGGGGATGGTTCATGTCCACGTCGGCCATGAATTTGCCCACCTTGGCGACCGTCACCTGGCGCTCGCCCTGCTCGGTATGCACCGTGGCCATCATGCCCGCCTTCCACTTCTTGGCACCTTGCAAATGCTTGACCGGTACGCGCTGGATCATGTCGTCCTTGCGCTCGCCATAACCTTCTTCCGGGGTCAGGGTGACGCTGAAGCTTTCGCCTTCTTCTTTACCGGTCAGCGCCTTTTCCAGGCCTTCCAGCATGCCGTTATGGCCATGCAGGTAAGCCAGCGGCGTGTTGCCGACGTTGGTGTCCAGCACCTGGCCGTCTTCACTTTTCAGGGTGTAGTTGAACTGTACTACGGTGTTGTCTGCAACTTGCATCTGTTGTCCTGTCTGTATCGGGAAAATAACCGACACAAATAATAACAGATGGTACAACCCGATTCAGTTCCATCGTCCATCGCCACCCCACCCCCAAATTGAGCACCGCCGAGGAGTTCGGCAATACACTGCCCAGGTTTTAACCCACTATTCAGGAAGTGAGCAGGCGTCAAATTGAGCGCTGTCGAGGAGTTCGGCAATACACTACCCAGGTTTTAACCCACTATTCAGGAAGTGAGCAGGCGTCAAATTGAGCGCTGTCGAGGAGTTCGGCAATACACTGCCCAGGTTTTAACCCACTATTCAGGAAGTGAGCAGGCGTCAAATTGAGAGCTGTCGAGGAGTTCGGCAATACACTGCCCAGATTTTAACCCACTATTCAGGAAGTGAGCAGGCGTCAAATTGAGAGCTGTCGAGGATTGGGATACACTGCCCATTAAACCATCCCGCCGAGAATCAGTGTCGCATGTCAAAATCGCAGGACAGTATCCGCATCATCAAGAAGTACCCCAACCGCCGCCTGTACGACAGCCACACCAGCAGCCACGTCACCCTGGTCGATATTCGTCGGCTGGTGCAGGAAGAAGAACCCTTTCAGGTCATAGACGCCAAAAGCGGCGACGACATCACCCGCAGCATTCTGCTGCAGATCATTCAGGAAGCGGAAAGCGACGGCGATCCGATATTTTCCAGCGACATGCTGAAGAACATCATCCGTTTCTACGGACCCTTTCAGGGCGTGCTTGGCAGCTATCTGGAAGAAAGCATTCAGTCGGTGATCGACATTCAGACCCAGACCGGCACCCAGTCGACACAGGCCTGGACCGAGTTCATGCACAGCCAGGTGCCCATGATGCAGGATATGATGCGTCAGTACGTGGAGCAGTCCCGCAGCCTCTACCTCAACACCCAGAACATGTTCGGCCTGTTCGGCGCTTTCAACTATAGCGACAACAAAAGCGACAACAAAAGCGACAACAAGAGCGAGAACAAGAGCGAGAACAAGAGCGATACAGGCAAAAAGGACGAAAAAAAAGACGATAAGGAATAACCCCTATCGCCTCAACGAGATAACCGCTGTTATTTTTCGTTATCGTTATCGTTAATTAGTTGGCTTTGGCTGAACCACGTGCACTTTTCGCATTGTTGTTGGCATTGCTTGCCTGCTGCGCGGCGGCACTGGTCGCGGCGCTGATACCTTTCTCGGCAGTTTCTGCTACCTGACGGGCGGCCTTTTCGGACTGCTCTGTTGCCTGCTTGACCGCCTTGTCGGTGATCTCGGCGGCTTCTTTGGCCGCTTTTTGCGCCTGCTCATAGGCTTCGTTGGCGCTGTTTACCGCAGATTTCAGCGCGTTAACCGCAGACTCGGTACCGGCGGGGGCATTGCCTGCCAGCTGGTCAATCATGTCGTTCAGCTGCTGGCTGCCGGCGGCAATTTGCTGCTCGGTAAACTTGCCAAACTGCTGCTGGCCATCGGTCAGCAGAGACAGCACTTCACGGTTGAAGGACAGGTGACGATCCAGAATGGCAGTCGGGCTGAAGAAACCGCTTTGCAGCTCGAGCAGATCCTTGATGTCACGTACAGCCAGCAGCTTGCCGGCATAATCAAACTGAGCGGCACCCAGTTCGGTCACTGAATCCTGCTGCAGCTTGCCCAGCTTGGTGGCGCTGGCAACCAGGTTGTTGGTCAGACCCTGTACCAGGTCCAGGTTGGCTTGCTGGGTGTTTTGCAGTTTTTCAAAATTGAACAATGACATTATCTATCTCCTGAAGAATGGGGTGGCTCTAGGCCCGGTACGCCAGCAAGAAAAACATCATCATTCCACTTTCTTGGCTTCGGCGCACACCACTAATATTGCACCGCACAAAAACGATTTACAAGCTCTTTTTTGTGCATCGCAAAAAAAACACATTGATACCGTTTTGTTCCTACTGCCAACTCCAGAGTATTACTGTCACGGATGACCGCCGTATGACAGGGGTTCAGCATGCCGGGCTGAAAGCGGAAGACTACCTGGCCAACAACGACAGCTACTCTTTCTTCTATCAGCTGAACGCCCTGGTAGAGACAGGGCCGACCCGCACCAACGTCAACGACTTCCGCGCCATTCTGATCCTGGGCCAGCAAGAGACGTGACCACCCACGCCCCACCGACAAGCCGGTGGCAAAACTGGCATATAAGCCACTTTTTGCTCGAAGCGCCCCCCCCTTTCCACTATAATCACGCGCTTAAAATTTCCCGCGCTTTGGCCGGGCGGTTAAACCGAGCAAGAGGGTATGACTCAGGTGATAAAGACGCCGTACTATCTCATCGACAAAAGCAAGCTGCTGCGCAACATGGAAAAGATCGCCTATGTGCGCGAACACTCCGGCGCCAAGGCGCTGCTGGCGCTGAAATGTTTTGCCACCTGGTCGGTCTTCGATCTGATGAGCCAATACATGGACGGCACCACCTCGTCTTCCCTCAACGAAGTCAAGCTCGGAAAACTCAAGTTTGGCGGTGAAACCCACGCCTACAGCGTGGCCTACGCCGACGACGAAATAGAGGAAGTACTGGCCCACTCCGACAAGGTCATCTTCAACTCCATCGGTCAGCTCGAGCGTTTTGCCGACGCCTCCGCCCGCCATGTGCGTGGCCTGCGCCTGAACCCCGGCGTATCCAGCTCCGAATTTCTGATTGCCGACCCCTCCCGCCCCTTCAGCCGCCTGGGTGAATGGGATGCGGACAAGGTCGCCACCGTCATCGACCGGATTTCCGGCTTCATGATCCACAACAACTGCGAGAACAGCGATTTTGCCCTGTTCGACCAGATGCTGGGCGAAATAGAAACCAAGTTTGGCCGCCTGCTGGAACAGCCCCAAATCAGCTGGGTCAGCCTGGGCGGCGGTATTCACTTTACCGGCGACGACTATCCGCTGGACCAGTTCTGTGCCCGGCTCAAGGCATTCTCCGAGCGTTACGGCGTGCAGGTTTTCCTGGAGCCCGGCGAGGCCTCCATTACCATGAGCACCTCGCTCGAGGTAACGGTGCTCGACACCCTCTATAACGGCAAGCAGCTGGCGATCGTGGACAGCTCCATCGAGGCCCACATGCTCGACCTGCTGATCTACCGCGAATCCGCCAAAATGGCGCCCAACGAGGGTAAGCTAGAATACATGGTATGCGGCAAGTCTTGCCTGGCCGGCGATATCTTCGGTGAATTCAAGTTCGAGCGCGAGCTCAAGGTCGGTGACCGACTGTCTTTCATCGACGCCGCCGGCTATACCATGGTCAAGAAAAACTGGTTCAATGGCGTCAAGATGCCCGCCATTGCCGTACGTGAGCTCGATGGCACCGTTACCACGGTCAAGGAGTTCACGTTCGACGACTTTGTAAGCAGCCTCTCCTGAGGCATGGAGTAACCCCAACAAAGCCTTTCCAAGGAGGCTCCAGAGGAAAAAAATGAAGAAAAACGTTCTGATTATTGGTGCCGGTGGTGTATCCCAGGTTGTTGCACACAAGTGCGCGCAACATAACGATGTTCTGGGTAACATCCATATCGCCTCGCGTACTGTCGAGAAATGTCAGCAAATCGTCGACAGCGTGCGGGAAAAGGGCAGCCTCAAGGTTGCCGGTGAATTGCAAGCCCATGCCCTGGATGCGCTCGATATCGAAGCCACCAAGGCGTTGATTGACAAAACACAGTCGCAGATGGTGATCAATGTCGGATCGGCTTTCATCAATATGTCGGTGCTGCAGGCCTGCATCGAGACCGGCGCCGCCTATCTGGATACCGCGATTCACGAAGATCCGACCAAGATCTGCGAAACGCCGCCCTGGTACGCCAACTACGAGTGGAAGCGCAAGCAGCTGTGTGCCGACAACGGCATTACCGCCATTCTGGGTGCCGGCTTCGATCCGGGTGTGGTCAACGCCTATGCCGCTGTAGCGGTCAACGAATACTTCGACAGCGTCGATTCCATCGATGTCATCGATATCAATGCCGGCAGCCACGGCCGCTACTTCGCCACCAACTTCGATCCTGAGATCAACTTCCGCGAGTTCACCGGTCGGGTCTGGTCCTGGCAAAACAGCGAGTGGGTGCAGAATCAGATGTTCGAAGTAAAGCGCACCGACGATCTGCCGGTCGTAGGCAGCCAGACCAGCTACATGACCGGTCACGATGAAGTGCACTCTATGTCGCAAAATCTGGGCGTGCCCAATGTGCGCTTCTGGATGGGCTTTGGCGAGCACTACATCAACGTGTTCACTGTGCTGAAGAATCTGGGTCTGCTGTCCGAGCAGCCGGTGAAAACCGCCGAAGGCCTGGAAGTGGTGCCGCTGAAGGTGGTCAAGGCCGTGCTGCCCGACCCTTCTTCCCTGGCCCCGGATTACACCGGCAAGACCTGCATCGGTGATCTGGTCAAGGGCAAGAAGGACGGCAAGGACAAGGAAGTGTTCATCTACAATGTGGCCGATCACGCCGAGGCCTATGCCGAAGTGGGCAGCCAGGGCATTTCCTACACCGCCGGTGTGCCGCCGGTGGCCGCCGCCATCCTGATCGCTTCTGGCGAATGGGACGTGAAGAAGATGGCCAACGTGGAAGAACTGCCGCACCGCCCCTTCATCAAGCTGCTCAACGAAATGGGTCTGCCGACCCGCATCAAGGACGAGCAGGGCGATCGCCCGCTGAGCTTCTAAGCCCGATCGTTTGATGAGCAAAAGGCCAGTCCGATGGACTGGCCTTTTTTGTTTGATATGTCTTCATACTCGGCGGTAGCTTGGGATGAGATCGGCGATTCGCTGCGCTCCTCAGCAAGCTGCTCGTTTGCTGTAGGCGCCAGCCTCTTCTCGTTTACCGCTTATGGCTTATGGCTGGTGCCGGGTGCCTTGCCGCCGATGGATCTTGCCCAGGTCCTGCTTGTGTTCGAATCCGGTGAGGGGTGAGGTAAAGAGTAAAACATCACCCCCTCACGATATTCAGACGTAAAAAAGCCAGCTACATGAGCTGGCTTTTTAAATTGGTCGGCGTTGCAGGATTCGAACCTGCGACCCTCTGGTCCCAAACCAGATGCGCTACCAAGCTGCGCTAAACGCCGAAGTCTTTCTTTACTCTTAAACTGCTCTCGGGTCGCACCCTCTGGTCCGCTTAATCCCAAGACACGAGATGCGATACCAAGCTGCGCTAAACGCCGAAGTCTTACTTTTTAACTCTGTGCATTGTACTTATTTTAAGTGCAATTACAAGCTATTGAAGCAGTGGTGCGAAGGGGGGGACTTGAACCCCCACGTCCATAGGACACTAACACCTGAAGCTAGCGCGTCTACCAATTCCGCCACCCTCGCATTTTTCTACTGCTTCCAGACCTGGGCCTGAAACTGGGGTGACCGACGGGGCTCGAACCCGCGACAACTGGAATCACAATCCAGGACTCTACCAACTGAGCTACGGTCACCATTTTCAATACATCTTCAATACATCGTCCAATACCAGATGGCGCGCCCGACAGGATTCGAACCTGTGACCTCTGCCTCCGGAGGGCAGCGCTCTATCCAGCTGAGCTACGGGCGCTCTACATTCGGACGACGCGAATACTAAGACCCGCCCCCATTCTTGTCCAGCACTTTTTTACAATAAACGACCGTGTGATGATTTTATCAACAGGATGCTGATTTTTTTGGCTAGGCTAACCATAGGCGTCTCGCAGATGGATTGAATTGGCTTAAATTGACTTATAGAGGAAAAAACCTAGAATCCAAAAAATGAATAAATATTCATTCTCAATACAATCCATAGCGACCAGATGCCCATACTAAAAAGCGATAACTCATGACCGACAAACGCGAACGAATTTTAGCCGCAGCAGAAACCCTTATCGCCCACTGCGGCTTCCAGGGCATGTCGATGCAACTGGTGGCCAAACACGCCAACGTCGCGACCGGTACCATCTATCGGTATTTTGCCGATAAGGAAACCCTGCTGCGTTGCCTGCATGAAGAGCGGATGCTCGAGGTGTCGACCGCCATTTTGCAGGACGTCGACACCACAGAGCCGGGCCATGCCCAGTTTCGGCAGCTGTGGCTCAACACCCTGCACTATCTGCAGGCCAGTCCGGACAGCCTCTGCTACCGGATCCAGTACGAGGCTTCCCCCCTGTTTGACAGGGAGGAAGAGCGGCAGATGAACGAGCGCTATTTCCAACCGCTGTTCGAATTTTTTGAACGCGGTCGCGAAACCGGCTTGTTCAGGGACATACCGGCCGAGTTGCTCGCCTTCCTGGCACTCGAAAACCTGATGTTGCTGTCGCAAAAATGCACCAAGGGCGGTATCGAGCTCGATGAAGCGCTCTATCAGCAACTGCTCGATGCCAGCTGGAATGCCATTCTTAAACGTTAATGGTGTACAAACGTTGCGGGAGTAACCCTGATGAAAAAGTGGATACTGTCTATGTTGTTGCTGCTAGTGGTCATTTTCGGCAGCGTCATCGGCTTCAGCCTGTTCAAGCAACACATGATGGAACAATATTTCGCCCGCATGCCGATACCCAGCTTTCCGGTGACGGTGGAAAAAGTGAGCCCCACCGACTGGACGCCGCGCATTGCCGCCATCGGTTTTATCGAGCCCATTCAGGGTATCAATGTCAGTAACGAGGCGGCCGGCATAGTGCGCGTCATTCACTTCGAGTCAGGCCAGCAGGTCAGCACCGGCGATATTCTGCTGGAGCTGGATGCCGATGTGGAAAAAGCAAATCTGCGCAGTACCCAGGGCCGCCTGCCCGCGGTGCAGGCCAACCTGGAACGGATGCGCCAGCTGTATGCACGCGGATCCGTCTCCAGGGGCCAGCTGGACGAAGCCCAGGCTAATTATCAGGAATTGCTGGGCCAGGTTGACTCGCTCAAGGCCACCATAGAGCGCCGTACCATTCGCGCCCCCTTCAACGGCATCATGGGTATCCGCAACGCCTTTCTCGGCCAGTATCTGGATGCCGGTACCGATATCGCCCGGCTGGAAGACATCAGCCAGTTCCGCATTCGCTTTACCATTCCCCAAACCCGCATTGCCGACATTGCGGTAGGACAGAAGCTGAACATCTTCGTCGATGCCTATCCCGATACCCCGTTCGAGGGCGAGATCACCGCCATCGAACCCCAGGTTAATCCGGAGTCGGGCGTAGTGCAGGTACAGGCCAGCATCCCGAATAAACAAGGCAGGCTGCGCTCCGGCATGTTCGCCAAGCTGGATGTGCAACTGCCGGTACAGACGGGGCAGATTCTGGTGCCGCAGCACGCCATCAACTTCACCCTCTACGGCCAGACCGTCTATGTAGTGGAAGAAGAACAGGCAGAAGGCAAGGAAGAGGGTGAAACCGTGCAGGTCGCCAGACAAAGGGTGGTGGAAGTCGCCGAACGGGAAGCCGAATTTGCCCGCGTGACCAAAGGCCTGACACCCGGCGAGATCATAGTGACTTCGGGTCAGGTACGCCTGTCCAACGGCAGCCAGGTACAGCCGGTGGAAGACGATGCGCTGGCCACGCCCGAATCAGTGCCCCAGCTGTAAGCGGAGAAGACGATGCGCTTTACCGATGTCTTTATCAAACGGCCGGTGCTGGCCGTGTCGATCAGCCTGCTGATCGTGCTGCTGGGGCTACAGGCCCTGCAGAAGATGCAGGTACGTGAATACCCCGAAATGACCAACACCGTCATCACCGTCGGTACCGGTTATTTCGGCGCCAGCGCCGAGCTGATTCAGGGGTTTATCACCCAACCGCTGGAGCAGGCCATCGCCCAGGCCGATAACATCGACTTCATGAGCTCCAGCAGCAGTAACGGCAGCTCGAAGATCACGGTACAGATGAAGCTGAATACGGATCCCAATGCCGCCTTGTCGGATATTCTGGCGCGGGTCAACTCGGTGCGTTCCCAGCTACCCCGGGAGGCGGAAGACCCCAGCCTGGAAATGACCACGGGGGCCTCCACCTCCATCATGTACATCGCCTTCAGCAGCGAGCAGCTCAGCGCGCCCCAGATCAACGACTATCTGGAGCGGGTGATACGGCCCCAGTTCTATTCGGTGGACGGGGTGGCCAAGATCAACCTGTTCGGTGGCGCCAAGTTCGCGCTGCGTATCTGGCTGGATCCGCTGCGCATGGCCGCCTACCGGCTGACCGCCCCCGAGGTGTTGTCGGTGCTGCAGGCCAACAACTACCAGGCCGCGGCCGGTCAGGCCACCGGCTATTTCATGCTGTACAACAGCGACATCAATACCCAGATAGAAAACGCCGAGCAGCTGGAATCCCTGGTCGTCGCCACCCGTGACGACGCCGTGGTCAGGCTGCGCGATATCGCTCAGGTATCGCTGGAAACGAGCCACGACGTGGTGCGCGCCCTGGCCAACGGCGAGTCGGCGGTCGTCATTGGTGTGGATCCGACCCCGTCCGCCAACCCGCTGAACGTGGCAGATAATGTGCGTGCCATGCTGCCCGGCCTGGAGCGCAACATACCCGACACCATCAAGATGAAACTGCTGTACGACGCTACCGACGCCATCAACGAGTCCATCGGTGAGGTGATCAAGACCATCGTCGAGGCTTCCTTGATCGTGATTGTGGTGATCACCCTGTTCCTCGGCTCGCTGCGTGCCGTGCTGATCCCCATCATCACGATTCCATTATCGCTGATCGGGGTGGCCATTCTGATGAACTTTTTCGGCTTCAGCATCAACCTGATGACGCTGCTGGCCATGGTGCTGGCCATCGGCCTGGTGGTGGATGACGCCATAGTGGTAGTGGAAAACGTCGACCGGCACATCAAGGCCGGCGAGTCACCCTACCGGGCCGCCATTATCGGCACCCGGGAAATCGCCGTACCGGTCATCACCATGACCATCACACTGGCGGCGGTCTATGCACCCATAGCGCTGATGAGCGGCATTACCGGCTCCCTGTTCAAGGAGTTCGCCCTGACCCTGGCCGGGGCCGTGTTCATCTCGGGCATAGTGGCACTGACCCTGTCGCCCATGATGTGCTCCAAACTGCTCAAGCCCCACGATAAGCCAAATCGCTTCGAGCATGGCGTGGAAAACACCCTGAACAAGATCACCGCCGGCTATGTCCGTATGCTGGATGCGGTGCTGGCCAGGCGCCCTGTGGTCATCGCCTTCGCGTTGCTGGTGTTCGGCTCCCTGCCGGTGCTGTTCGGTTTTATTCCCGACGAGCTGGCCCCGAGTGAAGACAAGGGCGCCTTCCTGATGATGGCCAAGGCCCCCAACTCCGCCAACCTCGATTACATCGAGAACAACATGCGCAAGGCGGTGGAGATACTCAACAAGGAAGCGGGGATCGCCACTTCCCTGACCATTGCCGGTGTGCCCAATGCCAACCAGGGCCTGGCGGTGGCCGTGCTCAAACCCTGGAGTCGGCGCGACAGCCAGCAGGCGATTCT
The DNA here is from genome assembly GCF_016907015.1 of Oceanisphaera litoralis. Classification (GTDB taxonomy): domain Bacteria; phylum Pseudomonadota; class Gammaproteobacteria; order Enterobacterales; family Aeromonadaceae; genus Oceanimonas; species Oceanimonas litoralis. The sequence goes on from NZ_JAFBBE010000015.1 coordinate 10,149, forward strand.
CGAGCGGGTCACGCCGCCGCTGCAGGCCATTCCGGCGGTGGCCATCAGCGCCTTCGGGCTTCCCGAGCTGCCCGGTGCCTCCGGCGGTCTGCCGATACAGTATGTGCTGACCACCCCCAACAGCTTCGAAAGCCTCTACGCCGTGGCGGCCGAGGTGCTGGGCAAGGTAAGCCAGAGCCCGCTGTTCGTATACAGCGAGCTGGATCTGGCGTTCGACTCGGGCACCATGAAGATCGCGGTCAACCGGGACAAGGCCGGTGCCTATGGCGTGACCATGCAGGACATCGCCATGACCCTGTCGACCATGATGAGTGACGGCTATGTCAACCGGGTGGATCTGGACGGTCGCAGCTACGAGGTGATCCCCCAGGTCATCCGTTCAAACCGGCTCAATCCGGACTCCATCAAGGATTACTATGTGCGCGCCCACAACGGCGACATGGTGCCGCTGGCCAACCTGGTGTCCATCACCATGGAAGCCCAGCCTCGCTCCCTGCCCCACTACAATCAGCTGAATTCGGCCACCATCGGTGCCGTACTGACGCCGGGTGTATCCATGGGCGATGCCATCGGCTTCCTCGAGCAGGAGGTGACCACCCAACTGCCCAACGGCTACAACCATGACTATCTGGGTGCCGCCCGCCAGTTCGTCACCGAAGGCAGTGCCCTGTACATGACCTTTCTGCTGGCGCTGTTCATCATCTTCCTGGTGCTGGCATCCCAGTTCGAGAGCGTACGCGATCCGCTGGTGATCATGGTATCGGTGCCGCTGGCCATTTCCGGCGCCCTGATCACCCTGGCCTGGGGGCTGGGAACCATGAACATCTATACCCAGGTAGGGTTGATCACCCTGGTCGGCATCATCACCAAGCACGGCATTCTGATGTGCGAGGTGGCCAAGGAAGAACAGCTGCACCGCGGCCTGAACCGTACCGACGCCATTCGGGTGGCGGCCCGCATTCGTCTGCGCGCCATCCTGATGACCACCGCCGCCATGGTGGCCGGGCTGATCCCGCTGCTGTTTGCGGTGGGTGCCGGTGCCGTTTCCCGCTTCGGCATGGGTATCGTCATCGTCTCGGGCCTGAGTATAGGTACCCTGTTTACCCTGTTCGTGCTGCCGGTGATCTACACCTTCCTGGCCTCACGACACAAGCCGCTGCCGGAGTTTGATGAAGACCAGGCACCGAAGACGCTGGCAAGCCATTAATCCCGCCTCGGGGTAATGGAATGAACCGAAGGGCTGCCTCAGGCAGCCCTTTTTCTTTGTTTATCTATCTGGGGAGACAAGAGGTGGCAAAGAGAAAAAAGGGCCCACTCCGATCTGCTCCCTCCCCTTTGCCTCGGCGTGTCGGAATGACAGCGGAGTGCAAGGCAAGGGGAGGGTTGGGGAGGGGTTGCAGCAGCAGATTGGCATGTTCGCCGAGCCGGTCAACATCGACACCCCCTCCCAACCTCCCCCTGGCGAAAACCCGCCGTTATGTCTGTTAGTCCGCAGTCAAGGGGGAGGAGTAATACGGTGCTAGCAGAAGCGGAGTACAGTGACAACGACGCAGCGTCAGCCTGACCGAGCATACCGTGAATGTTCGCAGCTGGTTGAAATTATGAGTGTCATACCCCGTATCGTGTCGGAGCTGACGATCCTGTTGCCTCTTTGACTGCGATGACACAAGCCTTGGATCCTGTTCGGTATCTCGCCGTTCTTTCTTTATTACGATCGCCATTGGATAGTAAGCTGGCCTTTTGACACCGGAGGGAACCGTCATGATGATGTGGATACTGTTGCTGGGGCTGGCCATCGGCCTGGTCTTGCTGCTGGTCAATCAGGGCCGGACTCAGAGCGAGCTCGATGACCGGCTGCAGCAGCTGGCAGCGGAAAACCGTCGCTTGTGCGAACGGGTCAACACTCTGGAAAAGCTGGTGCTGGAAAAAGAAAAATGTCGCCCGTTCGAGGAACTGGAATAACCCGTCGCCCTCTTGCTCCCACCCCCCGGCCTTCCTACACTGGTCCACTCTCTGTCCTCATGCGCTGCACGGATCAGTACTCATAATGAAAGATCAGAAAAAAGCCTATCTGTTTGGGCTGGGGGCCGTGGCCTGCTGGTCCACCGTGGCCACCGCCTTCAAGCTGTCGCTCGGTTATTTTACTCCGGCCCAGCTGTTGCTGGTGGCCACCATCAGCTCCTTGCTGCTGCTGCTCGGCATGCTGGCGTGGCAGGGCAAGCTGACCTATCTGGCGCGCTATTTTCGCGCCCGCCCCGGCTATTATCTGCTGCTGGGGCTGATCAATCCGGCCCTCTATTATCTGGTGCTGTTTCAGGCCTACGATCGGCTGCCGGCCCAGCAGGCACAAACGCTCAACTACACCTGGGCCATCACCCTGACCCTGCTGGCGGTGCCCTTTCTCGGCCAGAAAATCCGCAAACAGGACGGGATAGCCATTGTGCTCGGCTACCTCGGCGCCATGGTGATCGCCACCAGGGGCGACCTGCTCGGCCTGGACTTCGAGGATCCGCTGGGGGTCGCGCTGGCCCTGTTTTCCACCCTGCTCTGGGCCGGTTACTGGATTTTGAGTGCCCGCAACCAGGACGATCCCCTGGTGGCGCTGACCCTGAGTTTTCTGCTGGCGCTGCCTCCGATAGTGCTGGCCACGGCGCTGTGGTCCGACTTTACTCTCACCGCCTGGCAGGGCTGGGTCGGCGCCATCTATGTGGGACTGTTCGAGATGGGCTTCGCCTTCGTGATGTGGTTGCTGGCCATGCGTTATGCGGAAAATACCGCCCGGATTTCCAACCTGATTTTCATCTCGCCCTTCGTCTCGCTGTTGCTGCTGCGTTTTCTGGTCGGCGAGGAAATCTACCCCGCCACCCTGGTCGGGCTGTCGATGATAGTGGCGGCGCTGTTGATCCAGCAACTGAGGCTCAAGCCGCGGTTTGCCAACCCATCGAAGGCGGAGTAGAGTGAGCCCATCGCCAACCGTATACGATTCCAGATGAGCCGAACGCCTTGTAAAACCCTGACCCGGTCGGTGGTCGAAACGCTTCGCGCCCGCATTCTCACAGGCGAATTCAGTACCGGCGTCCTGTTGAAACAGCATATCGAAACGGCGGGCCAGTCCATCAAGCAACTGTTTGCTTCTCGCTAAGGAGACACAATGACGCCTGCCTCTCGCATTAACGCCGTGCGCAACAGCATGACACAACAGGGTCTGGACGCTTTTATCGTGCCCCACGACGACGAGCATCTGGGCGAATACATTCCCCCCCATGCCGAGCGGCTGGACTGGATCAGCGGATTTAACGGCTCTGCCGGCGCCGCCGTGGTGCTGGCCGACAAGGCTGCCGTGTTCGTGGATGGTCGTTATACGGTTCAGGTTCGACATCAGTGCAGCTCGGCGCTGTTTGAATATCACCATCTGGTCACGGAACCTTATCTGGACTGGCTGCTCGCCGAGCTGGCGCCCGGCAGCCGGGTGGGGTTCGATCCCCGGTTGCACAGCCATCACTGGCACCAGAATGCCAAGACCCGGCTGGCCGCCCACGACCTCACCCTGGTGCCGGTGACGGAAAACCTGATTGACCTGCACTGGCACGACCGACCCGTACCGGACTGTCACCCGGCCCTGCTGCTCGACCAGGAGTACAGCGGCCAGCACAGCGAGGCCAAGCGCAGCCGCATTGCCGCTACGCTGACCGCCGACAAGGTCGATGCCCAGTTGCTGACGCAGGCCGAGCCCATCAACTGGCTGCTGAACATTCGCGGCCGGGATATCGACTGCCTGCCGGTGGTACTGAGCTTCGCCCTGTTGCACCGCAACGGCGCCGTGCAGCTGTTTGCCGATCCGGCCAAATTCGACGGTCTCGACCTGCAGCTTCACTGCGGCCAGGACGTGACCCTGGCGCCCGTCGGCGAGCTGGAAGCCGCCCTGCAGTCCCTGGGCGAACAAGGGGCCCGGGTACAACTGGACCCGCACACCGCCAACGCCTGGAGCGGCCTGATGCTGAGCCGGGCCGGGGCCGAGCTGGTGTTTGCCGACGATCCCTGCATGCTGCCCAAGGCCTGCAAGAACCCGGTGGAAGTCAACGGCAGCCGCGCCGCCCACCGGCGCGATGGTGCCGCCGTGTGTCGTTTTCTGGCCTGGCTGGACAGCCGGCTTCAGCAGCCGACCCCCGAGCAGGAAGACGAAGGCACCCTGGCCGAGCGGCTGGCGGCCTTTCGACGCCAGCACCCGGCATTTGTCGAACCCAGTTTCAACACCATATCGGCGCTGGGGCCCAATGCCGCCATGTGTCATTACCACCACGACAACGGTACCCCGCGGGCTCTGGGTCAGGACGCCATCTATCTGGTGGACTCCGGCGGCCAGTATCTGGACGGCACTACCGACATCACCCGTACCGTGGCGGTCGGACAGCCCGACGATGAGATGCGCAAATTGTTCACCCTGGTGCTGCGCGGCCATATCGACCTGGCCTGCGCCCGCTTTCCCGCCGGTACCGGCGGCCTGCAGCTGGATGCGCTGGCCCGCATGCCCCTGTGGCAGCAGGGCTACAACTTCGACCACGGCACCGGCCATGGCGTGGGTCATTACCTCAGTGTGCACGAAGGGCCACAGCGAATTTCGCCCAGGGGCAGCATGGTACCGCTGACCACCGGCATGATCGTCTCCAATGAACCCGGTTATTACCGGGAAGACGGCTTCGGCATCCGCTGCGAAAACCTGCAGGTGGTACAGGCCGCCGACACCGACGGCGAGATTCCGGTGTTCGAGCTCGAGACCCTGACCCTGGTACCCTTCGATAGCCGACTGCTTGATGTCGACTGGCTCGAGCCCAAACATGTCCGGTGGCTGAACCACTACCACCAGACGGTATGGGAACAGATCAGCCCGCAGCTGAGTGGCAATGATCTGGCCTGGCTGGAGCAGGCCACCCGGCCGTTATAAGGTGAACAGCGGGGAGCGGGACTTGGCGGGTAGGTTGGAATGAGCGAAGCGAATTCCAACCTTCATGCAAGCCGCTGTTTGTTGGGATTCGCTACGCTCATCGCCAACCTACTCTGAATGGCGGCCGCTACAGTTTGCTGCCCCTTACCAAAATTCGGTAAACTGCTCCACATCTTGTCGTGCGGGTATGGTCCTGCGCGACAGCCTTATTAACCGGGTCCATCTATGCCACTAGCCAATGATTACCGCGCCTTGCTGGAACGACTGCCCACACTGGCGGTGAATGCCGATCAGGTGCAGGTACTGCACTCTGCCCGCAGCTTCAAGCAGCGGTTGCTGGAACTGATCGCCACCGCGCATACCCGCATCTATCTGGCGGCACTCTATCTGCAGGATGACGCGGCCGGCCGTGAAATTCTGACCGCCCTCTATGAGGCCAAACAGGCCCGCCCCGGCCTGGATATTCGCCTGTTCGTCGACTTTCATCGGGCCCAGCGCGGCCTGATCGGCCATCAGGGCCAGGGCGGCAACCACCGGATGTATCAGGAATTTTCCGCCCGTTATGCCGAGCCCATCGCCATTTACGGGGTGCCGGTCAAGGGGCGTGAAATTCTGGGCGTGTTGCACCTCAAAGGCTTCGTGTTCGACGAGACCCTGCTGTATTCCGGCGCCAGCCTCAACGATATCTACCTGCATCAAGAGGATCGCTATCGCTTCGATCGCTATCACCAGTTCACCGACGCCCGGCTGGCGGACACCATGGTCGATTACATGGATCGGCTCTTTGCCGATAATCCGGCGGTGCCCTTGCTGACGGCAGAGCCCATCCCCGGTGCCCGCCAACTGCGCCATGCCATTCGCCAGTTCAAACAGCAGATGAAGCGCACCCGCTACGAATTCGAGTCCATGCCACGCCGGGAGGGTCAGGTGGCGATCACCCCCCTGGCCGGCCTGGGCAAACTCGGCAACCGGCTGAACCGCGCCATTCGCAACCTGCTGCGCAGCCCGCGGGAAACACTGTTTATCTGCACCCCCTACTTCAATCTTCCCAAGCCCCTGGCCAGGGATATTCGCGGCCTGCTGAAAAAAGGGATTGAAGTCACCCTGGTGATCGGCGACAAGACGGCCAACGACTTTTATATTCCACCGGAGCAACCGTTCCGTACCATAGGCGGCCTGCCTTATCTGTACGAAACCAATTTGCGCCGTTTTGCCCGCGCCCATCAGACCTATATCTATCAGGGCAAGCTCAACATCATGTTATGGCATCACGACCGCAACTCCTACCATCTCAAGGGGCTGTTCGTGGATGATGATCTGGCGATGATTACCGGCAACAACCTCAATCCCCGCGCCTGGGGGCTGGATCTGGAAAACGGCCTGCTGGTGCAGGACCCGGATCGGCTGTTACAGGCAAAGTTCGAGGCAGAAAAGGCCAATATCCTCGAACATTGCCAACGATTGGAGCATTTCTCGGAAATCGAAGAGCTCTGTGATTACCCCGCGCCGGTACAAAAACTGCTCAAACGGGTACAGCGTACCCGCGCCAACGTACTGCTCAAGCGACTGCTCTGAAGCTGAAAGCCGAAAACTAACAGCTGGAAGCTCTCTGTTCTTCCGGCTTCCAACTCTTGTTGCTATTCTCTGTATATATTTACAGGTTGGGGCCGTTATGAATCTGGACAAGATGTCCCTCAGTCTGCTCAAGGGCGTGGGCGACAAGATGTTGGAAAAACTGCACCGGCTGGGTCTGGAAACGGTGCAGGACCTGCTGTTTCACCTGCCGCTGCGTTACGAAGACCGTACTCGGGTCTGCCCCATTGCCGGGCTCGTGCCCGGCATGCATGTTGCCGTGATCGGCGAAATCGTCGACAGCAACATCAGCCATGGCCGCAAACGCATGCTGATCTGCCGCATGCGGGATCACAGCGGCACCCTGACCCTGCGTTTCTTCAATTTCGCCGCCGCCCAGAAAAACCACCTCACCGCCGGCACCCGGCTACGGGCCTTCGGCGAAATCCGGCCCGGTCATCACGGCCTGGAGATTATCCATCCGGAATACAGCCTGCAGCAGGACGAGCAGCCGGTGACCGCCGAAGCCAATCTGACCCCGGTGTATGGCACCACCGAAGGGCTGCGCCAGATAAGCCTGCGCCAGCTCACCGATCAGGCCCTGACGCTGCTGGAGCAGCAACCGCTGCAGGAATGGCTGCCCGATGGCCTCTACGACCGCCAGCTGGGCCTGAACGATGCGGTACGCCTGTTGCACCGACCGCCCGCAGACGTGGCCCTGTTCGAGCTGGAACAGGGCAAACACCCGACCCAGCAACGGCTGGTGATGGAAGAACTGCTGGCCCACAACCTGTCGGTGCTCAAGGTACGGGAACAGAGCCAGTCCCACCGGGCCCGGCGCTTGTCTTACCCCCGTCCGCTGATTGACGATTTTCTGGCCCGGCTGCCCTTTGCGCCCACCGGCGCCCAGCGGCGGGTGGTGGCCGAAATCGGCGATGATCTGCAGCAAGAGGTGCCCATGATGCGGCTGGTACAGGGCGACGTCGGCTCCGGCAAGACCCTGGTGGCGGCCCTGGCGGCCCTGCAGGTGATCGGCAATCAGGGCCAGGTGGCATTAATGGCCCCCACCGAACTACTGGCCGAACAGCATGCCAACAACTTCGCCGCCTGGCTGGCCCCGCTCGGGATCAGGGTCGGCTGGCTGGCGGGCAAGGTCAAGGGCAAGGCCCGGGCCGAGCAACTGGAACGGCTGGCCAATGGCGAGCTGGGCATGATAGTCGGCACCCATGCGCTGTTTCAGGAGCAGGTGCAGTTCAACGCCCTGGAACTGGTCATCATCGACGAACAGCACCGCTTTGGCGTGCACCAGCGGCTGGCCCTGCGCGAAAAGGGCAGCCAGGGCGAGTTTTACCCGCACCAGCTGATCATGACCGCCACCCCCATTCCCCGCACCCTGGCGATGACCGCCTATGCGGATCTGGACACGTCCATCATCGACGAACTACCACCGGGGCGCACCCCGGTCACCACGGTCGCCATGCCCGACACCCGCCGCGACGACATCATCGCCCGGGTGCGGGAAGTGTGTCGGGAGCAGGGCCGCCAGGCCTACTGGGTCTGCACCCTGATCGACGAGTCCGAGGTACTCGAGTGCCAGGCGGCGGAAGATGCCGCCGCCGAGCTGACCGCGCAACTGCCGGAGCTTAAGGTCGGCCTGGTGCATGGCCGCATGAAGCCGGCTGAAAAACAGGCGGTGATGGCCGACTTCAAGGATGGCCGGCTGGACCTGCTGGTCGCCACCACGGTGATCGAAGTGGGGGTAGACGTGCCCAATGCCTCGCTGATGATCATCGAAAACCCGGAACGCCTGGGCCTGGCCCAGCTGCATCAGTTGCGTGGCCGGGTCGGGCGCGGCGCCGTGGCCTCCCACTGCGTGCTGCTCTATCACGCCCCCCTGACCAAGACCGCCGGCCAGCGGCTGGGGGTACTGCGCGACACCAACGACGGCTTCATCATCGCCCAGAAGGATTTGGAAATTCGCGGCCCGGGCGAGCTGCTCGGCACCCGTCAGACCGGACTGGCGGATCTTAAAATTGCCGACCTGGTGCGCGATCAGGCCCTGTTGCCCGAGGTTCAGCGCCTGGCCCGCTATCTGGCCGACCGCCATCCGGCGGTGGTGGAGCCGCTGATCCGACGCTGGCTGGGACAACGGGATCACTACGGCAAGGTCTAAGATGTAAGGGGTGAGGGGTGAGGGGTGAGGGGTGAGGGGTGAGGGGTGAAGAATACGGCTCGCCTCACCCTTCACTCATTACGCCTCACCATCTGTTGTGCTGTTCCCGCCCCAGTTCAAGCTATGTATGATACAAGTATCGGATTTTAAAGGGATACACCATGAAGAAGCTGGCCAAATATCTGCTGGTGTCGGTGCTGGTACTGCTGCTGGCCGGCTGGCTGCTGCTGAGTGTTTTTGATGCCAACCAGCTGAAAAAGCCGGTGCTGGGCTGGCTCAACGAACACACCGAGCTGGATCTCAGCATAGGCCGCCTGGAATTCAACCCCCTGCATCCCTATACCCTGCTGGCGGAAGAGGTGCGCCTGGGCGACTGGTTCAGCGCCCGTCAGCTGTACCTGCAACTGGCGACCCTGTCGCCGCTGTCGGGCCAGACCCGCATCGCCACCCTCGATATCATCGACGGCAAGCTACAGCTGGATAACGCCACCGAGCTGGCGTTACCAGACAACCTGGCCAACATCCGCATCGACGAGCTGAACACCAAAAATCTGAGCCTGACCTGGAATGGCTGGGAGGCCAGGGGCGCCGACCTTACCCTCAGCCAGTGGCAGCCCAGGCGTCTGGGGGAATGGCAATGGTGGTCGGATCTCGACGTCAACGGCCAGCTGCGCCACTTGTCTCATCCCGTGCTGGAGATGTCGCAGATCAGCCTGGCCGGCCATATCAGCCAGCAACAACTGATGCTGGATCGGGTGCAGAGCCGCTTGTTCGAGGGCCTGTTCGACTCGGCCCTGACCCTGAATCTGCCAAGGCGGGAACTGATCCTGAACGCGCCGCAATTCAGCCATAACCAGCTGCAATTCGAACGACTGCCCCGGCTCGATAAAGACTGGACCCTGCAGGTCAACCGCGGCCAGCTGAAAGACGTCAGCATCACCAGCCCGGCGCTGACCGCCAACGGCATCGATGGTGACCTTCGCTATTTCGAATGGCGCGACGGCGGCCTGCCCGAGGCCGGCGGCACCTGGCTGGCCGAGGAGGCGGTACTGGACTGGCTGCGGCTGGACGCTCATCAGGGCCAGCTGTTGAGTAGCCGGGAACAACTGGAGCTGACCCTCGGGGGCAAGGCCTATCAGGGTACCTTCGACACCGAGCTGCGCTGGTATCCGCAACAGGGCAGACTGGATATCGATAACCTGCAGTTGCAGGGCAACAAGCTGACCTGGCAGCCGGATTTGTACTGGCCGGTGCCGGACGTACGCATTCACAAGCTCAACCTGAACCGGGGCGAGCTGCTGTCTATGGACCCCAAGCTGCCGCTGTCGTTGCTGGGTGGCGAGCTGTTTATCGCCGATCTGGCCTGGTCCGGTGCCCAGTGGCGTCCGCTCAGCGAACAGGCACGGCTGGAAGGCCGCTGGAGCGAAATGGCCTACGACAGCCTGATCGTGCGCCAGGGCCATTTCAATGCACGACTCGATGATACCCGGCTGTTGCTGGACCAACTGAGCACCGACGCCCTCGACGGCCGCATCAATCTCGATGGCAGCCTGGGGCTCTACCCGCCCCATCGGGGCCAGATCCGGCTGGAAGGAAAAGAACTGGAATTGCGGCGGTTAAGCCACTGGCTGCAGGCCGAGCGCGACTTTTCCGGCCGACTGGATATCAGTGCCGATCTCACCGGGACGATTCGCCGGCCCGCCAGCTGGGAAGGCTCGCTGGCGCTGGATGGCCGCGATATCTTCATCGAAAAACTGGGGCTGGATGACTGGCTGAAACAGCGGCTGGGCGAAGACTATCGCCGTCCGACCCGGGTCGACCCGCTGCTGGCGGCGCTGGATCTGGAGCAAAGCGACGGCTTTATCTACCGCGCCACACTGAAAGGCCCGGTAAAACAAGGTCGCTGGCAGCTGGATGGCAGCGCGCTACAAAGCGTACGCCACCTGCTGGCGGCTCGCGGGGCGCTGGACTTCACCGGACACTGGCAACTGGAGTTGGGCGCGATCAATGACCAGGGCTGTCGGGAACTGGCCGTTCGGCTGGAAGACAGCTGGCGTGCTCCACGGCTGCGCCTGCACCAGCCCGAGCTGAATACCCCCTGCCAGCCCTGGTATCGGGGTGCCGTACCCTATCCCGCCGCCGGCCTGCCCGGCCGCCTCACCGAGGCGGTACGCAAGCTCAAGAACGGGGATTAGGGACTGGTGATCAGTGCGGCAGTATCACGTAGCGGCCGGTGAAGCTGGCGGCCTTCTGTTCGCCGCTGTACAGGGTCACGTTCAGCTCTATTCGTACCCGTTCTCCGGCCTGCAACGGCATCAGCCGCTCCCGCAGCCGGCCCTGCACCTCGGCGGTGGGCTCGTCCCATACCGGGGTCATGAACTTGATGTCGCCACTGCCCTGCACTATGTCACCGCTCAGCCCGAATTCCTGCATCTGCATCCAGATCAGGCCCCAACCGGTCAGCGCGCACTGGCTGTAAATACTGCCGGCAAACATCGACTCGTGCATATTGAGGTTGGCGGTCAGGTTGCCCTTGGTCTTGAACCTGCTGCCGGTGTACTGAATGATTTTGATACCCATCTTCTCGCTGATGGGAATGCGCCTGTGCCACTGACGCTGAAGCTCGTCACACAACTCGGGCCGGTGGCGAATTTGATGAATGGAGGTCAGCGCCTTGATCATCTGCCGGTGGGGGATTTTGCCGAAACTGATGGGGCCCTCGCCCACCACGGTAAAACCGCAGCGACCATAAAATGGCACCGCTTCTTCCCGGGCATTCATCACCAGCCGACGAACGCCCAGCTGGCGGGCCACCTGCTCCAGAGCCTGTACCATACGAGTACCCAGACCCTGGTCACGACAGTCGGGCACCACCGCCATAAAGCGGATCTGGGCCTCGTCACCACTGACATAAAGGCGACCCACAGCCACCAGATTGCCGTTGTTATCCACCATCATCCGATGGTGGGCATATTCGTCGAATTCGTCCCGCTCCGAGCCCAGGGGTTGTTGCCAGGGCTTGCGCAGCAGCTGCCAGCGCAGCTGATAATAGGCTTCAAGTTCCGCTTCCGTTTGCGGGGTGACCACACGATACATGGTCTGCTCCTATTGTGATTATTCTTGAAATAGGTTGCCGCACACTGCGGCAGAGTGAAGTCTGGTTACATCATGGTGGCCGTTTCAAACCTGCAGCCAGAAGGTGACGGGGCCATCGTTGGTCAGGCTGACCTGCATATCGGCGCCGAAGCGCCCCGACTCGGTGGCAATGCCCTGATCCCGCGCCGCCATCACGAAATAGTCGTACCAGCGTTCGGCGTCTGCCGGCGCGGCACCACGAGAAAAACCCGGCCGCAGGCCACTGTGGGTATCGGCGGCCAGCGTAAACTGCGAGACCACCAGCAGGCTGCCGCCGGCCTGGCGCAGGTTCAGATTCATCTTGCCGGCGTCGTCACCGAATACCCGATAGCCAAGCACCTTGTTAAGCAGTTTGTCGGCGCGCGCCTTGTCGTCGCCGCGCTCCACGCCCAGCAACACCAACAGGCCCGGACCTATGGCACCCACGGTATCACCGGACACCTCGACCGATGCCGAACCCACTCTCTGAATCAGGGCTATCATGACCGAACCAACTCCTTTGCCATCTGATCGGTGGCTTTCACCAGGGCGTCTATAATACCCGGTTCAAAGGCGGAATGTCCGGCTCCCGGCACGATTTGCAGCATTAATTCCGGCCAGTGTTCCGTCAGGGTCACGGCACCGCCCAGCTTGCAGATGGCATCATAACGGCCATGGATCAGGACGGCGGGTATTTTTCGCACCCTTTCAATATGCTTGATGATGTAGTTTTCTTCTATAAAGCAGTTGTTTATAAAGTAATGGCATTCAATACGCGCCAGCGCCAGGGCGGCATGCGCCTCGCCGTAACAGGTCTCGGCATCCACTTTCGGCAGCAGGGTGGCGATACGTCCCTCCCAGATGGCCCAGGCCCGGGCCGCATTGAGCCGGGCCAGTTCGTTGCTGCTGGTCAGCAGGCGATAATAACGGTTCAGCAGGTGCCGGGTATCCCCCTCCAGCGGGACCAGAAAATCCCGATAATAATCGGGAAAAAGCTGGGCGGCACCGCCATCGGGTTGATAGAGCCAGTGCAGATCCTGCTGACGGCCCAGAAAGAGACCGCGCAGCACCAGACCCAATACCCGCGCGGGATGATCGATGGCATAGCACAGGGCCAGCGTCGAGCCCCAGGAGCCTCCGAATACCAGCCAGGAGTCAATATTCAGCGTTTCGCGAATCTGCTCCATATCGGCGATCAGCGCCTGAGTGTGATTATCGGCCAGTTCCGCATGCGGCTCCGACTGACCGGCCCCCCGCTGGTCGAACAGTATGATGCGATAACGCTCGGGATCAAAAAAGCGCCGGTGCTCGGCGCTGGTACCGGCACCGGGCCCGCCGTGCACCAGTACCACCGGAATGCCGAGCGGATTACCGCTTTCTTCCACATAGAGTCGATGTCGCGGCGACACCGATAACCACTGCTGGCGATGGGCGCCAATACTCGGATACGGGGTTCTCATCAATCAAGGTCCTCGGGCGAATCGGAATTCTCGTCTTCAAAGCTTAGCCCCTGACGTCGTTCGTAGTCACCGAGGCCGGCGGTCAGCTCGGCGCCCAGCAGGGCAATCATCCAGCTCAGATAGATCCAGACAAAGAGAATGGGGATGGTCGCCAGGGCGCCGTAAATCGCCTCGTAGGAAGGAAACCGGGTGATATAAAAGGCAAAGGCGCGCTTGGCCAGCTCGAACAGCAAGGCCGCCACCAGGGCCCCGCAGATGGCATGACTGAAGCGCACCCGCACATTGGGCACCACCATATAGAACACCACGAACATCAGGGTCGACAGCAAAAACGGCAACAACCCCAGCAGCAGAGTACCCACCCCCACTATGGTATCGACCTGGAACAGGTGCAACGAGGTAAGGTAGGAGGTCAGCGCCAGGCTGGCGCCCGCCAGAATGGGACCCAGGGTCAGTATCATCCAGTAGGTGGAAAAGGCCACCGACCAGCGTCGCTTCTGGGTCACCCGCCAGATATGGTTGAAGTTCTCGTCGATGGCGGAGATCAGCAGCATGGCGGTGACCGCCAGCGCCGCCACCCCGATGGCGGTGGTTTTGGACGCATTGTCGATAAAGCCCTGAATGCTGTCCTGCACCACCTCCCCGGCGGCGGGCACGAAGTTGCTGAACACAAAGGTCTGAATGGTATCCCGCAACTCGGCAAACATGGGAAAGGCCGACATCATGGCAAACACCACCGCCAGCATGGGCACCAGCGACAGCAGGGTGATATACGCCAGGTAACCGGCGGTCACCTTCAGCCGATCTTTTTGTATCCGTTTCAATAAAAAGAGGACGAAACTCGCGCCATGTTCCCGTACGAATCGCAGCCGATGCCTGACTTGCGCGACAACCTGATTCATAAGAACCTCATTTTGCTGTCAAAGAAGGTTCATTGTGGCAAATTAATCAGGCACAGTGCCAGCCGGATATCATCATATCGGGGCCCCCTGCCCCGTATTATCCGTCGGCATCCAACAAAAAGGGCGCCCTAAGGCGCCCTTTTATTCAGCTTGACGAGTCGGAATTAATCGCGACCGGCACGCTTGCGTTCGTTTTCGGTCAGGGCACGCTTGCGAATACGCAGGTGGTTCGGCGTTACTTCAACCAGCTCGTCGTCACTGATGAACTCCAGTGACTGTTCCAGCGTCATCTTGATCGGCGTGACCAGCGTCAGCGCTTCATCGGTACCGGAAGCACGAACGTTGGTCAGCTGCTTGCCTTTAATGCAGTTAACCGTCAGGTCGTTGGCACGGCTGTGAATACCGATGACCATACCTTCGTAAACTTCGGTGGCGTGATCGATAAACAGACGGCCACGTTCCTGAATGTTGAACAGCGAATAGGCGGAAGCCTTGCCCTTGCCGTTGGAAATCAGTACGCCGTTGGTACGAGCACCGATGGTACCGCCCTTATGCGGACCGTAGTGGTCGAAGCTGTGGTTCATCAGACCGGAGCCGGAGGTCATGGTCATGAATTCGGTCTGGAAACCGATCAAGCCACGGGCCGGTACGGTAAAGTCGATACGGACACGACCCTTGCCATCCGGCACCATGTCGGTCATTTCGGCTTTACGCTCACCCAACTTCTCCATTACGGAGCCCTGGTGCTCTTCTTCCACATCGACGGTCAGGTTTTCGAAAGGTTCCAGCTTGACGCCGTTTTCTGTTTTCAGAATAACTTCCGGACGAGAAACGGCCAGCTCGTAGCCTTCACGACGCATGTTTTCGATCAGGATGCCCAGGTGCAGTTCACCACGGCCCGATACGCGGAATTTATCCGGATCGGCACCCTGCTCAACACGCAATGCCACGTTGTGCACCAGCTCGGAGGTCAGACGCTCCATGATATTACGGGAAGTAACATACTTGCCGTCTTTACCAGCGAACGGAGAGTTGTTGACCTGGAAGGTCATGGTGACGGTCGGCTCGTCTACAGACAGCGGCGGCAGTGCTTCGGCAGAGCCCAGAGCACAGACGGTGTCGGAGATTTTCAGCTCGCCCAGGCCGGTAATGGCCACGATGTCACCGGCATTACCTTCGGTCGCTTCGGTACGCTGCAGGCCCAGGTAACCCATAACCATGCCCACCTTACCGTTGCGGGACTTGCCATCGGCACCCACTACGGTGACCTGCTGGTTCACTCTAACGGTACCGCGCTTGATGCGACCGATGCCGATAACGCCGACATAAGAGGAGTAATCAAGCTGGGAGATCTGCATCTGCAGCGGACCTTCCAGATCGGCATCGGGTGCCGGAACCTGATCAACGATGGTCTGGAACAGCGCCGTCATGTCCGGCTCTGGTGCATCCACATCCAGGGAGGCCCAGCCATTGATGCCGGAAGCATAAATCACCTGGAAGTCGAGCTGGTCGTCGGTCGCGCCCAGGTTATCGAACAGATCGAAAATCTGATCCAGTACCCAGTCGGGACGAGCGCCGGGCTTGTCGACCTTGTTGATAACAACAATAGGCTTCAGGCCCTGGGCAAATGCCTTCTGGGTCACGAAGCGAGTCTGCGGCATGGGACCTTCCTGCGCATCAACCAGCAGCAGTACCGAGTCAACCATGGACATGACCCGTTCCACTTCACCACCGAAATCGGCGTGTCCGGGGGTGTCTACGATGTTGATGCGATATGCCTGTTCGTCGGGAGCAGTCCAGCGAATAGCGGTATTCTTGGCAAGAATGGTAATGCCGCGCTCCCGCTCTATGTCATTGGAGTCCATGACTCGCTCTTCGGCTTCGCCACGGCTTTCCAGCGTACCGGACTGCTGCAGCAGCTTGTCTACCAGAGTGGTTTTACCATGGTCGACGTGAGCGATGATTGCGATATTACGTAAGTTATCTAACATTCCTGCCTCAAAATACCGGGGGTGGATAAAAAATCGTCGGTCATTTTACTCGCCCACCTCGGATCTGCCTAGCAGAATTGAAAATTACTGCTCGACAACTTCCCAATGGGCATCTTATGCACCATGATGATCTGCGCCGGAGTCAGATGCACCAAGAAGATCCAACTCCGCACTAACATGGTGCAATAAAATCGTGCCTGGGCCCCGCACATCGGGGTAAGGGCTATTATGACAAGCATTTGGCAACCTGGCACAGTTTTCGCTTTGTATTCCACTGTAGCGATGGCAATTGGTGAATTTGTTCATCAACACCTCAAACCCATAAAATGATTATTTTTGGAGGTCGAAATCCATGTCAATCGAAAACGTAATGGACATGATCAAGGAACACGATGTCAAATTCATCGATCTGCGTTTTACCGATATCAAGGGTAAAGAGCAGCACATCAGCATTCCGGTCAATCAGATAAACGACGACTTCTTCGAAGAAGGCAAAATGTTCGATGGCTCTTCCATGACCGCCTGGAAGACCATTCACGAATCCGACATGGTACTGATGCCCGATCCGGCCTCTGCCGTCATGGACCCCTTCACCGAAGACGCCACACTGAACATTCGCTGTGACGTGCTCGAGCCGAACACCATGCAAGGCTACGATCGTGACCCGCGCTCCATCGCCCGCCGCGCCGAAGAATATCTGCTGTCTACCGGCATCGCCGACACGGTACTGATCGGTCCCGAGCCCGAATTCTTCATGTTCGACGACGTGCGCTTCCACACCGACATGGCCGGCAGCTTCTTCAAGATTGACGACCAGGAAGCCAAGTGGAACTCCGGCAGCGAGTATGCCGAAGGCAACAAGGGCCACAGACCCGGCGTTAAGGGCGGCTACTTCCCGGTTGCCCCGATCGACTCGTCACAGGACATTCGTGCCGCCATGTGTCTGGTGATGGAAGAAATGGGCCTGGTGGTTGAAGCTCACCACCACGAAGTTGCAACTGCCGGTCAGAACGAAATCGCCTGCAAGTTCAACACCCTGACCCTGAAGGCCGATGAAATCCAGATCTACAAGTATGTGGTTCACAACGTCGCGCATGCCTTCAACAAGACCGCCACCTTCATGCCCAAGCCGCTGGTAGGGGATAACGGTTCCGGCATGCACGTGCACCAGTCTCTGGCCAAGAACGGTGAAAACCTGTTCGCCGGCGACCTGTACGGTGGCCTGTCTGAAACCGCCCTGTTCTACATCGGCGGTATCATCAAGCACGCCCGCGCCCTGAACGCCATCACCAACCCGGCCACCAACTCCTACAAGCGTCTGGTGCCCGGCTTTGAAGCTCCGGTCATGCTGGCCTACTCGGCCCGTAACCGTTCTGCGTCCATCCGTATCCCGCTGGTCGGCTCGCCCAAGGCTCGCCGTATCGAGACCCGCTTCCCGGATCCGGCCGCCAACCCTTATCTGTGCTTCGCCGCCCTGCTGATGGCCGGCCTGGACGGTATCCAGAACAAGATCCATCCGGGCGATGCCATGGACAAGGATCTGTACGATCTGCCGCCGGAAGAAGCCGCCGAGATCCCGACCGTGGCCGTGTCTCTGGACAATGCGCTGGACAACCTGAATGAAGATCGCGAGTTCCTGACCCGCGGTGGTGTATTCAGCGACGAGTTCATCGACGCCTACATCAAGTACAAGCGTGTCGAAACCGAAACCATCAACATGGCGACGCACCCGCTGGAATACGATCTGTACTATTCCGTTTAAGCTTTAAGCTTTAAACGGTAAGTTTGAAAGTAAAAGGTCCGGGGGAAACCGGGCCTTTTTTGTTTGCCGCCTACATGTCTCTTACCCGGCGTTGCCGGGCATCGCAAACCGCATCGGCAGCGCCTCCTGGCGGCAAGGGTGCCGAATTCGGGTTAGAATGCATGCACCATAGTGGTGCAAATGCAGACGAGAGGACACAAGGTGTTGGGATCCCGGCCAGACGTACAAGCGATTATCGATAACTTGCTCACGGCGGTGCTGGTGGTGGATGCCGAGCTGCAGGTGCTGTTTGCCAATACCGCCGCCGAACAATTGCTGCCCCTGAGCAAGCGCCGGCTGCAGGCGATGCCGCTTAACCTGGCGGAAGAAGAGATTTCGCTGGATATGGCCCGCATCAAACACTGCATCAATACCGAGCAGGGGTTTACCGACAGCGAAGTCCAGCTGATGATCGATGGTGACCCACGTTGGGTCGAGATCAGCGTCACTCCCCTGCCCAGCTCTTTAGCCTCACCAGAGGCGGAGCAGACCCGGGCGCTGATAGAACTCAGACTGATCGACCAGCAGAAGAAAATCAGCCAGGAACTGCAGCAGCGCACCCAGCAACAGGCCGCCCGGGAGCTGGTGCGGGGCCTGGCTCACGAAATCAAGAACCCGCTGGGAGGTCTGCGCGGCGCCGCCCAGTTGCTGGAGCGGGAACTGCCCCGGGAAGAGCTGAAGGAATTCACCCAGCTGATCATCGCCCAGGCGGACCGACTGCGTAACCTGGTGGATCGGCTGCTGGGCCCCCAGCGCCCCGGCCAACGCCAGATCACCAACCTGCATTCGGTACTGGAGCAGGTGCGCCGGCTGGTGGCGATGGAAATTCCGCCCGGCATCGGCCTGGAGCGGGATTACGACCCCAGCATTCCCGACTTCGAGATGGATCCGGAGCAACTGCAACAGGCCCTGCTCAACATAGTGCGCAACGCTACCGAGGCGCTGGGCGACCGCGGCCATATTCAGATCCGGACCCGCACCGCCTTTCAGGTCATGCTGCAGGGCCACCGTTACCGGCTGGCGGCCGAGATCCGCATTATCGACGACGGCCCCGGCATTCCCGACGCTCTGCGCGATACCCTGTTCTACCCCATGGTGACCGGCCGCGATGGCGGCACCGGCCTGGGGTTGTCTATCGCCCAGGATCTGATCCATCAGCATCAAGGCCGCATCGAAACTCAAAGCCGACCCGGGCGCACCGAATTTATCATCTATCTGCCGTTACGCCGCTAGGAGAGCCTTATGACCGAACAAGTATGGATAGTCGACGACGACAGCTCTATTCGCTGGGTACTGGAGCGTGCCCTGGGTCAGGCCGGCTTCGACTGCCAGAGCTTCGCCAACGGTGAAAGCGTGCTGACCGCGCTATCCGGGCAGCAGCCCAGCGTGGTGGTGTCCGATATTCGTATGGGTGGCATGGATGGCCTGACCCTGCTGGGCGCCATTCACGAACAGGTTCCCCAGTTGCCGGTGATCATCATGACCGCGCATTCGGATCTGGACAGCGCCGTCAGTGCCTACCGGCACGGCGCCTTCGAATACCTGCCCAAACCCTTCGATATCGACGAGGCGGTGACCCTGGTGCAACGCGCCATGGCGCACCTGCGGGAAAGCAAAAGCAAGGCCCGGGTGGCCGAGCTGGACACCGTCAACGCCCCGGAAATCATCGGCGAAGCCCCGGCCATGCAGGAGGTGTTCCGCGCCATCGGCCGCCTGGCACGCTCTTCCATCTCTGTGCTGATCAACGGCCAGAGCGGCACCGGCAAGGAACTGGTGGCCCATGCGCTGCACAAGCACAGCCCGCGCGCCAAGAGCCCCTTTATCGCCCTGAACATGGCCGCCATCCCGAAAGATTTGATTGAATCCGAACTGTTCGGTCATGAAAAAGGCGCCTTCACCGGCGCCAACAGCGTCCGCCAGGGTCGTTTCGAACAGGCCAATGGCGGCACCCTCTTCCTCGACGAAATCGGCGACATGCCGCTGGATATCCAGACCCGACTGCTGCGGGTGTTGTCCGACGGCCAGTTCTACCGGGTGGGCGGCCATCAGTCCATCAAGGTGGATGTACGCATCATCGCCGCCACCCACCAGGATCTGGAACTGAAGGTAACAGATGGAGACTTTCGCGAGGATTTGTTCCATCGCCTCAACGTCATTCGCGTCCATATGCCGGCGCTGAAAGATCGGCGGGAAGACATTCCCAAACTGGCCCGTCACTTCCTGGCCAAGGCGGCCAGGGAACTGAGCGTGGAGACCAAGAGCCTGCACCCGGATGCCCAGTCCTATCTGCAATCCCTGTCCTGGCCCGGCAACGTGCGCCAGTTGGAAAACGTCTGCCGCTGGCTGACGGTCATGGCGTCGGGTCAGGAAGTGCTGGTCACCGACCTCCCTCCGGAGCTGATGCAGAAGGAGCAGGAGAAAAACACCGCCGGCACCGGGCAGGACTGGCACCAGGCGCTGCGGGACTGGGCCCGGCAGGAACTGGCCCGCGGCCGACAGGATTTACTGGCCGGTGCCCTGCCCGAGTTCGAGCGTATCCTGCTCGACTGCGCCCTGAGCCATACTCAGGGTCACAAGCAGGATGCGGCCCGCCTGCTCGGCTGGGGCCGCAACACCCTGACCCGCAAGCTGAAAGAGTTACATGGTGACGACCATCCGGCCGAGGATAAACACTAGCCCGACTCATACCTGGAGGACAACGCCATGATAGATCCCAGCCTGCCCCTGCTCGACCTGCACCGTCATCTGGATGGCAATATTCGCCCCGCCACCATACTGGAGCTGGGTCGGTCTTTTGACATGAGGCTACCCGCCAGCACGCTGGAGGGGCTGCGCCCCCATGTGCAGGTGCTGGACAAGACCCCGGATCTGATGTCGTTTCTCGCCAAACTGGACTGGGGCGTCAAGGTACTGGGCAGTTACGATGCCTGTCGTCGGGTCGCCTATGAAAATATCGAAGACCTGCAACATGCCGGTATCGACTACGCCGAGCTGCGTTTCAGCCCGGGTTATATGGCGATGAGCCACCGGCTTGATCCCCGGGGCGTGGTGGAAGCGGTGATCGATGGCGTGGCCGCCGGCAGCCGCGACTTCGGCATACCGGCCAAGCTCATCGGCATCATGAGCCGCACCTTCGGCCCGCAGGCCTGCGACCTGGAGCTGGCCGCCTGTCTGGCGCATCAAGACCGGCTCGTCGCCATGGATCTGGCCGGTGACGAGCTCGGCTTTCCAGGAGACCTGTTCGAGGAGCACTTCAGGCGGGTACGCGAGGCCGGTCTGCACGTCACGGTGCACGCGGGTGAAGCCGCAGGCAGTGACAGCATCTGGCAGGCCATCAAGGTACTCGGTGCCGAACGCATCGGCCACGGCGTCAAGGCGGTGCAGGATAAATCCCTGCTCGACTATCTGGCCGAGCATCGCATCGGCATCGAAACCTGCCTGACCTCCAACCTGCAGACCAGTACGGTCGCCGAGCTGAGCACCCATCCCATCCATCGCTTTCTGGCCCACGACATACCCGTGTGCCTGAATACCGACGATCCGGCGGTGGAAGGCATAGAGCTGCGCCACGAATACACGGATGCCGCCTTGGCCGCCGGCCTGACGCCGGTGCAGAGCCGCCGGTGTCAGGAAAACGCCCTGGCCATGGCCTTTATCAGCGCCGAAGAAAAGGCCGCCCTGCTGCTGGCCAGCGCCGAGCGGGAATAAAAAACGGGGAATGGGGAATGGGGAATGGGGAATGGGGAATGATAAACCCCTAATCCCCATTCCCTAATTCCCGCTGTTAATCAAATCACCCGCGAGAACTGCTGGCGGCGGGCCTGAGTGCGCGAGTGCACGTCGAAACACATGCAGATATTGCGGATCAGCAACTGGCCCCTGGATGCCACCTGGATGGCATCAGCGGTCAGGGTCACCAGGCCATCGTCGATAAAGGTCTGCAGCAGCTTGAGATCCTCGGCAAAGTAATCGGCGAAACGGATGCCGTACTGCCGCTCCAGCGGGGCGAACTCCAGCTCGAAGTTGCAGATCAACGTCTTGATCAGATCCCGGCGCAGGCAATCGTCTTCGTTCAATGCATAACCCAGGGTCTGGGCATGGCCCAATTCGTCCAGCTGGGCGTAATAGCGCTTCAGATCCTTGTGATTCTGGGAATAGGCATCCCCCACCATGCTGATGGCCGATACGCCCAGGCCCAGCAGATCGCAATCCCCCTGGGTGGTATAACCCTGAAAGTTGCGGTGCAGTTCGCCTTCCCGCTGGGCCACCGCCAGGCTGTCGTCCGGCAGCGCAAAGTGATCCATGCCGATAAACTGATAACCCTGGCCGGTGAGATAGGCGATGCTGTGCTGCAGCATGGCCAGCTTCTTCGCCGGTGCCGGCATATCCGCGTCTTTCAGCTTGCGCTGGGCCGAGAAGCGGCTCGGCAGGTGGGCATAGTTGAACACCGACAGGCGGGCCGGCCTCATGGCCACTACCTGCTCCAGGGTATGGTGAAAGCTCTCCGGGGTCTGCAGCGGCAGGCCGTAGATCAGGTCCAGATTGGTGGAGCCAAAGCCCAGTTCGGCCGCCCGACTGACCAGTGCCTTGATGAAATCGTTGTCCTGCACCCGGTTGACCACCCGCTGCACGTCCTGGTTGAAGTCCTGCACCCCCAGGCTGATGCGATTGAAACCTTCTTCTTTGAGCACATCCAGCAGGCTCAGCTCGATGCGGCGCGGATCGATTTCGATGCTGAACTCGCCCTGTTCGGCAAAGCGGAAGTACCGGCGCAGCAGGCCGTTCAAGCGGCGGATCTGGGGTTCGGTCAAAAAGGTGGGGGTGCCACCGCCCCAGTGTAGCTGGGTCACGATGCGATCCACAAAGAGCGGCGCCAGACGTGCGATTTCCCGCTCCAGATAATCGAGGTAGATGTCGGCCTTGCCCTGGTGGCGGGTGATGACCTTGTTGCAGCCGCAGTAGTAGCACAGCTTGTGGCAGAAGGGGATATGCACATAGAGCGACAGCGGTCGTCCAGGATAGCGGCTGGCGGCGGCTTCGAGGTCCGCCATGCCAAAGCCGTCATTGAACTCCAGTGCCGTGGGATAGGAGGTATAACGTGGCCCCGAATAATTGTACTTTTCGATCAGGGCCTGATCCCATTCAATCTGTGCTGACATTACCTCTCCCCGGTCAGCGACCGGGCAGTTCCAGACTGGCCAGCCGCGTTACCTCAATGTTGATTTGTGCTTCCAGTTCCTGTTCGAAACCGGCTCGTTGCAGATCCATCCGCATGATTTCGTTGCGCTTGAATTGCTTGCGGGCATCGTGGGTCGGCATTTCCCTGACCCGTTCATACAGGTCGTAAATGCCCGGGTATTCGCCGGCAAATGCTTTCGGCTGCACAAACTGCAGGGCATTGAGCAGGTTGGTCAGGCGGATGGCGCCTTCCGACAGGTTGCACTGATCTTCACGCATCGCCATGGCGATGGTGCGAATGCTGTCCAGAATACGCTCGTTACGCTGGGTAATAGCCTGCTGCTGGCGCTGGGTTTGCAGCTTCAGCCGGGCCAGTAATTGACCCGCATAAACCGCCAGCCCCACTATGATGACGCCGCCCGTGAGGGCGGCTATCAACCAGGGTGAGATCATGACTTATCTTCCTTGTCTTCATATTGCGCAGGATCAAGATCTGCGTCCATAAAGCGGGTCCAGAGATCGTCGCCTTCTGCCGGATCTTCTTCATCTTCTTCCAGCAGGCCGAGCTCTTCCAGCAGTTGCTGATGGCGAGCCAGGGTCTTGTCCAGCCAGACGGCATCGTCTTTGCCCAGCTTCTCGCCTGCATCCACTCTGTCCAGCAGGGTATTGAGCCGCTCGTTGTTTTCCAGCTGGTCCAGTTCCTGCTCCGGCGTCAGCACCTGAACATGGGGGGCGACAACCGGCGCCGCCTGGTCCGGTTTTGGCGCCTTGACAGGCCGGTCCGGTTTGGGTGCCTTGGGGGCGGCCATTTCGGGCACCAGGGCTATCGGCTTTTTCGAGCCCAGACGCGGATCCCGAGGTGCCTTGGCGCCGCTGTTCTGCTGACCCGCCTCGCCGGTGTTGTGCCGGGAACCGGGCGCCAGCCCCTTGCGTTTGGCCTTGCGCTTGCGATCCTTGCTCTGCTCGGCAGTTTCCCGATTTTCCTTGCGGGCTCCGATTTGACCCGGGGTGCGGGTCTTTTTCATGCGTGTCATACAGACTCCGGTATTTGCAGAAGTATCACATCGGCACCGATGAATTCGATACCGAGCCCATCCCGTGCCGCCAGCCAGAGAAAGGTTTCCCGGCTGAAAAAGCTGACATGGGTGGGATCCTGTTTGTAATGCCAGGTGGCAAACGCCGCCTGGTCTCGGGCCAGCTTGGTCATGATGGCCAGCCAGCCTCCCGGTCGGAGCAGGGTCAGCAACTGCTGCCATTCCCTGCCCGGCCGGTAAAAATGTTCTATCGCTTCGGTACAGCAGACAAAGTCGTAACCCTGCTGCAACCGCTCCGGATAGTACGCATAATAAGGATCATAGGTAGTGGTGGCAAAGCCTGCTTCAGTCAGCATGGCCGCCAGTGCCGGACCCGGTCCGCAGCCGAAATCGAGCCCCCGACTGCCCGCAGGCAAACGGGCCATCAGCGGATCCGCCAGCCGCGCCAGAAAACGCCGATAACCCGCATCATGGGGCCGATTATCATGCAGATCATATTCCGCCTTTTCCGCTTCCTCGCTCAACCGGCATTCGGGATCGACGAAGATCAGCCGGCACCGGTGACAGCGATGATAACGGCGCCGCGCATCCTGCCAGAACAGGGGAGTCTCGATATGATCACAAAGGGGGCAGTTCAGGTCGTGCAACAGGGCAGACATGGGGAAACCAGATAAAGCAGGGGGCACCAGGCCCCCGGAGTGATAGTATTAACGCAGACCGGCGACGTACTGAGACAGTACCTCGATATCCTTGTCGGTCAGCTTGGCGGCGACGCCGCGCATCATGCCATTGGGATCGTTGTTACGTTCGCCACTGCGGAACATCTTCAGCTGAGCCGCGATGTAAGATGGGTACTGGCCGGACAGGCTCGGGAACTTGGCCGATTCCAGACCTTCGCCGCGAGGGCCGTGACAGGCCATACAGGCGGTCACGCCGCGCTCTATGTCACCACCCTGATACAGGGCCGCGCCCTGCTCGATCACCTCCTCCGGAGTGGCGATGGGGGTGATGGCCTGGCTGGCAAAATACGCCGCCACATCAAGCATGTCCTGCTCGGACAAGGACATGACCATGCCGCCCATGATGGCGTTGGCACGACCTTCACCACCGGTGGCGGCGGCCTTGAACTCGGCCAGCTGCTTGGCCAGATAAGAGGCATGCTGACCGGACAGTTTGGGATACATATCGGTCGGGCTGTTGCCATCGGCACCGTGACAGGCTACGCAGGTCGCGGCCTTGGCCTTACCTGCTTCGATGTCACCCTGTGCCTGGGCAACACCAACCACTCCGAGCATTAAGGCTAGCGTGAAAATAATTTTTTTCATGACGTTCCGACTTCTCGTTGTAAGAGCTTCCAGATCACATACCTGCGAGGGCATGTTACAATGCGATTCAAAAAACGGCACCATTCTACAATGATTTTGCGAGAAAGTAAGCAAAGCGGGTCCAGAACCCAGGGGAATTCATATTGAATAACAAGCAGATAAATTTTAACACCGCCCGCTTTATTACCAGCGCGCCCGATATCAACCAGATGCCGGCAGACAGCGGAATAGAGATCGCCTTTGCCGGTCGCTCAAACGCCGGTAAGTCCTCCGCTCTGAACACCATAACGCAGCATAAAAGTCTGGCACGGACCAGTAAAACCCCGGGACGTACCCAGCTGATCAACGTATTCGAACTGAGCGAAGGCAAGCGGCTGATCGATCTGCCCGGCTATGGCTATGCCAAGGTGCCGGAAGAAATGAAGCTGAAATGGCAGCAGGCCCTGTCGGTCTATCTGCAACAGCGCGAAAGCCTCAGGGGGCTGGTAGTGCTGATGGATATCCGCCATCCGCTCAAGGACATCGATCAGCAACTGCTGCAATGGGCCAGCGAAAGCCAACTGCCGGTACTGGCACTGCTGACCAAGTGCGACAAACTCAAGCCGGGCCCGCGCAAGTCCGAAGTACTGAAGGTGCGCGAAGCCGTGACCCTGTTCGGTGGCGACATCAGAGTCGAGTCCTTCAGCTCGCTCAAGGGCCTGGGCCTGGACAGGGCCAGGGAAATCCTGAGCGAATGGCTGCTGCAGGACGATGAACCGGCCGATCTCGCCGACGGTGAGACCGCCTGATGCGCCTGGATCGTTTTTTATCTGAAAGCACCGGCCTGACCCGCTCTGTGGCCAAAAAGGCCCTGCACCGGGGTGACGTCACCGTCGACGGCATTGTCGTCAAAAATAGCAGCCAGCAGATAGACGGCCAGGAAGTATGCCTCGAAGGTCGTCTGCTGATGGCACCGGGGCCGCGCTATCTGCTGTTGCACAAGCCTGCCGGTTATATCAGTTCCACCCAGGATGAAGACCACCCCTGTGTGCTGCAACTGCTGCCAACCGAACTGCGCCGCGGCATTCAATGCGCCGGACGCCTGGATGTGGATACCACGGGCCTGCTGCTGCTGACCGACGACGGCCAGTGGTCGCACCGCCTGCGTTCCCCGAAAAAAGCCTGCAACAAGGTCTATCGGGTCGATCTGGCCGAACCGCTGGCGGCGGATGTCGCCGAGCGCTTCGCACAAGGGGTGGACTTGCACGGAGAAGACAAAACGACCCTGCCGGCCACCCTGGAGGTCATCACCCCCACCCGGGTACTGCTGACCATACAGGAAGGCAAATACCACCAGGTAAAACGGATGTTTGCCGCCGTCGGCAACCACGTCTCGGGCCTGCACCGGCTGCAAATCGGGAACATAGTACTGGATGACAGCCTGGCCCCGGGCGAGTGGCGCCATCTCACCGCCGCCGAAGTGGCGTCCATTTGATGTAAGGGGGGAAAGCGTAACGAGCGAGGCGTAACCGGCATCACGTTTCAGTTCCTCCAGCGCCAGTAAATCCTCTTGATCGAGCCCATTCGAATCCTGTAACATCTGATTGACATCGATGACGTCACCGGCCGAAACATCATTGAGGCCGATACCAGCTGCTATGCTTCTTCTACTCAGCCATAAGGTGATGGAGACGCCATGGACATACTGATCCTCGAGGATGATTTGCTGGTCGCCGAGCTGGTGGATGCGGTGCTGACAGGCGCCATGTTCGGTGTCCGGGTGCGCCATGCGGCCAACGTTGCCGAGGCCAGGGCCGCCTGGACAAAACAACCGGCACAGCTGGTTATATGTGACTGGCATCTACCGGACGGAACCGGCCTTGAGTTGGTCAAACTGATCCGTCTCACCGATCAAAAAACTCCCATCGTCATGGTCAGTGCCCGCTCCAACCGTGACAGAGTCATGGCCGCAGCACGCCATGGCATCAACGAATTTATCGCCAAACCCTTCGATGTGGCCACGCTGCAGCAACGGCTGCTGCCGCTGCTTATCGCCGTCGAGGCTGCCGAGACGCCAACGCCCGGCCCGGAATCTTCCCCGCACCCATCTTTGAAGGCACTCGAGACCTGGCTTGACGATGCCTTGACCGAAACACTTCGCCTACCCAGTAATCTGGATCCAGAGGCCATACTGCCGCTGCTGGCCAAAAGCGATGAGCTGTCTGCGGTAGAGCTGACCCGCCTCTGGAAAACTGAAACCACATTGTCTGCCAGATTCCTGAACCTGGCCAACAGCGCCTCCATGAGGCGCAGCGGAAAACCGGTTACCCGGCTCGATGAAGCCATCACCACCATAGGGGTGGATATGGCGCTGCGCAATGCCGTTGCACTGTCACTCGACATCACCGCCTCACTGCACGATAAACGATTACTCGAACAGGGCCGCCTCTATCTGGGCATCGCCGAACAGGTCGCCGGCATCGCCCGGGCCATGGCCCTGAGCATAGGTCTGGATGGTCTGAGCTGTTATACGGCCGGCTTGCTGAGTCGAATCGGGGAGCTGGCAGTATTACGCACCATGCAGGACTTTATCAACCAGGGTGGCGAGATAAAGGATTCGGATATAGTCACGCTGATAGCCCGATGGGGGCCCCATTATGGCAACCATCTCAAGCAGCAATGGAAACTGCCGCTGCCGGTGCGAGAGCTGATCGGCGCCATACATATGGCACCCACTCATACCACACAACGACCCTTGCTGATCATGCACCTGGCCGCCCTCAGAGTCGGATCCCGCCTGAATAACCCCGAGGCGTTGCGCATGTTGCGCCAGTCGGGGCTGGATGTGGAAAAATGGCTGCCAATGGCCGAAAATGAACCCTTATCCCCCGTGAAAATGTCTCAGAACGCCCCATAGCGTATTCTGTGTCAGCTGTTGGCATATAACCAACAAACAGCACCGGAACGTCAAAGAAGAGAGTCGGCGGAGCGGGTCCCTTGGCCGATATGCAAACATTGATCTAAAAAATTCAGTCTTGTTCCCGCTTGCGGGACGAGCTGCCCAGCCGGTGGGTCTTGAGGTCGTAGCGCTCCTTGATCACGTCCTTGACCGTGCCTTCCCACAACTTGATGCCGACGAAGTAACCGGCCCGGGCCAGCACATGGGCGGCCACCGGGGCGGTGACAATCACAAAGACCACCATCGCCAGCGCCCGCACCACCAGGCTGGTGTCGTCGCCGTAAAACACCGCGAAACCGCAGGCCATCAGGCCTATCCCCAGGGCGCCCGCCTTGCTGGTGGCGTGCATTCGAGTCAGCAGATCCGGCATGCGGATAATGCCGATGCCGGACAACAGCATCAGAAAAGAGCCGAGCAGCAGCAGCAGGCTGGTGATAATGTCAGTCATCATGGCGCTCACCTCCCCGCTCCAGATAACGGGCAAAGCCCACCGCCGCCAGAAAGGAGGTCAGTGCCAGCACGATGGCCACATCGATAAACTGGGGCACCTGGTAGCTTATGCTGTACAGCAGAATAAAGCCTACCGTCAGCGAGGCGATCACTTCCAGCGCCACCACCCGATCCGGCAGAGTCGGGCCACGCAGCAGCCGTACCGTCGCCAGCACCAGCCCGGCACTCAAAAAAACAAAGGATAACGTAATCGCAATATCTAGCATCGGCTTACCTCAACAAATTCAGCACACGAGCCTCAAGGGCCTTTAATTCCGCCAGCTGGCGGGCCTCGCTATCCAGATACATCAGATGTACATAGAGCACCTTGCGATCGCTGGACACATCCAGCGCCAGCGAGCCCGGGGTAACGGTAATCAAGTTGGCATACAGGGTGATACCGGCGTCATCCTTGAGATCCAGCGGTATGGCGATCACCCCGGGCCGCATCAGGTGAGTGGGCGTGATCACATCGTACGCCACCCGGGCGTTGGCCTTGATCAGATCCCAGATGAAAAACAGGATGAAACGGAGGATTTGCGGCAGCTTGCCGAAGTAATTGGCAAACTCCGGCTTGTCCCGGGCCACAAACGCCAGCACCAGGTAACTCAACAACATGCCGGCCACCAGGTTGCCGATGCTGTAGCTGCCGGACAAGATGACCCAGAACAGGGCCAGCAGCATATTCCAACCAAAAGCTTTCATCGCGTCACTCCCAGTACCGCCTCGATATAACCGGCCGGCGTCAGCAGCTGTTCCGCCGTATCCATCGCCAGTCGCACAGACCACTCGGCACCGAAACCGATGATCAGCGTCAGCAGTGCCAGACTCAGCACCGGCAGATACAAAACATAAAGATGCGGATCTGTTTCACCGCGCAGGGGCTTGGCCTCTTCCGGCAGGGGCTTCCAGAAGGCCTCTGCCCAGATCTTGACCATGGAATACAGGGTCAGCAGACCCACTATCAGGGCGATGGCCACCATCAGCCAGGCCTCGGCTGCCATACCGGCCTTGATCACAGTGTACTTGGCGAAAAAGCCCGACAAGGGCGGCAGCCCCGCCAGCGACATGGCCGGGATCAGAAACAACAGTGCCAACCAGGGGGACGAGCGATACAGGCCTCCCAGTCGCGCCAGATCATAGCTGCCATGATAGCGGTACATGATGCCGCTGATCAGGAACAGATTGGTCTTCACTATGATGTGATGGAAGATGTAGAAGACTCCACCGGCGATGGCCAGCGGGGTAAAGAGCGCCAGCCCCACCAGCATGTAGCCAATCTGACTGACGATATGGAAAGAGAGGATGCGGCGTACCTCGAACTGGGCCGCCGCCCCCAGCACCCCGGTCAGCATGGTGAAGATACCCATGCCCATCAATATCGTATGGTGAGTCAGCTCCACATCCTGCACGAAGATGAGGCTGAATACCCGATACAGGGCATAGACCCCCACCTTGGTCAGCAGACCGGCAAACACCGCCGAAATCGCCACCGGCGGAGTGTGATAGGACGCCGGCAGCCAGAAGAACAGCGGAAAGGCCGCCGCCTTGATGCCGAAGGCCACCAGAAACAGCATGGCGATCACCGTCACCAGCCCGGGCTGATCGCCATTGCCCAGTTTAAGCGCCAGATCGGCCATGTTCAGGGTGCCGGCGTAACCGTACAGCAGACCCACCGCGGTCAGAAACAGCGCCGACGAAATCAGGTTCAGGGTCACGTACTTGAGCGCCCCCTCCATCTGCGCCCGCTCGCCACCCAGTATCATCAGGCCGAACGAGGCCACCAGCATGATCTCGAACCAGACGTAAAGATTGAAGATGTCGCCGGTCAGAAAGGCACCCACCACCCCGGCCAGCATCAGGTGCAGCAAGGGGTAATAGCCGAAGGCCTCGTGGTTGCGGCTCATGGTGGCCAGCGAATAAATCGCCACCGCCAGGCCTATGATGCCGGTGACCAGCACCATGATGGCGCTGAGCAGATCCGCCACCAGGGTAATGCCGTAAGGCGCCGACCAGTTGCCGACGTAGGCCACCAGAATGCCTTGCTGGCGCACCTGGCTGAACAGATAGAGGGCGGCCAGCAAGAGACCGCTGCCGGACAGCACCGACAGCCAGCGCTGTACCCGCCGCCAGCGCCAGCAGATCAGGGTCAGGGCACCGGTCAGCATGGGGATAAAAATAGGTAGGATAACGGCTATATTCACGAGTCTGTGCTCTTCATTTCGTTCATGTCATCGGCGCCGATGACTTCATAGGCTCTGTGGATCAACACCACGGCGAAGGCCAGCACCCCGAAGCTGATGACGATGGCGGTCAGGATCAGCGCCTGGGGCAGCGGGTCGGCAATAGGGCCTGTCGCCTGTGCGAGCCCATCCGGGATCAGTGGTGGCGCGCCACGCACCAGGCCACCACCGGTGAGAATAAGCAGGTTGGCGGCGTTGGACAGAATCATGAGCCCGATCACCAGTTTGACGATGCTGCGTCTCAGCATCATGAACAAGGCCGTGGCGTAGAGACCGCCAATCACGAAAGCAAACAGGTTTTCCATTTATTCCTCCACCTTGTCCAGTGACAGCAATATGGTCGACACCACGCCAATCACCACCAGGTAAACGCCGATATCGAACAGCAGGGGAGTACTCACCGCCAGCTCGCCGATGCCCGGCACATAGAGGGTGCCCCACTGGCTGGTCAGAAAGGGCTGGCCCCGGAATACCAGGCCGACCATGCCGCTCAGCAGCGCCAGCAAGAGCCCCGCGCCCATCAGCAGCTGGCTTTCCACCTTCAGCAGCTTTTTGGTGCTGCCGGCATCGAAGGCAAACAAATGCAGGGCAAAGGCGCTGGACGCCACCAGGCCGGCGATAAAGCCGCCCCCGGGTTCGTTATGGCCGCGCAACAGCAGAAAGACGGAGAACAGCAGCAACAGCGGCACCAGCAAGCGGGTCGCGGTCTGCAGTATGATGGAATTATCGGATCTCATTTCTGGCTCTCCCAGCGGAAGCGGATCATGGCATTGACGCCGATGGCCGCCAGCGCCAGCACGAAGATCTCGCCCAGCGTGTCCAGCGCCCGGAAGTCGACCAGGATGACGTTGACGATGTTGCGCCCATGCGCCGCCACATAGCTGTTTTCCACCAGATAGGCGGTAATGCCCTCACCCGGCAGAGCAGACTGGTTCACGGTGAGCACCATCATGGTGACCAGCACGCCGAAGGCGCCAGCCACGACCGCATCGCGCCAGCGCACCAAGGGACTCGACAGGTCCTGGAAGCCGGGCAGACGAAACAGCACCAGCACCAGCATGATCACGGTAAGGGTCTCGATCAGTACCTGTGTAATGGCCAGATCCGGGGCGCTGAAGAACACATAAATCATCGCCATGGCAAACCCC
Organism: Oceanisphaera litoralis; assembly: GCF_016907015.1. Taxonomy (GTDB): domain Bacteria; phylum Pseudomonadota; class Gammaproteobacteria; order Enterobacterales; family Aeromonadaceae; genus Oceanimonas; species Oceanimonas litoralis. Next base: position 42,459 of record NZ_JAFBBE010000015.1, read on the forward strand.
AACACGCCGATGGCGGCCACCGAGCCCAGCCGCAGATGCGTGGCGCTGGCATAGATCACCGCCACCAGCATCAGCAGCGCGATCACCACCTCGTAGAAACGCACCCCCTCGAACGACAGGGAGTAGACAAAGGCGTCTTCCGCCCAGAAGGTATAGGCCAGCAGCGCTATGGTGGTCAGCAGTATGGTCAGAATATAGTGGGTCATGTAGCCATTCTGCAGTATGCGGGTCTGGCCCCGGGCCAGTGCCACCAGGCCATCCATCATCCGCTCATAACCCCGCTCGGGGCCATAGGCCAAAGGGTCAAGGCCGGCGGCCAGGGGGTCGCGTATTCGATCCCAGTGATGATAAAGCAGACCGCCACACACCAGCGCCAGCGCACTGAGCAGCAAGGGCAGATTAAGGCCATGCCACAGCGCCAGCTGCAGCCCGGCCGCCGGTTCACCGCCGATGGCGGTCACCGCCGCCTGCAGCAGGGGCGTGACCAGGCCGGGCATCAATCCCAGCAGCAGGCCGATGATGGCCAGCAGGGTAAAGCCCAGCCGCATCGCCAGCGGCGCTTCGTGGGGCGTTTTGGGCGTCGGCTTCAATGTGCCGTAAAAGGGTTTTATCGCCACCAGGGCTGCCGCCGCCACTATGGCGATGGCGGAGATCACCGACAAGCCGATCAACAGGCCCGACAACCAGCCTGCATCCAGCACCGATTCGAACATCAGCTCCTTGGCGATAAAACCAAACAGGGGGGGAATGCCGGCCAGCGACAGCGCCGCCAGGGTGATGAACAGTGCCGTCTGGGGCATGTATTTACGCAGGCCACCCAGATCGCGCACATCCTTGGTGCCGGTGACATGATCCAGAGTACCCGCCGCCATGAAGAGCGCGCCCTTGTAGAGCGCGTGGGCCAGCAGAAACACCATGGCCGCCTCCAGCGCATGGGGGGTGCCGATGCCGATCAGCATGGTCAGGGTGCCGAGTGCCATTATGGTGGAAAAGGCGAGAATACGCTTGAGATCGGTGCTGCATGCCGCCATCAGGCCGCCGACCGTCATGGTCACGCCGCCAAACAGCGACAGGGTCAGCATCCAGACCTCGCTGCCGGCCATCATCGGCTGCAGCCGGGCCATCAGATAGACCCCCGCCTTGACCATGGTGGCCGAATGCAGATAGGCGCTGACCGGGGTCGGCGCCGCCATGGCATTGGGCAGCCAGAAGTGAAACGGCGTCTGGGCCGACTTGGTGAAGGCCCCCAGCAGCACCAGCACCATCATCGCCAGGAACAGCGGTTGTTGCTGTATGTCCGTCCCCTGAGCCAGCAGCTCGTTCAGCTCGAAGCTGCCACCAATATGACCCAGCAGTATCAAGCCGGCCATCAGCGCCAGGCCGCCGCCGGCGGTGATAAAGAGCCCCTGCAGCGCCGCCTTGCGGGCCTTTTCCTGCTCGTGGTTGAAGCCGATCAGCAGATAAGAGGTAAAGCTGGTCAGCTCCCAGAAGATAAACAGGGAAATCAGGTTGCTGGACAGCACCAGCCCCAGCATGGCTCCCATGAACGCCAGCAGATACATCAGCAACTTGTGAATATCTTTGTGGCCCTGCAGATAGCGGCCCGCATAGATAAAGATGAAGGTGCCGATGCCGCTGATCAACAGCGCAAACATCAGGCTGAGGCCATCGACCATGAAATTGAGATTGATCCCCAGACTGGGGATCCATTCATGAGTCAGCAGCAGCACCTGGCCGTCGGTCACCTGCGGCCAGAACGTCAGAAAATACCCGAACAGAACGGCGGGCAGCAGAGCCAGGTACCAGCCGATTTTCGTCCCCATCAGGGGCGTCAGTCTCGGCACCAGCATTGCCAGAATAAAACCAGCTATAACAGCAATAAGCATAGGAAAAACGTCTCCTTTCCATGCGGGTTCAGGCAATAGAATGAGCGAAAAGAAAGGGGAGAAACAGCACAGTGCGCAGGCTATAGTAAGGAGGTATATCGATTGATTTTCAAGCAGTTAATCGATTTTTTTTTTGAGTTTTTATGGCGGTCGATACTACAAGCGGATCCGATAAAACACAAGCAGAGCCGAACATGCCGGCTCTGCCTGCCGATTAAGGCCGCATCGCAATCAGCGATCGAAAAAATGCTCCACCGGTCCCCGCCCCTGACCGATGGACAAGGTGCTGCCGGCCAGAATGGCTCTGTCGATATAATGCTTGGCGCTGGACACCGCCAGCTCCATGGACAATCCCTGGCCCAGATAGCAGGCCAGCGCCGCCGACAGGGTGCAGCCGGTGCCGTGGGTATTGCCGGTGATCACCCTGGGGGTATCGAAACAACGTACCTCGCCCCCCCTCAGCAACCAGTCCGGGCTGCGCGCTTCCTGTTGCAGAAAGCCGCCCTTGAGCAGCACGGCGGCACAGTCCAGGCCGGCCAGCCCCTCGAACAGAGACTCCACCTCGGCCAGCCGCGCCGGCAGGGGGCTGTCGATCAGCGCCGCCGCTTCCGGCAGGTTGGGGGTGATCACATCGGCCAGCGGCAGCAGTTCTTCCCGCAGGCTGTTCACCGCCTCTTCGGCCAGCAACATGTCGCCATTGGCGGTGACCATCACCGGGTCCACCACCAGATGGGCCGGGCGATAACGCCGCAAGACCTCGGCCACGGTACTGATGGTGGCGCTGTCGCCGAGCATGCCGACCTTGACCGCCATGACCTGCAAATCGCCGAACACCGCCTCCAGCTGGGCCCGGATCATATCCTGGGGCACCGGATGCACGGCGCTGACACCACGGGTGTTCTGGGCGGTCAGGGCGGTGAGCACCGAACAGGCATAGCCGCCGGTGGCAGAAATGGCCTTGATGTCGGCCTGAATACCGGCACCGCCGCCGCTGTCGGATCCGGCGATGGTGAGTACTATCGGTTTGTGACGGGCAGCTTGATGATCTTGGGGCATGTGACTGGTCATATCCTTATGGTCCTCCGGGCGAAGGCACCACCGGCAAACTGACGCTTGCCCGTTAGTTTCCTACGCCAGCATTAACTGGATCAGGTGCCGCGGGTCCGGTGCAAATACCGTCTCAGCCTGGCGGCTCCCCGACTAACAATCGTTCGATAATAGCGACCCCGGCGGGTAAATACCAGCCGGAAGCCGTGAGGAATAAAGAGTGAGGCGTCAGGTGTTTACCCCTTACTCTTCGCACCTCACGCCTTGTGCCTCACACATCACGCTTCACGCAAGAGTTAATGCGCCTCATCCCAGTTGTTGCCTTCGCCGACTTCCACCAGCAGCGGCACGTCCAGGCTGGCCGCCTGCTCCATCAGCGTGCGGATCTGTTCCTTGAAGGCCGCTACCTTGTCTGAGCGGATTTCGAACACCAGTTCATCGTGCACCTGCATCAGCATTCGCACCTCATCGTCCGCCTGTTGCTCCAGCCAGCCGGCGACCTTGATCATCGCCTTCTTGATGATGTCGGCGGCGGTGCCCTGCATGGGGGCGTTAATTGCTGCCCGTTCGGCTCCCTTGCGCCGGGCGCCATTCTTGGCATTGATTTCCGGCAGATACAGCCGGCGACCGAACAGGGTGGACACATAGCCCTTGTCGGCGGCCAGGGTGCGGGTATCTTCCATGTAGCGCAACACACCCGGGTACCGCTCGAAATAGATGTTCATGTAGTCCTGGGCCTCGTTGCGGCCAATACCCAGCTGGCGCGCCAGCCCGAAGGCACTCATGCCATAGATAAGGCCGAAGTTGATGGCCTTGGCCCGGCGCCGCTGCTCTGTGGTGACCTGATCCAGCGGCACACCGAACACCTCGGCAGCGGTGGCCTTGTGGATATCCAGGCCATGGGCGAAGGCATCGAGCAGGCCCTTGTCCCGGGACAGGTGCGCCATGATGCGCAGCTCAATCTGGGAGTAATCCGCCGCCACCAGCCTGTAACCGGGCGCCGCCACGAAGGCCTGACGAATACGCCGCCCTTCCGCGGTACGAATGGGGATATTCTGCAGGTTGGGATCCGACGACGACAAGCGGCCGGTGGCGGTATTGGCCTGGTGGTAGGAGGTGTGAATACGGCCACTGTGTTCGTTGACCATCTGCGGCAGCTTGTCGGTATAGGTGGACTTGAGCTTGCTCAGGCCCCGGTATTCCATCAGCAGTTTGGGCAGCGGATAATCCAGCGCCAGTTCCTGCAACACCTCTTCGGCGGTGGACGGCGCCCCCTTGGGAGTTTTCTTGAGCACCGGCAGCTCGAGCCTGGTAAACAGAATGTCGCCCAGTTGCTTGGGCGAGCTCAGGTTGAAGGGCTCGCCGGCCAGCTCGAAGGCTTGCTGCTCCAGCTCTTTCAGTCGTTTGGCGATCTCGTCGCTCTGAATGGCCAAGAGGCCGCTGTCGATACGCACCCCTGTGTATTCCATCTGCGCCAGAATCGGCACCAGCGGCATTTCGATATCACCGAACACCTGCTGCAGCTCGGGCTCGGCGGCCAGCTCGGCGGCCAGGTGGTGATGCAGCCGCAATGTGATGTCGGCGTCTTCCGCCGCATAGGGCGCGGCCTGTTCCAGCGGTATCTGGTTGAAGGTCAGCTGTTTGGCGCCCTTGCCGGCAATCGACTCGAACGAGATGGTGTTATGGTTGAGGAAAAACGCCGCCATGCTGTCCATGTCGTGCCGGGTCTGCACCGAATTGAGCACATAGGACTCCAGCATGGTGTCCAGGCCGATACCCTTCAACTCGATGCCGTGATTTTTCAGCACATTGGCATCGTACTTCAGGTTCTGACCCAGCTTGATGAGCCGCTCGTCTTCCAGCAGCGGCTTGAGCGCGCCCAGTACCACGGCTTCGCTCAGTTGCTCGGGCGCATCCAGATAATCGTGACCGAAGGGCACGTAGGCGGCCTGACCCGGCTCGATGGCAAAAGACACTCCCACCACCCGGGCATCACGATAGTTGAGGCTGGTGGTTTCGGTGTCGAAGGCGAAATAGGGCGCCTGTTTCAGCCGTTCCATCCAATCCGTCAGTTGCGCTTCGGTAAGAATGGTCTGGTAATCTGTGGCCATGGCCGGCGCCGTTTCTTGCGCCGGCGCATCGTTCTGACCCGGCTCCAGCTCTGCCAGCAGGTTGCGGAATTCGTATTCCCGGTAGAGCGCCTTCAGGGCTTCGGTATCCGGCTCGCTTTGCTGCAAGTCCGCCGGGCCCCATTCCAGCGCCACGTCGGTCTTGATGGTTGCCAGCACCTGCGACAGCCTGACCATTTCTTCATGCTCGGCAAACTTGGCGGCGAAACTCTTGGATCCGCGAAAGCCCAGGGCCGCGACCTTGTCGGTATTGGCGGCGATCTCGTCGATGGGTCCCAGGCCCTGCAACAAGGCCAGGGCGGTTTTCTCGCCCACCCCGGGCATGCCCGGAATGTTGTCCACCTTGTCGCCGACCAATGCCAGCAGATCCACGATCAGCTCCGGCGGCACGCCGAATTTCTCGACCACACCGTCCCTGTCCATGAAGCTGTTCTTCATGGTATCCATCAGCAGCACATGATCCGACACCAGCTGGGCCATGTCCTTGTCGCCGGTGCTGATCACCACATCCAGCTGTTGCTCGGTGGCCTGACGGGCCAGGGTACCGATAACGTCATCCGCCTCTACCCCATCCTCGATCAGCAACGGCAGTCCCATGGCCCTGATGATGGCATGGATCGGGGCTACCTGGCTGCGCAGATCGTCCGGCATCGAGGGGCGCTGAGCCTTGTATTCCGGATAGATATCATCGCGAAAGGTCTTGCCCTTGGCATCGAACACCACCGTGACCCGGGAGTCGGGAAACTGCTTGTGCAGGCTGCGCAGCATGTTGGTGACCACTCGGATGGCGCCGGTGGGACGACCGTCGCTGGTACGCAGATCTGCCTGCTGGGAAGCAAAATAGGCACGGTACAGATAGGAAGATCCATCGACCAGGATCAGGGGTTTGGCAGGAATGGCAACCATGACGTTTTTCTCGTTAATGCGTTGGCCGCTAGCATGCCACAGCCGGGCCGCCGACACCACGGCGACCCCGGACCAGCCTGTGGATAACTCTGTGCAAAGCGGATCGACGCAAGATCTTGATAAAAATTAAATTACATATATTATCAACAACTTAAAATTTAAACATGGATCTTGCCTGCAGGTCTTGCTATGTGGAAAATCGGCAGCAATGAAGTTCTGCACAATTGTTGAGCGAAATAAATGCTAGCATAGTTCTGACAGATCACCCGGCGCCGGATCACGATTATGAATGCCAAACATGAATGCCAAACTTCACGCCAAACAAGGAGTCCGACATGAAAAAAGTTGCCGTTATTTTAAGTGGCTGCGGCGTCTATGACGGAGCAGAAATTCACGAGGCCGTGTTGTGTCTGCTGCACCTGGCCAGGCAGGGAGCCGGTTATCAATGTTTTGCCCCCGACAAGCCCCAGCATCATGTGGTCAATCATCTTAGTGGCGAGGAAGAGCCCGGCAGTCGTAATGTGCTGGAAGAGTCGGCGCGCATCGCCCGCGGCGACATCAAACCCCTCACCGAACTGAAGGTCGACGACTTCGATGCACTGCTGCTGCCCGGCGGTTTTGGTGCCGCCAAGAATCTGTGCAACTTCGCCGATCACGGCGCCGATGCACGGGTGGATCCCCAGGTACTGAGCGTCTGTAAAGACTTCGCGGCCGCGCGCAAGCCCGCCGGTTATTGCTGCATTTCGCCGATACTGATGCCGCGCGTCTACCCCGCCGGGGTCAAGGGCACCATAGGGACCGAAGCCGCCGTGGCCGAGGCCTTCAGTGCCATGGGGGGTAAACACATAGGTTGTGCGGTGACCGATGTGGTGGAAGACGAACATTACAGGGTGATCTCCACCCCGGCTTATATGCTGGCCAAGAGCATCACAGAGGCGGATATCGGCATCGGCAAACTGGTGAAGCGACTGCTGGAAATGTAATAAGCTAAAAAAAGGGCCGGCATAAGCCGGCCTTAAACTCTGGAAGCAATGTGAGCAATGTCGTGCCTTCGCAAGCTGGCTTCACCTGCCGCTGGAAAGAGGCTTTACCTATCGCAGGAAGCCGCAGCAGAAGGGGAAGTCATGCCCCGAAAGCAAATTAACGATAATCGTTATCATTTGTGATTGCAAACAGATTTGTTCATCTATCGTCGCTTTTCCTGGACCCGCGCCGCCAGCCCTCCCCGATGGCGCCTTGACTGCACACCTTAACTACACACCTGACTGCACACCTTGGTTACCCCCCTGACTACAATGGGTAAGAGACAGCCGGAGGGAAGCAGATGAACAAACCATGTTTATGGGTGGGATTATGGGCAGTGCTCTTGCTGCCCTGCGCCCTGCTCGCCGACGATACCGGTACCGACACCAGTACCGAAACCAGAGCCGACATCAGGCAGGCTATTTCCGAGGGTAACCGGGCCTACGAGGCCGGCGAGCTGTCGCAGGCGGCGGCACAATTCGACTATGTATCCACCCTGATCCGCCAGTTGCAGGCCGGAGAGCTCGGCACCCTGTTTCCGGAGCCACTCACCGGCTGGCAGGCCGAAAAAGTGAATACCCAGGCCGGATCGGCGGCCTTTTTCGGTGGCGGCATCAACGCCTCGCGGCGCTATCGCAAAGACAACGCCAGCCTGGAGATCAGCATGACCAAAGACTCGCCCCTGCTGCAGACCATGGCGGTACTTTTTACCAACCCCGGCATGGCGGCCATGGGCGGCTACAAGATAAAGCGCATCAAGGGGCAAACCGCCATGATGAAAGAGGAGAGTAACAGTCGGGAGCTGCAGATGCTGATTGCCAACCGCATCCTGATCCAGCTCAGTGGCCGGGGTATCACCGAAGAGGAGCTCAACGCCTATGCCGAGGCCCTGGATATCGAGGCGATAACCCGGCTTTAGCAGCCGGCCCTGACTTCCACTCCGGCGTGGCCGACAAACTTGCTGCTCAGGTATTTGAGCAAGAGGCCGTAGGCAGGCACAAACAGACCCAGGCTGAACACCAGCTTGACGCCATAATCCACCCAGGCGATTTCGACCCAGTGCCGGGCCATGAAGGGATCCGGAGAGCGGTAAAACGCCAGACTGAAAAATACCAGGGTATCGACCAGGTTACCGAAGATAGTGGAACAGGTTGGGGCTATCCACCAGCGTTTGATCTGCCGCAACCGGTTGAATACCGATACATCCATGATCTGCCCCAGCACATAGGCCATGAAGCTCGCCAGGGCGATGCGGGCCACGAACAGGTTGAATTCGGACAGCGCACCCAGCCCCTGATATTGCGCCTCGAAAAACAGCACCGACAGCACATAAGAGGTCGCCAGCGCCGGCAGCATCACCAGAAAAATGATGCGCCGGGCCATGTCGGCACCGAAGATGCGCACCGTCAGATCCGTGGCCAGATAGATGAAGGGAAAGCTGATCGCGCCCCAGGTGGTATGAAAGCCGAACAGGGTAAAGGGCAGCTGCACCAGATAGTTACTGGCGGCAATAATGGCAACATGGAACAGTGACAGCCGGATCAGCGCCGTGCGGTATTGAGCGGGGGAAATAACCATTTTTTACCTTTTTGATTAATGGGGTCAGGGAACCCATCCCGGGAACGGCGCCCAGTATAGCCAGCCGCACGACAGTGACAACTGCTTTCTTTTTGACCGCCGGAATGTGTGCGGCGCCATCTTACCCTTTCATCGAGATTTTGTCTTCACCTGAAATTAGTTTCCAGAGCCGCACGCCGAACACATTCAGCCCCAGCCCCAGCATCACCAGCAAGGCCCCGCCCCACTGAGCCAGTGTGAGCCGCTCATCCAGCAGCAGGGCCGCCGCGCTCAGGCCCACCACCGGCACCAGCAGCGAAAACGGCGCCACCATGCCGGTGGTATACCGCTGCAGCAGCCGACTCCATAGCCCGTAGCCCAGCAGGGTGGCCACAAAGGCCAGATACCCCAGCGCCAGCAGGGTATGGCTGCCGATATGATGCAGGGCCTCCATGATCTGCTGCGGCCCTTCCAGCCAGAGCGACAGACCGAGAAACGGCAGCGGGGGCACCAGGTTGCCCCAGACGATAAGACCGACAAGATCGACCCGGCCTATCTTCTTGGTCACGATATTGCCCAGCGCCCACATGGCCGACGCCGCCAGGGTCAAGCCCAGCCCCAGCATGGTCATGGTGCCGTCACCTCCCCGGCCAATCACCGCCAGCCCCACTGCCGCCACCAGCAGGCCGGCCAGATTGACCGGCTTGACCCTTTCTCCCAGCAGCACGGCGGCAAACAGCAGGCTGAAGAAGGCCTGCGACTGCAGCACCAGCGAGGCCAGCCCGGCCGGCATGCCGTTGGCCATGGCATAAAACAGAAAGGCAAACTGACCCAGCGAGATGGTGCCGCCGTAGGCGATCAGCCAGCGCCAGGGCACCTGCGGCCGCCGGATCAGCAAGACTGCGGGAAAGGCCACCAGGGTAAAGCGCAGCGCCCCCAGCAACATGGGCGGCACCCCGTCCAGCCCCACCCGGATCACCACAAAATTCATCCCCCAGACACCGATGACCACCAGTGCCAGTAACAAGTCCTTGGGTGCCATGCCGGTTTCCTTGTTCAGCCGTTCCACTGTGTGGTCAGCCAGTCGGCTACCTCCCGATCCTGCCCGCTCAGGGGCTGCAGCCAGGCACAGTCCGCATAATGCTGAAAGCACAGCAATAATCGACTGCCTTCAAAGCTGAGCAGCCACTGGTAATAGTCGGCCCCCTGCTCCCGCTCGATCAGTTCGAGATCCAGTTCCTTTATCAGTGCCTCGGCCCAGACGGGGAAGCGTTCCATGGTCAGGGGGTTATCGCTGTTAAGCATGGTTGTCGTCGTCATCATCAGGAGCTGCAGGAAATACAGAGGGATTCGGCCCACGCCGGCGCCGGCATGGCATAGTGATCCAGCTCGGGCTGCTCGTCGAAGGGCCGGGCCAGCAGCATCAGCAGGCGATCGGCCTCGCTCATGTCGCCCTGTTCCGCCCGCTCTATGGCCTGCTGCGCCAGGTGGTTGCGCAGTATGTATTTGGGATTGACCGCATTCATCTGTCCGGCTTTTTCGGCCTGGGCCCTGCCCTCGCGTGCCAGCCGTGCCTGATAACGGCCAAACCAGTCGGTCCAGGCCTCGGGCGTGCTCAGCAGGGCCAGCAGGCTGTCGGGCACAGATCCGGACGACGCCAGTTGTGCCAGACGGCGGAACCAGCAGCTGTAATCCACCTTCTGGGCCGCCATCAGATCAAACATGGCGCGGAACAGCGCCGGATCCTCGTCTTCCCAAGCCTCCAGCCCCAGTTTCTGGCGCATCCCCTCGGAGTAGGTCGACAGCAACAGATACTCGTATTTGCCCAGCGCCTGCTGCAGCGCCTCCAGCTCGATCACCCCGGACAGAGACTGGGCCAGCCGTTGCAGGTTCCAGTTGCCGACCGCCGGCTGCTGATCGTAGGCATAGCGACCACCCGGATCCGAATGGTTGCAGATATGATCCGGATCGTAGGCATCGAGAAAGCCGTAGGGACCGTAGTCCAGGGTCAGACCCAGCATCGACATGTTGTCGGTGTTCATCACGCCGTGACAGAAGCCGACCAACTGCCATTGGGCAATCAGGATCGCCGTCTTTTCCACCACCCGCTCGAACAGGGCGGCATAACCGGCTTTATCCTTGGTGAGATCGGGCCACTGGGTGTCGATCAGATAGTCGAGCAGTTCGGGGATCCGCTCCGGCTTGCCGCTGTAATAGAAATATTCGAAATGACCGAACCGCAGATGACTGGGGGCGGCCCGCAGCACGGCGGCACCCGGCTCCACCCGCTCCCGGTACACCGGCTCTTCGCTGCTCACCAGGCTCAGGGCCCGGGTGGTCGCAATGCCCAGATGATGCATGGCCTCGGAGGCCAGATATTCACGCAATGAAGAACGCAGTACCGCCCGGCCATCGCCGAAGCGGGAGTATGGCGTCTTGCCGGCCCCCTTGAGATGCAGATCCCAGCGACGGCCATCGGGCGCCACCACTTCGCCCAGCAGCAGGGCGCGGCCATCGCCCAGCTGTGGGCTGAAGCCGCCAAACTGATGCCCCGCATACACCTGGGCAAAGGGCTCCATGTCCGGCAACAAACGGTTGCCGCCGGTCAGATCCCGCCACTGCGGCTCGGACAGGGCCATGCCCAGCTCGTCGGCCAGATCACGGTTCAATAACAGCAGCCGGGGCGAGGACAGGGGGGTCGGTTCAACCCGGGCGCCGGCCCAGTCAAACCTTGCATATAAATTGTTTAATGTCATCTCTTCCATCCTGTGATCGTCGACCGCATTTTCTTTTTGACCATGGCTTACTTTATACTGCTGTCGCTAAATACATAGCGATTACTGAATCTGGAAGCATCGGCGTCAGATCCCGACGGCAAGATTGTCGGTATAAAACCGGTCTTGTCTGCGGCAACCGCTATCCTACCAGGCTCGGCAACCATTTATTTCCCTGATAATAACGGAGTTCACGCATGAAGAAACTGATGACAGCCGCCGCTGCCCTGGCCCTGCTCAGCGCCCCCGCCTTTGCCGCCGGTGACGCCGAAGCCGGCAAGGCCAAGTCTGCCGTTTGTGCCGCCTGCCACGGTGCCGAAGGTATTTCCGCCATGGATATCTACCCCAACCTGGCCGGTCAGAAAGCAGGCTATCTGGTGAGCCAGCTGAAACAGTTCCGCGACGGTGAGCGCAGCAACCCCATCATGGCCCCCATGGCCAAGCCGCTGTCCGATCAGGACATCGAAGATCTGGCGGCCTACTACTCCGGCCTGTAAGCCGGTCCGGATTCGTCTCTGACGGAACTTAGGGTGTGTTCAGGCACACCCTAGTCCTGCCGGCGCAACAGTGCCAGAAACGCCGCGCCATAGCGTTCCAGCTTGCGCTGCCCCACCCCATTGATACCCAGCAGCTCCGGCTCTGTCCTGGGTCGATAACGAGCCAGCTCGGTCAGGGTGGCGTCGCTGAACACCACATAGGGCGGTACATCGGCCTCCACCGCCAGCTGCTTGCGCAATTGCCGTAGTTCCTTGAACAAGGCCCTGTCTTCGGCCCGGCTCAGCACCGCCTCTCCCTTGTCTTTCTGCTTTACCCTGACCAGCCGGGGTTCCGCCAGCTGCAAACCGGCCTCGCCGCGCAGCACGGGCCGCGCCGCCTCGGTCAGCTGCAACACCATGTTGCGGGTAATGTTCTGGGTCAGCAGGCCCGAATGAATCAACTGGCGAATGACGCTGACCCAGTGCTCCTGACTCTTGTCTTTACCGAGCCCGTAAGTCGACAGCTTGTCGTGGCCATGTTCGCGAATACGCTGGGTATCCGCGCCACGCAACACTTCCACCACATAGATGACGCCGAAATGCTGCCCTACCCGGTACACGCAGGACAGCGCCTTTTGCGCATCTTCGGTGCCATCGTAGCTTTTGGGCGGATCCAGGCAGATATCGCAGTTGCCGCAGGGGTCGCGCTGGTATTCACCGAAGTAGTTGAGCAACACCTGGCGCCGGCAGGTCAGCGACTCGGCAAAGGCCGCCATCACGTTGAGCTTGTACAGCTCTACCTGCACCTGCTGTTGGTTGTCGCTGTTTTCCAGCAGGCGCCGCACCCGCCCCACATCGCCCGGATCGTAGAGCAGCAGCGCTTCCGCCGGCAGGCCGTCACGGCCACCGCGGCCGGTTTCCTGATAGTAGGACTCGATGTTCTTGGGAATGTCGTAATGCACCACGTAGCGTACATTGGGCTTGTCGATGCCCATGCCGAAGGCGACGGTGGCCACCACTATGTCCAGATCGTCGCGGATAAAGCGCTCCTGCACCGACTGACGCAGCTCCAGCGGCAAGCCCGCATGATAGCTGGCCGCCTTGTGGCCCCGGGCCAGCAGCCGCTCGGCCACCTCCTCCACTCGCTTGCGGCTGGAACAATAGACGATGCCGCAGTGACCCGGCTGTTCGGCCACGTAACGCAGCAGCTGATCGATACCCTTGAACTTATCCACCAGGGTGTAGCGAATATTGGGCCGGTCGAAGCTGGAGATATGAATGAGGGGGTCGGTCAGGCTCAACCGGCTCAGCATGTCCTGGCGGGTGGCCTCGTCGGCTGTGGCGGTGAGCGCCATCACCGGAACATGAGGAAACCACTGCTTGAGTCGCCCCAGGGCCGCGTATTCGGGCCGGAAGTCATGGCCCCACTGGGAAATACAATGGGCCTCGTCGATGGCGAACAGCCCCAGCTCCAGCTCACCGATCCGCTCCATGAATTCGTGTTGCAGCAGCCGTTCCGGCGACACATAGACCAGCTTGAGCTCGCCCCGGCGCATGGCCGCGAAGTGGCGCAGCATCTCTTCCCGGCTCAGGGAACTGTTGATATAGACCGCCGCCACCCCGTTGGCCACCAGGGTATCCACCTGATCCTTCATCAGGGAGATCAGCGGCGACACCACTATGGTCAGGCCGGGGCGCAGCAGGGCAGGAATCTGATAACAGATGGACTTGCCGCCGCCGGTGGGCTTGATCACCAGGGCATCGCGCCCGGCAATCACGGTGTCGATGATCTCCTGCTGGCCGTCACGAAAGCACTGGTAGCCGAACACCTGCTGCAACACCGCCAGCGGTGTGTCGGGAATGGGAACGGACTCAGGTTCTTCGGTCAAGGAGTTCATTTCGGCCTGCAGGGGTAAAAGCGAAGGAGCATTGTAAAGCAGAGCCCGACAACAATAAACCGGGTCGGGCACGGGGTCGTTCCGGCCATCATGGTGGTCGGCTCAGGCCAGTGACATTTGCTGCTGGCCAGCCTTGGTCTATTGTCGTTACACTGGGCCTTTAGCCTCTTGCCAGATTGATGACCATGGAAAAAGACCAGTCTACCCAGGGGGCCATCTTTGCCCTCGGGGCGTATTTCCTGTGGGGCATAGCCCCCATGTACTTCAAGCAGCTGCTGCATGTACCCGCCTACGAGATCCTCAGCCACCGGGTGATCTGGTCCTTCCTGCTGCTGCTGGCGCTGCTCAGCGGGCTCGGCTACTGGCCGCGGGTTCGGGCCATGTTGCGCAAGTCCAGGCACCTGCTGCTGCTGGTCATATCGTCGACCATCATAGGGTTGAACTGGCTGGTGTTTATCTGGGCGGTGAACAACGACCACATGCTGGACGCCAGCCTGGGGTATTACATCAATCCACTGTTCAATATCGTGCTGGCCATGCTGTTTCTGGGCGAACGCTTTCGGCCCATGCAATGGCTGGCGGTAGGGCTGGCGGGCAGCGGCGTGGTGATACAGCTGCTGGTATTCGGCAGCCTGCCCTGGGTAGCGCTGGTGCTGGCCATTTCCTTCGGTTTTTATGGCCTCATTCGCAAGAAGGTGCCGGTGGATCCCTTTACCGGCCTGATGCTGGAGACCCTGGTACTGCTGCCCGTCGCCATTATCTATTTGTGGGGATTTGCCGACAGTGCCACCAGCCAGATGAGCGGTAATTCGCTGAACACCAACCTCTGGCTGATTGCCGCCGGCATAGTGACCACTGCGCCACTGCTGCTGTTTGCCGGTGCCGCCAAGCGGCTCCGACTATCCACCCTCGGTTTCTTCCAGTATCTGGGCCCCAGCCTGATGTTCCTGCTGGCGGTGCTGCTCTACGACGAGCCCTTCACCCAGGACAAGGTCATCACCTTCGCCCTGATCTGGGTGGCGCTGGTTGTCTACACCCTGGACGGCGTCAGGCAACGACGGCGCAATGCTTTACAAAACAGCGGCGCCCCGGCACGCTAAAATAATGTCATGAGCAGCGTAAAATACTGGAAACACCCTGGCTTGGCCGGGCTGGAGTTGTGCCTGGCGGACCATGCCGGCTTCACCTATGGCCGCCATATCCACCTCGACTACCATATCGGCTTGGTTGAACAGGGAGCACAGAAATTTATCCATAAAGGTAGCTCGGCGCCGCTGGCACCGGGTCAGCTGTCGCTGCTCAACCCGGATGTCGCCCACGATGGCAGTTGCTTCGACGAGCTGGGCTTTCGGGTACGGGTGTTTTCCATCGCGCCCGAGTTGATGGCAGGCCTGGCCGAGGAGCTGCAGCAGGCAACGCCCTACTTCGGACAGCCTCTGCTCAACCAGCCCCGGCTCTATCGGCAGAGCCTGGCGCTGCACCTGCAACTGGAGCAGGAGCAACTCAGCCGGCAGGAAGCCGAAAACCGACTGCTGGCGCTGTTGTCCACCTTATTCCCCCATCAGGAACTACAGCCGCTGGCACCGCCCGCCCTCACTCGCATCAGGGACAAGCTGCTGGCCGAGCTGGACGCGTCCCACCATCTGGAACAGCTCGCCGCCGAACTCGGCCTGTCCCGCTTTCAGTTCTTGCGCCGGTTCAACGCGGCCATGGGTATCACCCCCCACGCCTATCTCAAGCGACTGCGGCTGGAGGCGGCCAAAAAATACCTGGCCGCCGGCGCCACCGTCGCCGACACCGCCCAGACGGTGGGCTTTTTCGATCAGGCCCACTTTCACCGTGCCTTCGTGGCCGCCTACCGGCTGACGCCGTCCCGCTTTCGCACCCAGATGCAATAACTTACAAGCCAGCCGCTAACCTGCTCCCTAAGCTGTGGTCTCACCATTGCCGGAGCCGTACATGAATCTTTCACTGCTTGTTACCATAGGACTTATCCATCTCGTCGCGCTGGCCAGCCCAGGTCCGGATATAGCGCTGATGCTACGCTTTGCTGCCCAGCGGCGAGTAGCCCTGGGGGCCGCGTTCGGCATTGCTGCCGGCATACTGGTGCACAGCATACTGAGCCTCACCGGCATCGGCCTGCTGATCCAGGGGCATCCGCTGCTGTTTACCCTGGTTCGGCTGGCAGGCGCGGTTTATCTGGGCTGGCTGGGTTGGGGGGCGTTGCAGGCGGCACTGACCCCGGTTGCTGCTCCAGGAATACCGGCCGCTGCCGGCGGACGGCCCGGCAATGGCTTCTGGTCCGGGTTTAATACCAATCTGTTCGGCTATGTATGAGTTAACTGTGTCTATCCGTGTATCAGCCTTAGAGTAGGCTCTTTCGTGCTTACATTAACTCCAATAAAAACAGGTTATTGCCGAATCAGACACACTGAACTAGTACATAGCCAATCTGTTCAATCCCAAGGCATTGCTGTTTTTCATCGGTCTGCTCGCCGCCCTGGTCGGCCCAGAGGTCAACTGGCTGACCCGCACCGTCCTGGTGGTAGAGCTGTTTTTGCTGAGCCTGGCCTGGTTTGTGCTGCTGGCCTACTGGCTGTCATCATCCCGGGTACAGGCCAGGCTGCAGGCCTGGAACCGGCCGATCAACGGTCTGTGCGGCCTGTTGTTCTGCGGCGTGGCCGGCTCCATCCTGTGGCTGGTAGTGAGAGAGAGCTTACGGTAACTGCGCCAGGCCGACTGCGAAATCACAGCCCACTAAATAACGGTCAGAGGCGGCGCCCCTGTTCCTTGAGTTGGCCCAGCACTGCCGCCACTATCCGATCACAACGATGGCCGGCAAACTCGTACAGCTGCAGTCCCTGTCGTTCCATCTCCGCCATCAATGCCTTGCGCAGCAGGTTCCGGGCTCGGTGATAACGAGTCTTGACCGTGGCTTCGGGCAACGACAGACTCAGGGCAGTTTCGTTGACGCTCAACTGCTGCACGGCACGCAACATGAACACGCTGCGAAAAGTGCGGGGCAAGGCGTCCACCGCCTGCTCCAGCAGCTGACACAACTGTCTGTTGGACTGTGCCTGCTCCGGCGTGACCGTCTGCCGGCCCTGGGGTGAACGGGAAACCATCATATCCTCCACTGTGTCAGTAAACAGAACCAGTCGGCGACGAGCCCGCAGCCGCATCAGTGCCTCGCGGGTCACGATACGCGACAGCCAACCGGCAAAATAATAGGGCTCGCCGAAGTGTTCCTTCTGCAGCCAGGCCTTGATATAACTGGCCTGCAGTATGTCTTCGGCTTCGTCGTCGTCGGTGACCATGCTGCGGGCCAGCCGAAACAGGCGCTGGTTATAACGGCGCATCAAGGATTCAAACAGACCGACATCTCCTTCCCGCAATCTGATCGCCAGCTGGAATCCGCTTGGTTCCGAGTCTGCCTCCCCGGGTGTTTGTGCTGCCCGCATATCCATCCCATGCTCCTTATTGTTCACACTGGACCCTAGCCAGCCAGGCGATGAGATCCCGCCGCTGCTGCGGATCTGTGATGCCCGCATAGGTCATTGTAGTCCCCGGCACCTGCTTCAGCGGTGCCGCCAGAAAGGCATCCAGGGTGTTTATATCCCAGACAAGCCCGGACTTCCGCATCGCCGCCGAATAGTTGAAGCCGGGCACCGAGGCTGCCGGCCGGCCGACAAGCCCGCAATGGCGTGGGCCGGTGCGATTTACCTGCAGCGAGTGACACCCCATGCAACGGCTGTAGACTTGTTCTCCCCGACGCGGATCGCCGGCCGGCTCGGCCCGCAACGATGGCAGGGCGAACAGGAGACAGAGTAACCCCGCCGCTGGCAGCCATAACGACCCTTTCATCTCGACCTCCTACGAGAAAAAGGCGCCGGGCACCGGATCCAGACCCAGCACAGAGCGCAACACGGCCCAGTGCATGGCCTCATCCGCCAGTATGCTGGCTGCCGCCGATGACAGATCCCGATTATCGAACAGCGGTATGGCGCCCGCGTAGGCGCTGACCGCCCCCCGCTCCAGGCTGGCGGCAAAGGTCAGTACATCGGCCTGCCCTTTCAGCTGATCGACCGGGAAGGTGTAATCGGCGGGGCCGGCGGGCAAGGTGCCACCCAGCTGACCGACTGTGGCTGCGAGCAGATCCGCATGCTCTTTGTGGTGTCCCTGAAAACTCACCGCCACCTTGAGCACTTCGGGCTGCAGTAAACCACTGTCTGCCCCCAGCTGATAGGCCGCTATGGCTTCTCGCTCTGCCAGCCAGGCGGTGCCCAGGATGCGGATATCGGTCAACTGCGCCTCACTGCTGGCGTTCGCCGCCAGCGCCAGCCGGGAATTGCCGGCCATCAGGCCGATGGCGGCGCCGGACAGGGTCAGACACAGGCCGTCGAACAGGAAGTGACGACGCGGGGTGATAATCAATTGCTCTGGCTTGTTCATCTTGCTGCTCCTTTGCCTCTGACAAACGCTTTGTCACTCTATTAATGCAGCAGGGAGGCAAAAGGTTCCCGAAAAATCAGGCAAGGGGTGAGAAAAGCGGGAAGCGGGAAGCGGGAAGCGGGAAGCGGGAAGCGGGAAGCGGGAAGCGGGAAGCGGGAAGCAAAAATGGTAGGCGCCGCTTTAGCCGGCGCAAACCGGCACGCAACGAAAATTTCACAGACACCGCGCAAAAACGGCCAGCTACACCAGGCATCTGACCGCTTACAGCTTACGGCTGCTTTTTAAAGCGCTTCCAGCCGGGCGTAGGCGGTGACCAGCCACTTGCTGCCGCCGTCGTCGAAGTTGACCTGCACCCGGCTCTGGGCACCGGCGCCTTCGAAGTTGAGCACTATGCCCTCGCCAAATTTGGGGTGCAATACCCGCTGGCCGAGGCTAAACCCGGTTTCGTTGAAGGTTTCCTGCACCCTGTCCTGACCGAAACGACCCTTGGGCACGGCGCGGCTGACGGTGGCCTTGAGCCGGATTTCTTCCAGGCAGTCGGTGGGCAGCTCCTTGATGAAGCGGCTGGGCCGGTGAAACATTTCCCGACCGTAGAGGCGGCGGCTCTCGGCGTGGCTGATATACAGCTTGCTCATGGCCCGGGTCATGCCCACGTAGGCCAGGCGGCGTTCTTCTTCCAGCCGCTGGCTTTCTTCCGCCGACTGCTGGCTGGGGAACATGCCCTCTTCCACCCCGACCATGAACACCAACGGGAATTCCAGGCCCTTGGCCGAGTGCAGCGTCATCAGCTGTACCGCATCGTCGAACTGATCCGCCTGACTCTCGCCCGCCTCCAGCGCCGCGTGAGACAGAAAGGCCGACAGCAGCGGCATGTCGTCGTCTTCGGACGGAGTAAACTGGCGGGTGGCACTGACCAGCTCTTCCAGGTTTTCTACCCGGGCCTGGGCCTTTTCGCCTTTCTCGGCCTGATACATGGCCTTGAGCCCGGACAGCTCTATCACCCGGTCGGTCTGCACATGCAGCGGCAGCTCCCGGGTCTCGTCTTCCAGCTGGTTGATCAGCGCCAGGAAGCGGCTTACCGCCGAGGCGGCACGGCCGGTGAGCACCTTTTCTTCCACCAATGCCCAGGCCGACTGCCACAGGGTGAGCTGCCGCTCCCGGGCCGCCTGGCGCACCAGGCCCAGGGTACGTTCGCCGATGCCGCGGGTGGGGGTATTGACGATACGCTCGAACGCCGCCTCGTCGCCTCTGTTGTTCATCAGCCGCAGATACCCCAGCGCATCCTTGATTTCCTGCCGATCGAAGAAACGCAGGCCACCGTAGATACGATAGGGCAGGCGCGCCTGGATCAGCGCCTCTTCCAGCACCCGTGACTGGGCGTTGTTGCGGTACAGGATGGCGGCCTCAGTCAGCAGCCCGTCCTGCTGACGCCATTGCTTGATACGCTCGACCACGAAGCGGGCTTCGTCCACCTCGTTGAAGGCACCATAGAGGGCGATGGGCTCGCCCTCGCTGCCTTCGGTCCACAGTTCCTTGCCCATGCGTTCGGCATTGTTGGCAATCAGGGTGTTGGCGGCCTTGAGGATGGTGCCGGTAGAACGGTAGTTCTGCTCCAGCCGTATGGTGTCGGCACCGGGAAAGTCGCGCAAAAAGCGGGTGATGTTCTCCACCCGGGCGCCGCGCCAGCCGTAGATGGACTGATCGTCGTCGCCCACTATCATGACCCGGGCCTGCTGGCCCGCCAGCATCTGCAACCAGGCGTATTGAATGCTGTTGGTGTCCTGAAATTCGTCCACCAGAATATGGCGGAACCTGTCCTGATAGTGGGCCAGAATATGGGGGTTATGCAGCCACAGCTCGTGGGCACGCAGCAGCAACTCGGCAAAGTCCACCAGGCCGGCCCGGTCACAGGTGTCCTGGTACACCTGATAGATGCGCTGATAGGTTTGTTGCAGCGGATCCTTGAGCACCTGAATGTCTTTCGGGCGCAGGCCTTCGTCCTTGCGGGCATTGATGAAACCGGCGGCCTGCCGTGGCGGCCACTGTTTTTCATCCAGGTTCATGCCCTTGAGGATACGCTTGAGCAGCCGCAGCTGGTCATCCGAGTCCAGGATCTGAAAGTCCTGCGGCAGCCTGGCATCCAGGTGATGGGCCCGCAGCAGCCGGTGCGCCAGGCCGTGGAAGGTACCGAGCCAGAGCCCGAACAGACGACCGCCGAGCAACTGCTCGACCCGGCCGCGCATTTCCGCCGAGGCCTTGTTGGTAAAGGTCACCGCCAGAATGGCCGAGGCCGGCACCTGCTCCACCTGCATCAGCCAGGCGATGCGATGCACCAGCACCCGGGTCTTGCCACTGCCGGCACCGGCCAGCACCAGCATGTTCTGGGCGGGAGCGGCAACCGCGTCCCTTTGCTTGTCGTTCATGCCGTCAAGCAGGCTGGATACATCCATTACAACTCCTGGGAATATTTACAGTATGGCGGCGATTATAACAGCTCCAGCATTTGCTCCAACCGCTCCAGGGCGACATGGGGCAAACAGTGCAGATCCGCCTCGGTCCGGCCATTGTCGTTGAGCCACACCGCCTGACAACCGCTGTGCACGGCACCGGCCACGTCGGTGTTGATATGGTCGCCGATATGCAGTATCTCCGACAGACGTACGCCGGTCTGCTCCGCCAGCCGATGGAACATGTCCGGTGCCGGTTTCATGCGCCCATCGATACCGGCCCGCAGCACCATATCGAAATAGGGCGCCAGCTCGGTGCGCTCAATCGGCAGGTTGCCGTTGGTGATCACCGTCAGCCGGTGTTTCTGTCCCAGTGCCGACAGCACCCTGTGGGTCGCCTCCGGCACCCGGATTTTTCCGCGCTGTTCCAGAAAGCCCCGGTAAAACTCCCCGGCCATGGTCGCCGCCCGTGCCTCATCCAGCCCCTGTTGCCGCAGGCCCTCGGTCAGTACCCGCAGGCGGCAGGCACTGACATCGTGGCTCAATTCGGGCCGTTCAAGCAAAATCCGGCGCTTGATCGCCGCCAGGTTATCCTTGCCGAGCAGGGTGGATTCCGGATGATGCTGCTTGAGCGCATCCAGCAACCAGGCTTCCGCCGCCGCTATCACCGGCACGTTGTCGTACAGGGTATCGTCCAGATCGAAGCTGATGACCTTGACCGGGGTGAGTCGTTTATAAAAGCGCATTTGGGTTCCTAATCATGAAAACAAAGCTGGCAGCTGTCAGTGAAGGGCAGCCAAAACTGTGGGCTACAGGTCCGATATTTTTTCTGTAGCTGATAGCTTACAGCTTAAGGCTTACCGCTGCCCGAAGGGCTAGTCCTTGCTGCGTTTGGCCCTGGGGTGGGCCTGATCGTAGGCCTTGGCCAGATGCTGAAAGTCCAGATGGGTGTAGATCTGGGTGGTGGCCAGATCCGCATGACCCAGCAGTTCCTGCACCGCCCGCAGGTCGCCGCTCGATTCCAGCATGTGGGTAGCGAAAGAGTGGCGCAGCTTGTGCGGGTGAATATGGCTCGACAACGCCTGCTTGCCGCCCCACTGGGCCAGCCGCAGCTGTACACTGCGATGACTGATGCGCCGCTGCCGCTGGCTGACAAACAGCGCCGGCTCGTCGGGACCCGCCAGACCGCCGCGTACCTTGAGCCACTTGTCCAGCCACTCCAGCGCCATCCGGCCCACCGGCAGTATGCGTTCCTTGTTGCCCTTGCCGACCACCCGCACCTGACGCTCGGCAAACTGAATGTCCCCCAGGTTCAGGTTGACCAGCTCGGCCAGCCGCAGGCCGGAGGAATACATCAGCTCCATGATGGCCCGGTCGCGTACCGCCAATGGATCCGACTCGTCGATGTTCATCAGCTGATGCAGCTCGTCCACATCCAGGTTCTTGGGCAGGGGGCGGCCCTGCTTGGGCGCGCTGACGCCCCGGGCCGGATTGGCCTGCAACAGGCCTTGCAGAATAAGCCAGTCGCAGAAGCTGCGCAGGCTGCTGAGCTTGGTGGCGATGGAGCGCGGCGACAGTCCGCCCTTGTGCATGCGCGTGGCCAGGCCCCGCACATGGCTGACCGACAGCGCCGGCCAGCCCTCGAGTGACAATTCGGCCAACTGCCCGGCCATGGCGTTGAGATGACGGCCATAGCCGTCGCGGGTATGCACGCTCAGCTGGCGCTCTACCCGCAGGTATTCGAGAAAGTCGCCAATGGCCGGGGTCAGCTCAGCGGTCGTCATCGGCCATCCGAGCCGGTAGTTCCGAGGCCGATAATTCTGGAGCCGACAGTTCCGAGGCCGATAACACCAGCCTGGGCAACAACAACGCGAGAATATCGGCCAGCTGACGGATCAGCAGGGTATCCATGCCCGAACGATAATGACCACTGTCGGTGCTGCCAAACGCCAGCAGGCCCATTTCACCGCGGCTACCCAGCCGGATCAGGGCACAGGAATTCACCATGGCGTCCTGGAACAGACGATGCTTCTCTTCCTTGCCGAGCCGGCCCAGATAGACAGACTGGCTCGCCATCCGCTCGCGATAGAGCCGTTCCAGCTGCTCCCCGGCCGGACTCTGCTCGCTGGGATAAGTATGCGGATCCAGCACCAGCCGCAGTGCCGAAACCCGCAACTGCTCCTGTAACGTGCGGCGCATGCACAGTTCCAGCTCAGCCACGCTGCTGCATTCAAACAAGCGAGGAATCAGATCCATATAGACCCGAAAGATACGCTCGTTTTCTCCGGCTACCGTCATCAGCCCGGTGATTTCATCTTCCAGCTCATGGATGCGCCGCCGCTGGCGGTCCAGCTTCACTTCCACCAGCGACACGCTGCCATGATGTTCGTGGGGCAGCCGCAGCTGCTCCAGCAGGCTGCGATGCCGGTCGAAAAAATGGGGTCGGGCGGCCAGATAGTCGGCTATCAGGTCGTCGTTCAGGTCCGCTTCTGTACCCTGGCTACTCTGGTTCACCTTCTCCGTCACCTTATCGGTCATAGGTTGATCTGTCCGTCAAACACGTGTTCTGCCGGGCCTGTCATGTACACCGGCTTGCCCGGTCCCTTCCAGGCGATGCTGAGGCTACCGCCGGGCAGCTGTACCTGTACCCGATCCGCCAGCTTGCCCCAGCTCATGCCCATCACCGCCGCCGCACAGGCGCCGGTGCCGCAGGCCAGGGTTTCCCCCGCACCGCGTTCATGCACCCGCAGCTTGATCTCGCGGGCATTGAGGATCTGCATGAAGCCGACGTTGACCCGGGATGGAAAGCGCTCGTGACTTTCCAGCTCGGGGCCCAGGGTAGCCACCAGATCGGTGTCGATATCGTCCACTTCCAGCACACAGTGCGGGTTGCCCATGGACACGGCGCCGCAGAGCACCGTCTGCTGCCCGGCCCGTACCAGATAGGTTTTCTCCGCCTTCTGGGCCTTGAACGGGATCCTGGCCGGGTCAAACTCGGGCACGCCCATGTTGACCGTGACCTGATTATCCTTCTCGAGCTGCAGCACTATGTTGCCTTTCTGGGTGCTGACGCTGATCCTGTCTTTGTGGGTCAGCCCCTTCAGCCGCACGAAACGGGCAAAGCAGCGGGCCCCGTTGCCGCACTGCTCTACCTCGGAGCCGTCGGCGTTGAAGATGCGATAGTGAAAGTCGAGGTCCGGATCATAGGGTGGCTCCACCAGCAACAGCTGGTCGAAGCCGATACCAAAATGACGGTCGGCCAGCTGCCGGATTACCTCGGGATTGAAAAATACCTTCTGGGTGACGCCATCGACCACCATAAAGTCGTTGCCGAGTCCCTGCATCTTGGAAAAGTGGATCACGATTACCCCTTAAGACGCCGGCAACAGGCTCTCGCCACGCCACAAATCGGCCAATTGCTCGCGCTCGCGCACCACCAGGGCCTGATCGCCGTCCACCATCATCTCGGCGGCCCGCGGGCGGCTGTTGTAGTTGGAGGCCATCACGAAGCCATAGGCGCCGGCAGAACGCACCGCCAGCAGGTCGCCTTCGGTGATCGCAAGTTCCCTGTCCTTGCCGATAAAGTCACCGGTTTCACACACCGGGCCCACCACGTCATAGACGGCGGCCGGACGTTCCAGGGTCTTGTCCAGCGGAATAATGGCCTGCCAGGCGCTGTACAGGGCCGGGCGGATCAGGTCGTTCATGGCCGCATCGACAATGGCAAAATTCTTGGCTTCGCCGGGCTTCAGGTGCTCCACCCGGGTCAGCAGCACACCGGCGTTGGCGGCAATGGCCCGGCCCGGCTCGAACACCAGGGTCAGGTCGCGATCCTGCAGTCGCGCCTTGAGCTGTTCTGCATAGCGGCTGGGCTCGGGCGGTGTTTCGTTGTCGTAACGCACGCCCAGGCCGCCCCCCACGTCCAGATGGCGGATCTGGATGCCGTCTTCGGCCAGGGCATCGATCAGCGCCAGCAGCTTGTCTACCGCTTCCAGGAAGGGCGACAGCTCGGTCAGCTGAGAACCGATATGGCAGTCTACCCCGTGAATGTCGAGGTGCTCCATGGCCGCCGCCTGGCGATAAATGCTCTGGGCCTGTTCGATGGGAATACCGAACTTGTTTTCCTTGAGGCCGGTGGAAATATAGGGATGGGTACCCGCATCTATATCCGGGTTCACCCTGATGGAAATGGGCGCCTTGCGACCCATATCACCGGCTATCTGATTGATGCGCGCCAGCTCGGCCACCGATTCCACGTTGAAGCAGAAGATGTTCTGCTCCAGGGCGAACCGGATTTCGTCGACCCGTTTGCCGACGCCGGAAAACACCACCTTGCCGGCATCGCCTCCGGCGGCCAGCACGCGGCACAACTCGCCTTTGGACACGATATCGAAACCGGAGCCCATGCGGGCCAGTACGTTGAGCACCGCCAGGTTGGAGTTGGCCTTGACCGCGTAACAGATCAGATGCTTCACATCACCGGCGGCCTGGTCGAAGGCGCGCCAGTGCCGTTCCAGGGTGGCACGAGAATAGACATAAAGCGGCGTGCCGTGTTGCTCGGCCAGACGACTAAGATCGCAGGCTTCACCGTAAAGACGGCCATCGTCCTGATAATTAAAATAATCCAAGGTATTTTCCTTTACGACTGCTCAACCCGGGGTTGCTTTTGCTCGGTGTCCGGCAGGGTCAGCGGGCCTTTCAGGCCACATGCCGCCAGACTCAGACACAGGGCAACCAGCGCGGTTAGCTTGAATATGTTCATGGGATGACTGTGAATATGTTTCCAGGCTCTTATAATCGCATTCACATTCTCAAAAGCAATAGGAAGCGGGCGATGAAAGACAGTGAGTTCCATGCCTTGGCGGATGCCATTTACCAGCATATTGAAGAGTGCATAGACAGAAGCGGGGTCGATATCGACTGCGAAACCATCGGCGGCGTCATGACGCTGACCTTCGAGAACAACATCAAGTTCGTGATCAACCGTCAGGAGCCCTTGCATCAAATCTGGCTGGCCACCCGGGAAAACGGCCATCACTTTGCCCTGCAGGGCGACCAGTGGATCGACAACCGCCAGGGGGTGGAGCTGCTGAGCTGGCTCAGCCTGCAGGCACGGCGCCAGGGTGATACCGAACTCGCGCTCTAACTCTAAGTAGTAGGACAGGGCCGGGAGTCATCCCGGTCTTCCTTGACGGTTCTGTAAGGCAGCACACGCTGTTGCCCACCCTCCGCCACGATTTCGTAATACTGCGGCAGATTGAAATGGGCAAAATGGCTCTGTCCGGCCACCTGCTGGTGGGAGGTATAGAAGCGATTGATGCTCTGCACCAGCTCGTCCTTGCTGCCGGCCACCTGCCGGTACACCTCGACCCGGTTGGCCTCATCGAGAATATAGAGGTTGTAATCATCGCCGCTGTCTTCGAAAAAGTACTGCATCAGTCCCTCGCTGGCATAGACATCCACCACTTCGGGGACCGGCTTGCCTTCCTGTTGATCCAGCCGCAAGGTGCTATGGGTCGGCTTCTGCCTGGGCAGTGGCTCACTGATGACCCCTTTCCGCTGTTGCACGCTGACCCCGCGCCGTTCGAAGAAGATGTCGTATTCTTCGCTGCCCAGTAACAGGGTCTTGACGGTGCTACCCTGCTCCCGGGCCAGCCGCAGGCCGATACATTCATTGATCAGCTGTTCGAAACGAGTGCGGATCAGGCTGCGGAAATGCCGGCTGTAACAGAACACCTGCAGGTTTTCGGGTGCACTGGCCCCCTGATGCATCTTGCCGAGAATGGTGGTCAAGGCATCCACCACCGCCGTGGGGCCGCTGAAATGCAGGGTGCGTATTTCGTCCCAGGAGTTGCGATAGAGCACCTCTACCGAGCCCACCAGATTTTCCAGCTGCTGTCCGAAGCTGAAGGGATCGCTGGTCCTGGCGTTGAATTCGATGGGCCTGTCGCGCCAGTGGGCAGTGGGATCCTGCTCCAGATTGAGGAAGATGCCGAGCTGGCGCACCTCGCAGGGCCGGCTCAGCGCCAGGTTGCTGGGGGACGGCGCTCGTACCGGGAAGAGTCGAGCCAGATCGCCCCGGTACTCCTGCAAATGCCGGTGGCTGATATCGGTATTCTGGTTGAACAGATGTAGCCGGGTATCGGTCACCAGCAGGCCGTTGAAGTGGGCCCAGGCGATCAGCTTGCCGGCATAACCACTGTATTCAAGCGGACGGCGGCCTATGATGTCGGCGGGGGTCAGACCGTATTTGTACAGGTACCAGCCGGCCTTGTTGAACCGCCCTTCCGGCACCTGCACCAGGCTGATGTCCGCCTCGCCCAGATCCGGCGCTATGTGCAGGTTGATCAGTTGTACCTTGCCCGGCAGGTTTTCGAAGGCCGCATATAGCTTGCGCGACAGAATACCGATGTCTTCCGGGTTGATCGACTCGCTGATGTTGTTACGCCGGGCAAACTGGATCAGATTGCGATAGCTCTGCATCAGCGCTTCCAGCAGTTCGCCGTAGGCGGACTTGACCTCTTCCACCTTCCAGTGGGCCCTGTCGTTCAGCAGGGCGACTTTTTCCGTTGACCAATCCCAGGCCGACACCAGTTGATTGATCTGGGTCCGCCGCCAGTAATCCTGATCCTGGTCGTCGCAGTCCCGGCTCAGATCCAGCCCTTCCGATACCTTGAGATAAAAACAGCGCCGCACCAGATCGAGCCGTTTGTCATCCCCGATGGACTTCAGATAACCGGTCACCTTTTCCAGCATCAGCATATAGTGATCCTGACGCTCATCGAGCCGGTCGGCTGTATGGAAGTGCCCCTTGAGTTGACGGCAGAGCAGCTGGGTGTCCGGATATTCGTGGGAATAGGCTTCCATCAGCACCGTTTTCAGTACCGCCTTGTAGGGCGAATCGATGCTTTTGTACAGTTGCCACAGGGCGGAACCGAAATACTCCTCCGCCGGAATGCGGGCAAAGCCGCCCAGATCCAGCCATTCGTCGGTATTGAGGGTACCGTTGGCAAACTGCTCGGCGACAAAACGGTCGTAGCGGGGCCCGAGCTTGCCCGGCGCGAACATCCACACCAGCCGCTTGCCGGCAATACGCAGGTGACTGCGATAAAACTCGTCCAGCAGCAGCAGGTGCTGGGCACTGCCACAGCTTTCCCCCTCGACCAGTTGCTGGTTGTCGGTGCGGAATTTGTTGTCCGGGATCAGAAACAGGTTGAGCTCGACCCGACGCTGCTCGGCCCACTGGGAAATCAGCACACATTTCTGCTGCAGCCAGGCGACCCGCTCCGGCGCCATCCGATGGGAATAACAGACCCAGACATCCAGATCGGAGTGGCGGCTCTGGCCGATGGAAGAGGTGCTCCCCATGGAATAGAGGCCGAATATTTCGCTCCGGCCGTGCTCCAGCCCCTGATGACCGTTGGCAGCCTCGCAGAGTTCATCGATAAACTGCTGCTGGCGTTGATTGGGCAGAAAATGACACACACCCGCAGGCACGTCACCCGGCACATAGCCCGGCAACAGGGGGTGGTGATAGTGCAGCAGCACCGGCAGCAACTGAAATACCTGCTGGCCGTAACGGTTCATCGCCGTCAGGGCTCTAGCCTGTTTCTGCTGGTTAAACTGCTCACATCGCTCGACGAGCCGGTGAAAATTCGCGTGCAAGGGTTCAGGCCTTTGGTGGACCGACACAGACCTGGGACAGGTCAGAAGTGTGATCATGGTAACAATTAGCCGATAGATGAACAATATGTGGCAAGACACATTTCGGCAACATACTGCCGTGCCCCCCTTTCACCCCCTGTAAAGCGCCGACAGGAATGATAGTATCGGCGTATTAATGGACACAAAGAAGAGATTCAAATGGCAAACCGCATCATCCGTATCGCCACCCGCAAGAGCCTGCTGGCGCTGTGGCAGGCCCATTATGTCAAAGCCCGGCTGGAGCAGCTGCACCCCCATATCGGTGTCGAGCTGGTCCCCATGACCACTCAGGGTGATGTACTGCTCGACACGCCCCTGTCCAAGATTGGCGGCAAGGGCCTCTTCATCAAGGAGCTGGAGCAGGCCATGCTGGACGGCCGGGCAGATATTGCGGTGCACTCGATGAAAGACGTGCCGGTGGAATTCCCCGAGGGGCTGGGCCTAACCGTGATCTGCGAGCGGGAAGACCCGCGTGATGCCTTTGTTTCCAATCACTATACCCACCTCGAGCAATTGCCGGCCGGCGCCGTGGTCGGCACCGCCAGCCTGCGCCGGGAATGCCAGATCCGCGCCCGCTACCCGCACCTGGAAGTCAAGACCCTGCGCGGCAACGTGCAAACCCGGCTGCGCAAACTGGATGAAGGCCAGTACGATGCCATCATTCTCGCCGCCGCCGGCCTCAAGCGACTGGAGCTGGACTCCCGTATCGCCGGCCTGATGAGCCCGGAAGACAGCCTGCCCGCCAACGGCCAGGGTGCCGTGGGCATAGAATGTCGGCTGGATGATGCGGAGCTGCTCGAACTGCTGGCCCCCCTCGATCACCACGACACCCGGCTGCGCGTGGTGGCGGAACGCGCCATGAACCACGGCCTGCAGGGCGGTTGCCAGGTGCCTATCGGCTCTTATGCCGAGCTCCAGGGCGATAATATCTGGCTGCGCGGCCTGGTCGGTCGCCCCGACGGTAGCCAGATCATCTATGAAGAGATGACCGGCCCCGCCAGTCAGGGCGAAGCCCTGGGGGCCGAACTGGCCAAACGTCTGCTGGCCCGGGGCGCAGACCAGATACTGGATGAGGTCTATCGGTCATGACACCGCTGGTGGTGCGCGCCGAACCGCAGGCCGCCAGCCTGAGTCAGGCCCTGCTGGCGGCTGGCCACCAGCCGGTGACCAGCCCGCTGCTGAGTTTTGTCGAGGGGGCCGAACTCGAGCGGCTGCCCGCCCTGCTCGGCGGCCTGTCGCCGCGGGATTATGTGATAGCGGTCAGCGTACAGGCGGTCCATTTCGCCGATAATGCCTTGAAACAACAAGGCCATGGCTGGCCGAAGGCCAACTATATTGCCGTGGGTGACGCCACCGGCAAGGCCTTTGCCAGGGTGGATGTTCCCGGCGCCGCCATCCCCGAGGATCCTCGCTCAGAAGGCATTATTTCGCTGCCGGGCTTGCAGCAACTGACGGGCCGCCGGGTGGTGATTTTGCGGGGCAACGGCGGTCGTCATCTGATCGCTCCCACCCTGATGCAACGTGGGGCCCTGGTCGATTACTGCGAGGTATATCGCCGCTGTTACTATCAAGATTCGAGCGGCACTCTGGTGAAAAACTGGCAGAGCCAGGAAGTGGACAGTATTATCATCACCAGTGGCGGCCTGCTGCATCATATTGTCAAGCTGGCGGCCGATAGCGCAAGGGACTGGCTGCTAAGCCGTATATTGATTGTTCCCAGTATCCGGGTCGTCCAAGAGGCCAGGGAGTTGGGCTTCACTCGGGTCATTAATGCAGACGGTGCATCCAATCAGGCACTGATTGCCGCTCTGGATGAGAGGAAATGGAATGACAGACAAGACTAACGATAACAAGGAACATAAGAACACGGCGGTCGCCGACGAGGTTGATGTTAGCCAGACCCCCGAACAGTCGCCAACGACACCGTCCACTCCGGATCCAAAAGCGCCGGTGCCGGAACAGAAAGAGCCCGAGCAGAAAAAATCCGCTTCGTCCGGCAAGATACTGGCCATTATCGCCATCATCATCGCCATCGTGCTGGCGGTGATACTGTACTGGCACGGTCATAATCAGGCGCTGGCACAGACCGAGCAACTGAACCGGATGCAGGCCGAACTGCAACAGCAGCAGAGCCGCCTCGAACAGGCCGAAGCCGCGCAGAGCCGCACGCTAGCCGCCGTGGTACGCAACCAGAACAGCACCAGCGAACAGCTCGAGGGACTGTCGCACAAGCTGCTGGATCTGGACAGCAAGCGCCCCAACGACTGGATGCTGGCGGAAGCCGAATATCTGGTGCGCATGGCCGGTCGCAAGCTCTGGCTGGAACAGGACGCCGTTTCCGCCGCCATGATGCTGGCCAATGCCGACGAACGGCTGGCCGCGCTCAATGATCCCGGCCTGACTCCGGTACGCCGCGCGCTGGCGGACGATATCGCCAGCATCAAATCGGTCAAAAAGGTCGATCGGGAAGGCCTGGTGATCAAGCTCAACAGCATCAACGATCAGGTCGACAAGCTCACCCTGGCCGGTATCATCATGACCCGGGCCGACGCGCCGGATTTCTCCCTGTCCGAGTCGGTCAGCGACTGGAAGGAAAACCTGAAGAAAAGCTGGGCCAGCTTCAGCGACGACTTCGTCACCGTGCGCCGTCGTGACGGCAACGTGGAAGCCCTGTTGTCACCACAGCAGCACTGGTACCTGAGCGAAAACCTCAAGGGCAAGCTGCTGCAGGCCCAGCTGGCGGTCTACCGCGAGCAGCAGGAAATCTACGACAGCTCCCTGACCCAGGCCGAACAATGGCTGCAGGACTATTTTGCCGACGACAGCGTACGCCAGTTCATGCTGGAGCAGATTAAGCAGCTGGAGGGCCAGCAGATCAAGGTCGACTATCCCGAGCAGTTCAGCGCTCAGGAACGCCTGCAGCAACTGCTGGATGACAGGCTGCAACGCCTGCTGACCGGCCTGTAAGGGAGAAGTCCATGATACGTCTTGCCATTATTGTCGCCATCCTGGTCGCCGGCCTGGTCATAGGTCCGGATATCACCGGTCAGCAGGGTTATGTACTGCTGGCTGCCGGTAACTACACCATCGAAACCACCGTCACCGTATTTCTGGTGGCCGTGGTGCTGTTTTATGTGTTGCTGCTGTTCATCGAGTGGCTGCTGGGCCGGATCTTTGGCGTCAGCCATCGCACCCGCAACTGGTTTGTCGGTCGTCGCCGTCGCAAGGCCCTGAACTACACCCAGAGCGGCATGCAGGCGCTGGTGGCGGAAGACTATGCCACCGCCGAAAAAATGCTGCTCAAGGGGACCAAGGGCAACGATCAGGCGCTGCTCAACTACCTGAATGCGGCCACCGCCGCCCAGGCCCTGGGCCATGAAGAAAAGCGCGACGACTATTTGCGCCAGGCTCATGAGCAGAGTCCCGGTGCCGGCCTGGCGGTGGGCCTGACGCAGGCACGACTGCAATATCAGCAGGGGCAGCTTGAACAGGCTCTGAGCGGTGTGCGCCAGCTGGAGGAGGAATACGGCAGCCAGCCCGCCCTGCTCAAGCTGCAGAAAGACGTCTATTTTGCCACTGGTGAATGGTCATCCTTGCTGGGCACCCTGGAGGCATTGACTGGCAAAGGGCTGCTCGAAGCCGAAGAGCAGCAGCTACTGAAACAGCAGGCCTATGCCGGCTGGTTTGACAGTACCGCCAACGCCGATGGCAGCGAAGGACTGATTGCCCTGTGGCAGAGCCTGTCGCGCAAGGAAAAGTATCAGGCCGAGATCCTGGCTCCGCTGTGCGACCGGTTGATCGGTCTCAAGGCCCACAAGGAAGCGCAACAGCTGCTGCTGGAAGGGTTGAACAAGCAAACGGATCCACGGCTGCTGGCCTGCATGACCCGATTGCAGCTGAGCGACTATTATCCGCTGCTGACGGAGCTGGAGAAAAAGGCGAAGAAAGAAACCCTGCCCGAACTGCATTCCACCCTGGGCCAGCTGTATCTGAAGGACAACAAGCCGAAAGAAGCCGAAGCGCACCTGCAGCAGGCAGTGGCGCTCAAACCCTGCGCCGGCGACTATGTACTGCTGGCGGGCCTGGCCGAGCAACGCAAGGAACTGGCCAAGGCCAACGACTACTATCGCCACAGCCTGGCACTGGCTCCCTGAGCCCTTGCCTTACACCTTAATACCAAAAAGAGGAGCTTCGGCTCCTCTTTT
Organism: Oceanisphaera litoralis; assembly: GCF_016907015.1. Taxonomy (GTDB): domain Bacteria; phylum Pseudomonadota; class Gammaproteobacteria; order Enterobacterales; family Aeromonadaceae; genus Oceanimonas; species Oceanimonas litoralis. The sequence goes on from NZ_JAFBBE010000015.1 coordinate 74,963, forward strand.
TTTGATCCTGGGTTGTAGACAGGAACAGGCAGGCGACACCGATGCTTCACGAAGCAGCAGCTCAGGTGTCCTTGTACAGCTTGATCGGGGTGGCGGGGTCCCGCTCCAGGTAGCCCTTGCTGCCATGCTGCCGCATCAGTTGCGCGGCCAGCCCCGTCAGTCCTAGAGCCGGTGAGGCTGAAAACCGAATTAAAACGAATTTTTTGTCAGAATTGCGCCCTGATACCTAGACGGTTTTTTTTCACTGAGATACAATCGACACAGGGCACAGCTGGTGGTTCGAAAAGTCTGTTTTCAGGCCTTTGAGTTCCTCAAATTGGCATACACACCCAGAGACGTTCGTCTCCGCCCTGATCTATATTCGAAGTTTATCTGTATCAGTTTTGCATTTTTCAGGCAATCCATGCTCGCAAACTGACAACCCGCGGCGGCTGACAAGTCGACTCCGCTAATCTGACCGTATGTACCTGCGCACATGGACGTTCAAGCGCACTTTGCTATCTTCAGCTTATGAGCCTGCCCGACAGGTAAATTGGCTGAGGATTCGGCGACGGTGCTGCGTTGGGCTCATAAAAAGGTGTTCAATGGCATGACGTCTCTCTCTTTTATACCCGTACCACAACGGGTAGCCGTGGATTCCGGGCATCGCTTCGATGCCGGCCGCCACTGGGCGGCCTCTTTAACCCTGGGTTTTGGTGCCCGTACGGACGGTGATGCCACCCTAACCAGCATGATCAAGGCCCACCATTTCGGGCCCTTGCGCGTACAGAGGCCATTTTATCCGGAAGGCCGCGACGGCTGTTGTCATGTGTATCTGTTACACCCGCCTGGTGGCCTGGTCAGTGGCGATGCCCTCAACATTGATGTCACAGTGGCGGCAGCCGCTCACACCCTGCTCACCACACCTTCCGCCAACAAACTCTATAAAGCCGACAGTCACGGCGTCGCCTGGACTCAGCACACTCATCTGAAAGTGGCTGGTGGCGCTACGCTGGAATGGCTGCCTCAGGAAACCCTGGCTTTCGACGGTTCCCGTGGCGAACAAACCTTCATTATTGAGCTGGAAGACAACGCCAAATGCCTGGGCTGGGAAATTCTTGGCCTCGGCCGTCCCGCCAGCGAGCTGCCGTTCGCCAACGGCCACCTCGAGCAACGCTTTCGGGTTACCCGTAATGGCCGCCCCTTGTGGCTGGAGCGTCAGTCTCTGGACCCCAGCCATCGCCGGTTCACCGGTAAATGGGGGCAGGGCGGAGCCACAGTACACGCCACCTTGTGGGTGGTTGGCCTGGCCGATCCCGCCGACGCCATCGAAGCGCTGCGCGCCCGGCTGCCCGCCAACTGTCGCTGGGCGGTGACTTATCGCCGTGGCGTGCTGCTGGTTCGCTACCTCGGCCATGAACGCAACGAAGTATGGGATTTGTTTCAACAGGCGCGCGTCATTCTGCGCCCACGGCTGACCGGGCACGAGGCCACTGTGCCCCGGATCTGGCTGACCTGATTATTCACGCCAAAGCACCCGCTTTGGCCGTGACCAGCGCCAATGCGTATGAACAGCATGGGCCATCAACACGCAGTATCGACGACTACGGAGTTAGCGATGGAATTAACGCCAAGAGATAAAGACAAGTTGCTGTTGTTTACCGCCGGGCTGCTGGCCGAACGCCGCAAGGCAAAGGGCCTCAAGCTGAACTACCCCGAGTCGGTCGCGCTGATCAGCTGCGCCATTATGGAGGGAGCGCGCGAAGGCCGCACCGTCGCGGAGATGATGAGTGCCGGCCGTGAAATCCTGACCCGCGACGATGTCATGGACGGCGTTGCCGAGATGATCCAGGACGTGCAGGTCGAAGCAACCTTTCCCGACGGTACCAAGCTGGTCACCGTTCATCACCCCATTGTCTGAGGATACCCGCCATGATCCCCGGTGAATATCAGCTGCAAAGCGGAGACATAGAACTGTGCGCCGGTCGCAACAGCATCACCATGAGTGTCGCCAACTCCGGCGACCGCCCCATACAGGTCGGCTCCCATTATCACTTTGCCGAAACCAATCCGGCACTGCACTTTGATCGCAAGCAGGCTTACGGCTATCGCCTGGCGATAGCCGCAGGTACGGCGATTCGATTCGAGCCGGGCCAGCACCGCGAGGTGTCGCTGATTCCATTTTCCGGCCTGCGCCGCATCTACGGCTTCCGTGGTGAGGTGATGGGGCCATTGGACAAGAGCCCGAAAGAGGGAGCAGTAGCATGAAGATTTCCCGGCAAGCGTATGCGGACATGTATGGCCCGACTACCGGTGACCGGATCCGCCTGGGCGATACCGAATTGTGGATCGAAATCGAACACGACCACACCCATTACGGTGAAGAGGTAAAATTCGGTGGCGGCAAGGTCATTCGTGACGGCATGGGCCAGAGCCAGCGTTGCGACGACGCCGTGATGGACACAGTGATCACCAACGCCATCATCATCGACTGGTGGGGCATAGTGAAAGCCGATGTGGGTTTGAAGAATGGCCGCATCGCCGCCATCGGCAAAGCCGGTAACCCGGATACCCAGCCAGATATCGACATCGTCATCGGCCCCGGTACCGAAATCATCGCCGGTGAAGGTCATATCCTCACCGCCGGCGGCGTCGATACCCATGTGCACTACATTTGCCCGCAGCAGGTCGACGAAGCGCTGATGAGTGGTCTCACCACCATGATCGGCGGCGGTACCGGGCCGGCCACCGGTTCGCTGGCGACCACCAGCACCCCGGGGCCCTGGCATCTGGGCAAGATGATGCAGGCGGTGGACGATTTGCCCATCAACATCGGCTTTCTTGGCAAAGGCAGTGCCAGTGCGCCGGAAGCGCTGGAACAACAAGTCATGGCCGGTGCCATGAGCCTGAAAATCCACGAAGACTGGGGCGCAGCACCGGCCTCCATCAGCAACGCGCTGGATGTGGCCGATCGCTACGACATACAAATCGCCATTCACGCCGACAGCCTGAATGAATCCGGCTTTGTGGAAGACACCCTGGCGGCCTTCAAGGACAGGTGCATTCACACCTACCACACCGAGGGTGCCGGTGGTGGCCACGCCCCCGATATCATCACCGCCTGTGCGCTGCCCAACGTCTTGCCGTCGTCCACCAACCCGACCCGGCCGTACACGGTGAACACCGTTGATGAACACCTCGACATGCTGATGGTGTGCCATCATCTGGATCCCAATATTCCGGAAGATGTGGCCTTTGCCGATTCCCGCATCCGTCGCGAAACCATTGCCGCCGAAGACATCCTCCACGACATGGGGGTGATTTCGATGATCTCGTCGGATTCTCAGGCCATGGGTCGGATCGGCGAAGTGGTGTGCCGCACCTGGCAGACTGCCCATAAAATGCGCCTTCAGCGTGGCCTGCTGCCGGAAGATCAGGAGCGTGGCACCGACAACTTCCGCGTGAAGCGTTACATCGCCAAGTACACCATCAACCCGGCGATTACCCACGGGGTCGGCCATGAAATCGGCTCCATCGAAATCGGCAAGCTGGCGGATCTGGTGCTGTGGAAACCGATGTTCTTCGGCGTCAAACCGTCGATCATTATGAAGGGCGGCATGATTGCGGGCGCCTCCATGGGCGACCCTAACGGCTCCATCTCCACACCGCAACCGGTGCATTACCGCCGCATGTTTGGCGCCTTGGGCCGTGCGGCAGCCGCAACCCGAATGACCTTCGTCAGCCAGGCCGCCATGAACACCGGGCTGGAAGAAAAGCTGGGGCTGAAGAGCCCGCTGGTGGCGGTTAAAAACGTCCGCCAGATACGCAAGAGCGATATGAAGCTGAACGACGCCTGCCCGAAACTGACGGTGGACCCGCAAACCTACGAGGTGCACGCCGATGGCGTGTTACTGACCTGTGAGCCGCTGTCTGAAGTGCCACTGGCCCAGCGTTATCACCTGTTCTGAACCGCTTGCAAGGACTATTACATGCTTGAAGTAACACAGCGAATCGACGGCAGCACCCAGACCGAGGTGCACGACACCCTGACCTTACCCTACGAGCTGCGCATTCGCGGCCGCCTGAAGGCGGTGACCGATAACGGCCGTGACGTCGGCCTGTTCCTCGATCGTGGCCCTGTGCTGCGCCACGGCGATCGGTTGCGGGCCAGCAGCGGCGAGGTGATCCAAATTTGTGCCGCCGACGAGCCGGTCACCACCGCCTTCATCGACAAGGGTCTGCCCCTGGGCCGCTTGTGCTACCACCTGGGCAACCGCCACGTGTCGCTCGCCATTGGCGCCGACGCCGACGGCCGCCACTGGGTGCGGTTCCCGCCGGACCATGTACTGGAAGAGCTGGCGGTACTCCTGGGTGCGACGCTGAGCCACCACCAGGCACCGTTTGATCCGGAATCCGGTGCTTACGCGCACGCCGGTCGTGAGCAGGCTCACGGACACTCTCATGGCCATTCCCATGGCCACTCTCATGAACACTCTCATGAACACCCTCATGACGACGACCATGGCCATGCACACTGACAGCCTGGCCAGTGATATGGCGCTACTGGGGTTGATGCAACTGATAAGCCCCGCCCTGCCGATTGGTGCCTTCGCCTGGTCTCAGGGCCTGGAAAGCGCCTTTGAGCTGGGCTGGGTGCGCAACGAACAGGAACTGGGCGAGTGGCTGGAAGGGGTACTCGACGATGGCCTGAGCCGGTGCGAATTGCCGGTGCTGGCACGGCTGCAGAACGGCTGGGCCAAGGGTGACAGCGACGGCCTCGCGCGCTGGAACGACTGGCTGCATGCCAACCGCGAAACCGCCGAACTCAGCGATGAAGACACCCGGTTGGGGCTGGCATTGATGCGCTTGCTCACCAGCCTGTCGCTGCAACCGCAGACAGAGCAGGGCCACCCCCGGCTGCCGGAAGAGCCCGGTTACGTCACCGTATTTGCCTGGGCCGCACACCAACGGCAGGTGCCGGTGCGCCAGTCCTTACTCGGCTTTGCCTGGGGCTGGCTGGAAAACCAGCTCGCGGTGGCGTGCAAGGCCATGCCCCTGGGGCACACCGCCGCGCAACGCCTGAACGAACAGCTTCGCCCCAGGCTGGTGGCCTCGGTGGAAACCGCACTGACGCTGCCAGACGACCAGCTGGGCCCGATTCTGCCGGGACTGGCCCTCGGCAGTGCCCAGCATGAAACCCAGTATTCACGATTATTCCGAAGCTGACCGCTTCGACCTCACAAGAAGGAAAGGTAGCAATGAAACATTGTTTACGCGTAGGCGTCGGTGGCCCTGTGGGTTCCGGCAAAACCGCCTTGTTGCGCCAGTTGTGCAAGGCACTGAAAGATCACTACGACATCGCCGTAGTCACCAACGATATCTACACCCGTGAAGATGCCGACTTTCTGCTGAAGCACGACGCCCTGCCCGCCGACCGCATTCTCGGTGTGGAAACCGGCGGCTGCCCGCATACCGCCATCCGCGAAGATGCCTCCATGAACCTGGCGGCCATCGACGATCTGCAGGCGCGTCACCCCAACCTGGAACTGGTGCTGGTGGAATCCGGCGGCGACAACCTGGCGGCCACCTTCAGCCCGGAACTGTCCGATCTGACCCTGTATGTCATCGACGTCTCCGCGGGTGACAAAATTCCCCGCAAGGGCGGCCCCGGCATCACCAAGTCGGATCTGCTGATCATTAACAAGATCGACATCGCCGAATACGTGCACGCCTCGCTGGATGTCATGGAGCGCGATTCCAAAAAAATGCGCGGCGAACGCCCCTTCATCTTCGCCAACCTGTACGACGGCGTCGGCCTGGAAGAAATCATCGGCTTCATCCTGCAGCAGGGCATGCTGCCCGAGCGCCGCCTCGGCAAGCCCGGCAGCATTAACTGAGCGTTCGCACCACGGTTAAAAAACAATCAACAATCAATAAACCAATGACAAACAACGTAAGTTAACGGAGAACACCATGAACAAAATGACCAAGTTGCTGATGGCAGTGGGCCTGATGCTGACCGCCACCGCCGCCTCGGCCCACCCTGGCCATGGCATGCTGCATGCCCACAACGATTTTCTCAATGGTTTGCTGCACCCGATGATGGGGATTGACCACCTGCTGGCCATGGCCGCCATCGGCTTCTGGAGCTTCCGCCAGAACACCGCCATGAAAAATGGCGCCCCCCTGTTTGTGGTGGCTGGCATGATAGTGGGTGCGACCCTGGCCTGGGGCGGCCTGAGCCTGGCCGGTGTGGAAATCGGCATCGCCATGTCAGTCCTGCTGGCCGGCGTGCTGATCGCCACCATGGCCAAGCTGCCCACCGCCGTTGGCGGCACCCTGGTCGCCCTGTTCATGATCACCCACGGCTACGCCCACGGTACCGAAATGACCGCCGGCGCCAGCCTGATGTCCTACACGGCCGGTTTCGTTATTGCCACCCTGGCCATTACCTTTGCCGGCCGTCGCCTGGGTGCCGCCATGCAGAAAGCCGACAACCGCATTACCCGAGCCCTGGGTGGCGTGGTTGCCGTGATTGGTGGTGTATTGGCTGCCGGCTGATCCCCCCGAAACAAACGGTAAGCTGCCCACAGGGCAAGTCCAAAAAGCCGCACGGACCTAGTGCGGCTTTTTAAGTTTACAGGCCCCGTCCTGACCCCTTACCCGCTCTGAATGAGCCCAAAAGGCAGACGGTGGAACCGAGTCACGCTGACATTCCGTTAGCGTTCTTTCAACAGGAATTATATCGATATGAGTAGCGTTATTATCAAGCGTTCAATCAACACGGAAAAGGCACCAATCAGTGCTGTATCCACCCAATCCGTTGCTTTTTCTCATTACAATAATATCTCGGCCCAACTGCCCGTTTCCCCTGAAACCGGTGAGCTGGTGGCAGCTGATATTTCCGCACAGACAAAACAGTGCTTTGAGAATATCAAGGCCATTGTAGAAAGCATCGACCACGTTATGGACGATGTGGTCAAGATCAATATCTTCCTGAAAAACATCACGGACATGGATGCAGTCGATGCCGTGTATGCCGGCTTCTTCCAGGAATATCTGCCCGTACGGACGACCCTTGTCGTCGATGCCCTGCCGCTGGAGGGTGCCCTGCTGCAGGTAGATGCCCTGATTTCAAACGGTGAAGGCACCACTCCCCAGGCGCCCTGCGACCTCGTCAAGGTGGCCAAAGACACGGAGAAAGCGCCTGTCAGCCCGACCTCCACCCACACTGTGGCTTTCTCCCATTACAACAATATTTCGGCGCAGCTCCCTGTCGATCCCGCTTCGGGCAAGCTGGTCGAGGGTGGGGTTAAAGAACAAACCGCACAGTGCCTGAAGAACATCAAGGCCATTCTGGAAAGCATCGATGTGCCCTTTGACGATATCGTCAAGGTCAACATCTTCCTGAAAGACCTTGCGGACATTGACGCCGTCAACGACGTCTACACCACCTTTTTCCCGGACTCGGCCATCGCCAGAACCCTGGCCTATGTGCCCGCCCGGACCATCATTGCCGCTTCCGCCCTGTCCATGGACGCTCTGGTACAAATCGATGCCGTCGTGTCACACGGAGATGGTACCCCGCCCCAGGCGGTGGAAGACCGGCATGGTATCGTCATCAAGGCCAACAACACCGACAAGGCCCCCAGATGTGCCCTTTCTGCACAGACGGTCGCCTTCTCCCATTACAACCACATTTCCGCCCAGTTACCTCTGGATCCCAAAACGGGCGAGCTGGTCGCGGGTGGTGTAAAAGAGCAGGCCGAGCAATGCCTTAACAACATCAAGGCCATAGTGGAAAGTATCGGCCATGTGATGGACGATGCGGTTAAAATCAATATCCAGCTGAAAAACATCGCGGATATCGACGCGGTAAACGGCATTTATACCCCCTTCTTCAACGGCGATCTGCCTGCAAGAACCACGGTGGGCGTTTCGGCCATCCCGATGAATGCCCTGGTACAAATTGACGCCGTTATTTCCAACGCCGAAGGAACCCCTCCCGCTTTATAAGCGTGTATTTGGTTCTGTTACACAGTGTAATTGAGCCATAACGGTACTGGTTTTCAGGCGTACACAAGCTGCGTTTGAATTAAAAAGGCGACTCGACCATCCGGATGGTCGAGTCGCCTTTCTCTTATTACCTACCCTAACTCTGCTCCGCAAGCATCCTCTCGAAAGATAACGTTACCTGTTAGTGAGCCAAGAAAAACTGATAGGCAGGATCCTGTGTTACCTCATCCCAGCGGTAGCCCAGCTCGGCCAGGTGCCGCTCGAACGACGCCAGATCCGCATCGGGCAGTTCGAAGGCACAGAGCACCCGGCCAAATTCGGCACCGTGGTTACGGTAATGAAACAGGCTGATGTTCCAGTGCGTGCCCAGGGTATGCAGAAAGCGCATCAGGGCACCGGGTTGCTCGGGAAACCGGAAGCTGTACAGCCGTTCGTTCAGCGCCTTGGGTGGCCGGCCACCCACCATGTAACGTACATGAGACTTGGCCAGATCGTTGTCGGTCATATTGGCCACCGGATAACCGGCCTGCTCCAGTTCCATCATGATCTGGGTCAGCTCCCGGTCACCGTCGCTGAGGCGCACCGACACCAGCAGCGCGGCCTTGTCTTCCGACGAATAACGATAGTTGAACTCGGTCACCATGCGGTTGCCGAGTACCTCGCAAAACTCCAGAAAGGCGCCCTTGCGCTCCGGGATGGTCACCGCCAGCACCCCTTCCCGCTTTTCACCCAGCTCGCAACGCTCGGAGACATAACGCAGAGAATGGAAGTTGACGTTGGCACCGCTGAGCACCGCCGCCATGCGGGCATGCCGGTAATCACCCGCCAGACTGTATTTCTTCAGCCCGGCCAGCGACAGGGCCCCCGAAGGCTCGGCGATGGCGCGGGTATCTTCGAAGATGTCCTTGAGCGCGGCACAGATCTCGTCGGAGCTGACGGTGACCACGCCATCGAGATATTGCCGACACAGGCGAAAGGTTTCGGTGCCCATGCGCTTCACCGCCACCCCGTCGGCAAACATGCTGACCCGATCCAGGGTGACGATTTCACCGGCCTTGAGGGCGGCGTTAAGGCAGGCAGAGCCCTCGGCCTCGACACCGATGACCTTGACCTGGGGCAGAAGCTGTTTGATATAGACCGCCACCCCGGCTGCCAGGCCACCGCCGCCCACCGGCACAAACACATGGGTCAGGCGGGTATCCTGCTCCAGCAGTTCGCGCCCTATGGTGCCCTGACCGGCAATCACGTCTTCGTCATCGAAGGGCGGGATCAGGGTCAGGTTGTGTTCCTGTGCCAGCTGCAGGCAACGGGCATAGGCTTCGTCGAAGTTATTGCCGTGCAGAATCACCTTGCCGCCGAAACGGCGAACCGACTCTATCTTGATGTCGGGCGTGACCGTTGGCATCACTATGGTGGCGTCGATGCCCAGCTTGGCGGCCGACAGGGCCACGCCCTGGGCATGGTTGCCGGCCGAGGCCGCTATGACCCCTGCCTGCTGCTGCTCTGCACTGAGCTGGGCAATCTTGTTGTAGGCACCCCGTAGCTTGAAAGAATGCACCGGTTGCATGTCTTCCCGTTTCAGCGATACCGGATGGCCCAGCCGCTCGGAAATTTTCTTGAGCGGCGACAGCGGGGTCACCCGCGCCGCCTCGTACACCGGAGACAGCAGAATGCAGCGTAGATATTCGGTCGCCGACCGCAGTTTGGCGGCCTCTTTCAATGCCGGTTGTGCCATCCTTATCCTCCCAGCTTGCTGATGTCGCGTACTGCGCCCTTGTCGGCACTGGTGGCCAGCGACGCATAGGCGCGCAGGGCGAAGGACACTTCCCGCTCGCGATCCACCGGGCGCCAGCCCTGCTCACCCCTGGCATCCATGATCTCGCGACGGGCGGCCAGTTCCGACTCCGCCACGTCCAGCACTATGCTGCGGCCCGGAATGTCGATATCGATGATATCGCCGTTCTGCACCAGCGCTATGGTGCCGCCATTGGCCGCCTCGGGAGAGACATGACCGATGGACAAGCCGGAAGTACCGCCGGAGAAACGACCATCGGTGATCAGCGCACACTGGGTGCCCAGCCCCATGGACTTGAGGTAGGTGGTGGGATAGAGCATTTCCTGCATACCCGGGCCACCCTTGGGGCCTTCGTAGCGGATCACCACCACCTCACCGGCTTTCACTTCGCCACCCAGAATACCGGCCACGGCGGTATCCTGGCTTTCATAGATACGGGCGGGGCCACGGAACACCAGGTTGTCGTCGGACACACCGGCGGTCTTGACGATACAACCGTCCACCGCCAGGTTGCCGGACAACACCGCCAGACCACCTTCCTGGCTGTAGGCATGCTCGAGGCTGCGAATACAACCTTCGGCTCTGTCGTCGTCCAGGGTCGGCCAGCGGCAATCCTGGCTGAATGCCCGGGTGGTGCGGATACCGGCAGGGCCGGCGCGGAACATGGTTTTCACCGCTTCGTCTTCGGTCACCATCACATCATATTTGGCCAGCTGTTCGGCCAGGGTCATGCCCAGCACGGTCGGCAGTTCGGTGTGCAGCAGACCGGCACGATCCAGCTCGCCGAGAATACCCATGACACCACCGGCACGGTGCACGTCTTCCATATGATATTTCGGCGTGGACGGCGCCACCTTGCACAACTGGGGTACCTTGCGCGACAGGGCATCGATATCGCTCATGGTGAAATCGACACCGGCCTCGTGGGCGGCGGCCAGCAGATGCAGCACCGTATTGGTGGAGCCACCCATGGCCACGTCCAGCACCATGGCGTTCTCGAACGCCGCCTTGGTGGCGATGTTGCGCGGCAGGGCCGAGTCATCGTCCTGCTCGTAATAACGCTTGGTCAGCTCGACGATGCGATGACCGGCCGACTTGAACAGTTGCTCCCGATCCGCGTGGGTGGCCAGCAGAGAGCCGTTGGCCGGCTGAGACAGGCCCAGGGCTTCGGTCAGGCAGTTCATGGAGTTGGCGGTAAACATGCCGGAGCAGGAACCACAGGTCGGGCAGGCGCTGCGCTCAACCTGCTCGCTCTGGGAATCGGACACGGTAGGATCGGCACCCTGGACCATGGCATCGACCAGATCCAGCTTGATGATCTGATCCGACAGCTTGGTCTTGCCGGCCTCCATGGGGCCACCGGAGACGAAGATCACCGGAATATTGACCCGCAGGGCGGCCATCAGCATGCCGGGGGTAATTTTGTCGCAGTTGGAGATACAGACCATGGCATCGGCACAGTGGGCATTGACCATGTACTCGACCGAGTCGGCGATCAAATCCCGGCTGGGCAGGCTGTACAGCATGCCGCCGTGACCCATGGCGATGCCATCATCCACGGCGATGGTGTTGAATTCCTTGGCAACGCCACCGGCGGCCTCGATTTCACGCGCCACCAGCTGGCCCATGTCTTTCAGGTGCACATGGCCCGGCACAAACTGGGTGAAGGAGTTAACCACGGCGATGATCGGCTTGCCGAAGTCTTCTTCGGTCATGCCGGTGGCGCGCCAGAGGGCGCGGGCACCGGCCATGTTGCGGCCGTGGGTGGTGGTGGCGGAACGATACCTTGGCATTATTAAAACTCCTGTAAATACAATTGAGTAAAGCAAAGCCGCCTTGTGCAACCTCTGTCAGTTCAGTGGCTCACGGTATCAATTGGCTTACCACCGACTCGCCGTAAACCCGTCCCTGGGGGCTCAACCGCGCCATCTGACCGCCATGGATGGCGGAAATGTCGAAAATGCAGGAGCATTTTTCGACCATGGCGCAGAAGGTCGGCTTGCAAGCCAATTAATCCCGTTTGCTAACTAACATCAGCCACAAGACACTCTTCTCTATATCTGAAAATTAATCTTTCACCGGGGTCAGCCAGCCCCATTTGTCCTGGGTGCTGCCGTCGAACAGACCGAAGAAGGCTTTTTGCAATTCGGTGGTGATCGGGCCGCGTTTACCGGCCCCAAGCTCGATGCCGTCCACACTGCGTACCGGCGTCACCTCGGCGGCGGTGCCGGTCATGAACATTTCATCGGCCAGATACAGCGCCTCGCGGGAGATGGCTTCTTCCCGCACCTGATAACCGGCTTCGCGCGCCAGCGTCATCAGGGTATCGCGGGTGATACCGGGCAGGATACAGGCGGTGACCGGCGGGGTATAGAGTACCTTGTTCTTGATCAGGAACAGATTCTCGCCCGCCCCTTCGCTCAGGTGGCCGTGCACGTCGAGCGAAATGCCCTCGTCATAACCGTGGCGCTTGGCTTCGCCGGAGATCAGCTGGGAAGACAGGTAGTTACCGCCGGCCTTGGCACCGGTGGGCATGGTATTGGGCGCCAGTCTATTCCAGGAGGTGACGCAGACATCCACGCCCCGCTCCAGCCCCTCTTCGCCCAGATAGGCGCCCCAGGGAATGGCGGCGATAATGACGTCGCACGGCACATCTTTCGGTGCGTTGAGGCCCATGCCGACGTTGCCGATAAATACCAGGGGCCGCAGGTAGGCGCTGTCCAGCCCGTTCTCGCTGACCGCTTTACGGCAGGCATCCATCAATTCTGCATGGGTATAGGGGATCTGCATTCGATAGATTTTGGCGGAATCGAACAGACGTTGTACGTGCTCTTCGAGACGAAAAATCATCGGTCCCCCGGGGGTGTTGTAGGCGCGAATGCCCTCGAACACCGAAGAACCGTAGTGCAGTGCATGACTCATCACATGCACCTGGGCCTTGTCCCAGGGCACCATATCATCATTGAACCAGATGTATTTGGCAGTCGACATTGGTTGTTCCCTCAAGCCGTTTTTTTGAACCGTGACTCCACAAGCTGCGCCTCGACACGGGTGATATCCATCAGCTTTTCGAGTTGGCGGCTCAACAGCTGAATGGCTCTGTCACTGCTGACAGTAACCCTAATATTAAGGCGTTTACAATCAACCGAGGTGGACATTTCCATGTCATCCACCCGAAAGCCACGGTGACGGACCAGACGAAGCACCCGCTCGAGGACCTCGGGACGAAACTGGGCTTCTATCTGCACGTTATGCTGGTTCATGCTTTTTTCTCCATCATCTGGTCGTTGGCAACGCCGGGCGGCACCAGGGGCCAGACGTTTTCTTCCTCTGAAATTCGAACATGCAACAGGTAGGCGGTATCGGCCGCCAGCATGCGCTGGATGGCGGGCTCCACTTCCTCTTTGCGGGTGATGGTTTCGCCGGGAATATTGAAGGCGGCGGCCATGGCCACAAAGTCGGGATTATCGGTGAGAAGGGTTTCGCTGTAGCGACCGTCGAAGAACAGCTCCTGCCACTGACGCACCATGCCCAGTCGCTGGTTATCGAGCAGTACCATCTTGACCGGCAGCTGGGCGCGCTTGAGGGTGCCCAGCTCTTGCACGTTCATCATGAAGGAGCCGTCGCCGGAGACCAGCACCGACTCGTGTTCGGGCCGGGCCAGCTTGGCGCCAATGGCCGCCGGCAGGCCGAAGCCCATGGTGCCCAGGCCGGCGCTGCTCAGGTGGTTGCGCGGGCTGGTAAATCGCATGTGCTGCGCCACCCACATCTGATGCTGACCCACATCACAGCTCACCATGGCGGTATCCGGCAGCGCATCGCTCAACTGCTTGAGCATCAGGGGTGCGTAGATGGCTTCACCCGGATGATCGTAACGCCAGCCATGTTCGGCCTTGAGCGCCTGGCACTGCTGCCGCCAGTCGTCGATATCCAGTTGTTCGTGACCCAACTTGTCATTCACCAACCTGTCATTCATCAACAAGGGCAATACCGTTGTCAGCTCCGCATCGATCCCCACCTGGGCATGACGCACCTTGCCGAATTCGGCGGCGTCCTTGTCCAGGTGAATCACCTTGGCATTCACCGCGAAGGCGTCCAGCTTGCCGGTGACCCGGTCGTCGAAACGAGCGCCAACCACAATTAGCAGATCACTCTGCTGAACGGCCAGATTAGCGGCTTTTGTTCCGTGCATGCCGAGCATGCCCAAAAACAGCTTATCATCCGGATCCAGGGTACCGATTCCCTTGAGCGTCGTCACCGCCGGAATACCGGTTTGCCGGGCAAAAGCACGTAATTCCGTCTCGGCATTGGCCATGCCGACACCCCCGCCGACGTACAGTACCGGCTTTTTCGCCGTCGCCAGCATCGACTGAGCCTGGGCCAGCGCTTCCGGGTCGAGCACCTTGGGTTCGGTGCCGAATGTCGGGGTAGACCTGGGCTCAACCGGCGCAACCTGAATATTTTTGGGCACATCGATCAACACGGGGCCGGGGCGGCCGGAGCGGGCCACTTCGAAGGCTTCGGCGATAACAGCGCCAAGATCCTCGACATTTTCCACCAGATAAGAGTGCTTGGTACAGGACAGCGACATGCCCAGCACGTCCACTTCCTGAAAGGCATCGGTGCCGATGGCCGCTATCGGTACCTGGCCGGTGATGGCCACCAGCGGGATGGAGTCGAGCATGGCATCGGCCAGACCGGTGATCAGGTTGGTCGCCCCGGGGCCGGAAGTGGCCATGCAGACTCCCACCTGACCACTGGCTCTGGCATAGCCCACGGCAGCCAAGGCGGCTGCCTGTTCATGGCGACACAGCAGGTGATCCACGCCACCGTCGTAGAGCGCGTCGTAGAGCGGCATGATGGCGCCGCCGGGGTAACCGAAAATCTGGGTGACTCCCTGTTGTTTCAAGGTCTGAACGATGTACTGTGCGCCATTCATTTTATTGCTGTCCATGTGTTACTGCCAAAGCCGGTTTAAAAAAAAACCCCCGAGTGGGTGACTCGGGGGTTTTGCGTCGTTGTCTGCCGGTTATTTTACGTTTCGTCAGACCACAGTGCCCCGAGAGGTGATTTTATAATCACCACTAGGACCACGATAATGCTGACGAAACGTACAAAGAAATTCATGTCACCGACCGTTGAATAGGATGAAGAGCCAGAACCTTCGACTCAAGCAGACCTATAGAACTAGCATGGTGAGCTAAGCTAGACAAGACTTTCTTGTGCACAATATTAAAAAAGCGGCCAAAGGAGGTAACTAAAAGGTAGTTAATAAAGCTAGAGAAAGTTAATTTTTAAAAATAAAATATCAGGGAGACCGGATGTCACTCGCCGTTGTTTTTGCCCGCGCCAGTCTGGGTGTTTCCGCGCCACTGGTCACCGTTGAAGCCCATCTTGCCAATGGTCTGCCCGCCTTCAATATCGTTGGCCTGCCGGAAACCACGGTCAAGGAAGCCCGGGATCGGGTACGCAGTGCCCTGCTGAATTCCGGTTTTGAATTTCCCGCCCGGCGTATCACCGTCAACCTGGCTCCCGCCGACCTGCCTAAAGACGGGGGCCGTTTCGATTTGCCCATCGCCATGGCCATTCTGGCCGCCTCCGGTCAAATCCCCGCCACCAGCCTGGAGCAGCTGGAGTTTCTGGGCGAGCTGGCACTGACCGGGGCGCTGCGATCGATCAAGGGTGCCCTGCCGGCGGTACTGGCCGCCCGCGACAGCGAGCGGATACTGATACTGCCTGCCGGCAATGGGATAGAAGCCGGTGTGATCCACCCCTGCCCGGCCCGACTGGCTCCCCACCTGCTGGCCATTACCGCCTGGTTGCAACAAGAAGGAGAACTGGCGGTTCCAGAACCTGTCATTTCGGAAGAACGCGACTATATCACCGATCTTTGCGATGTTATCGGTCAGGAAGGGGGAAAGCGGGCACTCGAAATTGCCGCCGCCGGCGAGCACAATCTGCTGCTGCTCGGCCCTCCCGGGACCGGCAAGAGCATGCTGGCCAGCCGTTTGCCGGGGCTGCTGCCGCCGATGAGTGAAGAGGAAGCGCTCGAGACTGCCGCCATCAGGTCCATCAGTGGCCTGAGCCTGGATCCCGAAAACTGGCGACTGCGGGCCTTTCGTCAACCTCATCATTCGGCGTCTGCCGTGGCGCTGGTAGGCGGTGGCAGCTATCCCAGACCCGGAGAAATTTCTCTGGCCCATAACGGGGTGTTGTTTCTCGATGAAATGACCGAGTTTGAACGACGGGTACTGGATGCATTGAGAGAGCCACTTGAAACCAGTAGTATTTCCATCGCCCGGGCGGCGCACCGGGTCACCTTTCCCGCCCGGTTTCAATTGATCGGCGCCATGAATCCCAGTCCTTGCGGCCATTATGCAGATGGCTACCGTCGCAGCTCTTCCGAGCAGATACTGCGTTACCTGAGCAAAATATCCGGCCCTTTTCTCGATCGCTTCGATCTGTCGGTAGAAATACCGCTATTACCCCCGGGGGAGCTGAGCCGTACCCGGCCCAAAGCCGAAGGATCGGCCCAGATCCGCAAGCGGGTACTGGCAGCCAGAGAGCGACAATTGAAGCGCGCCGGCAAGACCAATGCCCGGCTCAGTGCCGCCGAGCTGGATAAGTTCTGCCCGCTGGAGCAGGAAGACGCCGTGTTTCTGGAGCAGGCCCTACACCGGATGAAGCTCTCCATCCGCGCCTGGCATAAATTGATCCGGGTCGCCAGAACCATCGCCGATCTGAACGATGAACACGCAATAGGCCGCCATCATTTAATCGAAGCGCTGGGCTACAGAGCCATGGATCGGCTGCTACAACACTTGCAGAGCTGAGTCGGCAATAGCTGCTATACCTAAGCAGACAGCCCTGTAGCAGAGGAGTAACGGATGAAGAGTGCGAAAGAGTTTGCCATTTGGCTGCATGAACGCTTCAGGGAGATGAGGAATGGGGTTTACCTGACCAAGTCAGATATAGCGGCGCTCTCCGGGAGGCAGCGTTTTACCCATGAATTCATTACCGACATTCATTACGAGCTGACATTGAAGGGCATGGGCTTTGTCACCGATACTCACAGGGAAAAGTTTTATCTGTTCCATCTGCCTACCGAGTACTGGCAGGCCAAGGGAGAGGGCTATCGGGAAGACACTGGGTCCAATGTTCGCACCATAGTCCAGAGCAAACACAAAGGGTCGTGATACCCGGAGCCATGATGCGGCGGGCCGCATCATGGCAGATCGATTATCCAGCCGACAGCAAATATTCCACTACCCGGTAAAACCGCTCTTCCGAGCCGATTTCGCTCATGTTCAGCTCGTACTTGTCCCTGACCACTACGGTGGGCGTACCGCGCACATTGAAGCGCTCTGTGTTCTTGTCGTACTGGGCGACCATACCATTGAGCGCAAAGCTGTTGATCACACCATCGAAGGCCTTTGCTTCAACACCATTGGCGACGAAAATGGTCTTGATATCATCCAGGTCGTTGGGCATTTTTCTCTGCCGATGGATACGGTCGAAAATAGCCGGCGTCAGCTTGTCTTCTACCTTCAGCAGTACCGCAGCCCCATAGGCACGCTGCAAAATCGGGCCCAGTTCCCGGCCGAGAAAAGGCACTGGGACCTTCTTCAACTGTACTTCGGGTATCCGCTCCTGCAGCTTTTCCATCAAGGGTTCAAAGCTGTAGCAATGCGAACAGACATAAGAGAAAAACTCGGTCACCTCCGGTTTGCTGCTCGCGGTGTCATTTACCACCTTGTATTCAACACCCTCCTTGAATTCGGGAGCGGCATTAACCAGTGGAGCCAACAGCAGGGTAAATAAAACAACAATATATTTTTTCATACAGGATCCCATTCGGTAAAGGCTGACTCACGTTAAGTAATCAGCTCCAAGAGGTCAAGGATAATGGTATCTCATCCAGACTCTGCAATTGATCGGACAATACCCGAATTTGCTGTTGCCAGTAGTCTTCGGTGTTAAACCAGGGAAAATTGGCCGGAAAGGCAGGATCAGACCAACGCGCCGCCAGCCAGGCCATGTAGTTGACCATGCGCATGGCTCTGAGTGGTTCAATCAGGGACAGCTCTGCCGCATCAAATTCCCGCACCGTCTCGTAGCCGGCCAGCAGGGTATCCAGCTGCATCAGCTGTTCCTGACGACTGCCGCTGAGCATCATCCACAGATCCTGTACCGCCGGCCCGGTGCGACAATCATCGAAGTCGAGCAGCCAGAGTCCGTCACGCCACAGTATATTGCTGACATGGCAGTCACAATGCAGGGTCAGCTGTTGTGTGGGCCTGTATAGCGCGCTCGCTTTCTCCACCACCTCGGTCAGCCGGGCAAAAAACTCGCCCCGCAGTCGACTCGGTATCAGCGCCTCCTGGTCGATCACCCCTTGCGCCCGCAGCAGATAGTCGTCGGTACTCAGCTGTGGTCGATGGTGCAGCACAAACTGCTCGCCGACCCTGTGTAGCCGCCCCAGTTGTTCTCCCAGTGCCTCCAGCTGATCGAGGTTATCGGCCTCGAACTGACGGCCGGAGACCGAAGGCCAGACCGCAAACAGCATGTTGCCGTATTCGAAGACGCTGTTGTTGTCGCGTATCAGGGGAACCGCCACCCGGACCCCGGCATCGTCCAGCGCGAACAGGAAATCGTGCTCCTCCTGGATTTGCTGCCGGCTCCAGCGCTGCGGGCGATAAAACTTGGCCACCAGGGTGCCATCGGTATCACTCTTGAATCGGTAGACCCGGTTTTCATAGCTGTTCAACGCCATGAGTCCCGAATCGACATAAATGCCGACACTGACCAGCGCATCGGCAATCACATCGGGGGTAAGCTGGTAATAGTTCATGCCACTCCAAAAAAAGACCGCAGCGACTGGCTGCGGTCCGAGCATATCAGTTAATCGAACTGAAGAACTTGGTATCGCTGCGTAAGTTGGCCTTGCTGTCGTTCTCGTCGAGCCCGGCATGGGTCATCACGAAGGTGATGTCCTGGACCGGCTTTGACAGCAGATAAGGGTCTACCGCCAGACTGATCGGCAAACTCAACACCTCTCCACCGCGAACCACGACTTCTTCGGGGCCTATCCACTCAACATCATCCATCCCCTCGACACGGAGCCGATAGGTTTCGGTCTCCAGCGTCTTGTTCATGATTTTCAGGGTGTAGGTATTCTCTACCAGCCCCTCGACCGTTTCACGATAGAGCTGATTCCGATCCCGGATGATCTCGATACCCATCGGCATGATATTGGATGCCACATAAACAAAGGCGACCAGCATCAACACCATGACAACGCCGTAACCAATCAGCTTGGGCCGCGCCACCTTGCTTTCTCCGTGTTGCAACTTGTGCTCTGTGGTATAGCTGATCAGCCCTCTTTCGTAGCCCATTCTATCCATGGTCTGATCACAGGCATCCACACAGGCACCGCAGTTGATACACTCGTATTGCAGACCGTCACGAATATCGATACCGGCAGGGCAGACCTGTACACAGAGGTTACAATCGATACAGTCACCCAGCCCCAGCTTTTCGGGATCCGCCTTGCGCGGACGCGGGCCACGGCTCTCGCCTCGCTCGACGTCATAACTGACCGTATAGGTGTCTTTATCAAACATGGCCGACTGAAAGCGGGAATAGGGACAGATGTGGGTACACATTATGGTACGCATCCAGCCGGCATTACCGTAAGTACAGAACGCAAAGAACAGTACCCAGAAGCCGATCCAGAAGCTGGTCGAAAAGGTCAGTAGAGCGACCGCCAGTTCTCTTGCCGGAACGAAATAGGCGATGAAGGTAAAACCGGTAAGGAGTGATACCGCCAGCCAGGCAAGATGCTTGGCACTCTTGCGCCATATCTTGTTGAAGTTCCAGGGTGACTTGTCCAGCTGGCGCCGTTTGTTGGCGCTGCCTTCCAGCTTCTCCTCGAACCAGATAAACACAAAGGTCCATACCGTCTGTGGGCACAGGTAGCCACACCATACCCGTCCGAGGAAGGTAGTGATAAAGAACAGGGCGAAGGCCGCTACCATCAGCAGCAGAGCCAGCAGGGTCAGATCCTGTGGCCAGATGGTGGTCGAAAATATCTGAAAGCGCTGCTGCTCCACATCAAACAATATGGCCTGATGCCCATTCCAGCTCAGCCAGGGTCCAACCGCAAACAACAGCATGAAAAACCATCCCATTGCCTTGCGCAACTGCTGCCATTTTCCCTTTTGCGCTCGTACATAGATGTGGCCTTCGTCTGTCGGCCTGTGGGAACGCACCGCTTCGGTGACATCCTTTATCTCTATCTGCTTATGTTTATCGTTCATTATGCTCACATAGTTGTTCTGACTGACTGCGACCGAATGCTCCACTCGACAAGTTATTGTTAACTTGCAGATAAGATACGAGTTATGCGGCATTTTGCAGCAAAATACGCGATAAAAAGGTGATGGCGATCACTTTTTTCCGAGCCAAAATCGGTTCATGCTATCCAGGACATCATCATAGAGCATTATACCAATCTAAGTAAAAATGTGATCTAATTACTCTCATCCTATCTTGATGATTGATTCTATGGATAACCTTCAACAAACCGACTTCAGTGCACT